>NZ_CAJFCI010000077.1 GCF_904061905.1 Zestomonas carbonaria
GGCTCCTGGCGGGGGAGGGGCAGCATCGCCCGGCCCGGGTGGCGGCGCAATCCGCAACTTGCGCTCGAATTACCGGTACAGTTGCCGCCGGCGAGCCGACCCGCAGCAGCATGCTTTCACTTCGCGCGGCCACTGGCTAAGCTCGCCATTCCGACTGATCCTCCAGAGGCTCTTCCATGCCCCAGAACTGGCCGGCCGCCGATATCGCCCGTTTGATCCTCGATGGCTTCGACGACTATCGCGCCCATTTCCACCGGATCACCGACGGCGCCCGGGCTCGCTTCGAGCAGGCGCAATGGGTGGAAACCCAGCGCGCCGCGGCGGCGCGGATCGCCCTCTATGAGGAGAAGGTCGCCGAGGTCAGCCAGCGCCTGCACGACGCCGTCAATGCGGAGGTGCTGCTCGACGTGCAGCAATGGCCGCTGGTGAAGAGTGCCTATATCGGCCTGATCGACGTACGCTTCGACGATGAACTGGCCGAGACCTGGTACAACTCGATCTTCTGCAGCCTGTTCAGCCACGACCTGATCAGCGACGGCTGCATGTTCATCCACACCACGCGACCGTCGCTGCGCTCCCACGAGCGCGCGGCGCAGACCCGCAGCTACCTGCCGCGCCTGAACCTGGCCGGCACCCTCGAACAGATCCTCGACGACTACCGCTTCAGCGTTGCCTACGACGACCTGCCGCGCGACATCGAGCGCCTCGAAGGCCAGTTGCGTGCCAGCCTGCCGGACTGGGTGTGCAAGGACCCGGAGCTGTGCATCGAGCTGTTCTCCTCGACGCTCTACCGCAACAAGGGCGCCTACCTGGTCGGCCGCATCTACACCCGCGACGAGCAGTGGCCGCTGGTCATCCCGCTGCTGCACCGCGAAGGGCACGGCATCCAGGCCGACGCGCTGATCACCGACGAGGCGGAAGTGTCGATCATCTTCTCCTTCACCCGCTCGTACTTCATGGTCGACGTGCCGGTGCCGGCGGAATTCATCGGCTTCCTCAAGCGCATCCTGCCGGGCAAGCACATCGCCGAGCTGTACACCTCGATCGGCTTCTACAAGCACGGCAAGTCGGAGTTCTACCGGTCGCTGATCAACCACCTGGCGAACACCGACGACAAGTTCATCATGGCCCCCGGCGTGCGCGGCATGGTGATGAGCGTGTTCACCCTGCCGGGCTTCAACACGGTGTTCAAGATCATCAAGGACCGCTTCGCGCCGTCGAAGAACGTCGACCGCAACACGGTGATCGAGAAGTACCGGCTGGTGAAGAGCGTCGATCGCGTCGGGCGCATGGCGGATACCCAGGAATTCGCCGATTTTCGCTTCCCCAAGGCGAAATTCGATCCAGAATGCCTGGCCGAACTGCTCGAAGTGGCGCCCTCCACGGTGGAGATCGAGAACGGCGATACCGTGCTGATCCGCCACTGCTGGACCGAGCGGCGCATGACCCCGCTGAACATCTACCTGGAACACGCCAACGAGGCCCAGGTGCACGAGGCCCTGGAGGACTACGGCCTGGCCATCAAGCAACTGGCGGCGGCCAACATCTTCCCCGGCGACATGCTGCTGAAGAACTTCGGCGTCACCCGCCACGGCCGCGTGGTGTTCTACGACTACGACGAGATCTGCTTCCTCACCGAGGTCAACTTCCGCAAGATCCCGCCGCCGCGCTACCCGGAGGACGAGATGGCCTCCGAGCCGTGGTACTCCATCGCGCCCAACGACGTGTTCCCCGAGGAGTTCCCGCCGTTCCTGTTCGCCGACCTCCAGCAGCGCCGGCTGTTCAGCAAGCTGCACGGCGACCTCTACGACGCCGAGTACTGGAAAGGCCTGCAGGAGAAGATCCGCGCCGGCAAGGTGATCGACGTCTTCCCCTACCGGCGCAAGGAAGAGCCCGAGGCGCTGCTGGCCCTGTAGGCAGGGCGCGCCGCGCGCACCGACAGGGGGAGTCGAGCGGCCAGCCAATCCACCCCGGCATGACTTAAGTCATGCCGGGGAAATCGTAACGGACGTAACCTTGTTCTACCGGGAGCGACTAAGCTCCTGTTGAGGGCGGCCCAAGAAGCAAGGGCCGCCCGACCACCGATCTCAGGAGGGGCATCATGAAACGTCGACTGAACGCATGGCTGTCGCAACTGGGCGCAGCGCTGGGCCTGATCGAGGTACCACGTCTGCAACCGGTGCCGGTTCGCAGCGACGAACAGCGCCGCCTGGCCGAGGAGCGTCGTCAGCGCTGAGGCAAGCCGCCGTCATCGCTTCACCCCGGGCACCTTCCCCAGGTGCCTGACCGCACGGCGCGATCGCTTTTTCGCGCCGGCGTTCCCGGTTCATTCCACTCTCATCCCCCCATCCGCTCGTTCCACCAGGAAGACCGTTGGTCGGTCCGGTTTCGCGTCCCCTCAAGGTTCCCGGGGGCGTGCTGATCACGTTGGTATGAGCGTTATCCTGCGCATGATGGCTTTGTGCTATTAATTGTTGGTGTCACAACCCTCGGCGCTGGAGTGGCTGAGTCATTAGCGGTTTGCAGTAAGGGCGGGACCGGGCCGGACCCATCAACCTGGGGAGGGGGATGGTGTTCCGGCCCATTTTATTGGGGAAAGGATGGGGTGAGGGAGCGTGGGTGAATTCAACTCCGAGCCCAGCGCCCGGGCACGAAACGAACTCCGTAGCCCGGATGCAATCCGGGGAGACCGGCGAGTCCATGCCCCCGGATTTCATCCGGGCTACATGCTCGACCTCATGATCGCGGCACCCTACGGTCATGACATGGCTAGGCGAATGGCGGGGCTTCCTGTACCTCGATCAGCAACGGTCGGTCGGCTGGCGCATTGCGCAGCAGTTCGGCCAGGTGGGCGTGGTCGCGGGCGCGTTCGGCGGCGCAGCCGAAGCCTCGGGCGATGGCGAGGAAGTCCGGGGTGTGGATGTCCACACCGATCGGGGTGATGTCGCGCCGCTCCATGTAGCGCTTGATCTCGCCGTAGCCCTGGTTGTTCCACAGCAGCACCACGATGCCCACCCTGGCCTCCACCGCGCTGGCCAGTTCCGGCAGGCTGAATTGCAGGCCTCCGTCGCCGATCAGGCAGACCACCGGGCGCTGCGGCTCCGCCAGCCTGGCGCCGATGGCCGCCGGCAGGCCGTAGCCGAGGGTGCCGTAGCCGGTGGAGGAGTTGAACCAGCGGCGCGGGCCGTCCAGTTCCACCAGGTGGTTGCCGCTGTACACGGTTTGCGTCGAATCGCCGACGAAGCGCGCCTGCGGCAACGCCTGGAGAATGGTGTCGAACAGCCGGCGATAGTTCGTCCAGCCCTCGAAGCTCTCGGCCAGTTGCGCCCGCGCGGTGGCGGCTCGCTGGGCGCCGGGGCTGTTCGGGCTGAGCTCGCCTGCCGGCAGGTCGGCCAGCAGCATGCGCATGGCCAGGCGCGCGTCGCCCAGGATGGCCAGGTGCGGCAGGTGGTTGCGCAGCAGTTGCTGGGCGTCGATGTCGATGCGGATCAGCGCGCCGCCGATCTCGAATCCACCGTCGAACACCACGTCGTAGTCGGTCTCGCCCAGCTCGGTGCCGATCGCCAGCACCACGTCGGCATCCCTGGCCAGGGCGCGCACCGGCGGCAGCGACTGGTTGCTGCCGAGCAGCAGCGGATGGCCCGGCGGCAACAGGCCCTTGGCGTTGATGGTCAGCGCGGTCGGGGCGTCCAGTGCCTGGGCCAGGGCGCGTGCTTCGGCGCTTGCCTCGACACAGCCGCCGCCGAGCAGCAGCAGGGGCCGCTTGGCGTTCTTCAGCAGCGTCGCCGCTTCGCGCAGCAGGCTGCGGTTGGGAGCAGGGCGGCGCAGTTCCGGTCTGTGTGCCAGGCGCAGGTGATCGGCCGGCGCGGTGATGATGTCCAGCGGCAGTTCGATGTGCACCGGGCGTGGTCGTTCGCTGGCGAACACGGCGAAGGCGCGGGCCAGCACCGCCGGCAGTGCCTCGACGCTCATCAGCGTGTGGCTGAAGGCGCTCACCCCGGAAGTCAGCCGGCGCTGGTCCGGCAGTTCGTGCAGGTAGCCGTTGCCCAGGCCGAGGCGCTCGCGCTCGTTGACGCTGGAGATCACCAGCATGGGGATGGAGTCGGCGTAGGCCTGGGCCATGGCGGTGAGGATGTTGGTCATCCCCGGCCCGGTGATGATGAAGCACACGCCGGGCTTGCCGCTGACCCGCGCGTAGCCGTCGGCCATGAAGCCGGCGCCCTGTTCGTGGCGCGGCGTGACGTGGCGGATGCGGCTGCCCGGCAGGCCACGGTACAGCTCGACGGTGTGCACGCCGGGGATGCCGAACACGGTGTCGACGCCCCGGGCTTCGAGTTGCTTGACGAGGAATTCGCCGCAGGTGGTCATCGCGATACCTTCCATATGGAGATGGAAAAAAGGCGATTCCGGCCGGGGAACCGGAATCGCCAAGGGGTGACTCAAGCCAGGCGTGCGGCCGGGACTTCCTTCCTGCGCGACAGCAGGCTGATCACCACGAAGCTCGCGACGCCCACCGCGAGGCCGTAGTAGATCGGGGTGTTGGCGTCGAGGCCGTCCTTGAGCATGAAGGCCAGCGCGACCAGGCTGCCCAGGGCCATGCTGGAGATGGCGCCGGCGGTGCTCGCGCGCTTCCAGTAGATGGCGCCCAGCAGCGGGATGAGCATGCCGCCGACCAGCAGGTTGTAGGCCATGGTCAGGGCGCTGATCACGTCGCTGACCACCAGCGCGATACCGAGGGTCGCCAGGCCCATCAGCAGGGTGAACACGCGGTTGACGTGGGCGCTGCCTTCCGCCTCGTCGCGGCCGCCGAGCAGCGGCCAGAGGTCCTGGGCGGCGGTGGTCGAGGCGGCCAGCAGGCCGGCGCTGGCGGTGGACATCAGCGCGGCCAGGGCGGCGGCCACCACCAGGCCACGGATACCGTCCGGCAGGCTGATCTGCACCACGCTGGCGAAGGCGTTGTTGACGTTGTCCAGCTCCGGCAGCAGGACCTTGGCGGCCATGCCGATCAGTGCCATGGCCAGGCCGTAGAGCACGCAGTAGATGCCGGCGGCGCTGCCGGCGACCCTGGCGATCCGCTCACTGCGCGCGGTGAACACCCGCTGCCAGATGTCCTGGCCGATGAAGATGCCGAAGAAGTAGATCAGGAAGTAGGTGACGATGGTGTCCCAGCCGATCGCGGTGAACTCGAAGGCGCTGGCCGGCAGGGCGGCGACCAGGGCGTCCCAGCCGCCGGCGTCGGCGATCGACAGGGGCATGAGGACGAACACCAGGCCGACGGTCATGATCATGAACTGCACGATGTCGGTGAGGGTCAGCGACCACATGCCGCCGATGGTCGAGTAGAGCACCACGATGCCGCCGCCGATAAGGATCGCGGTCCAGAACGGCATGCCGAACAGCACTTCCATCACCGTACCGATGGCGATGGTCGAGGTGGCGGCGATCATCAGCGCGTAGACCAGCATGATGGCCGCGCTGGCGTGGCGGGCGGTGGGGTTGTAGCGGCGTTCCAGCACCTGGGTGACGGTGTAGATCTTCAGCTTGAGCAGCGGCTTGGCGAGGAACAGGCTGATGCCGATGATGCCCAGGCCGAGCGCGGCGCACAGCCAGAAGCCGGAGATGCCGTGCACGTAGCCGAGGCGCACGGTGCCGATGGTCGAGGCGCCGCCGAGCACGGTGGCGGCCATGGTGCCCAGATAGAAGCCGGGGCCGAGGTTGCGGCCGGCGACCAGGTAGTCCTCGCGGGTCTTGGCGCGGCGCATGCCGTACCAGCCGAGCGCGAGCATGGCGGCGACGTAGAGGAGGACGACGAAGAGATCCAGAGCCATGGGGAGAGCCCTCTTGGTGTTGTAATTGTTGTCGTTGCGAGCCCGGGCCGGAGGCGGCGGCCCGGGCGGATCGTTTCCGCGTGGCGCGCTCAGTGGCGCTGCACGCCCGGCAGCACGCAGAGCATCTCGTACAGCAGGTTGGCGCCGAGCAGCGAGGTGTTGCCGGTGGTGTCGTAGGGCGGGGAGACCTCCACCAGGTCGCCGCCGACCAGGTCCAGGCCGTGGCAGCCGCGGATGATTTCCATCGCCTGGATGGTGGTCAGGCCGCCGATCTCCGGGGTGCCGGTGCCGGGCGCCCAGGCCGGGTCGATGCCGTCGATGTCGAAGGACAGGTACACCGGGCCGCCGCCGACCTTCTCGCGCACTTCGGCCATCAGCGGCTGCAGCGACTTGTGCCAGCATTCCTCGGCCTGCACCACGCGGAAGCCCTGCTTGCGGCTCCAGTTGAAGTCCTCGGCGGTGTAGCCCTGGGCGCGCAGGCCGATCTGCACCACGCGGTCGCAGTCCAGCAGGCCTTCTTCGACGGCGCGGCGGAAGGTGGTGCCGTGGGCGATCTTCTCGCCGAACATCTCGTCGTTGACGTCGGCGTGGGCGTCGACGTGGACCAGGCCGACCTTGCCGTATTTCTTGCGGATCGCCCGCAGGATCGGCAGGGTGATGGTGTGGTCGCCGCCCAGGGTCAGCGGCTTGATGCCGTGTTCGAGGATGTCGTCGTAGGACTCCTCGATGATGCGCACGGCCTCGGCCATGTTGAAGGTGTTGATCGCCACGTCGCCGATGTCGGCCACGTTGATCGAGTCGAAGGGCGCGGCGCCGGTGGCCATGTTGTAGGGGCGGATCATCACCGACTGGGCGCGGATCTCGCGGGGGCCGAAGCGGGTGCCGGAGCGCAGCGAGGTGCCGATGTCCAGCGGCACGCCGACGAAGGCGGCGTCCAGTCGGCGTTTTTCCTCGGAAGTCTGGATGTGCGGCAGGCGCATCATGGTGGCGATGCCGCCGAAGCGGGGCATCTCGTTGCCGCCCAGGGGCTGGTGGAAGGTGTTGTCCACGGCGGGCCTCACTATTGTTGTGGTTTTAATGGTGAGGTTCTGTACGAAAACTGCCTGACCTTCGCTCGGCGATTTTTCGTACGAACCTAGGTCGGTGGATTCTTGGCCGGGATGCTTCGGGGAAAAATCGCCGGAAGCAAAAAATTGGTTCAGGAATTTCTAAACTAATGCGAACCGAGTAGGGTGGGCGAAGCCCACCAAGTGGAGTGCCGGGCTGAAGCGGAGCGCCGCCCGGCCCACCCTACGCCTGGAACCATCCGATGCAGACCGCCTTGCCCGACCTGAAACTGCTGCGCATCTTCGTCAGCGTGGTGCGCAACCAGGGTTTCGCCGCCGCGCAGCAGGAACTGAACCTGTCCACCTCGGCGATCAGCACCTACATGAGCCAGTTGGAAGGGCAACTGGGCCTGACCCTCTGCCACCGTGGCCGTGGCGGCTTCAGCCTGACCAGCAAGGGCGAGCTGTTCTACCAGGAAACCCTGCGCCTGTTCGGCGAGCTGGAAGGCTTCGAGCGCTACTCGGCGGCGCTCAAGGGCGAACTGCGCGGCACCCTGAACCTCGGCGTGCTGGACGCCACGGTGAGCGACCCGGCCCTGCCGCTGGCCGAGGTGATCGGCGCCTACAACCGCGAGCATCCCGCCGTGCACCTGCACCTGGCGGTGCTGAGCCCCTACGAACTGCAACTGGCGGTGCTCGACAACCGCCTGGACCTGGCCATCGGCGCTTTCTCCACGCGCATGAACGGGCTGGTCTACCAGCCGCTGTACCGCGAGCAGCACTGGCTGTATTGCAGCGACCGCCATCCGCTGTTCGGCGAGCGGCGCATCCCGGCCGAGGTGATCACCCAGCAGCGCATGGTCGGTCGCGGCTACTGGAGCCAGGCCGAACTGGCGCGGCACGGCTTCAAGCACAGCGCGGCGACGGTGGAGAGCATGGAGGCGCAACTGATCCTGGTGCTGTCCGGCGCCTACATCGGCTACCTGCCCGAGCACTACGCGCATTCCTGGATCGAGCAGAAGCGCCTGCGCGTGCTGCTGCCGGCGACCTTCGGCTACCAGGCGCCGTTCTCGTTGATCCTGCGCCGGGGGCGCAGCCGCGAACCGCTGATCCAGACCTTCCGCGACCTGTTGAAGGCGCAGCTCAACCCGCCGCGCTAGGCCAGCCGGTGCGCCGTGCACACCGAAATATTGGCGGTATCGAACGTTCCGGTGCGCACGGCGCACCCTACGCGATACTTCAGTCCCGGCGAAACTGAGCGGAACCTTGGCGGAGCGGCCCGGTCCAGACAGGAAAGGAACAGACGCAAGGAGCAGTCCATGTGCACGCGTAATCCGATCCATTGCATCGTCCCGCCCTACATCATCGAGCGCCTGGCCCAGTCGGCCGATCCCAAGGTGCGCTGCTGGGCGATCGCCAACCTGTCGGCGGGCAGCGCCTTCCGCGCCGTACGGGCGACGGTCCAGGGCATGCCGGGGATGATCGCCAGCCGCTCGCCGGGGCCCGACCGCCACCGCCTGGTCTACGACGCCCAGCAGACCGACCGCCTGCCCGGCGTGCTGGTGCGCTCGGAGGGGCTGGCGGCCAGCGGCGACCCGGCGGTGGATGAAGCCTACGAGGGCAGCGGCGATACCTACGACTTCTTCCAGGCGCTGTTCGGCCGCAACTCACTGGATGACAACGGCATGAGCCTGGTGTCCACCGTGCACGTCGCCGAAGCGGACTATAACGGCGAGTACGCGCCGATGAACAACGCCTTCTGGAACGGCCGGCAGATGGCCTACGGGGACGGCGACGGCAGCGTGTTCCAGCGCTTCACCCGTTCCCTGGACGTGATCGGCCACGAACTGACCCACGGCGTGCAGGCATTCACCAGCAACCTGACCTATGCCGGCCAGTCGGGTGCGCTCAACGAGCACTTTTCCGATGTGTTCGGCATCCTGGTCCGGCAGTGGAAGCGCGGCGAGGCGGCGGAAAGTGCCGACTGGTTGATCGGCGCGGACGTGCTGGTCCCGGCGCCGACCCGGCGCGGCATCCGCGACATGGAGAACCCCGGCACGGCCTTCGTCGACGACCCCGAGCTGGGCACCGACCCGCAGCCGGCGCATATGTCCGGGCTCTATACTGGGCCGCGTGACAACGGCGGCGTGCACATCAACTCGGGGATTCCCAACCGGGCCTTCGTGCTCGCCGCCAAGGCGCTCGGCGGTCCCGCCTGGGAGGTCGCCGGGCGCATCTGGTACGAGACCCTGCTGCAGCTCGGCGCCAACAGCAGCTTCGAGGAGTGTGCCCGGCTCAGCGTGCAGATCGCCGGCCAGGGCAAGTACGGGGCGGCGGCGAAGAAGGCGGTCAAGGCGGCCTGGAAGCAGGTCGGCATCGCGGTGTGAGGACGAATCATGAAAGTCCGCTTTGTGCAATCCGGAGGTTTCGTCGGCGTGGTCAAGGGCTGCGTGCTCGATACCTCGAACCTGACGAAGGACGAGGCGCAGGAGCTCGAACGCCTGGTGCGCGAGAGCGGCATTTCCGCCTGCGAGACGCAGTTCTCCGCCGAGGCGCGGGACCTGCAGCAGTACGAGATCACCATCGAAGGCGAGCCGCCGGTCTCGGTCGCCTTCGATGACCGGAGCGTGCCACCGTCCGCCCGGCTGCTGGTTGGCTTCCTGAAAAAGCACGCCCGCCCGCAACCCCTCGACTGACGGCGAGGGGCCCGTAGGGTGGAAAACCGCGAAGCGTTTTCCACCGCAAGGAAGGCCACCTTGCGGGCGAAGACGTTGTGTTTGCCCATGGTCCACCCCTCACCCCAACCCTCTCCCGGGGGGAGAGGGAGCAGACCGTGCCAGCTCAACCAGCGGCGACAGCCTCAGCCCCACAGAGGCGCGGATTGAGAACAGACTTGAGCGCTACACGGAATAATCCCCTCTCCCTCCGGGAGAGGGCTAGGGTGAGGGGCGGTGCTTCGTCCTGACTCCGAACTGTCGTCTTGCCCCCTGCGGTGGAAGTGAAAAGCGACTTCCACCCTACGGTCTGGTGCTTGTCAGCCGAAGCCTCAGCCCCACAGAGGCGCGGATTGAGCACAGACTTGAGCGCTACACGGAACAATCCCCTCTCCCCCCGGGAGAGGGCTAGGGTGAGGGGCAGTGCTTCGTCCTGACTCCGAGCTATCGTCTAGCCCCCTGCGGTGGAAGTGAAAAGCGACTTCCACCCTACGGTCTGGTGCTTGTCAGCCGAAGCCTCAGCCCCACAGAGGCGTGGATTGAGAACAGACTTGAGCGCTACACGGAATAATCCCCTCTCCCTCCGGGAGAGGGCTAGGGTGAGGGGCGGTGCTTCGTCCTGACTCCGAGCTATCGTCTTGCCCCCTGCGGTGGAAGTGAAAAGCGGCTTCCACCCTACGGCTGGCGTTCGTCAGCCGAGCAGTTCGTAGGGCCCGCCCTGGTCCAGCGCCCGTTGGTAGGCCGGGCGGGCGTGGATGCGCTGGAGAAAGGCGCTGAGCCTCGGGTAGCGGCTGTCCAGCCCGCCACGGGCCTGGGCGGCTTCCAGCGGGAAGCTCATCTGGATGTCGGCGGCGCTGAATTCATTGCCGGCGAACCAGTCGCCGTCGGCCAGCGCCCCTTCGAGGTAGGCGAGGTGATTGTCGATCTGTGGCTGGATGAAGTTGCTCTTCGCCTTGCCGGCGATGAGCCTGGCGAACGGCTTGATGAAGAACGGCAGCGGGCCGTTCTCGATGCGGTCGAACACCAGCTTGAGCAGCAGCGGTGGCATCGCCGAACCCTCGGCGTAATGCAGCCAGTAGCGGTACAGCAGGCGCGCGCCGCTGTCGGCCGGTTGCAGGCGGCCGTCGCCGTAGCGCTCCACCAGGTACTCGATGATCGCCCCCGACTCGGCGAGCACCAGTTCGCCATCGTTGATCACCGGCGACTTGCCCAGCGGGTGCACGGCGCGCAGCTCCGGCGGGGCGAGCATGGTCTTCGGGTCGCGCTGGTAGTACTTGACGGTGTAGGGCAGCCCCAGCTCTTCGAGCAGCCAGAGCACGCGCTGCGAGCGGGAGTTGTTGAGGTGGTGGACGGTGATCATCGCGGCTCCTGGGGAATGTCAGCGGCTTTCCGGCCCATCCTACACACCGGGCTTCCGCGTGCGTGAGCGCGACGGGGCAGTGTGAGATGGTGTTCGCACCAGCGAGTAACCCGGTAAACAGCGTAGCGAGCTGTGCCAGAATACGCCCATGTCACGCCCATCCTGCCCTCGTTGCGCCCGCCCGCTCGACCACTGCCTGTGCGCCCTGATCCCGTCCCTGGACAGCCGCGCGCGGGTGTTGATCCTTCAGCACCCCAGCGAAACCCGCCACGCGCTGAACACCGCGCGGCTGGCGGCGCTCGGCCTGCGCAATGCCGAGTTGCTGGTCGGCGAACGTTTCGACGATCTGGAGGAGCGCCTGGCCCGGCCGGGCTACCGCTCCTGCCTGCTGTTCCCCGGCGAACAGGCACAGCCACTGGCCGGGTTCGCGGAGCAGGGCGTCGAGCCGTTGCTGCTGGTGGTGCCGGACGGCACTTGGCGCAAGGCGCGCAAGCTGCTGTACCTCAATCCGTCGCTGGAGGCGCTGCCGCGCGTCGCCCTGCCGGAGGGGCTGACCTCGCGCTACCGGTTGCGCAAGGCACCGATGGAAGGGGCGCTGTCGACCCTCGAGGCGGTCGTCGCCGCGCTGGAGATCGTCGAGGCACCACGGCGCTACGATGCCCTGCTGGCACCGTTCGAGGCGCTGATCGACGGGCAGATCGCGGCGATGGGCGAGGAGACCTTCCGGCGCAATCACGGCGAGTGAATGTCACGATGGCGTTCGTCGTATCGACGTATTGATGAACCATCACAAGGAGTCGCGTCATGAGCCATTCGCTTTTCACCCTGAACAATCCGGCCGGCCTCTACGATCCCGCGCCCAACGGCTATTCCCACGTGGCCAGCGTGGCGCCGGGCGCGCGCCTGGTGTTCGTCGCCGGGCAGGGCGGCGAGGACGAGCAAGGGCGCCTGTCGGCGGATTTCGCCACCCAGGTGCGCCAGGCACTGGGCAACCTGCGCATCGCCCTGGAATCGGCCGGCGCCAGCACCCGCGATGTGGTCAAGTTGACCGTGTTGATCGTCGATCACAGCGAGGAGCGCCTGCACATCTTTGGCGCCGAATTGCAGGCGGCCTTCGGGGCTGGTGCCAAGCCAACCTGCACGTTGATCCCCGTACCGCGCCTGGCGTTGGATGGAATGTTGTTCGAGATCGAGGCGGTGGCGGTGTTGACGGGTGGATAGGATGGGCGGTGACCCATCGGGTTGATATTGATGGGTTGTCACCCATCCTACGGTCTCTGCATGGACGAACCTTGTGCTTGACGCAACTCCGCCCCTCACCCCAACCCTCTCCCGGAGGGAGAGGGAGCTGGACGGAGTCGCGGTTTGGCTCGGAGCTAAAAACACCCTCTCCCCTGGGAGAGGGCCGGGGTGAGGGAGCGTGCCTGAACCCAACCCCGTGGCCCAAGCTCCGTAGGATGGGTGACAACCCATCAGACCGTGCCCCATCACCGCTCGCGCATCGCTTCCCAGCGTGCCTTGAGCACCGGTTTGAGCAGGTAGTCGAGCACGCTCTTCTCGCCGGTGATGATGCCGACGTTGGCGACCATGCCGGGGATGATCAGCAGCGGGTGTTCTTCGCTGCCGAGGTGGCTTTTGTCGGTGCGTACCTGGATCAGGTAGAAGCTGTTGCCCTTGTCGTCGGTGACGGTGTCGGCGCCGATCAGTTCCAGCCGGGCCTTGAGGCCGCCGTAGATGGTGTAGTCGTAGGCGGTGAACTTGACCGTGGCGCTCTGTCCCGGATGCAGGAAGGCCACGTCCTGCGGGCGTACCCGTGCCTCGATCAGCAGGTTGTCCTCCAGCGGCACGATTTCCAGCATGTCGCTGCCCGGCTGTACCACGCCGCCGATGGTGTTGATCTTGAGTTGCTTGATGATGCCGCGCACGGGGGAGGTCACCGTGGTGCGGCTGACCCGGTCCTCGATGGCGACGCTGGTGGCGGTGATCTTCTGCAGTTCGGTGCGCGCTTCGTTGAGTTCCTTGGCGGCGTCGGAGCGGAACACCAGGTCGCTTTCCTCGATCTTGCTCCGGATCTCGGCGATCGCCGCTTCGGCGCGGGGGATCGCCAGGGTGGTGGCGTCCAGCGAGCCGCGCACTTCCACGGCGCTGCGCCGCAGGCGGAGGATTTCCACCTCGGAGATGGCGCCGGCGCTCACCAGCGGGCTGGACATGTTCAGCTCCTGCTGGATCAGGCCGAGGCTGGAGCGGTACTGCGCTGCCTTGGACTTGAACTCGGCGAGTTCCTGGGTCTTCTGCCGAAGCTGTTCGTTGAGGGTGCGTTTCTCGCTGTCCAGCCGCCGTTGCCGCGAGTCGTACAGGGATAGCTCGTCGGCGGCCAGTTGCGCGGCGTCGCGCTCGACTTCCCCGGGCAGCTTCATCGGCCGGCCCTCGGCCTCCGCCGACAGGCGCTCGACGCGGGCGAGCAGCGCCAGGCGGTCGGCCTCGGTCTCGCCCTTGTTGGACTGGTAGCGGGTGTCGTCGAGGCGCAGCAGCTTGTCGCCCTTGTCCACCACCTGGCCTTCGCGCACGAATATCTCGGTGACGATGCCGCCTTCGAGGTTCTGGATCACCTGCACCTTGCTCGACGGGATCGCCTTGCCCTCGCCGGTGGTGACCTCTTCCAGCACGGCGAATTTCGCCCACAGCAGCGCCACCAGCAACACGGCGGCGACCGCCCAGACGGTGAGCCGCGCCAGCCGGGGCGTGTCCTCCCGCATGACGCCGTCCACCTCCGGCATGAACTCGGTGTCTTCGCGACGGCGGCGGAGACGGGAAAGATAATCGCGCATGGTCGCCTCCCTCAGATCGCCACCGGGCGGATGCGGCCCTTGCGCAGCGCCTCGATGACCTCGTCCTTCGGCCCGTCGGCGACCAGGTGGCCGTTGTCGAGGACCAGCAGGCGGTCGACCAGGGCGAGCATCGAGGCGCGGTGGGTGATCAGCAGCAGGGTCTTGCCCTGGCTCCAGGTCTGCAGGCGGGCGCGCAGGTTTTCCTCGCTGGTGTTGTCCATGGCGCTGGTCGGTTCGTCGAGCAGCAGGATCGGCGGATCGAGCAGCAGCGCGCGGGCCAGCAGCACGGCCTGGCGCTGGCCGCCGGAAAGCAGTTGGCCGCGCTCGCCGACCGGGCGGTCGAAGCCTTGCGGGTGCTGGCGGGCGAGTTCGCCGACGCCGGTGATCTCGGCCACTTCGAGCATGCGTGCGTCGTTGACGTAGCGGGCGCCGAGGGTCAGGTTGTCGCGCAGGCTGCCGGCCAGCAGCGGCAGGTCGTGGGCGACGTAGCCGATCTGGTTGCGCAGGTCGGCGACGTCGAGCTGGCGCAGGTCGAGGTTGTCGAGCAGGATCTGTCCTTCGTCGGGGGCGTAGAAACCCATCACCAGGCGCGCCAGGGTGCTCTTGCCGGAGCCGCTGCGGCCGATGATGCCGACCCGTTCGCCGGCCTTCAGGCGTAGGCTGACGCCCGCCAGCGCCGGGGTGGCCTGGCCGGGATAGCGGAAGGTGACCTGCGACAGGGTCAGTTCGCCGCGCAGCCAGGTGCGTTCCAGCGGCCGCTGCCGCGCCTGGCGTTCCTGGGGCAGGGCCATCAGCGCGTCGGTGCTTTCCATGGTCAGTTGCGCCTGCTGGTAGCGGGTGATCAGCCCGGCGATCTGCCCGAGCGGGGCGAGCACCCGGCTGCCGAGCATGTAGCAGGCGACCAGCGCGCCGACGCTCAGGGCGCCCTCGAAGATCGCGTAGACCCCGGCGACCAGCGTGGCCATGCCGGCGAGCTGCTGGATGAACAGGGTGCCGTTGGTGGCCAGGGCGGACAGGAAGCGGGCGTGGGTGTCGAGGCGGGTGAGGGCGCCGTGGGTCGCTTCCCAGTGGTGCTGGCGCTCGCTTTCCGCGCCGCAGGCCTTGAGGGTTTCCAGGCCGCCGAGGGTTTCGATCAGCAGCGCCTGGCGTTCGGCGGCGAGGGCCAGGCTTTTCTTCACGGTGTCGCGCAGGCGGCTCTGGATCACCACGGCGAAGATCACCGTGAGCGGAAAGGCGAGCAGCGGGATGACCACCAGCCAGCCGCCGATCAGGCCGATCACGGCGATCATCAGGATGGCGAAGGGCAGGTCGATCAGGCTGGTCAGGGTGACGGCGGTGAGGAATTCGCGCAGGCCCTGGAAGTCGTGGATGCTTTGCGCGAAACCGCCGACGCTGGCCGGCCGCGCCTTCATCGCCATGCCGGTGATGCGTTCGAACAGGGTGGCGGAGAGCACCACGTCGGTCTTCTTGCCGGCGATGTCCAGCAGGCGGGCGCGCAGCACGCGCAGCAGCAGTTCGAACAGGGTGGCGAGCAGCAGGCCGATGGCCAGCACCCAGAGTGTCGCGGTGGCCTGGTTGGGCACCACGCGGTCGTAGGTCTGCATGACGAACAGCGGCAGCAGCAGGCCGAGCAGATTGATCAGCAGGCTGGCCAGCAGCGAGTCGGCATACAGCCAGCGGGACAGCTTGAGGGTGTCGCGGAACCAGGCCTCGACCCGTGGCAGCAGCGGCGTGCGCAGCTCCTCCAGTTCGTGGCGCGGGCGGGCGAACAGGGCCTGGCCGCTGTATTCGGCGGCCAACTGGTCGCGCTCGACCCATTGCTCGCCGCCTTCCGCCTCGCAGGGCAGGATCAGCGCGCGGCTGTCGTCGGAGAGCTGGCGCAGCACCGCGCTGCGGCCGTTCTTGAGCAGCAGCAGGACCGGCAGGTTGAGCGGGGAAATGCTCTCCAGCTCGCGGCGCAGCAGGCGCGCCTGCAGGCCGGCGCGGGCCGCCGCGCGGGGCAGCAGTTCGGCGCTGAGGCGTTGCTGCGGCAGTGGCAGGCCGGCGGAAAGGCTGCCGCGGCTGACCACGCAGCCGTGCAGCCGGCAGAGGATCAGCAGGCCGTCCAGCAACGGGTCGTCGTGGTTGAGGCGCGGATCTTCGGTGGCGGCCGGTTCCATGCTGGTCACTTCACTTCCCCCCGGCTGGCTCGGCCCGTGCATGGCGGGCCGGGCCGGCCTACTTCATGTCCGGCAGGCGGGCATCGGTCTTGACCGCCGACAGGGCGTTGGCCTCGACCGGCAGGACGGTGCCCTGTTTGCGCAGCAACTCGCCCATGGCGGCCTGCACGCGGTACATGGAGAACTCCTCGGTGTAGCGCACCTCGACATAGCGGCGATTGGCGGTGAACAGCTCGTTCTCGCTGTCCAGCAGGTCGAGCAGGGTGCGCTGGCCCAGGCTGAACTGCTGCTGGTAGGCCTCGCGAACCCGCGCGGTGTAGTCGGCGTACTCGCGCGCCTTGGGCGTTTGCAGGCGGGCGTTTTCCATGGCGTTCCAGGCCAGCATGACGTTCTCGTTGATCTGCCGCAGGGCGTTGTTGCGGATGTCCATCGCCTGGTTGATCTGGTGGGCGGCGGATTGCAGGCGGGCCTTGTCGCGCATGCCGTTGAACAGGTTGTAGTTCATCGCCAGGCCGGCGCGCCATCCGGTGTCGTGGCCTTCCTGGCCGCCCATGTCGTCGTTGGCGCGGGTGGACAGTTCGGCGTCGAAGCGCGGGTAGAACGGCGACTTGGCCACCTCGTACTGCTTCTCGGCGGCGGTGACGTCGGACTGCGCGGATTTCAGCAGCGGGTTGTTGTCGATCATGGCCTGCCGGGCGTTGACCAGGTCCGACGGCATCTCGCCCCGGACGCTGGCCGGGGTGACCAGCTCGTCCGGCATGCGGCCGACCACGCTGTAGAAGTTGGCTTCGGCGTCGGCCAGGTTGACCTCTTCGGTGTAGAGGTTGTTCTGCGCCAGCGCCAGGCGCGCTTCGGACTGGTCGAAGTCGGCCGCGCTACCGACGCCGCGCTGCTTGCGCAGGCCGATCTGGTCGCTGATGCGGGTATGGGCCTGCAGGTTGTTCTTCGCCAGGGCGACCATCTCGCGGCGCTTGAGGACTTCCAGGTAGACGTCCACGGTGCGCAGCGCCAGGCTCTCCGCCGTGCCCTGGATGTAGTAGGCCCGCGAGTTGGCCACCGCCTCGGTGCGTTTCACCTCGTTGGGGGTGTTGAAGCCGTCGAACAGCATCTGTCGCAGGCGCAGCTCGGCGGCGGTGTAGTTCAGGGTTTCCTTGTGGTGGTTGCCCTGCGCCCGGGTATCCGGGTTGTCGCTGCGTTCCCGGCCGTAGCCGGCGATCACGTCGACGGTGGGCAGGTAGCCGCCCCGCGCGACCTTGATGTCCTCGTCCGAGGACAGCCGGTTGTTCACGCTGGCGCTGACTTCCGGGTGGCGTTCGACGGTGCTCTGAATGGCTTCGGCGAGGGTCATCGCCTGGGAAGAAGCGCAGGCCATCGTCAGCAGCATTCCGCTGCATATGGGGGTCAAGACGCGCATGGTACTTCTCCGTGTTAGGTGCTCTGTATCCTGTCGCCAATTTGTTGGCTATTTTTCTGGTTGCTCTATTGGCGCTTGTAACTTCACATCTAAGAACAACTTTCCGACTTGTCCTAAGAAAAAATGGCTACAAAGGCTATGCCGAAAAATTCTTATGACATTTGCGCAAAGGGGGACATTGTTTAGGGGGGAGGGGCCTGTTTCCGTGCTTTTGCGGGCGGTCCCGCAAGCAATACCGGTGGTCGAACACAGTTTTGGAGCATCTGGGCGGGGACGAATCGAGTGGAGTGGACAGTGTTCCGGCGCATGACGACTTTCTGACGCGCTGGGGATTTTCCTGAAGACGCTGTCCCTCCGCTCGATTGCCTTCTTCCCGAGCCTACGGTCTTGAAGGGTGATCCGACCTTTTGATGGAGTGCCGGCAGCAGCCGGCCGCAGTAGGAGAGGAAGGAGCGATGGCTACTTCGATCGGGGTCGTCAGGCAGGTAATCGGCGAGGTCCACGCGGTAGCGGGCGACGGAACGCGTCGGCTGCTCACGGAAGGCGACCGGGTCCATGTGGGCGAGCAACTGGTGACCGGCGCAACCGGCGCCATTGCGATCACCCTCGGCAACGGCAACGAGCTCACCCTGGGGCGCGACAGCAGCCTGCCGCTCACCCGGCAGTTGCTGGCCGGCTCGCAGGAGGCAACGCCAGCAGCGGACGCGCCGCCGGTCACGCCCAGCCAGGGTGACCTCACCGACGTCGAACGACTGCAGGCGGCCATCGAGGCGGGCGTCGACCCGACCCTGGAGGCCGAGGCCACCGCCGCTGGGCCTGGCAGCTCGGGAGGCGCGGGTGGCGCCGGTGGCGGGCATTCCTTCGTGCTGCTGAGCGAAGTGGGCGGGGCGGTCGATCCGCAGATCGGCTTCCCCACCGCGGGCTTCAACAGCGCTCCTGAGTTCCTGGTCGGCGAAGGCTTCGAACTCCCCGATCTCGAGGCGCCGCCGGTCCAGCCGATCAATGGCCTGCCGCAGGCGATCGACGACCATCTCGACGTGAACGAAGGCGAGGCCGGCGGTTCCGGCAACGTGCTGGACAACGATGACGGCGGCACCGACCTGCCGGCCAGCTTCGTCAGTTGGAACGGCATTTCCGGCACGCCCGGCGAGGGCGGCTCGCTGTGGGTCGACACGCCTTACGGCCAGGTGCGGCTGGGCCCGGACGGCAGCTACGAGTTCGTCCTGAATAACGGTTCGCCGGCCGTGGAGGGCCTGGACGACGGGGAAGAAGTCACGCTCGTCTACGACTACAGCATGCAGGACGGCAATGGCGACCAGAGCGACGCCAAGCTGATCATCACTATTCGCGGCAGCAACGATGTGCCGGAAGTCGAGATCGGCTATCACGATCCCCGTGGCGCGGGCGACCGGGCCTATGTCTACGAAGCGGGCTTGAGCCCCAACGGCTCCGATGCGGCGTCGAACAGCGAGTTCACCGGCGGCACCTTCACCCTGAGCGACCCCGATGGGCTGGACGACCTGGTGGCGGTGACCATCAACGGCACCACGGTGGCGCTGGGCAGCCTGGCGGGCACCAGCTTCGCCGGCACGTACGGCACGCTGACCGTGACCGGCTACGACCCGGCCACCGGCGTGGCGACCTACCAGTACGAACTGACCTCGCCGAGCAACGATGGCCCGGGCGCCGAGACCGACGTGTTCACCCTCACGGTGACCGACGGCACCGCGACCTCGGCGCCGGCGGCGATCACCATCGAGATCATCGACGACCTGCCCACGGCCCGCGCCGACAGCGCATCGGTCACGGAGGGCGGTTCGGTATCCGGCAACGTGGTGACCGGCGTGGGCGCCGGCTCGGTGGCCGACAGCTTCGGCGCCGACGGTCCCGGCAGCAGCGCGGTGGTCGGCGTGCGCGCCGGCAGCGACACCGGCACGCCGGCCAGCGGCGGGCTGGGCGCGAGCATCGTCGGCAGCTACGGCACCCTGGTGCTCAATGCCGACGGTTCCTACACCTACCACAGCACCGCCGACGCGCTGAGCGCCGGCGCGGTCGATGTGTTCACCTACACCATCGTCGACGCCGACGGCGACCTGAGCACCACCACCCTGACCATCGACCTGTCCAGCATCACCGTGGTGGGCGAGGTAGGGGCGGAAGCGGACACCAGCGTGCGCGAAGCGGCGCTGTCGTTCGGCAGCGACCCGGACAGCGACGACGAAATCGCCAGCGGCACCCTGGTCGGCAGTGGCGGGGTAGGCGGCTACAGCTTCAGCCTGGTGGGCAGCGCGAGCGGGGCCTACGGCACCCTGGTGCTCAATGCCGACGGCTCCTACACCTACACCCTGACCACCCCGGCCTCGATGCCGACCGGCGACAACGGCTCGAACGCGCAGGCGCAGGAGACCTTCACCTTCCAGGTCACCGACGCCAACGGCAATACCGGCACCGGCACGCTGACCATCGACATCATCGACGACGTGCCCCAGGCCCATGCCGACAGCGCGACGGTGATCGAAGGCGGCTCGGTGTCCGGCAACGTGGTGACCGGCGTGGGCGCCGGTTCGGTGGCCGACGGCTTCGGCGCCGACGGTCCTGGCAGCAGCGCGGTGGTCGGCGTGCGCGCCGGCAGCGACACCGGCACGCCGGCCAGCGGCGGGCTGGGCGGTCTGGGGATCGCTGGCGCCTACGGCACCCTCATCCTCAACGCCGACGGCTCCTACACCTACCACAGCACAGCCGACGCGCTGACTGCCGGCGCGGTCGATGTGTTCACCTACAGCATCATCGATGCCGACGGCGACCTGAGCACCACCACCCTGACCATCGACCTGACCGACATCACGGTGACCGGTGGAGTGGATGCCTGCGCGGATACCAGTGTGCGCGAGGCGGCGCTGCCGTTTGGCAGCAATCCGGGCAGCAACGATGAATTCGCCAGCGGCACCCTGGTCGGCAGCGGCGGGGTGGGTGGCTACAGCTTCAGCCTGGTGGGCAGCGCGAGCGGGACCTACGGCACCTTGCAGCTCAATGCCGATGGCACCTACACCTACACTCTGACCACCCCGGCCTCCTCGCCGACCGGCGACAACGGCCACAACCTGCAGGCGCAGGAAACCTTCATCTTCCTGGTCACCGACGCCAACGGCAACACCGGCACCGGCACGCTGACCATCGACATCATCGACGACGTACCCAAGGCCCGCGATACCTGGGCGCCCAAGGCGCTCGACGACGAGGGGCTGCCCGGCGGCATTCCCGGTGGCAGCGGCGACGCGCCGGGGCAGGCGACCAGCGTCAGCGGCCACCTCGACTACCGCGGCGGCGCCGACGGCGTGCAGTCGGTGATCCTCAGCGGGCCGAACATGCTGGGCACGGAGGTGGTCACCGGCTCGAACTGGAATGCCGCGACCCACACCCTGACCCTGTCCACCGCGCGTGGCGAGGTGATTCGCGTGCAGGTGACCGATATCGCCACGGGCGCCTATACGGTCACCCTGCTGAAACCGATCATGCACGCGCCGGGTAACCAGGAGAACGACTTCATCCTGAAGATCGGTTATCAGGTCGTCGATGGCGACGGCGATACCGACGACGCCGTGCTGAAGGTGAAGATCGACGACGACACGCCCTGTGCGGTGGACGACTACGGCCACGTGGTTGCCGGCACGTCGCACAAGATCGCCCAGGGCAATGTGCTGAGCAACGACCTGGCCGGCGCCGACGGCGGCAAGCAGTTCGTGGGCTGGGCGAACAACGCGGCCAACAACCAGGCGATCGCCGAACTGAGCCGCTACGGCACGCTGACCCTCGACCCCGTCACCGGCCAGTACAAGTTCGTGCTCGACAACAGCGACCCGGACGTCCTCGCCCTCGGCGCCACCACCATCAGCCACAGCCTGCTGTACAGCATGCGCGACGCCGACGGGGACATCTCCACCGCCAAGCTGACCATCAAGATCACCGGCCAGGACGACCCGGTGGATATCCATGGCCTGAAGGGCGACGAGGTGACCGTCTACGAAGCCCACCTGGCCGACGGCAGCAACCCGAACGCGGCGGCGCTGACCCAGACCGGTACGTTCAGCGTCAGCTCGCCGGACGGGCTGAGCAGCGTCACCGTGGCCGGGCAGACGGTGTTCGACAACGGCGTGTTCACCCCGGTGACCATCAGCGACGCCCAGGGCACCCTGAAGATCACCGCCTACAACCCGGCCACCCAGACCTTCAGCTACAGCTACAGCCTGACCGACAACGCGCTGGTCAGCGGTAGCGGCACCAGCAAGCAGTTCACCGTGGTCGCCACCGACGTCGACGGCTCCAGCGACAGCGCCAGCCTGGACGTCCGCATCGTCGACGACGCGCCCAAGGCCCACGACGACAAGGCGCCATGCATCGACGTGAGCCCGGTGCCGACCGTGCACGTCACCCTGGTGCTGGACCTATCCGGCAGCATGGCCGGCAACAAGCTGACCAGGCTGAAGGAAGCGGTCACCGAGCTGGCCAAGGCGTATGCCCAGTCCGGCGCGCAGATCCACGTCAACCTGATCACCTTCGGCACCTCGGCGAGCAATATCGGCGACTACGCCTTCGGTTCGACCCTGGACGCCGGCTACCTGTCGCTGCTGGCGAAGATCCAGCAGCTCTCGGTGTACCAGGGCAACGCCCAGTACACCAACTACGAAGCGGCGCTGGCCATGGCCAAGGCGCAGATCCAGGCGGACATCGGCCCGACCAGCGGCTCCGAGCTGCACCGGGTCTACTTCATCTCCGACGGCGAGCCCAATCGTGGTGACACCGGCAGCTCGCTGACCAACCCCTGGCGCGGCTTCATCGCCGACCCGGATGGCGACGGCAACAGCGCCACCAACCACCTGGTCGCCTACGCGATCGGCATCAACGCCTCCGGTTCGAGCTGGGCGAACCTCGACCCCATCGCCAGCAACGGCGACGCGATCACCAGTTCGCCGGAAGACCTGGCCGGCACTTTGCTCGGCCTGGTCAACGTCGGCGGTGAAGCGACGGGCAACGTGCTGGCCAACGACGTGCCCGGCGCCGACGGCATCGAGAAGATCGTCTCGGTCGAGGTGGACGGCAAGACCTACACGCTCAACGCGAGCGAAAGCGGCATCCAGGTCAGCGGTTCCGGCAGCGGCGCGAGCAGCTACAGCTACAGCAACGGCCTGCTCACCCTGGTCACCGAGTACGGCACCCTGAGCATCCAGCTCAAGGCGCACAACGGGCACCAGGCCGGTGAGTACAGCTTCAAGGCGAAGGCCAACCTGACGTTCGACGAGGACGGCAAGCTCAGCGAAATCTTCAAGTACACCGTGGTCGACGGCGATGGCGACCTTTCCAGCGCCAAACTGGAAATCTGCATCCGCAGCGACCTGTCGGTGCTGGTGGTGGGTAGCAACGCCAACGACACGGGCGGCTCGACGGTGCCGCACCACCTGCCCAGCCCGCTGGACCCGGACAAGTCGGGAATCGTCGCCGGCGCTTACGGCAAGGACGTGCTGATCGGCGACCTCGGCGGCAACCGTGTCCACGTGGTGCCGGGGCAGGATTACAACATCGCCCTGATCCTCGACCGTTCCGGCAGCATGAACGACAGCCCCGGCGGCGGTTACTCCAGCCGGCTGTCACTGCTCAAGGCGGCGGTGAAGAACTTCGTCGGCGGCCTGGAAGGGCACAGCGGGAACATCAACCTGGTGCTGATCGGCTTCAACGCCACGGCGGCGCTGCTGCTGTCCGGCACCGTGAATGAAGTCCTGGCCAAGCTCGCGCAGTCCGGCAACGCGCTCGATTCCCTGACGTCCACCGGGGCGACCAACTACGAGGCGGCCATGAAGGCGGCCAACGGCTGGTTCGCCGGCATCGAGATCAACGGCTACCAGAACCTGGCCTACTTCCTCACCGACGGCAACCCGACCGTGCATGACGCGAACCCCAGCAGCTCGGGCTCCACGGTCAACTTCAACGATGTCAACAACGCCCTCGACGATGCCGCCGCCCTGATGGCGCGCGCCGACCTGCACGCCATCGGCATGGGCAACAACGTCACCAGCAGCATCCTGCGCTTCTTCGACAACACCAACCCGAACGGAACGGCCACTTATACCAACGGGTCGTCGGTCGAGGCACCGGTCGGCCAGCCGACCATCGTCACCACGCCGCAAGCCCTGCTCGCCGAACTCGACAGCGGCGGCACCACCCAGGTGCCGGCGACCCTGGGCAACGACCACCTGGTCGGCAATGCCGGCGACGACCTGATCTTCGGCGATGCCCTGAACACCAGTTGGTTGCCGGGCAGTCATGGCAGCGCCACGCCTGGCTATCAGGTGCTGGTCGACTACCTCACCGCGCAGAAGGGCGGCGTGGCGCCGACCCAGGCCGAGCTGACGACCTTCATCTGGAACAACGCCGCGAAGCTCGGCGCCTCGGTGCCCGACTCGGGCGGCAACGACGTCCTCGAAGGCGGCGCCGGCAACGACTGGCTGTTCGGCCAGGGCGGCGACGACCTGCTGATCGGCGGACTGGGCAACGACCTGTTGGTCGGCGGACTGGGCAACGACCTGTTGGTCGGCGGCGCAGGCAAGGACGTGTTCAAGTGGCTGGCCGGCGACAGCGGTCACGACCGGGTCGCCGATTTCACCCTGAGCGGCGCGGACAAGGACGTCCTGGACCTCAGCGACCTGCTGCCGGGTAGCGGTTCGCTGGACTCGCTGCTGAGCTTCGGCATCGTCGGCGGCAACTCGCTGATCGGCGTCAGCACCGTGGCCAGCGGGCCGGTGGTGCAGACCATCGAGTTGCAGAACGTCGACCTCGCCAACCACTACGGCGTCACGCCGGGCAGCGGCGGCATCGTCTCCGCCGCGGATGCCGCGACCATCATCAATGACATGCTGGGAGACCAGTCGCTGAAGGTGGATACGGTCTGAGCCTGAATCCTCGTAGGAGCGGCCCATGGCCGCGAAAAGCATCGCGGGCATGGCCCGCTCCTACGGGGAGAGTGGGGCGTTCCGTTTCAGGGTCCATTCCCCACCCGGTCCTCCCGTAGGAGCGGCCCATGGCCGCGAAAAACAATCGCGGGAATGGCCCGCTACAGGAGAGTAGGGCGTTGCGCAGGGTCCATTCCCCACCCGATCCTTCCGTAGGAGCGGCCCATGGCCGCGAAAAGCATCGCGGGCATGGCCCGCTCCTACGGGGAGGGTAGGGCGTTGCGGTTCGGCCCGCCCATCCAGGGTTCACTCCCCGCCCGCTTCTACGGGGCGTTGTTCTTATGTCGTCTTTTGGGGCCCCGCGAGCACAGGGACCCAGAAAAGACCAAACGACTCGAGGGCCTGGCCATCCCTCGCCGGCCATGACTCACGCCTCCCTCCACGGCTCCGGTGCCCCAATCACACGCCCCATTGCGCCGTGGATGCCCAGCTCCCGCAGGGCCTGCAATTCGCCCTCGGTTTCCACCATTTCCGCGATCAGCGGCAGGTCGATGCTGTTGGTGGCGCGGAACATCGTCTCGATGAACAGGCGCTTGTCGCTTTCCTGGTCGATGGCGCGGATGTAGGTGCCGTCGATCTTCAGGTAGGCGAGGCCGAGGTGGGTCAGGTTGCCGATCAGGCTGAAGCGGCCGCCGAAGTGTTGCAGGCCGATCCGGTAGCCGGCCTCGCGGATCATCTGGCTCAGGCGCTCCAGTTCGGCGGGCGGCGGCAGGTGGCGTTCGTCGATCTCCAGGGTCAGCAGGCCGGCGAGCGAGTCGTGCTCCTTGAGCCGTGCCAGCAGGCGCTCGAGGTGGTTGGCGTCGCGCAGGGTGGCGGCCGACAGGCTGAGCGCCAGCGGTTGCGGGTGCTGCTCCAGGTGGGCGAGGCAATGTTCGAGCATCGCCAGGTCGAGGCGCGCGGCCCAGCCGAGGCGTTCGATCCAGGGCAGGAAGCGCCCGGCGGCGATGGCCTCGCCCTGCGGGTCGAGCAGGCGGGCGAGGACCTTGTAGTGCAGCAGTTCCGCCTGCTCCGAACAGGCCTTCACCGGTTGGAAATACAACTGCAACTGGCGCTTTTCGAGGGCATCGTCGATCCATTCGCGCCAGTCGCCGAGGCTTTGCGCCGGCATGGCGGTGAAGTCGTCGAGGCGTTCCCAGGGGCGCTCCGGATGGCTCTGCGCCTGGGCCAGGGCCTGGTCGGCGCGGGCGATCACCTGGGCGGCGGCCTCGCCGGGGCGGAATGCGGCGATGCCCAGGTGGGCGACCGGCGTGCAGTCGCTGGCGCCGGTCTGGCGCAGGCTTTCCAGGGCGTCGCAGAGTTGCCCGGCCAGGCGCTCGGCCTCTTCGCCGGAAAGCCCCGGGGCGAGCAGGGTGAACTCGCCGCCACGGCTGCGCGAGGCCAGCCAGCCGCCGCGACCGGCCTGTTCGAGCAACTGCCGGAGCTGTTCGCCGATGGCGACGATCAGCGCGTCGG
This sequence comes from Zestomonas carbonaria, assembly GCF_904061905.1. GTDB lineage: Bacteria > Pseudomonadota > Gammaproteobacteria > Pseudomonadales > Pseudomonadaceae > Aquipseudomonas > Aquipseudomonas carbonaria. The sequence continues at coordinate 25,803 of NZ_CAJFCI010000077.1, forward strand.
TGCGTTGCCCGCCGAGGCGCTGGTTGAGGCCGCCGAGGTCGTTGACGCGCAGCAGCAGCAGGTAGCCCTCGGCGTTCTGTTCGTTGGCGATCAGGTGGTCGGCCAGGCTGATGTCGAACAGACGTCGGTTGGCCAGGCCGGTCAGGCTGTCCTGGTAGGCTTCCTCGCGCAGCTTCTCGCTGCGCGCGGCTTCCTCGGCGAACAGCGTCTTGAGCTTCTCGACCATCTGGTTCATCGCCAGCACCACGCGCTTCAGCTCGGGCGTGCGCGGCACCCGGGGCAGGGTCATGAACTCGCGGCGGCTGATGGCGTGGGCCTGCTGCACCATGTTGTCCAGCGGCTTGAGCTGGGTGCGCAGCAGCCAGGCGCCGAGCACCGCGCTGACCAGCCCGCAGCCGAGCAGCCAGAGCAGGCTGCCGACCGCGCTGTCCCACAGCTTGGTCAGGGCGAACTGCGGATGGCTGAGCACTTCGACCCGCGCCGCCTGTTCCCAGCCGCGCATGATCAGCGCGTCGCCGCCCTGTGGTTGCAGGTCGACCAGATCGACGAACCAGCGCGGCACCTTGTCCGAGGAGGTGGCGGTGCTGCGCTCGACGACCACCTCGTCGCCGGGGATGCGCACCACGCGGATGGTGGCGAAGTAGCCGCTGTCGAAGATCGAACTGACCATCAGCTCGATCATCGCCGGGTCGTCGACGTGCGGGGTCAGCGACAGGCCGAGGGCGGTGGCGGCGTCCTGGGCGTGGGAGCGTAACTGGCCGAGCAACTGCTCGCGCGAGTTCTCCACGCCGGATATGAAGCTGCCGGTGAAGGCCACCACCAGGAACAGGCAGATGGCGATGAACAACTGCTTTAGCAGAGACATATTCCCTCCTAGCCTTCGCCGACGGCGAAGCCTTCCGCGCGCATCTTCTTCAGCAGGTCCTGCCAGCGCGAGAGTTTCTTGGTATCGCCGGTCCTCGCCGCCTTGCCGGGCAGGTAGAGGCCTTCGGCGTTGAAGGCGTATACCGGCAGCAGGTCCTGGCGCTGCGACGCCGGGCGGATCTCGCCGACCAGGTTGTCGAGCACCAGCGGTTCGGCGCTCGGGCTGGCGTAGTAGGTCAGCACCATGTGCGCCTGGTCGTAGGCGAGCGCCTTGACGTAGGTGATGCGCAGCTTTTCGCTGGGGATGCCCAGGCGGCGCAGGGTGAAGTACTTGGCGATGGAGTAGTCCTCGCAGTCGCCGGCGCCCTTGACCAGCGCCTCCACCGGAGTGGCCCAGTAGTCGGTCTGCCGCCAGTTGCGGTCGTCGTCGACGAAGCGCAACTGGCGGTTGAAGAAGGCGTTGACGGTCCGCAGCTTGTCGGCCTCGGACAGCCCGCCGCTGGCATCGACCAGCCGGCCCCATTCCTCGATGCGTTCGCGGGCCGCGCCGAGGTCGCCGTAGCGCTTTTCCGCGTTCTGCAGGATCAGTGCGAAGTCCCAGTCGGCGGACAGCGCCGCCACGCCGAGCAGCACGGCGAGCAGCGGGCCGAGCCGCACGCCGCGCGGGCACCGAAGCCATCCATGAGCGGGTTGCCGAGCGTGCATGCGCCAATCTCTGCGGGGGATGCAGAGAGTCTAGGCAATGCGCCAGTACTCTGCTGTCTGCCTCAGCGTCTCGGCAGGGTCTTCTGCTTGAGGATGTAGACGGTGACCAGCGTTGCGCTGGTCAGCATGAAGATCCAGGCCCACGGGCGCTGCACCAGGTAGCAGGAGATGGAGATGCTGGTCCACATCAGGCCGATGGAGTAGACCTTGCCCTTGAGCGGGATGCCGTTGCCGTCGAGGTAGTCGCGGACCCACGGGCCGAGCTTGGGGTGCTCGATCAGCCAGTGGTAGAAGCGTTCCGAGCTGCGCGCGAAGCAGGCCGCCGCGAGCAGCAGGAACGGCGTGGTCGGCAGCACCGGCAGGAAGATGCCGATCACGCCGAGCAGCACGCTCAGCCAGCCGACCGCGAGCAGCGCGTAGCGCAGGCCGCGGTGTTCGCTCAGGCGCAGGGAACGCGACATGGCATCAGTGGTGGCGCGGTTTGAGCAGCGCGGGCTTTTCCTCGGGGGCATTGAGCAGCAGGAACAGCGCGGTGAGCGCTTCGGGGATCTGGTCGACCATGTCGTCGGCCAGCTCGCGGTTGCGGGCGATATCGGCGAATTCCGGCTGCTCGTCGAACAACCCGGAGCCGACCATGATCGGCAGCAGCAGCTCGCTGACCTCGTCCTCGGCGTTCTCGAACCAGATCGCTTCGCGCAGGAACACGCCTTCCATGAAGCCGATGCACCAGCCGCGAATGTCGGAATCGTCCGGGTCGTCGCCGAGGTCGAGGTCGCAGGGCAGCTCGAGATCGTCGTCGGCGGCCAGCAGGCGGGTGATGTGCGCCTTGAGCTGGACCAGGGTGGTCTCGATGGACTCGCGCTCGATGTCGTCGCGGTAGTGCGGCGGCTCGGAGAACAGCGCGTCGATCCATTCGCGCTCCGGCACCGGCTCGGAGCAGATGGACAGTGCGGTCAGGTAACCGTGGGCTGCAATGTAGTCCAGGGCCTCTTCATGCAGCTCATCGGCATCGAGAAAAGCTTGCAGGCGGGTCAATTGCTCGGCGAAGGACATCGTACGGCTACCTTGAGGAAAGTTGACAAGGCTCGATTTTAGCCCGGTTGGAGCCGCCAGCGCCCATGCCAGAGGATTTTTTTCGGGGTTTCCTGCCGTCGGCTGGGCTTCAGCCCAGCAACTTCAGGTCCGGTCCCCACTTGGTGGGCTGAAGCCCACCCTGCATTCGTCATGGCGATGGACGTCGGCCAACGCTCGCGGCGGCTCGCGTATACTGCGCAGCTTTCTGGCGGCCGCCTTGGCGAGGCGGCCGATTCATCGCTCACGGGGTTTCCATGCTCGAACCGGCTCTGCACATCCTCAAGGACGTCTTCGGCTACGACCGTTTCCGCGGTCAGCAGGGGGCGATCATCGAGCGGGTGGCCGGCGGTGGCGATGCCCTGGTGCTGATGCCCACCGGAGGCGGCAAGTCGCTCTGCTACCAGGTGCCGGCGCTGCTGCGCGACGGCCTGGCGGTGGTGGTGTCGCCGTTGATCGCCTTGATGGAAGACCAGGTCGCCACCCTCGACGAGCTGGGCGTGGCGGCGGTGGCGCTGAATTCCACGCAGAGCCTGGACGAGCAGCGCGAGATCGCCGAACGGCTGCGCAACGGCGAGATCAAGCTGCTCTACCTCGCCCCCGAGCGGCTGGTCCAGCCGCGCATGCTGGCCTTCCTGCAAAACCTGAATATCGGCCTGTTCGCCATCGACGAGGCGCACTGCGTGTCGCAATGGGGCCACGACTTCCGCCCCGAATACCTGCAGCTCGGCCAGCTCGCCGAGCTGTTCCCCAACGTGCCGCGCATCGCCCTGACCGCCACCGCCGACAAGCGCACCCGCGAGGAGATCGTCCAGCGCCTGCACCTGCAGGACGCCGAGCGCTTCCTGTCCAGCTTCGACCGGCCGAACATCTTCTACCGCATCGTCGCCAAGGATAATCCGCGCAAGCAGTTGCTCGGCTTCCTCGCCGAGCGGAAGGGCGATGCCGGGATCGTCTACTGCCTGTCGCGCAAGAAGGTCGAGGAGGTCGCCGCCTTCCTCAGCGAACAGGGCTACCCGGCGCTGCCGTACCACGCCGGGCTGTCCAACGAACTGCGTGCCTACCACCAGAAGCGCTTCCTCAACGAGGAAGGGCTGATCATGGTGGCGACCATCGCCTTCGGCATGGGCATCGACAAGCCCAACGTGCGCTTCGTCGCCCACCTCGACCTGCCCAAGTCGCTGGAGTCCTATTACCAGGAGACCGGCCGTGCCGGCCGCGACGGCCTGCCGGCGGATGCCTGGATGGCCTACGGCCTGCAGGACGTGATCTTTCTCAAACAGATGCTCAGCAACTCCGAGGGCGACGAGCGCCACAAGCGCCTGGAGCAGCACAAGCTCGACGCCATGCTGGGGCTCTGCGAGCTGGTCGCCTGCCGGCGCCAGGCGCTGCTGGCCTATTTCGACGAGGAACTGCCGCAGCCCTGCGGCCACTGCGACAACTGCGTCGACAAGGTGGAGACCTGGGACGCCACCGAGCCGGCGCGCCAGGCGCTGTCGGCGATCTACCGCAGCGGCCAGCGCTATGGCGTCGGCCACCTGGTGGACATCCTGCTCGGTCGCGACAACGAGAAGATCCGCGCCGTCGGCCACCAGCACCTTTCCGTGTTCGGCGTCGGCAAGGCGCTTTCCGAAGGCGAGTGGCGCTCGCTGTTCCGGCAACTGGTGGCGCGCGGCCTGGCCGATGTCGACCTGGAAGGCTACGGCGGCCTGCGCCTGTCCGACAGTTGCCGGCCGCTGCTGCGCGGCGAGGTGCGCCTGGAGCTGCGCCGCGACCTGAAGCCGCAACAGGCCGCCAAGGGGCAGTCGAAGAGCGCCGCCAGCCAACTGGTGCGCAGCGAGGAGCGCGAGCAGTGGGAGGCCCTGCGCGCCCTGCGCCGCAAGCTGGCCGAGGAGCACGCGGTGCCGCCCTACGTCATCTTCCCCGACGCCACCCTGCTGGAGATGCTGCGCAGCCAGCCGCGCTCGCTCTCCGAGCTGGCCCAGGTCAGCGGCGTCGGCGCGCGCAAGCTGGAGCGCTACGGCGAGGCCTTCCTCGACGTGCTCAACGGCGGCACGGCGGGCGAGGAGGCGCCGCGCCAGGTCGTCGACCTGCGCCACGAACTGGTCAGCCTGGCCCGCGCGGGGATGACCCCGGCGCAGATCGCCGGCCAGTTGCAATGCACCGAGAAGAACGTCTACGCCCTGCTGGCCGAAGCCATCGGCCAGCAGCAACTGTCGCTGGAGCAGGCGCTGGACCTGCCCGAGGAACTGCTCGGCGAAATCCAGGAAGCCTTCCTCGACGGCGACGGGGAACTGCCGCCGGTGACGGAGCTGACCGAGCTGTTCGCCGGCCGGGTGCCGGAAGGCGTGCTGCACTGCGTGCGCGCGGCGTTGGCGGTGGAGTTCGAGGCCTGAGCCCGCATCTTTCCGGACTCCCGCGTGCGCGGGAGTGACGTCCGATGTAGGGGCGAGCTCTGCTCGCGAAGCTTTTGCGGTGCCGACGTTCGCGAGCAGAGAACTGGACGTCCCCCTCGCTCCTACAGAATTCCCCCCGGCCCCGCGTCTCGCGCCCCAGGCCGCCCGCCAAACGAATGACGACAAACTTGTGACGGGTGTGCCAAGAGGATATGGTGTCACAAGGCCTCCACTAGAAGAGGTAAGCGTGACAACACACCAAGCCTGGCTGGACGACGTCCGTCCCAATCTCTATGCCGACCAGCTCGCCATCGGCTTCCGCCGCCTGCGCTTCGTCCGTTCCCTGGAGCGCGAATACCGCGAGCACATGCGTGAAGACACCTTCGAACTCAGGCGTATCGCGCTGTGCGCGGGCGTCCTGGTGTGGCTGGCGTTCGCCGCCCTGGACTTCCTGCTGGTGGCCAGCAGTGAACGCTGGTGGATGCTCGCCATCCGCCTGCTGGTGCTGGGGTTGCTGCTGGTCTGCGGGCTGTTGCTGCTGGTCCGCCGGCAGAGCCACCTCCACCTGCTGACCCCGCTCAGCCTTACCTGCATCGTGGTCCCCGGGCTGGGCGCCGCCGCCGTGGTGGCGGTGGGGCACACGGTGGACCCCGGCTATCCGTACGAAGGCCTGCTGCTGGTCTGCATGGCCGCCTACTTCCTGGCCGGCCTGCGGCTGTCCGAGGCGCTGGCCAGCTCGCTGGTGGTGCTGCTCGGCTACGTCGTCTTCGAACTGCTCGCCGGGCTGGCGATTCCGCGGCTGATCAACAACGTGCTGTTCCTGCTGTTCGGCAACCTGATGGGCCTGGTCGGCTGCTACCTGCTGGAGTACAAGTCGCGCGAGCACTTCCTGGTCAGCCGCCTGATGCGCGTGCTGGCCGACCACGACAGCCTCACCGGCCTGCACAACCGGCGCAGCTTCGACCGCCAGCTCGAGCGTCTGTGGCGCCAGGCGCAGCGCGAGAACCTGCCGTTGGCGCTGCTGCTCTGCGATATCGACCACTTCAAGGCCTACAACGACCATTACGGCCACCAGGCCGGCGACGCCGTGCTGCGCCGCGCCGGCTCGGTATTCGGCGATGCCGCCCGGCGGCCGCTGGACATGGCGGTGCGCCTGGGCGGCGAGGAATTCGCCGTGCTGCTCTACGACATCACCGGGGAACAGGCGCTACAGCGCGCCGAGGAACTGCGGGCGGCGCTGGCCGGGCTGAAGATCGAACACGCGCGCTCGGATACCGCCGATGTGGTCACCCTGTCCATCGGCGTGGCCTGCGTGACGCCGAGCGAAGACGGCGAGTTCGCGCAGCTCTACGCCCACGCCGACCGCGCGTTGTACGAGGCCAAGGCGTTCGGCCGCAACCAGGTGGTGGCCTGACCTGGGCGCGATCCCCTGCAATGCGTCGAAACATCGCATCTGGTTGCTGGCGCTTGCCTGCGAGGCGAGGTTTATGGTTAGTTGCCTAATAATTAGCCGTGGTTACCTGCTTCGAACAAGAACTACCGTATGACGACCCACCAGCTCGATAAACACCGCTTCGCCATGCAGTTGTCCCAGTTGTCGCGCGCCTGGCGCGCCGAGCTCGACCGTCGCCTGGTCGGCCTCGGCCTGTCCCAGGCCCGTTGGTTGGTGCTGCTGCATCTATCGCGCTTCGCTGCGCCGCCCACCCAGCGGGAGCTCGCCCAGAGTGTCGGCGTCGAAGGCCCGACGCTCGCCCGCCTGCTCGACAGCCTGGAAGCCCAGGGCCTGGTCAGCCGCCTGGCGGTGGAGGAAGACCGCCGGGCGAAGAAGATCAGCCTGCGGCCCAAGGCCAAGCCGCTGATCGACCAGATCGAAACCATCTCCACTCAACTGCGCGAGGAGCTGTTCTCCGGCATCGACGCGGACGACCTGGACTGCTGCCTGCGGGTGCACGCGCAGATTCTCTGCAATCTCGAACGTCGTTGAGTTGACGTCAAATCACTGACCTTTAATCGCCGCAGCGGTGCGGCGACGAGCGGGTAGTCATTTTATTGACTAGCCTGCCGATAAACCGCGTATCATGGCTCTCGTCTGGATGATGGCACACTGCCTTTAGGTGCGGCAAAACCGCAATACGCATCCATACTCAGTCATTAGCCGGGTAACAGGACGGTTCCCGCCACAGGTTTCAGACATCACTTCCGACCGCCAAGGGACTGCTGCGGGAAGGGCGGTCGTGATGTTCGAGCCGGAATACCGGGGAGGTCACATGGCTCGGGTTCACCCGATTCTCTTTACGCTCGCGTCGGGCGCCATGCTGTATTCCGGCCTGGCGCCGGCCCTCGGCCTGGGCGACATCAGCCTGCGCTCGGCGCTGAACCAGCCGCTCGACGCGGAAATCCAGCTACTCGAACCCGGTGACCTCGACAGCTACGAGGTGATCGTCCGCCTCGCTTCGCCGGAGGTCTACCAGCGCGCCGGCGTCGAGCGCTTCGCCTTCCTCAACGACCTGCGCTTCGCTCCGATCCTGAACGGTCGTGGCAGCGTGATTCGCGTGGTGTCCAACCGGCCGGTGCGCGAGCCTTACCTGAATTTCATCGTCGAAGTGGTCCGCCCCGGCGGCAGCCTGCTGCGCGAATACACCCTGCTGCTCGATCCGCCGGAGTCGGCCGCCTACCAGGCCGTCGCCGCGCAGCAGCCGATGACGCCGCGCGCGAGCCAGGCGGCGGACAGCATGGCCAGCCCGCCGCCGCGCGTCGCTCCGCCCGCCGCCGAGCTGGGCAAGCAGTACCAGGTGCAGCGCGGCGACAGCCTGTGGAGCATCGCCCGCCGCGTGCATGCGCCGGGCGGCCCGCTGTCGCTTTCGCAACTGATGCAGGGTATCCACGCCCTCAACCCGAATGCCTTCGTCGGTGGCGACAGCCACCGGCTGATCGCCGGCGCGACCTTGCGCCTGCCGGATGCCAGCGCGTTGCCGGAACAGGCCGCGCCGGCCGCCGCCGTGGCGCAGGCGAGCGAGGAGCCCACGACTCCCGCCGTTCCAGCCGCTGAAGAGACATTGAGCCTGCAACAACTGAACGACGCCCAGTTGCGGCTGGAAGCCGAGCTGAATGCGCAGGCCAGCGAGAAACTGCAGTTGCAGCAGGGCATCGCCGATCTGCAGCTCAAGCTGGACAGCCTGGAACAGCAACTGCGTGGCAAGGACCAGCAGATCGCCGACCTGCAGGAACGCCTGGCGCAGACCGAGCCAGGCGTGTCGCCGGCCGTCGCGTCCGCGGCGAAAACCCCGGCGTCCGACAGCGCCGCCGCCCCGGCGTCGGCTCCAGAGGAAAGCGATTCGCGCGGCTGGTTCAACTTCGCCTGGCAAGGTGGCCTGTTGGCACTGCTGCTGGGGGCCTTGCTGTTCCTCCTGGTCCGTCGCAATCGGCGCGAGCGCCCGCAGGAGGCAGCCGCTGCCGCCGCGCCGGAACCCGTCGCGAAGGAAGCCCCGGCCGCCGTCGCCGCCGAGGCGCAGCCAGTGCGTTCGATGACCACGCCGGGGGACGACCTGGACGGTGCCGAGTTGTACCTCGCCTACGGTCGCCATGGCGCGGCGTTGAGCATCCTGCGCAAGCTGGCGCACCGCCAGCCGCAGCGCAGCGATGTGCAACTGCGCCTGCTCGACGTGCTGGGGCTGGTGGGCGATGCCGGCGGCTTCACCCGTCAGCTCGCCGTGCTGGCCGGGCTGGGCGTTGCCGCCGAGCTGGTCGAGCCGATCAAGGCCCGTTATCCCGAACTGGCCGACAACGAGCCGGCGGAGGAGGTCGTGGCTGAGCCGGAAGAGGGGCTTGGCGTGGAACTGGGCGAGCTGGACGACGAGTCCGCCGTGCCGGTCGACGACGATTTCCAGTTGAACCTCGACGACCTGACGCTGGACGCCGACTGGGACCTGGTCAGCCCGTTCAAGGCCGGCGGCAAACCCGCGCGTGCCCCGGAGAGCGCTCCGGAAGTGCTCGATGCGGACTTCCGCTCCAACCTCGACGTGCTGCCGGAAGTCCAGGAACTGGCCGACGATGGCACGGCCTTCGGTGGTTTCGACGAGCCGCTGGTGGTCGATTCGGCGCCGCTGGACGAAACCCTCGACGAAGAGTTCCTCGACGTGTTCGACGACCCGGAACTGGAGCAGTCCCTGCGCGCCAGCGACGATCTCGCCCACCTGGCCGGCGAGCGGGCCAATGTGATCAAGCTCAACCTGGCCATGGCCTATATCGAGCAGGGCAACGTGCACAGCGCCTGCGGCATCCTCAACGAGGTGATCAGCGACGGCAGCCCGGAGGAGCAGCGCGAGGCGCGGGCGTTGCTGGCACGAATCGCCTGACCGGGTTCGCGGGCCTGAAACGCCGTGCGGGAGACCGCACGGCGTTTTTGTTGGGCAGCCCGGAACCCTTGTAGGAGCGAGGGGGACGCCTAGAACGTTTGCCCCAGGTTCAGGTATAGCGCCTGCTCGTGCTCGTCGTTCAGGCCGTAGCTGAAGTTGAGCGGGCCGAGCGGGGTATCGAAGGCGAAGAACAGGCTGGCGGCGTTGATGTAGCCGCTGTCGAATTCGTTGTCGTTGTTCCAGGCGCGGCCGCGCTCCAGGCTGCCGCCGAAGTACAGCGGGAAGTCCAGCGGCAGGAAGCTCTGCGGGGTCAGCCGGCGGTAATAGATCACCCGTGCCAGGCTGATGTTCTGTCCGGGCAGCGCGTCCTGCCGGTAGCCGGACAGTTGCAGCGCGCCGCCCAGCTCGAAGCTCGAGGTGACCACCTCGACGTCGTCCACCGTGCGCCCGTAGCGGCCGCCGATCACCCAACTGTTCGGGCCGTGGCTCAGCGCCTTGTTCAGGTTCAGTTCCCATTGCCGGTAGTCGCTGTCCGAGCCGAGCGAGCGGTCGTAGTTGCGCAGGTCGATCGAGATGTCTTCGCCGGCGTGCGGGAAGTTGATGTTGTCCAGGGTGTCGAAGGAGTACTGCAACTGGTAGAAGCCTTCGGTGAAGCTGAAGCTCGGCATCTCGGGCGGGCCGATGTTCACGTCGGCCTCGCCCCAGTTCTGGCCGATGCCGAAGCGGATCTCGCCGTTGTTGGCGATCTGCCGGCCGATGTTCAGGCCGTAGCCATAGCGCTCCAGGCGGTACTTGGCGAAGGGGTCGTTGTCGATGATGAGGTCGACGTTCCGCGCTTCGCCGAACAGGTAGGGCGCCACGAAATAGCGCGAGCCGGCGTCCAGCGGCTGGTAGAACTCGCTGTACAGCTCCTGGTGGTCGCCCAGTTGCAGTCGGGTCAGCCATTCCGCGCCGAGCCGGTTGATGCCGTTGACCCGGTAGCTGGCGCCGATGTTGAACACGCTTTCGCCCTGCATGTCGTCGGACAGGTTGAGGCCCACGCGCAGGTAGTCGGTGCCGGCGCGCTTGCCGCGCGCGTTGATCACCAGGGCGCTGCCGTCAGCCTGGTGGGCCACCCGGTACTGCACCTGCTCGAAGTAGTCGAGGCCATAGAGGGTGCCCATGTCGTCCTGCAGGCGGTCGAGGTCGAGCGGTTCGCCGAGCGGCTGGCGGATGTAGCGGCGAATGGTTTCGTCGCTGACCTTGGAGTTGTTCTCCACGCGGATCTCGGTGATCACCGGGGTGCGTGCGCCGGGAGAACGGGCGGCGCTCAGTTCGGCCGGCGGGGCGGTGGGGCGTAGTTCCGCCAGGCGCTGGGCGAGGATCTGGGTGGCACGGTAGCCGGCGTCGATCATCTCCTGCGCGCGGCCGAAGTCGGTGCCGGAGTAGCCGGCCAGCGGCGGCTGGATGAGGATGTCGTCGGTCCGCAGGGTGGCGAGCTGGGCTTCGGAGTTGCTGCGGGTCATCAAGGTGATCGACTGGTTGAGCACGTTGAGCACCGTCTTCAGGTCGCGGCGCGATTGCAGGGGCGTGCCGATGTCGACCGCGATGATCCGGTCGACGCCCATCTCGCGAGCGACGTCGATGGGGATGTTGTCGACCATGCCGCCGTCCACCAGCAGGCGGCCATCCACTTCTGTCGGGGCGAAGACCGCCGGGATCGACATGCTGGCGCGGATCGCCTGCGGCAAGTGGCCGCTTCGGAATACCACCTTGTCGCCGCTGGAGATGTCGGTGGCCACCGCGCGGAAGGGAATGCCCAGGCGGTCGAAGTTGCGGATGTCGCTGGTGTGCACCAGCAGGCTTTCCAGCAGCAGGTTGAGGTTCTGGCCCTGGATCACCCCGAGCGGCAGGCCGAGGCTGCCGTCGTCGCGGAAGCTGATCTTCTGCTTGACCAGGAAGTCACGGTCGTCCTGCTTGCGGCGGAACGGGATGTCGGTGCGTGGCGGGGCGTCGGACAGCGCCTGCTGCCAGTCGATGCCCAGGGCGAGCTTTTCCAGCTCCTCGGCCCGGTAGCCCGAAGCGTACAGCCCGCCGATCACCGCGCCCATGCTGGTGCCGGAGATGGCATCGACCTGGATGCCCTGTTCCTCCAGGGCCTTGAGCACGCCGATGTGCGCCAGGCCGCGCGCCGCGCCACCGGACAGCACCAGGCCGACCTTGGGGCGGGTTTCCTCGGCCATCGCGAAGAGGGGGAGGATCATCAGGAGCAGGCAGAGCAGGCGGCGCATGGCGCTTCTTCCTTGGGCGAGCGGGAACGTCGGGCGGCGCTATTATAGGCCTCCGCCTTCCTTGCCAGAGCCGCCCGCCATGCCCAAGCCGGAAATAGTCATCACCTACTGCACCCAGTGCCAATGGCTGCTGCGCGCCGCCTGGCTGGCCCAGGAACTGCTTTCCACCTTCGCCGGCGACCTCGGCAAGGTCAGCCTGGAGCCGGGTACCGGCGGGGTGTTCCGCATCACCTGCGACGGCGTGCAGGTCTGGGAGCGCAAGGCCGATGGCGGATTCCCCGAGGCCAAGGTGCTCAAGCAGCGGGTACGCGACCTCATCGACCCGGAACGCGACCTCGGCCACAACGACCGACGAACGGATTGATCGACCGGTCAGCTTTTGCCTTGGATCAAGAGGCGCGAGGGGATACGGAGTAGCGTGGCTGGCCTGTGAATCTTTCGGGACGGGCCATGAGCATCATCGTTACCGGTGCCGCCGGCTTCATCGGCAGCAACCTCGTCAAGGCGCTCAACGAGCGCGGTGAGACCGACATCGTCGCGGTGGACGATCTCACCGAAGGCGACAAGTTTCGCAACCTGGTCGACTGCGAGATCAGCGACTACCTGGACAAGCGTGATTTCCTCGACCGCTTCGCCCGCGGCAACTTCGGCGTGCTGCGCGCGGTATTCCACCAGGGTGCCTGCTCCAGCACCCTGGAGGGCGACGGTCGCTTCATGATGGACAACAACTACCGCTATGGCTGCGAACTGCTGGATGCCTGCCAGGCGCTCGGCGTGCCGTTTCTGTATGCCTCTTCGGCGGCCGTCTACGGCAGTGGCCGGGTGTTCCGCGAGAGCCGCGAGCTGGAGCGGCCGCTGAACATCTACGGCTATTCGAAGTTCCTCTTCGACCAGCGCGTGCGCCGCCTGCTGCCCCATGCGCGCAGCCAGGTCGTCGGCCTGCGCTACTTCAACGTCTATGGTCCGCGCGAGCAGCACAAGGGGCGCATGGCCTCGGTGGCCTTCCATTGCTTCCGGCAGTTCCGCGAGCACGGCAAGGTCCGCCTGTTCGGTGCCTACGACGGCTATGCGGGCGGCGAGCACTGCCGCGACTTCGTCTCGGTGGAGGACGTGGCCAGGGTCAACCTGCACTTCTTCGACCAGCCGCAGCGTTCAGGCATCTTCAACCTCGGCAGCGGCGTGGCGCAGACGTTCAACGACGTGGCGGTGAGCATGGTCAACGCCCTGCGCGCCCAGGACGACCAGCCGCCGCTGGACCGCGAGGCGATGGTCGCCCAGGGCCTGCTGGAATACGGCGAATTCCCCGATGCCCTGCACGGCAAGTACCAGAGCTATACGCAAGCCGACATCGAGCTGCTGCGCGAGGCTGGCTATCACCAGCCGTTCCTGCGCGTGAAACAGGGTGTCGAGCGCTATTGCCGGTGGTTGCTGGAGCAGCCGTAGCTTCTCGGTGGAAAACGCTCCGCGGTTTTCCACCCTACCCAAGTCCCTGAAACTACGCCTTGGCCGTCCCCAGTCGCGCCGACACGACGATGGCGAAGATGATCAGCGCACCGCCGGCGAGCATGCGCAGGGTCGGCTCTTCGTTGAAAAGCAGCCAGGCGATGCTGATGCCGTAGACCGGTTCGAGGGCGAGGATCACCGAGGTGCTGCGCGCCTTCAGGACCTTCAGGCTGGCGACGAACAGGCTGTGCGACAGGCCGGTGCAGAAGATCCCCAGCACGGCGATCCACAACCAGTCCATGGCGCTCACCGTCGGCAGCACCGGCCAGGCTAGGGCGGCCAGGCAGACGGCGATCGCCAGGTTCTGCCACAGCGCCGCTTGCACCGAGTCCAACCCACGGGTGCTGGCCCGGTTGAGCAGCGACAGCAGCGAGAACAGCAGACCCGAGAGGATCGCCCAGAGCAGGCCGATGGTGGCCTCGCTGGCCAGTTCGAAGTGCGGTGTGACCAGAACCAGGCCGAGGCAGACCAGGGCGACCACGAGGTATTCCTGCCAGTGCAGGCGCTCGCGGAACAGCAGGCCTTCCAGGACCAGGGTGAAGGCCGGGAAGCTGGCGAAGCCGAGCGTGGCGATCGCCACCCCGGAAACCTTCACCGCGTGGAAGAAGGTCAGCCAGTGCGCGCCCAGCAGCAGGCCGCCGAGGATCAGCAGCAGGCGCTGGCGGGGTGTCGGGCGCAGGCCGCTGGAGCCGACCAGCCGCGCGAACAGGGCCAGGGCGACCACCGCGAACAGGGCGCGGCCGAAGGTGATCATCAGCGGCGAGGTCTGCGCCAGTTTGCCGAGCACGCCGGTCAGGCCGAACAGGAGGGCGCCGAGATGGATGGCCAGAAGGGCATTGCGATGGTTCATCGGTTACAACATGTCCTTGTCGTTCAAGCGAGTCGGGCGCCATTGGGCAGCGGCTTGTCGAAGCCGGCCAGGACCACCTTGCCGTCGGCGTCGTAGACGCCGGTCACCAGCACTTCGGAGCGTATGCCGGCGATCCGCTTGGGTGCGAAATTGCACACGCAGAGCACCTGGCGGCCGGTCAGCGCGTCGGCCGCATAGTGTTCGGTGATCTGTGCGCTGGAAGTCCTGATGCCATGCTCCCCGAGGTCGACCTCCAGCACGTAGGCCGGCTTGATCGCCTTCTCGTTGGGATAGGCTCGCAGGATGGTACCAACGCGCAATTCGACGCGCTGGAAATCTTCCCATTCGATGTGGTCCATGGGCTCTCCTGGCAGTGGACGGGCTCGCCGGCAGTCTAGGCTCTGCGCGGCGGGGCGTCTGTCGCCGGGCTAGCGGATTTTGTCGCGAGCCTCGCGGCGCAACGCGCGCGGGGTGGCGCCACAGTGGCGGGCGAGGGCGGCGGTGAAGGCGCTCTGCGAGGCGTAGCCGACCTGGCTGGCGACCTCGCCGACCGCCAGGCGGGTCTCGCGCAGCAGGCGCATGCCCAGGCGCAGGCGGCGCTGGCGCACGTAGTCCATCGGCGTCTGCCCGGTCTCGGCGAGGAAGCGGGCATGGAAGCGCGCGGTGGACAGCCCGGCCAGGCGTGCCAGGTCGGCGACCTGCAGCGGATGGGCGGCGTGGCGGTCGATGTGCGTATCCAGCGCCGCCAGCGGCAGGTGCGAGGACGGTTCGGCGGCACGCTGCTCGCTGGTCAGGCTGGCCAGCAGCAGGGCGGCGCCCTGGCGGGCGATCACCGGGTCGTCGAGCGGGCTGGCGGCCAGCCAGTCGACCAGTTGCTTCTGCGCCGGGCCGAGGTCGCAGGTGGCCGCTCGTTCGAGCAGGCGCCGGCCGTTGTCGAGGTGCATGCCGAGGTTGTCGCACAGCCAGTCTTCGCCGGGCACGTCGAGTACCAGGCAATGGCTGCCGCCCCGGCTGTCGCAGGCGTGATGGGTCGCCGAGGGGATCACCGCGAGGCTGTGGCGCAGCACCCGGCTGCCGTGCCCGTCCATCTCGAAATCGAGCTGGCCGCGCAGGCCGAACACCAGTTGGGCGTGCTCGTGGCTATGGGCGATCTGGTCGTGGCTGTAATGGCGCAGGGTCAGGATGGGGTGCATGGCGGGCTCCTCGGCTGCCGGCAGTCTAAGAGCCCGTTCGGCGTCTGGCCAGAGAGAAGCGGGAGTCCAGCGGGCGATCGCGTCATGCGCTCGAAGCGTGGAAAACAGCGCTGGAAGGCCGGAGGCTGAACGACAAGCGCCCCGAGCTGCGAGGGAAACGGGCGTTTCTCGTCCAGCTTTACAGCCTCCGGCGCTTTTATCGAATGGCTGTCGCGCAATAACGCCACTGGGGTAAGCCAATGGAACGGACGGTCCATTGTCATGGGACTGTCGCCTCCCGGTCATGGTCGTTTCACCACGTAACGGCAAGCTCGGCGAAAACCGCCGGAGACCGCCCCATGACCAGCGCCGAATTCGTCAAACCCGGCCGCAAGCAGCGCGTCCGCACCTTGTGGATTTCCGATCTGCACCTGGGGACGCGGGACTGCCAGGCCGAGCACCTGGCGGCCTTCCTCAAGCGCTACCAGACCGACCGCATCTACCTGGTCGGCGACATCATCGACGGCTGGCGGCTGCGCAGCGGCATCTTCTGGCCGCAGGCCCACACCAACGTGATCCGCCGCCTGCTGACCATGAGCAAGCGCGGCACCCAGGTGATCTACGTCACCGGTAACCACGACGAGTTCCTGCGCGGCTATTCGAGCCTGCTGCTCGGCAACATCCAACTGGTCGACGAGGCCGTGCACCACACAGCCGACGGCCGCCGGCTGCTGGTGATCCATGGCGACCAGTTCGACGTGATCACCCGCTACCACAAGTGGCTGGCGTTCCTCGGCGACTCGGCCTACGAACTGACCCTGACCCTCAACCGCTGGCTGAACCACTGGCGGCGGCGCTGGGGCTATGGCTACTGGTCGCTGTCGGCCTACCTCAAGCATCGGGTCAAGACGGCGGTGAACTTCATCAGCGACTTCGAGGAAGCGATCGCCCACGAGTGCGTCAAGCGCGGGCTCGACGGCGTGGTCTGCGGGCACATCCACCATGCCGAGATTCGTCGTGTCGGCGAGGTGGAATACCTCAACTGCGGCGATTGGGTGGAGTCCTGCACGGCGCTGATCGAGCACCTCGACGGCACTATCGAGCTGTACCGGCTGGCGGAGGACCAGGCGCAGCGGGAAAGCCGCGAGGCGGTCTCGCTCGAGTCGGCGGCATGAGGATACTGATCGTCAGCGATGCCTGGCTGCCGCAGGTCAATGGCGTGGTGACCAGCCTGCAGGCGCTGGTCGGCGAGTTGCGCGAACTCGGTCATCAGGTCGAGGTGCTGGAGCCGCGGGCGTTCCGTAGCTGGCCTTGTCCGACCTATCCGGAAATCCCCCTGGCCTGGAATCTCTGGCGGGTCGGCAGGGCGATCCGCACGTTCCGTCCGGATTGCGTGCACCTGGCCACCGAGGGTCCGCTCGGCTGGGCGGCGCGGCGCTGGCTGGTCCGGCGCGGGCTGGCGTTCTCCAGCGCGATCCACACGCGCTTCCCCGAATACCTGCACGGGCGCTGGCCCTGGTTGCCGCTGAGCTGGGGCTATGCCTACCTGCGGGCCTTTCACCGGCCGAGCCAGGCGGTGCTGCTGAGCACCCAGCGGCTGTGCGACGAGTTCTCCGCCTGGGGCATGGGCAATCTGCGCGTGTGGCGCAAGGGCGTCGACTCGTACCTGTTCCGGCCGCGCCCGCGTACCGGCGTGGAAAGGCCGGTGTTCCTCTACGTGGGGCGGATCGCGCCGGAAAAGAACCTGGAAGCCTTCCTCGACCTCGATCTGCCCGGCACCAAGCGGGTGATCGGCGACGGGCCGTCGCGCGCCGAGTTGCAGGCGCGCTATCCGCTGGTGGAATTCCTCGGCTATCGGCATGGCGAGGCGCTGGCCGAGGCCTATGCGGCGGCCAGCGTGCTGGTGTTTCCGTCGCGCACCGACACCTATGGACTGGTGATGCTCGAAGCGCTGGCCTGCGGCACGCCGGTGGCGGCCCTGCCGGTGCCGGGGCCCCTGGACGTGCTGACTCCGGGTGTCACCGGCGTGCTGGACGAGGATCTGCGGCGGGCCTGCCTGCAGGCGTTGGCGCTGGATCGCAAGCGCTGCGCCGAACTGGCCGCGCAGCGTTCCTGGCGCGCTTCGGCAGTGGAGTTCCTGGCCTGCCAGCCATTGCTGGACGGCGCGCCGGCCGCCGGCACGCTACCGCTCATACAGACGCCATGAACGCTTTTGTAGGGTGCGCCGCGCGCACCAACCAGGTCCCCGCACGATGGTCCCCGGCAACCGCCTGACGCTTCGGCAGGTTCAGAGGATGATCTTGTCCCGCAGCTTCTCGGCCGCCTGGTTGAGGGCCTGGATGACCCGTTCCTTGTCGTAGTTCTGCACGCCGTTGGTGTCCAGGTACATGGAGAAGCCCGGCAACTCGTGCTCGACGTAGCTGGAGGTGGCGCCCAGGTCGCGGCGGAAGTCCACCACGTGGTAGATCTGCACCGGGCGTGTGAAGCCCTTGACGGTGATCTGGCCCTTGTCGCGGCACATGATCACGTCCTTCACCAGCGAATAGGTCTCGTGGGAAATGAGGATTTCGCCGGCTTCGGAAGCGCTTTCCAGGCGGCTGGCGAGGTTCACTTCGCGGCCGATGATGGTGTAGTCCATGCGTGTGTCGGCGCCGAAGTTGCCCACCGTGCAGTAGCCGGTGTTGATCCCCATGCGGATCTCCAGCGGCTTGGTGATGCCCTGGGCGCGCCACTGCTGGCGCAGCACCTTCATGTGCTTGCGCATGGCGATGGCCATGGACACGGCGTTCACCGCGTCCTTCTTGGCACCCTGGCTGGTGGGGTCGCCGAAGAACACCATGACGCTGTCGCCGACGAACTTGTCGATGGTGCCGCCGTGCTTGAGGGCGATCTTCGACATTTCGTTCAGGTAGTTGTTGAGCAGGTCGGTCAGCGCCTCGGCTTCCAGCTCCTCGGACAGCTCGGTGAAGCCCTTGATGTCGGAGAAGAACACCGAGAGCTTCTTGCGTTGGGTTTCCAGGCGCACGTGCTTCTTGCCGCTGAAGATCATTTCCCAGACCTGCGGGGACAGGTACTTGGCCAGGTTGCGCGCCAGCCGCGCGGCCTTTTCCTGTTCCTGCTTGATCTCGATGCGCGCCTGGGCCAGGTGCTGGCCCTGCTGGCGCATGTAGTAGGCGGTGATGGCGATGCACAGGGTGCTGAACAGGATGCACACCGAGGACACCAGCGGCGGGGCGCTGGCCTTGATCTCGGGATGCAGGAGGCTGCCGAGCAGCAGCGTGGTGCTGGTGGCGGTCAGCAGTGAAACGCCGAGGTAGCGCAGGCCGCCGCTGAGCAGAGCGGCGAAGCTGAGTAGCATCAGCAGCATCAGGCTGGGCACCACCGAGAAGCCTATCAGCACGACACAGGCGCCGACATGCAGGGCGTCGACGAACAGCAGGCCAATGCGTACCTGGTGAGGGTAGTCGCGGCGGAAGTGCAGCCCGATCTGGTGGGCCAGGTGCGGATAGAGCAGGGCGTAGGGCACCAGCCAGAGGATGTCGTAGCCGAAGAACTGCGAGTAGGTACCGGCCGCGATGGTCGCCGCCACGGTCAGGTACGCCAGTACGCGCGAGTAATACACGCGCAACGACGAGGAGGGCAAACCGCTGGACGGTGTGGCGCTGGCTGGCTTCATCGGGATTGGCTGATCCTTGTGGGCGGCGCTTCTGCGAACGCCTGGCCGGCCCGTCAAGAAAATGGGCCAAAATTTTGACTGCCGGGGATCATAACCAGCCAGCGCCCGGTCGCCAAGTGGCCTGACCGGACGCCGCGATGCGCTTGCCTACATCTGTTCCATCGCCGCCTTGTACAGCGAGTTCTTCGGCTGGGCGAACACGCGCCGCAACATCGGCTCGAAGAACTCCAGCGGCAGGCTCTCGTAGTCCGGATCGAAGGCCGCGGCGTCGTATCGGGCGCAGAACTCGACGGTGCGCAGGTACTGCGGATGGTCCTTGAATTGCTCGCGCAGGCGCCTGTCCATGCCCAGGTGATGGAAGAAGTAGTAGCCCTGGAAGATGCCGTGCTTCTCCACCATCCAGTGGTTCTCCGCGCTGACGAAAGGCTTGAGGATGGCGGCGGCGATGTCCGGGTGGTTGTACGAGCCCAGGGTGTCGCCGATGTCGTGGAGCAGGGCGCAGATCACGTACTCCTCGTCGCGGCCATCGCGGTGGGCGCGGGTGGCGGTCTGCAGCGAGTGGGTCAGGCGATCGACCGGGAAACCGCCGAAGTCGCCGTCGAGCAGTTTCAGGTGGGTGAGGATGCGGTCCGGCAGGTGCTTGGCATAGGCGGCGAAGTCCTGGGCGATGATGGCCCAGTCCTCGGCGCTGCCGTCCTCCATGTGGGTGAATCGGGCGCGAGCGTTCATCAGGAATCCTCTTGTTTTTGTTTTTTGGTTCCCCGCGTTCGCGGGGAACCACTAGAACCGTATGCGGCCCGTGAAGGCATCCTTCAGCATCACCCAGTCGCCCATCAGCGAATACAGCGGGTACTTGAAGGTGGCCGGCTTGTTCTTCTCGAACACGAAGTGCCCGACCCAGGCGAAGCCGTAGCCGGCGAAGGGCATCGCCAGCAGCCACAACCACTGCTGGGTGACCAGCGCGTAGGCGAGGATGGCCAGCACCAGCAGGCTGCCGGCGTAATGCAGGCGGCGGCAGGTGGAGTTGCTGTGTTCCTGCAGGTAATACGGATAGAAATCGGCAAAGCTCTGGAAGCGTTCGGCGGTTTGCGTGCCCATGGCACACCTCCTGTCGTTCTTATGAAGTCCTATCAGTCTAGATTCGCTGGCTTGCCGGGCCAGTGACATTGCGTGCCACTCTTGTATCCTTGCCGCCGCTGCTTCTCCTCGATAAAAAGGCGCCATGAGCGAACGTACGACTTCTTCCAGTTGGGCCATCGGGATCGTCAACGCCCTGGAAATGGGTGGTGTCGACTGCCGTACGCTGTTCTCCGAACTGGGGCTGGACTATGCCGCGCTGGGGGATGCCGACGCCCGTTTTCCGCAGGACGGCATGACCCGCCTGTGGGAGCGCGCGGTGCAGCTTTCCGGCAATCCGGCGATCGGCCTGAACATGGCCAGCGTGGTGCGTCCGGCGTCCTTCCACGTGGTCGGTTACGCGGCGATGTCCAGCCGCAACCTGAAGGAGGGCTTCGCCCGCCTGGTGCGCTACCAGCGGATCATCGCCGAGGGCGCCGATCTCAGTTTCCGTCCGGTGGACGACGGCTACGGGCTGATCCTGGCGATCCACGGCGACCGCCTGGCGCCGGCGCGGCAGAGCGCCGAAGCGTCGCTGGCCTATACCCTGGCCTTCTGCCGCTGGATGACCGGCAGGCCCTTGCAGCCGCGCGAGGTTCGTTTCCAGGGGGAGCCACCGGCCGACCTGGCGCCTTACCGGCAGGTGTTCCAGGCACCGTTGCGTTTCAACGCCGAGCACTATGCGCTGATCTTCGAACGCGCCGACCTGGAGCTGCCGCTGCCCAGCGCCAACGAGTCGCTGGCGCAACTCCACGACCGTTTCGCCGGCGAGTACCTGGCGCGTTTCTCCGGCAGCCGGGTGACCCACCAGGTGCGCCAGGTGCTCTGCCGCCTGCTGCCCCAGGGCGAACCCAAGCGCGATGCGGTGGCGCAGTCCCTGCACCTGTCGCAGCGCACCCTGCAACGGCGTCTGCAGGAGGAGGGCACCAGCTTCCAGCACCTGCTCGACGACACGCGCCGCGAACTGGCGATCCAGTACCTCGCCCAGCCGAACCTGACCCTGCTGGAGATTTCCTACCTGCTGGGCTTCGCCGATCCGAGCAATTTCTTCCGCGCCTTCCGCCGCTGGTTCGACACCACGCCGGGGGAATACCGCGCCAAGCTGTAGCTCGATGCTCCCCGTAGGGTGGGCTTCAACCCACCATCGAGCAAGGTTCGAGCACTTTCCGGTGGGCTGAAGCCCAGCCTACGAATCCGTTCATTGGGTTCCCGCGTTAGCGGCGGCCCGCGTAGGGGAACGACGGTCGGGCGTTGACGTTTCGTCCCCTGTCATCCCCGCGAATGCGGGGACCGAGTCGAAACCTCAGTGCCGCCAGAAGGTCGGGATGAACAGCACCAGCACGGTGATGATTTCCAGGCGGCCGATCAGCATGCCCAGGCACAGCAGCCACTTGGCGGCATTCGGCAGGTCGGCGTAGTTGCCGGCCGGGCCGATCATCTCGCCGAGGCCGGGGCCGACGCCGGACACCGTGGCGGCTGCGCCGGTCAGCGCGGTCATCCAGTCCAGGCCGAGCAGCGACAGGCCCAGGGCGATGGTGGCGATGGTGACGGTGAAGAAGAACGAGAAGGCCAGGATCGAGCGGACGATATCCTCGTCCAGGCGATGGCCGTTGTACTTCTGGCTGATCACCGCGCGGGGGTGGATCAGTTGCTGCAGGTTGGCCTTGAGCAGGATCCACGCCACCTGGAAGCGGAAGATCTTGATGCCGCCGGCGGTCGAGCCGGAGCAGCCGCCGATGAAGCCCAGGTAGAAGAAGATCATCAGCGAGAAGTTGCCCCACAGGCTGTAGTCGCCGAGGGCGAAGCCGGTGGTGGTGACCACCGAGGTGACGTTGACCGCCACGTGGCGCAGGGCGTCCAGCCAGGACAGGTTGGTATTCAGCCAGTACCAGACGCTCATCGCCAGGCTGGTCACCAGCAGCAGGCCGAACAGGCCCTGCACCTGGGCATCGCGGATCAGCGCCTTGCGATTGCCGCGCAGCGTCGCCACGTAGAGCACGAAGGGCAGGCTGCCGAGGATCATCACCACCACCGCGACCCAGTGCACCGCCGGCTGCTGCCACTTGGCCAGCGACTGGTCGGAAGTCGAGAAGCCGCCGGTGGAGATCGCCGACATGGCGTGGTTGATGGCATCGAACAGGTTCATCCCGGCCAGCCAGAAGGCCAGGGTGGCGAGCAGGCTGATGCCGACGTAGCTGGCGATGATGTACTTGGCGACCATGTGCGAGCGCGGCATGACCTTTTCCGAGCGGTCCGACGACTCGGTCTGGAACAGCCGCATGCCGCCGATGCGCAGCATCGGCAGGATCGCCACCGCCATGCCGATGAAGCCGATGCCGCCCAGCCAGTGCAGCATCGAGCGCCAGATCAGCACGCCCGGCGACATGCTGTCCAGGCCGTTGAGCACGGTGGCGCCGGTGGCGGTGATGCCCGACATGCTCTCGAAGAACGAGTCCGTATAGCTCATGTGCCGGGCGAACAGGAACGGCAACGCGGCGAATATGCACACCGCCACCCAACTGCTGACGGTCAGCATGTACATGTCGCGCGGGCGCAGGTGGACGTGCTCCGGACGGCCGGGCAGGACCAGCGCCAGGCCGGCAACGAAGGTGATCAGGCTCGACCAGAGGAAGGTGTTGATCTCGCTGGCGCGGTGGAAGGCCAGCAGGGTGACCATCGGCACGATCATGCTGACGGCGAGGGTGATCAGGAAGATGCCGATGATGAAACCGATGATGCGCAGCGTCGGCAGGGACATGAAGTCGTGGCTCTAGGGCGGATGGCCGCCATTCTAGCCGCGCCGGTGGGCCAGGCAAGCGGCATCGGCCGCTTTCCGTTGGCCTCCCGGAGGGAGCGAGTCGGCTATCATGGCTGCTTCGTTCGTTTCAGGAGGTGGCCGATGGAGGCACTCGACGTTCTGCTCAACCGCGTATCCCTGGCCCGCTTGCAGGCCCCGGCCCCTTCGGCCGAGCAGCGCGAGATCCTCTTCCGCGCCGCCTTGCGGGCCCCGGACCACGGCTACATGCGGCCCTGGCGCTTCCTCTGCGTCGAAGGAGAAGGGCGGGAGCGGCTTGGCGAACTGTTCGCCTCGGCGCTGCTGAACAAGAACCCCGAGGCGGCCCCGGAAGCCCAGGCCAAGGCCCGCGCCATGCCGCTGCGCGCCCCCTTGCTGGTGGTGGTGATCGCCCGGGTACAGGCCAATCCCAAGGTGCCGGAGATCGAGCAACTGCTGTCCGCCGGCTGCGCGGCACACGGCATCCTGCTCGCCGCCCATGCCCAAGGACTCGGCGCCATCTGGCGCACGGGCGAGATGGCCCACGACCGCTTCGTCGCCGATGGACTGGGCCTGGAGGCGAACGAACAGATCGTCGGCTTCCTCTACCTGGGTAGTGTCGAAGGCGAACGGCGCAGCCCACCGGAGCTGAAGACGGCGGATTTCGTCAGCAACTGGTGAGGCCGCGAAAAGGCGGCTTTTGTAGGAGCGCGCCATGCGCGCGATTCGCGGCGACGCAAAAGCTTCGCGAGCAGGGAACCAGGTGTCCCCCTCGCTCCTACATGATGTTTATTGACGTCATGCTCATTGGATTACTCGCTTCGCTCGCCCTTCGGGCCGCCCTGAAGGCCGTTCGGTGCAAGCACCGTCCCGCGTTAGCGGCGGCCCGCGTAGGGGAATGACAGTCTGGCGTTGGGGTTTCGTCCCCCATCATCCCCGCGAACGCGGGGACCCAGTAAATAGCATTGCCGCTAATCGCGCGCTCCTGCAGAAAGGCCTCCTGCCTCCTAGACCGGCAATTCCACCCGGGCGACGAAGCCCCCTTCGGGATGGTTGCCCAGCAGCAGCTTGCCGCCGTGCCGTTCGATGGCGCGGCGGGCGATGGCCAGGCCGAGGCCGTGTCCGGGCGTGGTCTGTTGCGGGGCGCGGAAGAAGGGTTCGCCGAGCTGGGGCAGGTGCTCGGCCGCCACTCCGGGGCCGTGATCGCGAATGCGGATGGAGAGCCAGCCGGCTTCCTTGCCGACCTCGATGTCCACCGGCTGGCCTTCCGGGCTGAAGCGCAGGGCGTTGCGCAGCAGGTTGTCCAGGGCGCTACTGAGCATGTCCGGCCAGCCCTGCAATTCCATGCCTTCGCCCCCGACGATGCGGATTTCCTGCTGCGGCGCGATCAGCCGGGCGTCCTCGCGCAATTGTTCGAGCAGTGGGCGCAGGGCGATCGGCTGGCGGGCGCCGGGCTCGGCGTCCAGGCGGGCGAGGGCCAGGATCTCGGCGATCAGCGCCTCCAGGCGGTCGCACTCCTGGCCGAGGCGCGGCCACAGCACTTCGCGCTCCCTGGGCGAGGCCCGTTCGGCCAGCGCCAGGGCGACGCGCAGGCGGGCCAGGGGAGAGCGCAGTTCGTGGGAGACGTCGCGCAGCAATTGGCGCTGGCTGCCGATCAGGTCCTGCAAGCGCTGGCCCATGCGGTTGAAGTCGCTGGCCAGCACGCCCAGTTCGTCGCGCCGGCGGGACAGTTGTTCCAGGCTGTTCTGCTGGTAGGCGGTGCGGCCGAGGTCGTGCACGGCGCGGCGCAGGCGGTCCAGCGGACGGGTGATGGACAGGGTCAGCAGCAGGCTGAAGACGGTCAGCACCACCAGGGCGATGACCAGGGCGGCGAACGGCCAGAGCAGGCTGCTGCGGTGCCAGGCAGCCAGCTCCGGGTAGGGGATCCGGTAGATGAACAGGTAGGACTCGCCGTCCGGGCCGTTGTATTCGGCGGTCAGCCGGCGCCAGGGCAGGCGCTCCTGGTGGCGGGCCTCGAACGCAGCGGCACGTGGCGGGAAGGTGCCGCGCACCAGCGGTTCGCCGCTGTCGTCAAGCACCTGGGTGTCGACGCGGAAACGACGCTTGTGTTGTTCCAGCATCTGTTGCGCCGCCTTGGGGCCTTGTTGCCGGTAGGTCGCGACCCACTTGTCCGGCAGCTCCTTGATTGCCGGATGGCGGGCGATGATCCAGGCGTCCTGGTTCAGTGCATGGCCGAACAGCAGCGATAGCCCGGCGACCAGGGCGATGGCCAGCCAGAAGCTGGCGAAGATGCGCCAGAACAGTGAACGCACGGCGGCTCCTTGGATATGACGAAGCCCGCCAGGCCGGAGCCTGGCGGGCGGTGGTTATGGAACGGGGTTACTGGGCCTTGGCCTTTTCGGCCTTCCAGGCTTCGAACTCGGCGCGTTCGGCGCGTTTCTCGGCCATTTTCTTCTGGTGCTCGTCGAAGCGCTTCTGCTGTTCCGGGCTCAGCAGGGCGCGGATGTCCTTCTGGGTCTTGTCCCGGTTGGCCTGGAGTTCGTTCTCCAGGGCTTTCTTTTCGTTGGCGGGCAGCTTGTCGAGGTAGCGCTGGGTGATCTCGCGATGGCTCTTCATCTGCTCGCCCATCAGTTTGCCGATCTCGCGGCGCTGCTCCTTGCTCAGGTCCAGGTCGCGGTAGACGCGCGGGCCGTGGTCGCCACCATGGTGGCCGGGGTGCCCGAACGGGGCGGCCAGGGCGATGGCCGGCAGGGTGGCGGCGAAGAGGGCAGCGATAAGGGTCTTGCGCATGGGTATCTCCTTGTCTCGATTCCGGCCGGTTGCCGGATGAGCCCAGTCTAGGGAGGGCAAGGTCAAGCGCGGTCAGGCATGGGTAAAGGTAGGGTAAAGATACGTTGGGCTTGAGGTTAGGTTCTGGTCCCGCCCCTCACCCTAACCCTCTCCCGGAGGGAGAGGGGACTGTTCGGAGTACAGCCATGCCTCGGAGTCCAAAGCTCCCTCTCCCCCTGGGAGAGGGCTGGGGTGAGGGACGGAGGTTGGCGCAAACGAGAAAACCCCATAGCGAGTAGCGACAGGCTACGGCGCGTAGTAATACCCCCGGCTACGCAATGCCAGAATACGCGGCCGACCATCCGGGTGCGGGCCGATCTTCTTGCGCAGGTTGCTGACGTGCATGTCCAGGCTGCGGTCGTAGAGGGTCAGCTTGCGACCCAGTGCCAGTTGCGCCAGTTCCTGCTTGTCCAGCGGCTCGCCGGGCTGGCGCAGCAGCGCTTCGAGGATGCGTCCCTCGGACAGGGTGAGCAGCACTTCATGGTCGCCGATATTGGCCACGCCGCGCGCCGGGCTGAAGCACAGGTCGCCCACCTCCAACTGGCCGGAGGCCGTCGGCGGCTGGCTGCGGCGCAGCACGGCGCGCAGGCGGGCGGTCAGCTCGCGTGGGTCGCAGGGCTTGGCCAGATAGTCGTCGGCGCCGAGTTCCAGGCCGATGATGCGGTCCAGCGGTTCGCCGCGCGCGGACAACATCAGCACCGGCAGTTCCGGGTGTTCGTTGCGCAACTGCTTGAGCAGTTCCAGTCCGCTGCCGTCGGGCAACATCACGTCGAGGACCACCGCCGCCGGCGGGTTGGCCGCCAGTTCGGCGCGGGCCGAGGCGCCTTCGTGGCAGGCGCGGACGTGGAATCCTTCCTGGGTCAGCCAGGCGACCAGCAGCTCGCACAGCTCGCGGTCGTCGTCGATCAGCAGCAGGTCACTCATGGTCGCTTCAATTCAGCCATTCCCGGCGAGCCTTGCGGCGGCCACGCAACAGGGAACCGAACAGCACGCCGAGCAGGGCCACACCGCCACCGGCGGCGAACCACTGTTGCTGCTCGTCGAGCCATTGCGGCTGTTGCTCGGCCAGGGCCTTGTTGAGTTGCAGTTTCAACCGCTGGTTTTCCTGGCGCAGGCGTGTCAGCAGCGCGCCGTCGCGCTCGCCGCCATCGCTCAGGTTCTGCAACTGGTCGGCCAGTTCGGTGCGCAGGCGCTCGCTTTCCGCCAGGCGCTGCTCCAGGGCGGCGAGCTGCGTGTCGGTGGAGGCCGGGGCGGTGGGCGCCACGGCTTCCTCGGCCATCAGGGACGGAGCGATCAACAGGGTAGCGAACAACAGGGACAACGGACCTTGACGCATTGGAACTCCTATTTCCTGCAGGTTGTCATCGACTCTCGCAATGGGGGGAACGCTCCGTGAGCGTGCTCGTCAGGGCAGCACTTTCTTGAACGGCTTGACCACGACCTCGCCGTAGACGCCAGCGGCGCGGTAGGGATCGGCCTCGGCCCAGCGCTGGGCGGCCTCCAGCGACTCGAACTCGGCCACGACCAGGCTGCCGGTGAAGCCGGCGGCGCCCGGGTCGTTGCTGTCCACTGCCGGGTGCGGGCCAGCCAGGACCAGGCGGCCTTCTTCCTTCAGTTGCTCGAGGCGGGCGAGGTGCGCCGGGCGGGCGGCGAGGCGGTTTTCCAGGGAGTTGGCGACATCGGTGGCAATGATGGCGTAAAGCATGTCAGTCCTTCTTGTTGGCGGTGGGAACGGCTTCTGCGTCGCCGTCGTGGATATGGCGGGCCAGGAAGATACCCTGGCCGATCAGGAACAGCAGGGTCATGCCCAGGCTGCCGAACACCTTGAAGTCGACCCAGATGCTCTCGAAGGTGAAGGCGACGAACAGGTTGGCCGCGCCGCTGACCAGGAAGAACACGATCCAGGCGATGTTCAGGCGTACCCAGACCGGCTGCGGCAACTGGATGGCGTGGCCCATCATCCGCTGGATCAGCGGCTTGTCGCCGATGAAATGGGTGGCGGCGAAACCGAGGGCGAACAGCCAGCTCACCACGGGGGCCTTCCACTTGAGGAAGGTTTCGTTGTGGAACAGCAGGGTCAGGCTGCCGAATGCCAGGCAGGCGACCAGGGTCAGCCACTGGCCCTTGTCGAGCCTGCGCTGGACCAGGAGCATGCCGCCGTAGACCAGCACCGAGCTGAGGATCAGTACGGCGGTGGCACTGAATATGCCGCCGAAGGGCAGGCTGTGGCCGGCCAGTTCGATGGTGCGAGGATCGATTTTGTAGACGATGAAGAACAGGATGAGAGGAATGAAATCGATGAATTGTTTCACAGTGGCAGCCAGGTACGGGATGTGCCGGCATAATAACAAACAACCCTGATCGGAATACTGTCCCATGTCCGTCGATCTGCACTGTCACAGCACCGCCTCGGACGGCGCCCTGGCGCCCGCCGCGGTGGTCGCGCGCGCCCATGAACGCGGTGTGCGCCTGCTGGCGCTGACCGACCACGATACCGTCGAGGGGCTGGACGAGGCGCACGCCGCAGCCAAGGCGCTGGACATGCGCCTGGTCAACGGCGTGGAGCTGTCCTGCACCTGGGGCGGGGCGACCATCCATGTGCTTGGCTATGCCTTCGCCGCCGACGCGCCGGCCCTGCGCCGGGCGCTGGCCGACCTGCACGACGGCCGCTGGCAGCGCGCCGAGGAGATCGGCCGGCGGCTGGAGGCCAAGGGCATGCCCGGCGCCTTCTTCGGCGCGCGGGCGATCCAGCGGGAACTGGGCGACAGCGGCAACGCGCCGGCACGTCCGCATTTCGCCGAGTTCCTGGTACGCGCCGGGCACGTACGCGACCGCGCCGAGGCGTTCCGTAAATGGCTGGGCGCTGGAAAACTGGGCGATGTGAAGCAACATTGGCCGACGCTCGAGCAGACGGTTGCTACGCTGAAAGAGGCGGGCGCCTGGATCAGTCTGGCGCACGCCTGGCATTACGATTTCACCCGCAGCAAGCGGCGCAGGCTGGTCGCTGATTTCGTCGCCGCGGGTGGTCACGCGCTGGAGGTGGTCAACGGTATGCAGCCGGCCGAGCAGGTCGGCAGCCTGGCGATTCTGGCGCGGGAATTCGGTCTGCTGGCGAGTGCCGGCAGTGACTTCCATGCGCCGGGAGACTGGTCTGAGCTGGGCATGTACCGCCCCTTGCCGGATGATCTGCCGCCGCTCTGGACGCGCTTCGATCATGGCTACCGCACTTTTGCTGCACGCTGAACAGGGAGTCAACGTGAGTCAATTCTTCCAGGTCCACCCGGAAAATCCCCAGGCGCGCCTGATCAAGCAGGCTGTCGAAATCGTCAGGGCCGGTGGCGTGATCGTCTACCCGACCGACTCGTCCTACGCGATAGGCTGCCGGATCGGCGAAAAGAACGCCGTAGAGCGCATCCGCCGCCTGCGCCGGCTGGACGACAAGCACAATTTCACCCTCGTGTGCCGCGACCTCTCGCAACTGGGCGTGTTCGCCAAGGTCGACACCGTCGCCTTCCGCCTGCTCAGGGCCTACACCCCGGGGCCCTACACCTTCATCCTCAATGCCACCCGCGAAGTGCCGCGCATGCTGCTGCACCCCAAGCGGCGCACCATCGGCCTGCGCGTGCCCGAACACCCGATTGCCCAGGCGCTGCTCGCCGAACTGGACGAGCCGCTGATCAGCAGCAGCCTGATCCTGCCCGGCGAGCAACTGCCGATGAGCGATCCCTACGAAATGCGCCAGGTGCTGGAGCACCACGTCGACCTGATCATCGACGGCGGCTTTGGCGGGCTGGAGGCCTCGACGGTGATCGGCCTGGTCGATGACGAGGTCGAGGTGATCCGCGTCGGTTGCGGGGACCCGGCGCCCTTCACCGAGCTGGCGTAGGGCGCGGAGCATTCCATCCCTAGAGGATCAGCACCACCAGGATGGCGACCAGCAGGATGATGATCACGTCCGTGCCGCTGAGTGCGCCACCGGCCGGCAGTGTGTCGATGCGCTGTGCCAGGCTGGCGACTTCCTGGGCAGTCAAGGCATCGACACGGCTCCTGGCCAGCGCCGCATCCACACCCAGCACCTTCATCTGTTCTTCCACGCTGGCGCGGCCAAGGAATTCGCGGACCTTGTCGCGATCGGCCTGTTCCTGCTGGCTGGCCACCACCTCGCCGGTGGAGATCATCGCGGCCTGCGCTGGCACCTGGGCCAGGCTGGCCATTAGCAGCAATGCGCTGAATATCGTCATCAGGGCTTTCATCGGGCTCTCCCTCGGGTCCCTGGGGACTCGATCTGCCGATCAGGTATGCTCCGAGCTGCGGCGGCAGCACTGCACTCACTCGATATAGAATGCCGAGGCGGCTCTCATTGGCTTCGACCCGCCCGGCGAATGACCGGTTCCTCCCAACAGCGGCGCATGAGGACTCCATGCACGACAGCACCCCCGAAGACGCTTCCGCCGGCCAGCCCGGTGCCCAGCAGGAGCTGCCGTTCGCCCTGGTCTACGGCCAGGCGGTCACCGAGCTGCCGCTCGACCTGTACATCCCGCCGGATGCCCTGGAAGTGTTCCTCGAGGCCTTCGAGGGGCCGCTCGACCTGCTGCTCTACCTGATCCGCAAGCAGAACATCGACATCCTCGACATCCCGGTGGCGGAGATCACCCGCCAGTACATGGGCTACGTCGAGCTGATGAAGTCGGTACGCCTGGAGCTGGCCGCCGAGTACCTGGTGATGGCCGCCATGCTCGCCGAGATCAAGTCGCGCATGCTGCTGCCGCGCTCGGCGGAAGCCGGGGAGGAAGAGGAGGACCCGCGCGCCGAGCTGATCCGCCGCTTGCAGGAATACGAACGCTACAAGCAGGCCGCCGAGGATCTCGACGAACTGCCGAGGGTTGGCCGCGACATCGTGGTGCCGCGCCTGGATGCCCCGGAGGCGCGGGCGCGCAAGCTGCTGCCGCAGGTCAGCCTGGAGGAGTTGCTGGTGTCGATGGCCGAAGTACTGCGCCGCGCCGACATGTTCGAGAGCCATCACGTGACCCGCGAGGCGCTGTCGACCCGCGAGCGCATGAGCGAGGTGCTGGAGCGCCTCAAGGGCGGCGGTTTCGTGCCGTTCGTCGAACTGTTCCGCGCCGAGGAAGGCCGGCTCGGCGTGGTGGTGACCTTCATGGCGGTGCTCGAACTGATCAAGGAATCCCTCGCCGAGCTGGTGCAGAATGAACCTTTCGCCGCCATCCACGTGCGGGCAAGGGTGGAATGATGAACCTGACCGATCCCAAGGAACTGGCCTCGCTGCTCGAGGCGATCCTTCTCGCTGCCGGCAAGCCGTTGTCGCTGGAGCGCCTCTGCGAGCTGTTCGAGGACGGCGAGCGGCCCGAGCCAGCGCTGTTCCGCGAGGCCCTGGCGGTGCTCGCCAAGTCCTGCGAGGGGCGTGGCTTCGAGCTCAAGGAAGTCGCCTCCGGCTATCGCCTGCAGGTGCGCGAGCGCTTCGCGCCTTGGGTGGGCCGCCTGTGGGAGGAGCGCCCGCAGCGCTATTCCCGGGCGATGCTGGAGACCCTGGCGCTGATCGCCTATCGCCAGCCGATCACCCGTGGCGAGATCGAGGACATCCGTGGCGTCGCGGTCAACAGCCAGATTGTCAAGACCTTGCAGGAGCGCGAGTGGATTCGCGTGGTCGGCTACCGCGACGTGCCCGGCAAGCCGGCGATGTTCGCCACCACCCGCGCCTTCCTCGACCATTTCAACCTCAGGAGCCTCGATGAGCTGCCGCCACTGGCCATCCTGCGCGAGCTGGAGCCCGAGCCAGAACTGGCGCTCGACGAGGAGGCGCCGGTGCCCGAGGCATTGCAGGCGCGCGCCGACCTGGCCGCTGCCGAGGACGAGGCGGCGCAGCGCGGTGAGACCAGCTTCGGCAGCCTGCTGGCCGAGCTGGACGCCATGGAGCAAGGCCTGAAGACCGATTTCGACGACCTGCTCCAGGAAGGCGACGACGACGTCGAGGCGAACCCGCAGGACGAGGCCCTGGGCACCGACGGCCCGCTGCATTGAAGGGATTGAGACTTTCAATCCCGGCCCGGCCCGTTCCCGTCCTATGCTGGCGGCGCCTTTCACCGTGACAGGTTGCCGCCATGAGCAAGAACCCCTGCATCAAGGTCTGCGAGTTCGAGCAGGATGTCTGCGTCGGCTGCGGCCGCAGCCGGCAGGAGATCAAGGGCTGGAAGAAACTCGGCAAGGCCGAGCGCCTGACCCTGCTGGCCGAGGCCGACCTGCGCCTGCTGGCGCTGGAAGCCACCGGCCGGCGCAAGCGCCGCTGAGCGGTCTATAGTCAGCCGTGCGCGACGCCGGCGATCCGCGTATGATGCGCGCCCCTTCACCACACAGTTACACCGGGAGGTGCCCAGATGAGTGAATCCGAATCCAGACCTGGCGGCGAAAAGTTGCAGAAAGTCCTGGCCCGCATCGGCCTGGCGTCGCGTCGCGATGCCGAGGCGTGGATCAGCGAAGGCCGGGTCAAGGTCAACGGCGTGGTGGCCACGCTCGGCCAGCGCGTGGACCTGCACGACGCCATTTCCGTCGACGGTCGCCTGCTCAAGCGCGAAGAGGTCAGCGAAACCGTGCGCCGCGTGCTGATCTACAACAAGCCGGACGGCGAGATCTGCACCCGCGACGATCCCGAAGGCCGGCCAACCGTGTTCGACCGCCTGCCGAAGCTGCGCGAAGGCCGCTGGATCAACATCGGCCGCCTGGACATCAACACCACTGGCCTGCTGCTGTTCACCACCGACGGTGAACTGGCCAACCGCCTGATGCACCCGTCCTACCAGATGGACCGCGAATATGCGGTGCGAGTGCGTGGCGAGGTCGACGAAGACATGCTCGAGCGCCTGAAGAACGGCGTGATGCTCGAGGATGGCCCGGCGCGCTTCACCGACATCAAGGAAGCGCCCGGCGGCGAAGGTCTCAACCACTGGTACCACTGCGTGGTGATGGAAGGCCGCAACCGTGAGGTGCGCCGCCTGTGGGAGTCCCAGGGTGTGGTGGTCAGCCGCCTCAAGCGCGTGCGTTTCGGCCCGGTGTTCCTGACCTCCGACTTGACCATGGGCCGCTGGCGCGAGATGGGGCAGTCAGAGGTCGACATCCTCAGCGAGGAAGTCGGTCTCAAGCCCGTTCTGCTGCCGGCGATGAAGGAAAAGACCCGCGACAAGCTCGAACGCCTGCAACGCAAGTCGGCCAAGCCGGTCGGTCGTGCCTCCCGCCAGGAGCGCGTGCTGCGTCCGGCGCATGGTTCCGGTTCCCGTCCGGACGGTGAGCGCCCGGCACGGGCTCCGCGCGATGGCGAGCGTCCGGCCCGCAAGCCGCGCGAGGGTGGTGCCGAGCGACCGGTGCGTCAGCCGCGTGGCGACGCTCCCGAGCGGGCGCCGCGTCCGGCAGGCAAGCGCGGCGGTACGCCGGCGGCCGAGCGACCGGGCGATGCCGCCAAGAAGCGTCCTGGCGGCCGTCCGGCAACCGAGCTGGCCGATCGCCCTGCCCGCAAACCGGCACCCGCCAAGCGCCGTCCCCCGGCCGGCGAGGGCCAGCGTCCGGGCTTCGGGCGTGGGCGCAAGCCGGAATAAATGAAAAAGGGACTCTGCGGAGTCCCTTTTTGCTGTTTCCCCCGGGGCCGAGCCCGGCCCGCGTCAGCCCGCCATCGTCAGGCGGTTGCGCCCCTCGCGCTTGGCGACATACAGCGCGTTGTCGGCGCGCCGCAGCAGGCTGTCGGCCGACTCGCCCGGTAGCAGGGTGGCGCAGCCGAGGCTGATGGACAGTTCGAGCGGCTGATCCTGAACCGCGCATTGCAGGTTCAGCACCGAATGGCGCAGGCGCTCACCGATCATTCCGGCGGCTTCGCGGTTGGTGTTGGAGAGCAGGATGAGAAACTCCTCGCCGCCGAAACGGAACACCATGTCGACATTGCGCAGTTGGCCTTTCAGGGTGGCGGCCACCGCCTTGAGCACGTCGTCGCCCACGCCGTGGCCATGGCTGTCGTTGATCCGCTTGAAGTGGTCGATGTCCAGCATCAGCAGCGATAGCGGTTGCAGGTTGCGCCGGGCCAGGTCGACCTCGCGTTGCAGCGCCTGGTCCATGGCGATGCGGTTGCCGGTGCCGGTCAGCGGGTCGCGTAGCGCGCTCTGCAGCGCGGAGCGGTAGAGCAGGGCGTTGCGCAGCGGGAACAGCAGGCAGACCAGCAGCGACTCCAGTTGGCCCAGCTCATCATCGGTGAAGCGCTGGTTGCGGCGGAAGATCAGCTCGCCGAGGTAGTCGCCATCATGGTTGAGGTGGTAGCTGGCCGAATGGGTGGCCCGTTCGCCTAGCTCCAGGCGCAGGTCGCTGGCCGGCTGCTGGTAGGCCAGGGCGCCCAGCGGGATGATGCGCTGCACTTCCTGGAAGAACACGTCGAGGATGCGCTCCAGCTCCAGGCTGGTCTGCAGTTGCAGGTTCAGTTGCTGGCGCAGTTGGTTGAGGCTGAGCGGGTGCAGGTTGGGTGTGCGCTTGGCGGAGAAGCCCAGGCGTTGCAGCTTGGCGGCATCGAAGTCGATGGTGTTGGACTTGCTCGGGGGCAGCATGATCTCTGAGAACCTCTGACGCGAAACGCGACGATACGGGGGTTTGAGCGAATTTCATGCCATTTGTTTCATTTTTATAAAAACTTGTTATTTATCAATTGATTACGTTTTTAGGATGGCCCCGATCGAGCAGCTCTTGCTGGTAACACCGATGAGTGATGGCAAATTGCTGTCGGTTGAGGTGCGGAGGCTGTCGGTTTTCTGGCGGTAATTTTGACTGGGTCTCCGCGAACGCGGGAATCCAGTGAACGACAAGACTACTGGGCGTCGAAGGCCTGGCCGTTGACGCCGCGGCTGTCGGGGCCCATCAGGTAGAGATAGACCGGCATGATCGCCTCGGGCAGCGGGTTGTTCTCCGGATTCTCGGCGGGGTAGGCCTGGGCGCGCATGGCGGTGCGGGTGGCGCCCGGGTTGACGCTGTTGGCGCGCACCGTGCTGATGCCATCCAGTTCGTCGGCGAGGGTCTGCATCAGGCCTTCGGTGGCGAACTTGGAAACCCCGTAGGCGCCCCAGTAGGCGCGGCCCTTGCGGCCGACGCTGCTGGAGGTGAACACCACCGAGGCGTCTTCCGACAGTTTGAGCAGCGGCAGCAGGGTGCTGGTCAGCATGAACATGGCGTTGACGTTGATGTGCATGACGCGCATGAAGTTGTCGCCGGAGAGTTGTTCCAGCGGCGTGCGCGGGCCGACGATGGAGGCGTTGTGCAACAGGCCGTCGAGGCGGCCGAAGTTGCTTTCGACGGTCGCCGCCAGTTCGTCGTACTGGTGCGGAAGCGCGGTCTCCAGGTTGAAGGGAATGACCACCGGCTGCGGATGGCCGGCCGCTTCGATCTCGTCGTAGACCTGGTTGAGGTTTTCCTCGCTCTTGCCCAGCAGCAGTACGGTGGCACCATGGGCGGCGAATGCCTTGGCCGCCGCCGCGCCGATGCCGCGTCCGGCGCCGGTGACCAGGATCACTCGGTCCTTGAGCAGGTCGGGGCGGGCGGAATAATCGAACATGGAAGGTCTCCTTTGGAGAGCTGCAAGCCTCAAGCGGCAGGCTTCAAGTTAAAGCGAAAAGATTTCCCGGCGCCGTACTGTCCCGCAGGCTGGCTTGCAGCTTTCTGCATCCACCGGCGTACTGGTGGAAAACGCTTCGCGGTTTTCCACCCTACGGGTTCAGCAACTGCACAGCGCCTGGTCGAGCACCGCGCGCAGTTCCAGCGGGTGATCGACGATGACGTCGGCGCCCCAGTGGCTGGCGTGGTCGTCCGGGTGGATGTAGCCCCAGGTGACCGCCGCGGTGCGCATGCCGGCGGCCTGGCCGGCCTGGATGTCGCGCTGGTCGTCGCCGATGAACAGTACGCTGGCCGGGTCGAGCTCCATCTGCTGGCAGGCCAGCAGGAGCATTTCCGGGTCGGGCTTGCTGTTGGTCACATGGTCCGGGCAGACCAGCACCGCCGAGCGCTCGGCGAGCCCCAGTTGGCGCATGATCGGCTCGGCGTAGCACACCGGCTTGTTGGTCGCCACGCCCCAGGCGAGCCTCGCCCGCTCGATGTCCTGGAGCAGTTCGGGGATGCCGTCGAACGGCCGGGTCAGTACCGCGCAGTGGCTCTGGTAGCGCTCGAGGAATTCCAGGCGCAGCGGCTCGAAGGCCGGGTCCTGCGGATCGAGGGCGAAGGCGGTGGCGACCATCGCCCGGGCGCCGCCGGACACCACGTCGCGGATGGTCTTCTCGGGCAGTGGTGGCAGGCCACGGTCGGCGCGCATGGCC
Source organism: Zestomonas carbonaria (assembly GCF_904061905.1). Classification (GTDB taxonomy): domain Bacteria; phylum Pseudomonadota; class Gammaproteobacteria; order Pseudomonadales; family Pseudomonadaceae; genus Aquipseudomonas; species Aquipseudomonas carbonaria. The sequence continues at coordinate 61,726 of NZ_CAJFCI010000077.1, forward strand.
TGGGTGATGGCGATGAAGTCCGGCGCGCTGTCGAGGAGCGTGCCGTCCATGTCGAAAAGTACTGCTCTCAGGCGCATCACTCCTCCTTGAGCGTATGGATCATGTAGTTGACGTCGACGTCCGTGGCCAGCTTGTAGTGCTTGGTCAGCGGGTTGTAGGTCAGGCCGATGATGTCCTTGACCTGCAGGCCGGCGTCGCGGCACCAGGCGCCCAGCTCGGAGGGGCGGATGAACTTCTTGAAGTCGTGGGTGCCGCGCGGCAGCAGGCGCATCAGGTACTCGGCGCCGACGATGGCGAACAGGTAGGACTTGGGATTGCGGTTGATGGTCGAGAAGAACACCTGGCCGCCGGGCTTGACCAGGCGCTGGCAGGCTTCGATCACCGAGGCCGGGTCGGGGACGTGTTCGAGCATCTCCAGGCAGGTGACCACGTCGAACTGGCCGGGCATTTCGTCGGCCAGGGCTTCGGCGGTGATCTGCCGGTATTCCACCTGCACGCCGGATTCCAGTTGATGCAGTTGGGCCACGGCCAGCGGCGCCTCGCCCATGTCGATGCCGGTCACGGTGGCGCCGCGCTGGGCCATGGCCTCGCTGAGGATGCCGCCGCCGCAGCCGACGTCGAGCACTTTCTTGCCGGCCAGGCCGGAGCGCTCGTCGATCCAGTTGACGCGTAGCGGGTTGATGTCGTGCAGTGGCTTGAACTCGCTCTCGCGGTCCCACCAGCGGTGGGCGAGGGCCTCGAACTTGGCGATTTCGGCGTGATCGACGTTGCTCATGACAACTCCTGTAAAGCGGGAATTCAGTGGGCCTTGCCGGCGATGCGTTCGCCCCAGGCGCGCGCGGTAACCAGGATGCGCTGCTCGTCCAGGCGGGTCAGGTGGCCATCGTCGAGCAGTTGCTTGCCGCCGACCCAGAGGTGCTGCACGCAGTCGCGGCCGCTGGCGTAGATCAGTTGCGACACCGGGTCGTAGACCGGCTGCTGGGCCAGGCGCGAAAGATCGAAAGCGACCATGTCGGCGGACTTGCCCAGTTCCAGGGAGCCGGTCTGTTCGTCCAGGCCGAGGGCGCGGGCGCCGTTGAGGGTGGCCATGCGCAGTGCGCGGTGGGCGTCCAGGGCGGTCGCCGAGCCGGCCACGGCCTTGGCCAGCAGCGCGGCGGTGCGGGTTTCGCCGAGCAGGTCCAGGTCGTTGTTGCTGGCCGCGCCGTCGGTGCCGACCGCTACGTTGACGCCGGCGTTCCACAAGCGTTCCACCGGGCAGAAGCCGCTGGCCAGCTTGAGGTTGGATTCGGGGCAGTGGATCACGCTGCTGTTGCTTTCCACCAGCAGCGCCAGGTCTTCGTCGTCCACCTGGGTCATGTGCACGGCCTGGAAGCGCGGGCCGAGCAGGCCGAGGCGGGAGAGCCGGGCCATCGGCCGCACGCCGTGCAGTTCGAGGCTCTGCTGGACCTCGAAGGCGGTCTCCTGCACGTGCATGTGGATGCCGGCGTCCAGTTCTTCGGCCAGCATGCGCACGTTCTCCAGCTTGTCGTCGCTCACCGAGTAGGGAGCGTGGGGGCCGAAGGCCACCTTGATGCGCGGGTGCAGCTTGAGGTCGTCGAACAGCTTGAGGCCCTTGCGCAGGGCTTCGCCGGCATCGCGTGCGCCGGGGGTGGGGAAATCCAGCACCGGGATGCACATCTGCGCGCGAATGCCGCTCTTGTGCACCAGTTCGCTGGCGATTTCCGGGAAGAAGTACATGTCCGAGAAGCAGGTGATGCCGCTCTTGAGCTGTTCGGCGATGGCCAGTTCGGTGCCGTCGCGGACGAACTCCTCGTCGACCCAGCGGGCTTCGGCCGGCCAGATGTGATCCTGCAGCCAGGTCATCAGCGGCAGGTCGTCGGCGAGGCCGCGGAACAGGCTCATCGCCGCGTGGCCGTGGGCGTTGATCAGGCCCGGGGCCAGCAGGCAGCCGGTCAGCTCGCGGATTTCCTTGGCGGCATGCAGCATGGCCTCCTCGCGCGGGGCGAGCAGCACGATGCGGCCGTCGCGCACGCCCAGCGCGTGGTCCCTCCAGACCACCCCGGCCGGCTCGACGGGTACCAGCCAGGTCGGCAGCAGCAGCAGGTCGAGGGGGGCGGACAGGTCGGACATAAATCGGCTTCCAGTGCGGTATCTCGGCGAATGCGGCAGTATACCCGAGCGTCCCGGCCGGAGGCTCGCTATAATCCGCGGCTTTTGTTTCTCAGTGTGGAGTGGGGCATGCGCGAACAATTGTTGGCAGCGGAAAAGGTCAAGGCCATCGATTGGCGCGACGGCAAGCTGCACCTGCTCGACCAGCGCCGGCTGCCGTTCGAGGAAACCTGGCTGGCCTACGACTCCGCGGCGGGTGTCGCCGAGGCGATCCGCACCATGGTCGTGCGTGGCGCGCCGGCGATCGGCATCAGCGCGGCCTACGGGGTGGTGCTCGGCGCCCGGGCGCGCTTGGCGAATGGCGGCGACTGGCGTGCGGCCCTGGAAGAGGATTTCAGCGTGCTGGCCGAGTCGCGGCCCACGGCGGTCAACCTGTTCTGGGCGCTCAATCGCATGCGCGAGCGTCTGGAGCGCCTGAAGGATGGCGAAACGCCGCTGGCGGCGCTGGAGGCCGAGGCGGTGGCCATCCATGAAAGCGACCGCGAGGCCAACCTGACCATGGCCCAGTACGGTGCCGAGCTGATCCGCAAGCACCAGGGCAACCCGCAGAACATCCTCACCCACTGCAATACCGGGGCCCTGGCCACCGGCGGCTTCGGCACCGCGCTGGGGGTGATCCGGGCGGCCTGGCTGAATGGCCTGGTCGAGCGCGTCTATGCCGACGAGACCCGTCCCTGGTTGCAGGGTGCCCGGCTGACCGCCTGGGAGCTGGCCGGCGAGGGCGTGCCGGTGAGCCTGAATGCCGACGCCGCCGCGGCCCATCTGATGAAGACCCAGGGCATCACCTGGGTGATCGTCGGCGCCGACCGCATCACCGCCAACGGCGACGTGGCCAACAAGATCGGCACCTACCAGTTGGCGGTCAGCGCCATGCACCACGGCGTCCGCTTCATGGTGGTGGCGCCCAGTTCGACCATCGACATGAACCTGGAAAGCGGCGACGACATCCCCATCGAGGAACGCGCCGGCAGCGAGCTGCTGGAGGTCGGCGGTCAGCGCGTGGCGGCCGAGGTGCAGGCGGTCAACCCGGTGTTCGACGTCACCCCGGCCGACCTGATCGACGTGATCGTCACCGAGCGCGGCGTGGTCGAGCGTCCCGACACGGCGAAAATGGCCCAGTTGATGTGCCGCAAGCGTCTGCACTGAGCGGGCTTGCCTTGCGATGACCGGCAGTCCGGAGCCGCTGCGGGCAGTTGTTCCCGCATGGCCCCGGAAACGCTGTCCGGGGTAGGTGCCGGGCGGGCTTTGTGTTAATCTCCGGCAGTTCTCAAGGGGCTGCTCGCGCACCTTTGACGCATGGCATAACTCTTTGATTTGTTGTGAGTCGTTGCTGGCCAGTGGCCGGCGGCGGCGCGCTTCGCTCCATTGAAGGATGGCGCGGCGTTTCACTAGAAAAAGGAACCAGGCTTCTCATGGGCGAACTGGCCAAAGAAATTCTCCCGGTCAACATCGAAGACGAACTGCGACAGTCCTATCTCGACTACGCGATGAGCGTGATCGTCGGGCGTGCGCTGCCGGATGCGCGCGACGGCCTGAAGCCGGTGCACCGCCGCGTGCTCTACGCCATGAGCGAGCTGGGCAACGACTGGAACAAGCCCTACAAGAAGTCCGCCCGTGTGGTCGGTGACGTGATCGGTAAGTACCACCCGCACGGCGACACCGCGGTGTACGACACCATCGTGCGCATGGCCCAGCCATTCTCGCTGCGCTACATGCTGGTCGACGGCCAGGGCAACTTCGGTTCGGTGGACGGCGACAACGCCGCGGCCATGCGATACACCGAAGTGCGCATGGCCAAGCTGGCCCACGAGCTGCTGGCCGACCTGGACAAGGAAACCGTCGACTGGGTGCCCAACTACGACGGCACCGAGCAGATCCCGGCGGTCATGCCGACCAAGATCCCCAACCTGCTGGTCAACGGCTCCAGCGGCATCGCCGTGGGCATGGCCACCAACATCCCGCCGCACAACCTGGGCGAAGTGATCGATGGCTGCCTGGCGCTGATCGACAACCCCGAGCTGACCGTCGACGAGCTGATGCAGTACATCCCCGGTCCGGACTTCCCGACCGCCGGCATCATCAACGGTCGCGCCGGCATCATCGAGGCCTATCGCACCGGCCGCGGGCGCATCTATATCCGTGCCCGCGCCGAGATCGAGGACATGGAGAAGGGCGGCAACCGCCAGCAGATCATCATCACCGAGCTGCCCTACCAGTTGAACAAGGCGCGGCTGATCGAGAAGATCGCCGAGCTGGTCAAAGAGAAGAAGATCGAAGGCATCACCGAGCTGCGCGACGAGTCCGACAAGGACGGCATGCGCGTGGTCATCGAGCTGCGCCGTGGCGAAGTCGGCGAGGTCGTGCTCAACAACCTCTACGCGCAGACCCAGTTGCAGAGCGTGTTCGGCATCAACGTGGTGGCGCTGGTCGACGGGCAGCCGAAGATCCTCAACCTCAAGGACATGCTCGAGGTGTTCGTCCGCCACCGTCGCGAAGTGGTGACCCGCCGTACCGTCTACGAGCTGCGCAAGGCCCGCGAGCGCGGCCACATCCTCGAAGGCCAGGCGGTGGCGCTGTCCAACATCGACCCGGTGATCGAGCTGATCAAGACCTCGCCGACCCCGGCCGAGGCCAAGGAACGCCTGATCGCCACCGGCTGGGAGTCCAGCGCCGTGCAGGCGATGGTCGAGCGTGCCGGCGCCGATTCCTGCCGTCCGCAGGACCTCGATCCGCAATACGGCCTGCGCGACGGCAAGTACTACCTGTCGCCGGAGCAGGCCCAGGCCATTCTCGACCTGCGCCTGCACCGCCTGACCGGCCTGGAGCACGAGAAGCTGCTCGCCGAGTACCAGGAAATCCTTGCCCTGATCGGCGAGCTGATCCGTATCCTGACCAGCCCCGAGCGGCTGATGGAAGTCATCCGCGAGGAGCTGGAGAAGGTCAAGGCCGAGTTCGGCGACAAGCGTCGCACCGAGATCGTCGCCTCCCAGGTCGACCTGACCATCGCCGATCTGATCACCGAAGAAGAGCGCGTGGTGACCATCTCCCACGGCGGCTACGCCAAGTCCCAGCCGCTGGCCGCCTACGAGGCCCAGCGCCGCGGCGGCAAGGGCAAGTCGGCGAGCGCGGTGAAGGAAGAGGACTACATCGAGCACCTGCTGGTGGCCAACAGCCATTCCACCCTGCTGCTGTTCTCCAGCAAGGGCAAGGTCTACTGGCTGCGCACTTTCGAGATCCCGGAAGCCTCGCGCACCGCGCGCGGCCGTCCGCTGGTCAACCTGCTGCCGCTGGATGAGGGCGAGCGCATCACCGCGATGCTGCAGATCGATCTGGAAGCCGTGCGCGCCCAGTTCGCCGGCGACGAGGGTGATGACGATGACGTGGTCGCCGAGCAGGCCGCCGAAGTGGTCGAGGCCGACGACGCCGACGAGGGCGACGACTCCGATTTCAGCCAGGACGAGCCGACCGGCGCCTACATCTTCATGGCCACCGCCAAGGGCACCGTGAAGAAGACCCCGCTGATCCAGTTCACCAAGCCGCGCTCCAACGGCCTGATCGCGCTGAAGCTGGAGGAGGGCGACTCGCTGATCGCCGCCGCCATTACCGACGGCTCGAAGGACGTGATGATGTTCTCCGACGCCGGCAAGGTGATCCGCTTCAAGGAAAGCAAGGTGCGCATCATGGGCCGTAACGCCCGTGGCGTGCGCGGCATGCGCCTGGTTGAAGGCCAGCGCATCATCTCCATGCTGATCCCCGAATCCCGCGATGCGCAGATCCTCACCGCCTCCGAGCGCGGCTACGGCAAGCGCTCGCCGCTGGCCGATTACCCGCGCCGCGGCCGTGGCGGCCAGGGCGTGATCGCCATGGTCATCAACGAGCGCAACGGCAAGCTGGTCGGCGCCATCCAGGTGCTGGACGGCGAGGAGATCATGCTGATCTCCGACCAGGGCACCCTGGTCCGCACCCGCGTCGACGAGGTCCGCAGCCTGGGCCGCAACACCCAGGGCGTGATTCTCATCAAGCTGGCCGCCGACGAGACCCTGGTTGGCCTGGAGCGTGTGCAGGAGCCATCCGGCGAGGATGAGGAAGCGCTGGAAGGTGAAGAGGGCGCCGATGGCGAGGCCGTCGACGAGGCGGAAGGCAGCGAAGAGCCGGAAGTCAGCGAAGAGTAAGGTACCGATGGCTCCCGTGTTTTGCGTGGGAGCCATTGCAGAATCGAGAGCGAGATAGACGTGAGCAAGCGAGCCCATAATTTCTGCGCCGGCCCGGCCGCGCTTCCCACCGCAGTCCTCGAGCGTGCCCAGGCGGAAATGCTCGACTGGCAGGGCCGGGGCCTCTCCGTGATGGAGATGAGCCACCGCAGCGACGAGTACGTGGCCATCGCCGAGAAGGCCGAGCAGGACCTGCGCGACCTGCTCAACGTGCCGAACGACTACAAGGTGCTGTTCCTGCAGGGCGGTGCCAGCCAGCAATTCGCCGAGATCCCGCTCAACCTGCTGCCCGAAGATGGCGTCGCCGACTACGTCGATACCGGCATCTGGTCGAAGAAGGCCATCGAGGAAGCGCGCCGCTTCGGTAACGTCAATGTCGCCGCCAGCGCCAAGGCCTACGACTACTTCGCCATTCCCGGCCAGAACGAGTGGCAACTGTCGAAGGATGCCGCCTACCTGCATTACGCCAGCAACGAGACCATCGGTGGCCTGCAGTTCGACTGGACTCCGGAAGTCGGCGACGTGCCGCTGGTGGTGGACATGTCTTCGGACATCCTCTCGCGGCCGATCGATGTGTCGAAGTTCGGCCTGATCTACGCTGGCGCGCAGAAGAACATCGGCCCGAGCGGCCTGGTGGTGGTCATCGTTCGCGAAGACCTGCTCGGCCGCGCCCGCAGCATCTGCCCGACCATGCTCAACTACAAGGTCGCCGCCGACAACGGCTCCATGTACAACACCCCGGCCACCTATTCCTGGTACCTCTCCGGCCTGGTCTTCCAGTGGCTGAAGGAGCAGGGCGGCGTCGAGGCCATGGAGCGGCGCAACCGCGCGAAGAAGGACCTGCTGTACTCCTTCATCGATGCCAGCGATTTCTACACCAACCCGATCCAGCCCAGCGCCCGTTCCTGGATGAACGTGCCCTTCCGCCTGGCCGACGAGAAGCTCGACAAGGCCTTCCTCGTCGGCGCTGACGCCCGTGGCCTGCTCAACCTCAAGGGCCACCGTTCGGTGGGCGGCATGCGCGCCTCCATCTACAACGCCCTGGGCCTGGACGCCATCGAGGCCCTGGTGGCCTACATGGCCGAGTTCGAGAAGGAGCACGGCTGATGAGCGACGCTGACCAGCTCAAGGCTTTGCGCGTACGCATCGACAGCCTCGACGAGAAGATCCTCGAGCTGATCAGCGAGCGCGCCCGCTGTGCCCAGGACGTGGCGCGGGTGAAGATGCAGACCCTGGCCGAAGGCGAGAAGCCGGTGTTCTACCGTCCCGAACGCGAAGCCTGGGTGCTCAAGCACATCATGGAGCGCAACCAGGGTCCGCTGGACAACGAGGAAATGGCCCGGCTGTTCCGCGAGATCATGTCCTCCTGCCTGGCCCTGGAGCAGCCGCTCAAGGTCGCCTATCTCGGCCCGGAGGGCACCTTCACCCAGGCTGCCGCGCTCAAGCACTTCGGCCATGCGGTGATCAGCACGCCGATGGCGGCGATCGACGAGGTGTTTCGCGAGGTGGCCGCGGGCGCGGTGAACTTCGGCGTGGTGCCGGTGGAGAACTCCACCGAGGGCGCGGTCAACCACACCCTGGATAGCTTCCTCGAACACGACATGGTGATCTGCGGCGAGGTGGAGTTGCGAATCCACCATCACCTGCTGGTCGGCGAAACCACCAAGACCGACCGCATCACCCGCATCTATTCCCACGCGCAGTCGCTGGCGCAGTGTCGCAAATGGCTGGACGCACATTACCCGAACGTCGAGCGCGTGGCGGTTTCCAGCAACGCCGACGCCGCCAAGCGGGTGAAGAGCGAGTGGAACAGTGCGGCCATCGCCGGTGATATGGCGGCCAGCCTGTACGGGTTGACCAAGCTGTACGAGAAGATCGAGGACCGCCCGGACAACTCCACGCGCTTCCTGATCATCGGCAGCCAGGAAGTGCCGCCGACCGGCGACGACAAGACCTCGATCATCGTCTCCATGCGCAACAAGCCGGGGGCGCTGCACGAGCTGCTGGTGCCGTTCCACACCAACGGCATCGACCTGACCCGCATTGAGACCCGCCCGTCGCGCAGCGGCAAGTGGACCTACGTGTTCTTCATCGACTTCGTCGGCCACCACAAGGACCCGCTGATCAAGGACGTCCTGGAAAAGATCAACCAGGAAGCCGTGGCGCTGAAGGTGCTGGGTTCCTATCCGAAAGCGGTTCTCTAATGCGGCGGCAAGCTGCAAGCCCCAAGCTGCAAGCGGGTTGGCATGCGGCTTGAGCTTGTGGCTTGAAGCTTGAGGCTTATAGCTATGTCCTGTGATTTCCTCGCCCTGGCCCAGCCGGGCGTACAGAAACTGTCGCCCTACGTGCCGGGCAAGCCGGTGGATGAACTGGCCCGTGAGCTGAATCTCGATCCGGCCGGTATCGTCAAGCTGGCCAGCAACGAGAACCCGCTGGGCCCCAGCCCGAAGGCGCTGGAAGCCATCCGTGGCGAGCTGGCCGAGCTGACCCGCTATCCGGATGGCAACGGCTTCGAGCTCAAGCGCAGGCTGGCCGAACGCTGCGGCGTGAGCACCGCCCAGGTGACCCTCGGCAACGGTTCCAACGATATCCTCGAGCTGGTCGCGCGGGCCTACCTGGCGCCGGGCCTGAACGCGGTGTTCAGCGAGCACGCCTTTGCCGTCTACCCGATCGTCACCCAGGCGGTCGGCGCCCAAGGCAAGGTGGTACCGGCCAGGGATTACGGTCACGACCTCGAGGCCATGCTCGCCGCGATCGACGAGCAAACCCGCGTGGTGTTCGTCGCCAACCCCAACAACCCGACCGGCACCTGGTTCGGCCCGCAGACCCTGGCCGATTTCCTCGCCCGGGTGCCGGAGCGCGTGCTGGTGGTCCTCGATGAGGCCTACATCGAATACGCTGAGGGCGACGAGCTGCCGGACGGCCTCGACTACCTGGCGCAGTACCCGAACCTGCTGGTCTCCCGTACCTTCTCCAAGGCCTATGGCCTGGCCGGGCTGCGGGTCGGCTACGGGCTTTCCTCGGTGCAGGTCGCCGATGTGCTCAACCGCGTGCGCCAGCCGTTCAACGTCAACAGCCTGGCCCTGGCGGCCGCCTGCGCGGCGCTGGACGACGCCGAGTACCTGGCCGAGAGCCGCCGCGTCAACGATGCCGGCATGCTCCAACTGGAAGAAGGCTTCCGTGGCTTGGGGCTGAAGTGGATTCCCAGCAAGGGCAACTTCATTGCGGTCGATTTCGGTCGCGACGCGGCGCCGATCAACCAGGCGTTGTTGCAGGCCGGGGTGATCGTGCGCCCGGTGGCCGGCTACGGCATGCCGACCTTCCTGCGCGTATCCATCGGCACCCAGGCTGAAAACGCCCGCTTCCTCGAAGTGTTGAGGCAGGTGCTGGCTCGTGGCTGAAGTCAGCAGCCGGCAAGTGGCCGCCCCTGTCCTGGGCCGCCTTGTGGTGGTCGGCCTGGGCCTGATTGGCGGTTCCTTCGCCAAGGGGCTGCGTGAGAAGGGCCTGTTTCGCGAGGTCGTCGGCGTCGACCTAGACCCGGAGTCGCGTCGCCTGGCGGTGGAGCTGGGGGTGGTGGACCGCTGCGAGACCGACCTGGCCGCTGCCTGCCAGGGGGGGGACGTCATCCAGTTGGCGGTACCGATCCTCGCCATGGAGAAGCTGCTGGCCGAGCTGGCCGGGCTCGACTTGGGTGACGCGCTGCTCACCGATGTCGGCAGCGCCAAGGGCAACGTGGTGCGCGCCGCCCGTGAGGCTTTCGGCGGGATGCCGGCGCGCTTCGTGCCTGGCCATCCGATCGCCGGCTCCGAGCAGAGCGGGGTAGAGGCGGCCAAGGCCACGCTGTTCCGCCGCCACAAGGTGATCCTGACGCCACTGGAGAACACCGATCCGGCGGCGCTGGCCTGCATCGACCGGCTGTGGCGAGCGCTGGGCGCCGATGTGGAACACATGGAGGTCGAGCACCACGACGAGGTGCTGGCGGCCACCAGCCACTTGCCGCACCTGCTGGCCTTCGGACTGGTCGACTCGCTGGCCAAGCGCAGCGAGAACCTGGAAATCTTCCGCTACGCTGCTGGCGGCTTCCGCGACTTCACGCGGATCGCCGGTAGCGACCCGGTGATGTGGCACGACATCTTCCTTGCCAACCGCCGGGCGGTGTTGCGCACCTTGGACGCTTTTCGCGACGATCTCGACGCCCTGCGCGGCGCGATCGACGCTGGGGACGGGCATCAACTGCTCGGCGTGTTCACTCGCGCCCGCTTCGCCCGTGAGCATTTCAGCAAAATCCTGGCCCGCAGGGCCTATGTGGACGCCATGCACTCGAACGACCTGATCTACCTCGCCAATCCTGGTGGCTCCCTCTCCGGCCGCATCCGCGTGCCCGGCGACAAATCCATCTCGCACCGCTCGATCATGCTCGGCTCCCTGGCCGAAGGCACCACCCAGGTGGAAGGCTTCCTCGAGGGCGAGGACGCCCTGGCGACCCTGCAGGCATTCCGCGACATGGGCGTGGTCATCGAAGGCCCGCACCATGGCAAGGTGACCATCCACGGCGTCGGCCTGCATGGCCTCAAGGCGCCGCCCGGACCGCTCTACCTGGGCAACTCCGGCACCTCGATGCGCCTGCTCAGCGGCCTGCTCGCCGCGCAGCCGTTCGACACCACCCTGACCGGCGACGCTTCGCTGTCCAAGCGACCGATGAACCGCGTGGCCAAGCCGCTGCGCGAGATGGGCGCGGTGATCGAGACCGGCCCGGAAGGCCGTCCTCCGCTGACCATCCGCGGCGGCCAGCTCCTGACCGGCATGCGCTATGAGATGCCGATGGCCAGCGCCCAGGTGAAGTCCTGTCTGCTGCTCGCCGGCCTGTATGCCGCTGGTGAAACCACGGTGATCGAGCCGGCACCGACCCGTGACCACACCGAGCGGATGCTGCGTGGCTTCGGCTACCCGGTCACGGTGGAAGGCAATACTGCGAGCGTGGAGTCCGGTCATAAGCTGACCGCTACTCACATCGAGGTGCCGGCGGACATCTCCTCGGCGGCCTTCTTCCTGGTCGCGGCGAGCATCGCCGAAGGCTCCGATCTGCTGCTCGAACACGTCGGAGTGAACCCGACCCGCACCGGGGTGATCGATATCCTCAAGCTGATGGGCGCCGATATCAGCCTGGAAAACCAGCGTGAAGTGGGCGGTGAGCCGGTGGCTGACATCCGCGTGCGTTCGTCCGCGCTGAAGGGCATCGACATCCCGGAAGACCTGGTGCCCCTGGCCATCGACGAGTTCCCGGTGCTGTTCGTCGCCGCCGCCTGCGCCGAAGGCCGCACCGTGCTGCGCGGGGCCGAAGAGCTGCGGGTCAAGGAATCCGACCGTATCCAGGTGATGGCCGACGGCCTGGTTGCCCTGGGCGTCAAGGCCGAGCCGACTCCGGACGGCATCATCATCGAGGGCGGCCCGATCGGTGGGGGCGAGGTGTGGAGCCATGGCGACCACCGCATCGCCATGTCCTTCAGCGTGGCGTCCCTGCGGGCCGGCGCGCCGATCCGCATCCACGACTGCGCCAACGTCGCGACGTCCTTCCCGAACTTCATCGGCCTGGCCAACCAGGTTGGTATCCGCGTCAGCGTAGAGGGTGAAAAGTGATGAATACCCAGACTCCCGTCATCGCCATCGACGGACCCAGCGGTTCCGGTAAAGGCACCGTTGCTGGGCTGCTGGCGAAACGGCTGGGCTGGAACCTGCTCGACTCGGGCGCTCTGTACCGCCTGCTGGCGTTCGCCGCGCGCAACCACGGCGTGGACCTCACCAATGAAGAGGCGATGAAGGTGCTGGCCGCTCATCTGGACGTGCAGTTCGTCGCCGCCGGTGCCGGCGAGCCGCAGCGCATCATCCTCGAAGGCGAGGAGGTCACCGACGCGATCCGCAACGAGCAGATCGGCGCGGGTGCTTCGCAGGTCGCGGCCCTGGCGGCGGTGCGCGAGGCGCTGTTGCAGCGCCAGCGCGCCTTCCTGGAGGCTCCGGGGCTGGTGGCCGACGGTCGAGACATGGGAACCGTGGTGTTTCCCGAGGCGCCGCTGAAGATATTCCTGACCGCCAGCGCCGAGGAACGGGCACGTCGTCGCTACCTGCAGTTGAAGGCAAAGGGGCAGGATGTTAATCTTGCGAGTCTGCTAGACGAGATTCGAGAGCGCGATGAGCGCGACATGCAACGCGCGGTCGCCCCACTCAAGCCAGCTCCTGACGCCGTCCAGCTGGATTCCACCGAGCTCTCCATCGAGCAGGTGCTGGAACGCATCATGAGCGAAGTCGCCGACCGCGACCTAGCCGGATGACCAGGGAGGTATACGGGATGCCAGTCGAAGCCCGTTGCCTCCTTTGTACTTAAACGACCCCACATTGGACTGGAATGTGGAAGATGGGCGGATGTTCGCCCTAGATCAATTCAGGAATCAACATGAGCGAAAGCTTTGCAGAACTTTTTGAAGAAAGCCTCAAGTCCCTCGACATGCAGCCGGGTGCCATCATCACTGGCACCGTGGTCGACATCGATGGCGACTGGGTTACTGTCCACGCCGGCCTGAAGTCGGAAGGCGTCATCCCGCTCGAGCAGTTCTACAACGAACAAGGCGAGCTGACCATCAAGGTCGGTGACGAAGTCCACGTTGCGCTGGACGCCGTGGAAGATGGCTTTGGTGAAACCAAGCTGTCCCGCGAGAAGGCCAAGCGCGCGGAATCCTGGATTGTTCTGGAAGCTGCTTTCGCTGCCGAAGAAGTTGTCAAGGGCGTTATCAATGGCAAGGTCAAGGGTGGTTTCACCGTCGACCTGAGTGGCATCCGCGCGTTCCTGCCGGGCTCCCTGGTCGATGTGCGTCCGGTTCGCGACACCACTCACCTGGAAGGCAAAGAGCTCGAGTTCAAGGTCATCAAGCTCGACCAGAAGCGCAACAACGTTGTCGTTTCCCGCCGCAGCGTCCTGGAAGCCGAGAACAGCGCCGAGCGTGAAGCCCTGCTGGAATCCCTGCAGGAAGGCCAACAGGTCAAGGGTATCGTCAAGAACCTCACCGATTACGGCGCATTCGTCGACCTGGGCGGCGTGGATGGCCTGCTGCACATCACCGACATGGCCTGGAAGCGCATCAAGCATCCGTCCGAGATCGTCAACGTCGGCGACGAGATCGAAGTCAAGGTCCTCAAGTACGACCGCGAGCGCAACCGCGTCTCCCTGGGTCTGAAGCAACTGGGCGAAGATCCGTGGGTCGCCATCAAGGCCCGTTACCCGGAAAGCACCCGTGTCACCGCCCGCGTCACCAACCTCACCGACTACGGCTGCTTCGCCGAGCTGGAAGAGGGTGTGGAAGGCCTGGTGCACGTCTCCGAAATGGACTGGACCAACAAGAACATCCACCCGTCGAAGGTCGTTCAGGTCGGCGACGAAGTGGAAGTCATGGTTCTGGACATCGACGAAGAGCGTCGTCGTATCTCCCTGGGTATCAAGCAGTGCAAGACCAACCCGTGGGAAGACTTCTCCAGCCACTTCAACAAGGGCGACCGCATCTCCGGCACCATCAAGTCGATCACCGACTTCGGTATCTTCATTGGTCTGGACGGCGGCATCGACGGTCTGGTTCACCTGTCCGACATCTCCTGGAACGAGCCGGGTGAAGAAGCCGTTCGCCGCTTCAAGAAGGGCGACGAGCTGGAAACCGTCATCCTCTCCGTCGACCCGGAGCGTGAGCGCATCTCCCTGGGCATCAAGCAACTGGAAGACGATCCGTTCTCCAGCTACGTGTCCCTGAACGACAAGGGCTCCGTGGTGCGTGGCACCGTCAAGGAAGTCGACGCCAAGGGTGCCATCGTGACCCTGGGCAACGATGTCGAAGCCGTGCTGAAAGCCTCCGAAATCAGCCGCGACCGCGTCGAAGATGCGCGTAACGTGCTGAAAGTCGGCGACGAAGTCGAAGCCAAGATCATCAGCGTCGACCGCAAGTCCCGCGTGATCAATCTCTCCGTCAAGTCGAAAGACGTCGAGGACGAGAAAGACGCCATGCAGCACCTGCGCAAGCAGGAGGTCGAAAGCACTGGTCCGACCACCATCGGTGATCTGATCCGTGCCCAGATGGAGAACCAGGGCTGATCCCTGACTCCCTCTGACCAGAAAGGGCGGCCCTCGAGCCGCCCTTTTTGTTTTCCGGGTTGTGCGAGTGCGTGGTTGGCAGGGTTGTCTCGGTCCTGGACGAATTTGCAGGCGGTCGCATGCATCCGCAATGCTTCGGGCTGTTCAAAGCCATCCGGTCATGCTAAAACCCTTCAAGAGCTGATCTAGCCGCTTGAAATAGAAGGGAAAACCATGACCAAGTCGGAGTTGATCGAACGCATTGTCACCCATCAGGGGCAGTTATCTGCCAAGGATGTCGAGTTGGCCATCAAAACGATGCTTGAGCAGATGTCTCAGGCATTGGCCACGGGTGATCGTATCGAGATCCGTGGTTTTGGCAGCTTTTCCCTTCACTACCGTGCGCCACGGGTCGGCCGCAATCCGAAAACCGGCGAGTCCGTCCGCCTGGACGGGAAGTATGTGCCGCACTTCAAGCCGGGCAAGGAGCTGCGGGATCGGGTCAACGACGAGCTGGAGTCTTGAGTGGCCCTTGCCGGGGTGTTTGCGCTGAGGGCCTGACTCCGAGGCATGGCTCGTTGATGTGTGTTTTACCATCCTCCGGCGGAACTGCCGTTCTCCTAGGAGGGTCTGTATGGGGCCGTGAATTTAGAGATAGGCTCCATGCATTACCTGTCTTTGCCTGCTTTACGTGGTATGCCTGATGCTTGCGCTTCCAGGGCATGCTACCTGCCTTGTTCTATACATTCCTGATGTCTTGCTTCAGTCAAGACTTGTAATCTCGATGTTATTCGGCACAATTCGGCAACTTTTTGCACAGTTCGTGGCGCAGGCTGCGAGAGGTCCGGATGGGCCGCCGACCAAAAACAACAGATGGACCACCCGTGATGGATGAACTGCAAACAAGCCGTGCAGGCGCAACTGATGAAATCGACCTGGTAGAGCTTGTACGGGGCCTGTGGGGGCAGAAATGGCTGATCCTGCTGGTGACTCTGCTGGTAGCGTCGGGCGCTGCCGCCTATGCCTTCCTCAGCAAGCCGGTCTACGAAGCGCGAGTTGCCGTCCTGCCGCCCCCATTGAGCAAGGTCGCGGGCTTTAACCTGGGACGTACCAAGGAGGCCGGGCTTGAGCCTTTCAAGGTCCAGGATGTCTACGCCGTGTTCACCCGCAACCTGCAATCCGACGAAACCCGTCGCAGCTTTTTCGAGCAGGTCTATCTTGCCGCCTTGGATGAAGATGAGCGCTCTCTGGCACGCGATCGTTTGTATGAGAAGTTTGGCAAGAAGCTGAGCATCAAGGCGCTGGACAAGGCTCAGCCTGATCGCTACCAGTTGATCGTCGAGCACCATGACCCTGTGTTGGCGGCCGACTGGGCGCGCCGTTATATCGATGACGCCGTCCGGCGTTCCCTGGATGAGATGCTGGAAAACGCCCAGCGCGAGATCGAGGTCAAGGCGCGTGATGTCGAAAAGCAGATCAAATCCCTGCGTGAAACCGCAAAGGTTCGTCGTGAAGACCGCATAGTGCGCCTTCGTGAGGCGCTGAGGGTGGCTGAGGCCGTTGGCCTGGAAGATGCCCCCGGCATCAGTAGCGGACAGGTTACCGAGCAACTGTCGGCGATCATGGATGGCAGCCTGATGTACATGCGCGGTAGCCGTGCCTTGAAGGCAGAGATCCAGACGCTGGAGGCGCGGCAGTCGGATGATGCTTTTATTCCCGCCCTGCGTAACCTGGAAGAACGATACGAGCTCTATAGCGATCTACAGATCGATCCGGAGCGGGTGGCGGTATTTCGCCTGGATGGTACGATCGAGACACCGGACGCTCCCGTGAAGCCGAAAAAGACGTTGATTCTGGCAATCGGACTGGTACTGGGCGGCATGCTCGGAGTCTTCATTGCCCTGATCCGCCTGCTGCTGAAAAAGCGCGGGATCGAGGAGTGAACTCGCTCCCCGGAAGGGGAGCGTCGGGCGAACCTTGCGAGCGTTTGCGATGCTGCAGGGCCGGAGGTTAAGGGACTGACCATGGTTTACCCAGAGATTCTCCATCATGGAGCCGTGCAAGGTGTGACCGGCTCCTGTCACCAGTTGCTGATGGATGCGGAGCACAGTCTGCTGATCGACTGTGGCCTCTTCCAGGGGGCGGAAACCTCGCAGGAGGGGAGGGCGGGCGCGAACCACCTGGCCATCGACTTTTCCCTGGACGGCATCAAGGCACTAGTGGCCACTCACGTGCACATCGATCATGTGGGGCGTATTCCCTACCTGATGGCGGCTGGCTTCAAGGGGCCGATTCTCTGTAGCGAGCCCTCGGCGCGGTTGCTGCCCATTGTGCTGGAAGACGCCTTCAAACTCGGCTTCAGCCGCGATCAGCGCCAGGTGGAGCGCTACATCAAACTTGTCGAGACTCGTATCGTCGCGTTGCCTTACAGAAACTGGTTCACCCTGTTCGAGACCGATCGTCTGAACTGCCGGATTCGCCTGCAGCGGGCGGGACACATCCTGGGTTCCGCCTATGTGGAAGTTGACCTGCACTACCCGCAGGAGAAGCGAAGCAAGCGCATCGTCTTTTCCGGGGACCTGGGCGCGCCACATGCGCCGCTGTTACCGGCGCCCAAGCCGCCGTACCGCGCTGATCTGGTGGTGCTGGAAAGCACTTACGGCGATCGCCTGCATGAGGATCGCAAAATCAGAAGGCAACGCCTGGAGCAGGTCCTGGAACAGGCACTGGCCGACAACGGCAGCGTGTTGATTCCTGCCTTCAGCATCGGTCGCACCCAGGAGCTGCTCTATGAGCTGGAAGACATCCTGCACCGGAAAAACCTGAACGAGACCACGGGCGATGCGACCAATCGGCTTGCCGGGGTAGAGCCTGTCGACTGGCCTCGACTCCCCATCATTCTCGATTCGCCGCTGGCCAGCCGTTTCACCGAGGTCTACCGCGAACTCAAGCCTTTCTGGGATGCAGAGGCGCATCTACGCCTTCGAAAGGGGCGGGATCCGCTGTCCTTCGCAAACCTGATCACCGTCGACAGCCATGAGGCTCACCTGCGCATGCTGCGCCACCTGACGGATACCGCTCGTCCAGCCATCGTCATCGCCGGGAACGGTATGTGCAGCGGTGGTCGAATAGTCAATTATCTGAAATCCATGCTTCACGACGAACGGCACAACGTCCTTTTCGTTGGCTACCAGGCCCGGGGAACCCCGGGTAGGGCCATCCAGACGTATGGGCCTCGTGGCGGTCATGTGGATCTGGACGGCGAGCGCTTTGCCATTCGTGCCCGAGTCCATACCATAGGCGGCTATTCCGCGCATGCTGACCAGAAAGGACTGGTCAATTTCGTTACCCGTATGCGGGAGTGGCCGTCTGAAGTACGGATTGTGCATGGGGAGAGTTTCGCTAAACAAAGCTTAACTAAGGCTTTGCAAAATTTTTTTGTTCGGTATGAGCACAGAGTAAAAGTTGCTGTGCCTGTCAATAAAAATGATAGTGCAATATAGTCTTCAAAGTTACGAGTAGTAAGTGTAACTGCGATTATTGATTTGAAGATACTAGTCGGGGTTAGGGTAGAGCTATTGTGGCTTATTTAGGTGTTTGAATGTGCAAATAGTTAGAAGAGCTTTTCAAGATCCAAGGGTAAAAAAATATTTATTTAATTCATCCTGGATGCTTTCGGAACAGTTGTTAAGAATAGTTGCTGGCGTTTTTGTTGGTATCTATATCGCTCGTTATTTAGGGCCCGAGTTATTTGGGGCTCTAAGCTATGTGTTGGCAATATCAGCCTTTATACTTGCAGTTGTACGCCTAGGAATGGACGCGGTTTTGGTTCGCGATCTAGTTGGTGAGGTTGAGCGAGAACGGTTAATGGGGACAGCGTTCTGGCTTATGACTGCGGCTGCGTTGATATGCTATTCACTTGCGGGTTTAACTTTCTGGGGGATGGATGAGGTTGGCGATGTGCGGCTTTACTTGTTTATCGCCTCTGTGAGTGCCTTTTTTTTACCCTTCTTGAGTATTGATTATTTTTATCAGTCACAACTAAAGTCAAAGTATTCCGCTTGTTGCAAGACCGTAACTCTGTTTTTTATGTCATTAGTTAAGTTGTGGTTGATTTATGTGGAGGCCGATCTTTTTTCATTTGTTTTAGCCTCTCTATTTGATCATGTATTGCTTGCAGGACTTCTTCTGCTGATATTTTATAAGGGTTATGGTCTTAGCTTCCTTAAAAATTTTAGTTGGAAAAGCGCCAAAGAGATGTTGGTAAGTGCATGGCCAATGGTGTTGACAGCCGTTGCCTCTCTAATATATATGCGCATTGACCAGATCATGATTCGTAATATGTTGGGGTTGTATGAAGTTGGCATATATTCAGCTGCTGTTAAAATTTATGAGTCGTGGATAGTTATCCCATATATTATTACAGTTTCTCTACTGCCTGCCATTGTAAAGGTTAAGGCAGGGGATGAAGTGATCTATAAGAAGCGAATTGCTCAGTTATTTGGTTTTGTTGTTTGGATAAGCATTTTAGCTGCCGTTGTTACTTGTTTTTTAAGCGAACATTTAATGGTGCTAGCATTTGGTGAGGCATATCGGCCATCTGCAGCCGTTGTAAATATCGTTATGTGGACGGCTGTATTTGCATCTATAGGTTCTGTCTCGGCACGCTATTTCAATGTTGAGAAAATGGAAAGAAAGATAGCTTTACGAACTCTGATAGCAGCTAGTATGAATGTATGTTTGAATTGGCTTCTTATCCCGCTATATGGGATAAAAGGAGCGGCTATCTCAACTTTGTTTTGTACTTTTTTTGCGCACTATTTGCTTGACTGGTTTGATCGGGATTTGAGGATTCTGCTGCAGCTGAAGCATCAGTCTCTATTCATTCTGTTTAAGAGAGTGAAAGAGTCTGATGATGGGTTTTAATTATATGTTAGTTTTTTACAGCCTTGAGGCCTCTTGGGAAGGGTAAATGATTTTATGAGTGGAACTAAAGTTTACAATATCGTTGGGGCTTTTGATCGGCACAATTACGGTGATATTCTTTTTCCCCTTATTCATGCGCAGTTTATTCAGCGCAAGGTGGATAAGGCCGATATACGTTTTTTTTCAATAACCGCTTCTGATATGAGTGTTTGTGGCGGTGTGAGAAGCGAGCCCATAAAAAAACTAATTGCACATGATGGGTACCTTGATAGTACTACAATTATGTCTGGAGGGGACCTGCTAGGTGCAGATTGGGTGACAATGAAAGGGCATGTATCTTCAGAGGCTTTTTTTATACTGCTTAAAGCAACCAAGAAGATTCTTGGATTCACCTTGGCTAATCGATTGGTCGCAAGAGTATTTGGTGAACTAAATGAGTTTCCATACGTCCTGTCGGGTAAAAGTTTAAGCGGAAAGGTCTTTTACGTCTGTGTTGGTGGCTCTGGTTTCAGGAGCAAGGATGATAAGTATCACTTATCTCGAGTGGCGGACGAGCTTAAGACGGTAGCACGTGTTTCGGTGCGAGATCAGAATACATATGAATTATTAAGAGATAAGGGTGTTGACTGCGAACTAATTCCTGATAGCGCTCTAGTCATGTCGGACTACTATCCTCTCAATGTTTTAAATTCCCGAAATTGGCGTGACTCCTTGTTGCAGGACAATGGTTTCGATATCGGAAATTTCTTTGTTTTTCAGTCCGGCGAGTATTTTATATCCAAGTGTATGGATGAGGTGAAAAGAGAGCTTGATACGGTTTCGAAGAAAACGGGAATGTCGATTCTTTTTCTGCCGATAGGTCGGGCAACTGGACATGATGATCACAAGGTCTTATATCCACTTTATATGGAACTGAAAAAGTCTGGGTTGCCTGTCGCCTTTCAAAACAGCCCACATGTTTTAGATATTATGGCAGGATTGGCTAATGGTAAGTTCTATGTGGGGACTAGCCTGCATGGGGCTATTTCAGCATATTCATTTGGGAATAAGGTATGCGGGTTTTCACTGAATAATGTTCCTAAGTTGAAAAGTTTTGTACTTAGTTGGATGGAGAGCGGGGATTATTGTTTAGTGGATAATAACTATTTTTCCCCCCAAGTTCTAGGGATGATAAAGGATGGGGCTGGGGTGTTAGGAGTAGATGGCCTACAGCGACAGAAAGCTATGGTTTATAGTGAGTTGCAGCGCTATTTGTGACTATTGATAAATGGTGCGCCATAATGTTGTCAGAAAAAAGTTGGGTTTCAGGCTTTGGTGCTTTTTTTGTTTATTTTCTTATATTCTTGATATTTTACCATCAGTATATATTTGTAAATTTAGAGGAGGCTCTTGGGGTAGAAATTTTCCTTAAGGCTTGGAAAGAGCTTCTTGTTTTTATATTACTGCCGGTCGTGTTTTATGCTTTTTCTCTGCGAGGTTGGCCAAGGGATCGGGCTGCTTCAACTTTTATTCTCATGCTTTTTTGGTTGTTTTCAGTTTTTGCTTCGAGTCGAGGATCGCTGTTTGAGGATTTTTTATCATTCAAGGCCTTTTCTACTCCTTTGCTCTTGGCATCGGTGCTGTATTTTATAAATCTATATTCTCTTAATATGCATAGGCATTATGTGAATGCATTTTGTCTTGTATCGTTGCTTTTCAGTTTTTATGCATGTTATCAGTACCTTGCTTTCACGGTTCCCGAAGATTTTTGGTATTACAATATTTTTATTGCTCGAGGGCATGAGCAGAATTTTTGGGAGTTTTTTAGGGGCGATCGACCTAGGCTCTCTTCCTTTTTTACAAGTAGTTTAGAGTTTGCTCTGACATTAACTTTTTGCTATGCGATTTTTTTCTCCATGTTCATGGGGACGGTCGGAGTGAGGCGACTGCTGTGGGGAGGGGTCGTTTCTTTTTTGCTATTAGTGATAACGATTTCTAGTGTTAGGAGTGCATTGGTTTTAATCATTGTTGGGCATATGTGTGTATTTTTTTTCTCTTATGTGCGCCCAGTTATGAGAAAGTTTTGGATGTTTGCTTTTGTGGCATTTCTTGTTTTGGCAACTTTCTGGGCCATTAAAACTGGAGTAATTGCGGACTTATCTTCAGCCGGACGTTTGCGGCAGTGGGAAGAATTTTTTTCTCTTGTTGCTGCTTCGCCGCTTGGTGAGGGGGCGTCGTCGGTTGGCGTAGGACGCTTGTATTGGTTTGATTCTTTCTATATTAATCTCTTTTTGTCAATAGGTTTGATTCTTGGGGTGGTGTATTTACTATTCATGTTTTCCCCTGCATTCTATCTGATAAGCTTATACAAAGGAGAGGCTTATAGGCGTGCGAGTCTGCATACTAGAGCTCTTTCTTATGGCGTGGTCTTCTATACGCCTGGCTTGTTGTATTCATTCGTTTTTCAGAGCTTCTTTAATGCAGTAGCTATTTATATATATACTATGGTTTCTTTCTCGGTGTGTTTTTATTTTAAAAAGAATGGCGCGTCTGATAAATAAGGCCGGTTTTTATTTTTGTGTATATAGCTTGGTGGAATGAAATGCTGTCTTTAAGCGTTGTGGTTGTTTTGTATAAAAAGCATTTTGAGAGCTCGGTTGCTGTGAGCTCTCTTTTGTCTTCTTTTGATGCTATTAAGGGCGCTGGTTTCTTGCCAGTGATTTATGTTTGGAATAACTCTCCTGGCTTTTCACCTTGCCTAGATAGGGAGTCTGTTGTTTGGCTGGAGGGTGACAATTCAACATTGCCTTTTATTTATAATAGTGTGGCTGAGTTGGCGTTTGGCTCAGGCTCTTCGATACTTATGATTTCTGATGATGATACTGATTATTCGAATTTTGATTTCACTCGTCACTTGGGGGTGGTGAGGGATTTCGTTTTAGACAAATCTAAATCTGAGGTTACGGGTTGTTTTGTTCCGTGTATTCAGTCAGGAGGGCGATTGGTGAGTCCGGGGGGGCGCATTCTTTTTAAAGGATATCTTCTTAATCAGGTGCGACCGGGTCTTGTGTCATCTAAAAAACTTCTAGCAATTAATAGTGGTACGATTCTTACAAGGTCTTGTTATGAGCGAATGAGGCCTCTTTACAATGAACGGTTGAATTTCTATGGCACGGATACTGACTTTTTTGTTAGGTATGAGGATTTCTATAAGTGTGTCTATGTTTTGGACTCTGAAATCAATCATAGCCTTTCCTCTGATGGCGATGAGTCTATGGATCGTATGTTGTTCAGATGGCGGGACAATATTCATGCTATGAATATTATCTTTGAGAAGCGCTCTTTTTTCTTTAAGTTGGCTATGCATGCTTATTATTTTTTTGTAAAGGTTAAGCTCTCTATCCGCTTCTGTGATAGGAGGTTTCTGAAGATATGGTGATTAATAATCTCGTGAGCTTCTTGGCTTCAAGATTGAAGGGGGAAAATTTCAGGCTTGATCCTGGGGTTACCGATGGGTATTTGTTTCGCTTTGCTTTCTCTAGGGGGATTATGTATTTGCGTGGTTTGTTATACCTGCAACGGATGGTAATGGTTGGGTCTGGCGTTCAGCTTTTTGCCAAATCACATATGAGATTTGGGCGCTCGGTAAGTATTGACGATGGGTGTGTAGTCAATGGACTTTCACGTGATGGGATATTATTTGGTGATAATGTTTCGATCCAGAAGAGAACTATTATTGAGTGCACTGGAAGTTTGCGGCATTTAGGAAAGGGGCTTTCATTAGGGCGAAATGTCGGTGTTGGTTCTAATTCTTTTCTCGGCTGTGCGGGAGGTATTGATATAGGGGATGATACTATAATAGGGAATTATGTCTCGTTTCACTCTGAAAATCATAATCACTCTGATATAGGGATGCCTATTCGGCTTCAAGGTGTATCTCACCTGGGAATAAAGGTTGGTCGAGGGTGTTGGATTGGGGCAAAGGTAACGATACTAGATGGGGCTGTTATTGAAGATGGATGCATCATTGCAGCTGGTGCGCTATTGCCTCGTGGGCGTTATGTAGCTAACTCAATCTATGGTGGGGTCCCAGCTAAGCTAATTAAGAAAAGATAAAATTTATGAGAGAATTGATCTTTGTCCACTTATTCAATGACCGGAGCGGCAGCCCCAAAGTCTTATCGCAAGTTATAGTTGCAATGAGTCGTTTGGGTAGGTCGATAGAAATTCTGACTAGCCATCATGGTGATGGGTTTCTTAGTGATCTGCCTGGCGTGCGTCGTCAAATTTTTTATCGTCGTTCAGAGAATAAAATTCTAACGTTGATTTTTTATTTGGCGTCTCAGTTTTTTTTGTTTTTTCAGTGTCTTCGTTACTGGCGGCGAGATGTTGTTTTTTATATAAATACGATGCTTCCGTTTGGGGCTGCATTGGCTGCTTTATTGATGCGGAAGCCTGTTATTTATCATGTGCACGAAACTTCAATTCGGCCGTTCATGCTTAAGTGTTTTCTTCGGCTGATAATTAAGTTTACAGCTCGGAAGGTTATCTTTGTTTCTGATTATTTGCGTGCTGTTGAGGGGTTTGGTAATAACATATCTCAGTTCGTTCTGCATAATGCTTTGGATGGTGAGGTGAGGCCTATGCAGAGTCGTGTGAGAGAGGGGGATTTTAATGTATTAATGGTTTGTTCCTTGAAAAAATATAAAGGGATTCTCGAGTTTTTTGAAGTGGCAAAATCTTTGCGGCCGGATGTGTCCGTGCGGTTTGTGTTGGTTCTCAATGCGAGCCAGTTGGAAATTGATGAGTATTTATTTGGTGTTGTTGTTCCTGGTAATGTAACTATATTTCCTCGTCAATCGGATATTTCACCATTCTATCTAGACGCCTCGTTAGTTTTGAATTTGTCTCGCCCAGATGAATGGATTGAAACATTTGGCTTGACTGTGCTTGAGGCTATGTCTTTTGGTATTCCAGTTATTGTGCCTCCGGTTGGTGGGCCTGCTGAGATTGTTACTGATGGTAGGCATGGTTACTTAATTTCTTGCTACGAGACTCAGCGGGTCGCAGATACGATTAAGTATCTTTCTAGTAACCCAGGGCTTCATTCGCAATTGGCGCGTAATGCTTGGGTGCATGCTAAGCAGTTCTGTTTAAGAAGGTTTGAGTATAAAGTCTCTGAAATTATAGATAATTAAGGTCTGTGCATTGGATAAGCATCTTTGTATTCTAGGCATTCGCGGTATTCCTGCGCAGCATGGTGGCTTTGAGACTTTTGCGGAAAGGCTCTCGCTGTTTCTATTGTCGAGAGGGTGGAGGGTTTCTGTCTACTGTCAGGAGGAGGGGCAGGGTGACTCTTGGGAAAGTGAGTGGAAAGGGGTTCGTCGTATTCATATTCCTGTAAGCCAGAGAGGGGCGCTTGGGACTGTTGTTTTTGATTGGAAAGTTGCTAATTGCGCGCTCTCAGAGTCAGCTCTATTCCTAACTCTTGGTTATAATACTGCTGTTTTTAATTTTATGCAGAGAGCCAAGGGGCAGTCGAATATTATCAACATGGATGGCATAGAGTGGCGTCGAGACAAATGGGGGGCTATTGCTAAGGCTTGGTTTTGGCTCAATGAGCGTGCAGGTTGCTGGGTCGGTACTCATTTAGTGGCTGATCATCCCAAGATAAAGGATCATCTGGCTACTCGAGTTAACGCTAAAAAAATCACGATGATACCTTATGGTGGCGATGACATTGTAGGCGCTGATGCGGGGCTGCTTGACTCCTATGGTGTTGAGGTAGGGCAATTCTCTATTATTATCGCTCGCCCAGAGCCTGAAAACTCTTTCTTGGAAATGGTGCGGGCCTTTAGCAAGACCAAACGGAACCACAAGCTGGTTGTGTTAGGTAATTTCACCCCCGAAAATAATGCTTTTCACCGCCAGGTTATGGAATCTGCTAGCAATGAGGTGATCTTCCCTGGTGCTATTTACGACACAGCGGTGGTCCAAGCTCTGCGATTCTTTAGTCGTTTCTATCTGCATGGTCATCGTGTTGGAGGGACAAACCCTTCTCTTGTTGAGGGGCTAGGAGCTGGATGTGCGGTCATCGCCCATGATAACCATTTTAATCGCTGGGTGGCGGGTCCTGAAGCAGCTTATTTCAAGGATGAGATGTCTTGCGCATGTCTTTTTGATAAGTTACTTGGCGATGACGATGCTGTTGCACGAATGAAGGCAGGCAGCCGCGAGCGATTTCATGAATGTTTTACTTGGGAGCGGGTCTTGCGTGAATACGAAGAGCTGTTGATCCGTTGGTATCCAAAACATAAGTAAGAGCTTTCTATGACTTCCCGTATTCTCGTTACCGGCGGTGCCGGTTTTATTGGTTCCGCCGTAGTTCGTCACCTAATTCTAGATTCGTCACATGAGGTCGCGAACCTCGACAAGCTCACCTACGCAGGTAACCTGGAGTCGCTGGTTGATGTGGCCGATTCGCCACGCTACCGCTTCTACCAGGTAGATATTTGCGATGGACCTGCTTTGGACAAGGTGTTCACCGAGTTCCAGCCCACGGCTGTGATGCATCTCGCTGCTGAGTCCCATGTCGACCGCTCCATCGATGGGCCGGCGGACTTCATCGAAACCAATATTGTCGGCACCTACACCTTGCTGGAGGCGGCTCGCCGCTATTGGGTCGGGCTGCCTGATGCGGAAAAAGAAACCTTCCGCTTCCACCATATTTCCACCGATGAAGTGTATGGCGATCTGGAGGGCACGGACGATCTGTTCACCGAAACCACGCCTTATGCCCCCAGCTCCCCTTATTCCGCCTCGAAGGCCAGTTCCGACCATCTGGTACGTGCCTGGCATCGAACCTATGGCTTGCCGGTGCTGCTGACCAACTGTTCGAACAATTACGGGCCCTATCATTTTCCCGAGAAACTGATTCCGCACATGATCCTCAATGCGCTACATGGCAAGCCGTTGCCGGTGTATGGCGATGGTTTGCAGATCCGCGATTGGCTCTATGTGGAGGATCACGCTCGCGCTCTGGTGGAAGTGGTCACCAAGGGTAAGGTGGGGGAGACCTACAATATTGGTGGGCACAACGAGAAGCGAAATCTTGAGGTGGTGGAAACGATCTGCGATCTCTTGGACGAGTTGGCGCCGCAGGCAGCGGATCGCGAGCAAGCTCGCTCCTACAGGGAGCTGATTACCTTTGTGAAGGATCGGCCTGGGCATGACCTGCGCTACGCCATAGATGCATCGAAGATCGAGCGGGAGCTTGGGTGGAAGCCGCAGGAAACCTTCGAGAGTGGTATCCGCAAAACCGTGCAGTGGTATCTGGGTAATCGCGAGTGGTGGGAGCGGGTCCTGAATGGCAGCTACCAACTGGGCCGTTTGGGAGGCAAAGCATGAAGGGCATCATCCTCGCCGGTGGGTCCGGTACCCGTCTGCATCCGATCACCCGTGGCGTATCGAAGCAACTGCTGCCGATCTACGACAAGCCGATGATCTACTATCCGCTGTCTGTGCTGATGCTGGCCGGGATTCGTGAGGTTTTGATCATCTCGACGCCGGTGGACTTACCGAATTTTCGTACCCTGCTGGGCGACGGTTCGGAATTTGGTATCGAGCTCAGTTATGCCGAGCAACCGTCTCCGGATGGTTTGGCCCAGGCGTTCCTGATTGGCGAGCAGTTCATCGGAGACAGCAGTGTCTGCCTGATTCTCGGAGACAACATTTTCTACGGCTACGGCTTCAGCGCCATGCTTCGGGAAGCGGCTGGTCGGGAGCGGGGCGCTACGGTGTTCGGCTACCACGTGAACGATCCGGAGCGTTTCGGCGTGGTTGAGTTCGATGACGGCGGTAAGGCGATCTCTATCGAAGAGAAGCCGGCCAAGCCGAAGTCCAACTATGCGGTTACCGGTTTGTACTTCTATGACAACTCAGTGGTGGAGATCGCCAAACAGGTGAAGCCTTCCGCTCGAGGCGAACTGGAAATCACCGATGTGAACAATGCCTACCTGCAACGCGACGATCTGCATGTGAGTCTGCTGGGTCGCGGCTTCGCCTGGCTGGATACCGGCACCCACGACTCGCTGATGGAGGCCAGCCACTACGTACAGACCATCGAGACACGTCAAGGGCTGAAGGTCGCGTGCCTGGAAGAGATTGCCTATCACCAGGGTTGGCTCGGTCGTGAGCAGTTGGAGCGGCAGGCAGAGGCGCTGAGCAAGACAGGTTACGGGCAATACCTGAAGCGGTTGCTGGTCTGAGCAGAATCAGGACTGGCTTCCTGCTCCCGCAAGATCAACGCGGTTGCACCGTCTTCTTTACTTCCCATTTCTTGCGTTTTGTAGCTTATGAACATCATCGAAACAGCATTGCCCGGCGTATTGATCATCGAGCCCAAGGTGTTCGGCGATCATCGCGGTTTTTTCCTCGAAACCTTCCAGGTCGAGCGTTATCGCGAGGCCGGTATCGACCTGCCGTTCGTGCAGGACAATCATTCTCGCTCTCAGCGCGGTGTGCTGCGTGGCCTGCACTTCCAGCGTGCGCGCCCGCAGGGCAAGCTGGTCAGCGTCAGTCGCGGGGCGGTGTATGACGTGGCGGTGGATATCGACCCAGCATCGCCTACCTGCGGTCGCTTCGTCGGCGTCGAGTTGACGGACGAGAACCATCGTCAGCTCTGGGTGCCGCCAGGCTATGCCCACGGCTTCTGCGTACTCAGCGACGTGGCAGATTTCCAATACAAGTGTACCGACTTGTACTTCCCGGAAGATGAAGGCGGGCTGATCTGGAACGACCCCGACGTGAACATCCCCTGGCCGATAGAGGCACCGCAACTGTCGGCCAAGGACCAGCTCAATCCGACGCTGCGTCAATTGCTGGGCAGGGAGGAGTGAGCATGCGCGTACTGGTCACGGGGGCTCGTGGGCAGGTCGGCCATGAGTTGTTGCGCCGTGCACCCGACGGCTTCATGGTCAGTGGCCTGGGCTCGACCGATCTGGATGTCGGCGATGCTGTTCAGGTTGAGGCGATTATCGAGCGACTGCGCCCGCAATTGATCATCAACGCCGCCGCCTATACCGCGGTGGACAAGGCGGAGAGCGAACCGGAGCAAGCCTATCGGGTCAACCGTGATGGCGTCGCTCATCTTGCTCGTACAGCCGCTGCTGCGGACATACCGGTACTGCATATCTCCACCGACTACGTATTTTCCGGTGATGCCGAACAGCCTTATCGGGAAACCGACTCGACTTCCCCCAGTGGCGTCTATGGCGCCAGCAAGCTGGCCGGCGAGCAAGCCTTGGCCGAGCTCAACCCTCGACACCTGATACTGCGCACCAGTTGGGTGTTCGGTGCACATGGCCACAATTTCGTGAAGACCATGCTGCGTCTGGGGCGTGAGCGGGACAGCCTGGGCGTGGTAGCGGACCAGCGAGGTGGTCCCACCCCCGCGGCCAGCATCGCCGACGCGCTCTGGCAATTGGCGGCTCTTTACCGCGATCATGGCAATTTGCAATGGGGTGTCTACCATTTCAGTGGCGTGCCGTCCTGCACATGGCATGACTTCGCGATGGAGATATTCCGCCAAGCCGTGGATCTCGGCTTGCTGGAACGTCTGCCACAGGTGGACGCCATTGCTACTTCCGACTATCCCACTCCGGCGCGACGTCCAGCCTGGTCGGTACTGGACTGCAGTCGGCTGGTTGCTGTCCATGGCATTGCGCAGCCGGATTGGCATGACGAATTGCGTTCGGTGTTGCAGGAGCTGGTTGGGGCTTGACCCCCGAATTCGGAACTTGCAACGGATCTTTCAGCGCCGCTTTGCTTTCATTTATCCAGTTGTGAGAAGCGGGTTTCACATGGGTTGACCGTGCTTCAGGGCTGAGCTGATAGGGATAACGTGCTAGGATGCCTCGCTTTATACGAGTTGTTCTTGCTTTTCAGGAGCTTAGCGTAGGCAATGCCACAGTCCATTCATTACGAGCCCACCTTCGCCGAGCGCTATCCGGTTCCATTGTTCGCTGCCCTTCTGGATCTGTTGCTGGTCATCGGTGCAGCCTATCTGGCGTACTACCTTCGCTTCGGCACTTCGGACATGACGGGTCGCTACAACAGCGCGACCTTGCTGACGGCGGTGACGGTGATGGTGTGCCTGATCATGTTGGGAGTCTACGGGTCCTGGCGGGGCCGCTTCTTTCTACGTCAGCTCGGGCTGGTTTATGGCGCCTGGGGCGTCGCGATTGGCGCCATTCTGGCGTTGTCTTTCTTCCTCAAGGTTTCCGAAAGTTATTCGCGTATCTGGTTTGGTACGACCATTTGCATTGGCATTGCGCTTTGTACGGTGGTGCGTCTGGGGGTCTTTCTTTTCCTGCGTGCAGCACGTGCTCGGGGACGTAACCTCAAGAGTGTCCTGCTCGTGGGGGAGGGCGGAGCGGTGGCTGATTCGCTCAACCATGGCAGGGATCTGAGCGAGTACGGTTTCCGTGTTGCGAAGAGCATGCCGTTCGAGCGAGGTGAAGCCTGGGCTGAGGGTATGCTGCAGGAGGTGGTTGCCACTGGGGCCCACGAAGTATGGCTGTGCCTGCCGCTCAAGGAGGGGGATGCCCTGGGGCAGGTGCTCTACGCCCTTCGTCACCACACGGTCGAGGTGCGCTTTTTCCCCGATCTGGGGGAGATTCCCCTGCTCAATCACAAGGTCAGCAAAATCGCCGGGCGCTATTCCCTGGATCTCAGTTGCAGTCCTATGGATGGGCCGGCACGGATCGTCAAGCGCTTGGAGGATCTGGTGGTTGGTAGCCTGATATCGTTGCTTATCCTGCCTGTTTGCCTGCTGATCGGCCTTGCCATCAAGTTGGGTTCGCCGGGGCCGGTGCTGTTCAAGCAGTATCGCACCGGGATCAATGGCAAGAAGTTCAAGGTCTACAAGTTCCGCTCCATGGTTGTGCACAAGGAAACGGACGGCTCCGTTACCCAAGCTGCGCGTAACGATCCACGGGTAACACCACTCGGAGCCTTCCTGCGCCGCACCAGCCTGGATGAGTTGCCGCAGTTCTTTAACGTACTGCAGGGGCGCATGTCCATTGTCGGGCCCCGCCCCCATGCGCTGGCACACAACGAGTACTACAAGGATCTGGTCGAGTCCTATATGCAGCGCCACAAGGTCAAGCCGGGGATCACCGGTTGGGCACAGGTGAATGGATACCGTGGCGAAACCGACACTTTGCAGAAGATGCAGAAGCGGGTGGAGCACGACCTGTGGTACATCGACAACTGGTCGTTGTGGCTGGACCTCAAGATTATTTTTCTGACGGTGTTCAAGGGGTTCATAGGCAAGAACGCCTATTGATAGGGGAGTCGTCTTGAGGCGCCCGACAGAAATCGTATAGCGAGAAGTATGTGAAGGTTGAAACGAAGAGTCTGTCTGGTTTGATCGGCGACACGGCTGTTTGGCGTTCGGTATTGCTCTGGATGATGGCGGTGGGTCTGTTCATCCAGATATCTGGTTATGTCTGGTTCGAATCCGGCAGCGCTCGTAATGCTCAGGTCTATCTATGGCTGCTGGTACCGGCATTGGCCTATGGATTGGGACTGCTGGTCAGCGGTCGTGTCTCCTGGCCAGGCTGGCACTACTACCCCTGGCTGCTTCTGTTGCTGTGGGTGGGGCTCAGCGCACTTTGGGGGAGCTCGGAAGAGCCTTGGTCTCTGGCCAAGCGTGGTTTTGCGATTGCTGCCTTTTTCTTGGCGGTCCACTGTTTGTTGGACCTGGACGATCGCTTTCTGCGCATGGCGCTTCTGTTCGGTGTCGCAGGAGTAGCGCTAGGAGCTTTGGCCAGTCTGCTATATCAGTTCGCTTGGCTCGAGAAGCCATTGGCTTACCGGGCCTTCCGTATCGACCGCCTGGGGATCGGTGATTTCGCCAATTACGATTGGCCGGTGGTCGCAGGTATTTTTCATGGCGCGGTGGCTAGCTGGGCCTTGGGTGTTGTTGTAGATAAACGTACGTCGTTGCGCGCAGCCGCTTTCTGGTTGCTGGTGTTCGCGGTACTGGCGCTCTATGTATTGCTGACCTACACCCGTGGTGCCTGGTTTGGCATGCTGGGTAGCGCTTTTGCAGTGGTGTTGATGCAACGTTCCCGGCGTGGCTGGTGGTTGCTGGGGTTGGGTTTGCTTTGTATGGCCGTCGCAGTATTTCTGTGGTGGGACCGCTTGTTGTTCGAAGTTCAGACCCGCCAACTTTCCGGTCGCGAACTGATCTGGGATCACTTCGTGGCGGTGATGCCGGGGCACTGGTTGTTCGGTTATGGCCTGGGAACGCCATTCTCTTTTGTCTGGCCTGACGGTAGAAGCATCATCTTCCATGCTCACAGCCTGTTCTTGCAGCTGGTCTACGATAGTGGCCTGGTTGCCTTGGGGCTGATGGCCGCAGGATTGTTGGTGGTGGCCCATAAGGTCTGGAAGCTGCGGGACGACCCGTGGGTGAGGCTGGCCTTCCCCGCACTGGTGTTCGCCTTGATCGCCATGCTGACCGATGTCGAGCGCATATTCACCCGCCCTGGGGTCTACTGGACGGTGTTCTGGTTGCCTCTGGCGATACTGCTGGCCGTACCTGCGCGTAGGGGTAAGTTAGCCGGCGACCGGTAGCTCTTGGGCATGCAGTTTGTGGGTGTGAAGCATGGGGTCGTATGCGCATTCTGTTGACGGGAGGCACCGGCTTCATCGGCTCTGCGGTGGCCCGCGGGGTCGACTCGTGGACCGATCATGAGTTGATACTTGCTGGACGTCGTGCAGGGGCGGTTATTCTGGGCGTCCGCTATATCGAGATCGGGGATATTGGAGCGATCACCGATTGGGCACCTGCCCTGCAACAGGTCGATGTGGTCATCCACTGTGCCGCTCGTGTGCATGTATTGGCAGAGTCCGAGCGGGATCCGCTTGCGGCTTTCCGGGTAGTCAATGTGACAGGCACTTTGCGCCTTGCTCGACAGGCAGCGGAGCAGGGCGTCAGGCGGTTCGTCTTCCTGAGCTCGGTGAAGGTGCATGGCGAGACCAGTGCCCCGGGGAGGCCATTCCGAGTCGGGGACTCTTACGCTCCCGCCGATGCCTATGCCATCTCCAAGATGGAGGCCGAGCAGGCTCTGCTGGCGTTGGCAGAGGAAACCTCCATGGAGGTGGTGATCATCCGGCCGCCGCTGGTCTATGGCCCAGGTGTAGGTGCCAATTTCCGCAGCATGATGGATTGGCTGAGCCGAGGGGTTCCATTGCCCTTGGGGGCAGTGCATAACCGCCGTAGTCTTCTGGCGCTGGACAATCTGGTCGACCTGGTGTTGCTCTGTGTCGAGCACCCCGCGGCTGCGGGCCGGGTCCTGCTGGCTAGCGATGACGAGGACCTTTCCACTCCCGAGTTGCTGCGTCGCTTGGGAAGAGCCATGGGGCGTTCGGCCAGGCTGCTGCCGATTCCACCTCGTTGCTTGGAATTGGGAGCAACCTTGCTGGGGCGGCCAGCGCTGAGCCAGCGTCTTTGCGGCTTTCTCCAGGTGGATATCAGCGAGACCCGCGAGTTGCTAGGATGGACGCCGCCGCTGACTGTCGAAGAGGCGCTGAGGCGTACAGCCGAAGCATATCAAGCCGCCCAGTGAGGTTTTGGGGCGGTGGATGGAGCTTCCTGGGGGCTGAATGGAACTGCTGTGGTGGCTACTCCCTGTGGTGGGTGTGCTTTCGTTCGGGCTGACCGGCGGACTGCTGCATTACGCGCGGGCGCAACGCTTGCTGGATATGCCTAATGGACGCAGCTCCCATACGGTACCGACCCCACGTGGTGGCGGTGTCGCTATTGTCGTCTGTTTTCTTGCCGCTTTGCCGCCACTGTATTTGGCCGGTCTGCTGCCCTGGACTTTCCTGTGGGCCTTGCTGGTGGCTGGAGCCGGCGTGGCTGCCATAGGCTTTCTCGATGATCATGCGCCCGTTGCCATTGCGTGGCGCCTGTTGGTCCATGGGCTCTGTTCGCTCTGGATGCTGGTGTGGCTCGGCGGATTGCCGGAGCTGGATCTGTTCGGGCTCCTTGTCGAGCCGGGGATGCTGGGCGCTGCTCTGGCGTTGCTCTTCCTGGTCTGGCTGCTGAATCTCTACAACTTCATGGATGGTCTCGATGGTATTGCCGCTATCGAGGCGATCTCCGTATGTCTGGGGGGGGCTCTGCTCTACTGGATATCGGGTGCATGGGTGCATGCGGCTGTCCCGTTGTTGCTGGCTTCCGCTGTGGCGGGCTTTCTGTTCTGGAACTGGCCGCCGGCCCGGATTTTCATGGGGGATGCCGGTAGCGGATTCCTGGGGATGGTGCTCGGCGGCCTGTTGCTTCAGGCGGCCTGGATCTCTCCCGAGCTGTTCTGGAGTTGGTTGATCCTGCTCGGAGTGTTCGTGGTGGACGCTACCTGGACGCTGCTGCACCGCATGTTGCGTGGTGAAAAATGGCATCAGGCCCACCGTAGTCATGCCTATCAAACGGCCGCACGGCGTTTCGGTGGGCATCTGCCGGTTACCCTGGCGGTTGCGGCAGTCAACCTGTTCTGGCTGCTGCCCTGGGCGCTATGGGTTGTGGCTGGCGGGCTGTCGGGTGGGGTGGGGCTGCTGTTGGCTTATATGCCGCTGTGCTGGCTGGCATGGGCATTTCGTGCTGGAGCACGAGAGTAGCGGTTTTGCGAGGGCTCGTCGTTTTCGATAGATGCTTCACAGCGGCGGTGGCTGCGTCCAGAATCCCACTGGACATGGACAGACTCCCATCCGCCGAGACGCAGAATGGACAGCCGTTAAGTGAGCAATAACAACAAATGATCGACTCACTGCGTTCCACCCTGTTGGGTTTGCCGCGCCACCACAAGCGCATGTTGCAGGTCGCCACGGATGTCGTATTGATCTGGCTGGCGCTGTGGCTGGCATTCGTTGTGCGCCTGGGATTCGATGGCCCCATCGATCCTTTCGGTGATCATTTCTGGCTGTTCGCCGTTGCCCCGCTGGTTTCCATTCCGATCTTCATTCGTCTCGGCATGTACCGGGCAGTCATGCGCTACTTCGGCAACGATGCGCTGCTCGCCATTTTCAAGGCGGTCACCCTTTCCGTCCTGCTGCTTGCCTTGCTGCTCTACCTGTATAGGGAAGCGCCTGTCGTGGTTCCGCGCTCCCTGGTGTTCAACTACTGGTGGTTGAGCCTGATGCTGATTGGCGGTTTACGCCTGGCCATGCGGCAGTACTTCCTGGGCGATTGGTACGTGGCCAGCCAGCAGTTTCCCTTCATCACTGGGCGGCAGGAGGATGGCCTGCGCAAGGTGGCTATCTATGGCGCGGGTGGGGCGGGCAACCAGTTGGTGGCGGCCCTGCGTTCGGGGCGGGTGATGCGTCCGGTGGCGTTCGTCGACGACGACGAGAGCCTGGCCTACCGGGTGATCGCCGGGCTACTGGTTTACAAGCCTGCCCATATCCAGCGAATGATCGAGCGTACCGGGGCGCAGGAAATTCTCCTGGCGATTCCCTCGGCTTCAAGGGCGCGGCGCCGGGAAATTCTCGAGATGCTGGAGGACACTCCCTTGCACGTGCGCACCGTGCCGGATGTCAGCGAACTCGCCAGTGGCCGGGTTCGGGTCGATGACATCCAGGAGGTGGATATCGCGGACCTGCTCGGGCGCGATGCGGTGCCTCCACAGCAGGCGCTGCTCGAGCGCTGTATCCGTGGACGTTCGGTGATGATCACCGGGGCAGGAGGCTCCATCGGCGGAGAGCTATGTCGGCAGATTCTTGGCTGCGCCCCCGAGGTCCTGTTGTTGCTGGACCATAGCGAGTTCAACCTGTACAGCATTCATGCCGATTTGATTCGAAGAGTCGAACGCGAGGGGCTTGCGATACGCCTGATACCTGTCCTGGGCTCGGTGCGTAATCCGGGGCGTCTGCACGAACTGATGCATACCTGGCAGGTGAACACTGTCTATCACGCCGCCGCCTACAAGCATGTTCCGATCGTCGAGCAAAACATCGCCGAGGGTGTGTTGAACAATGTGATCGGGACGTTGCACACCGCTCAGTCAGCGGTACGGGCGGGAGTGGAGAACTTCGTGCTGGTTTCGACCGACAAGGCGGTGCGCCCGGCCAACGTGATGGGGTGCACCAAGCGACTGGCGGAAATGCTGTTGCAGGCCCTGAGTCGCGAGCCCGCTCCGGTGATGTTCGATGATCGGGATGGCCTGCACCGGGTCAACAAGACCCGTTTCACCATGGTGCGTTTCGGCAATGTACTGGGATCTTCCGGCTCGGTGATTCCGCGCTTCCAGGAACAGATCTTGCGCGGCGGTCCGGTGACGGTGACACACCCGGGCATCACCCGATATTTCATGACCATTCCCGAGGCTGCCCAGTTGGTCATCCAGGCGGGCGCGATGGGGCAGGGAGGGGATGTCTTCGTGCTGGACATGGGCCGCCCGGTAAGGATCGTCGAGCTGGCTGAGAGGATGATTCGCCTTTGCGGGCTACGCGTGCGCTCGGAAAAGAACCCTCATGGCGACATCGCCATCGAGTTCACCGGCCTGCGCCCTGGCGAGAAGCTCTACGAGGAGTTGTTGATCGGCGATAACGTCAGTAGCACCGAGCATCCTATGATCATGCGGGCCAACGAAGAGCATCTGTCCTGGGATGCCTTGAAGTCAGTACTCGAGGCGCTGCTGCAGGCCATCGAGGGTGATGATTATGTGCGGGTCAGGGAGTTGCTGCATGGTGCGGTGAGTGGCTATGCCCCGGAGGGAGATATCGTCGACTGGATTCATTTGCGACGCGCTTCAAAGTTTCAGGACCCGGAGCTTTGATGCCGGGTCCGGTTGGGGCTAGGTTCGGAATGCGCGGAATAGCCGCGCCGATGTCAACTGATGAAATGGAGCTTCAATATGTTCAAGGGACGCGTTTCCTCTCTGCTGTTCGCTGTTTTTGCAACTCTCTCCGTAGCCACTGTGGCGGCCGAGCCCTCCAAGGTTCGGGCTGGTAGCTCTGCCGCTGCTGTGCATGTGGTCGAAGGCAAAGTGAACCTCAACACCGCCGACGCCGAAACCCTGCAGCGTGAGCTGACTGGTATCGGGGCGACCAAGGCCGAGGCTATCGTCGAATACCGCGAGGCGAACGGTCCGTTCGTTGCGGTGGACGAACTGCTGGAGGTGAAGGGGATTGGCGCGGCGACGTTGGATAAGAATCGCGATAAGTTGACGATCAACTGATTGCGAGTCGTGCTGGATGGGCCGGTCGAATGACCGGCCTTTTTGCATTCTGGACTGAACGTAAACGTAGGGTGGGCTTTAGCCCACCGCACAGAGTTCGAGCCTGGATGGTGGGCTAAAGCCCACCCTACGCGGCAAACCCACCAGAAACGAAAAAGCCCCAGGCTTTCACCTGGGGCTTCGAATCTGGCTCCGCGACCTGGACTCGACGGCGTCAGCCGAACGCGCTTCAGCGCGGCCCCGAAGGGGTGGCCGAATAACCTGGGACGTAGTCCCTGGTGAGAGTTCAGTACCGGCAAACAAAAAGCCCCGGGCTTCCACCTGGGGCTTTTGAATCTGGCTCCGCGACCTGGACTCGAACCAGGGACCCAGTGATTAACAGTCACTTGCTCTACCGACTGAGCTATCGCGGAACAACGGTGCGTATCCTACTGATTAAAAAGGGGAAGTCAAGTCTTGCCGACTTCCCCTCGTCGTTTTTACAGGACCCGGGCGATTGCGCTGGTCACCGCAGAGAGGTTGCGGCTGTTCAGTGCGGCGACGCAGATGCGTCCGGTGCCGACCGCATAGATGCCGAACTCGGTCTTCAGGCGCTCGACCTGTTCGACGGTCAGGCCCGAGTAGGAGAACATGCCACGCTGCTCGGCAACGAAGCCGAAATCGCGCTTGGCGCCCAATGCCGCCAGTTGCTCGACCATGGCCAGGCGCATGCTGCGGATGCGGTCGCGCATTTCGCCCAGCTCTTCTTCCCACAAGGCGCGCAGTTCCGGGCTGTTGAGCACCGCTGCGACGACGGTGGCGCCGTGGGTCGGCGGGTTGGAGTAGTTGGTGCGGATCACCCGCTTGACCTGGGACAGCACGCGGCTGGCTTCTTCCTGCGAGTTGGTGACGATGGACAGAGCGCCGACTCGCTCGCCATACAGCGAGAAGGACTTGGAGAAGGAGCTGGATACGAAGAACTGCAGCCCGGATTCGGCGAACAGGCGCACCGCTTCGGCGTCCTGCTCGATGCCGTCGCCGAACCCCTGGTAGGCGATGTCCAGGAAAGGCACGTGCTCGCGCTCGCGCAGGACTTCCAGCACGGCTTTCCAGTCCTCGAGCTTGAGGTCCACGCCGGTCGGGTTGTGGCAGCAGGCGTGCAGCACCACGATGGAGCGAGATGGCAGGCTGCGCAGGTCTTCGAGCATGCCGCCGCGGTTGACGCCGTTGCTGAAGGGATCGTAGTAGCGGTAGTTCTGCACCGGGAAACCGGCCGATTCGAACAGCGCGCGGTGGTTTTCCCAGCTCGGGTCGCTGATAGCGACCACGGCGTCCGGCAGCAGGCGCTTGAGGAAGTCGGCGCCGATCTTCAGCGCGCCGGTGCCACCCAGGGCCTGGGTGGTGACTACGCGACCTTCGGCGATCAGCGCGGCATCGGCGCCGAACAGCAGTTTCTGCACGGCCTGGTCATAGGCGGAGATGCCCTCGATCGGCAGGTAGCCGCGCGGCGCATGGGCGGCCAGGCGGGCCTTCTCGGCCTCGGCGACGGCGCGCAGCAGCGGAATTCGACCTTCTTCGTTGTAGTAGACCCCCACACCCAGGTTGACCTTGGTCGGACGGGTGTCGGCGTTGAATGCTTCGTTGAGGCCCAGGATGGGGTCGCGCGGAGCCATTTCGACGGCGGAGAAGAGACTCATGATGAATGCGGCAGCTCGAAGGTGAGGGTGGGGGCCATGTGCCCCCCGTCAGCGAGCGTTGGGGGGCGCCTAAACGGGGCGCTAGTATAGCGGTCCCGGGGGTGCGCGGCGACAGTGAAAACGTCTGAAATACAGGCGTTCTGCGCGAGAAACGGCTGAAAAGGGCGGTGCGTCTTCATCGCCGGTTCCGTCGTCCGCGACACTCTGCTTTTGACGTAGTCTGTCGGAGTGCGTCACAGTCGTTGATTGCCACTGTTTTTAGGCGGGGTGGTCCCTGTGTCCGGAATGCGACCGGCGAGCGAGCCCCCTTCATCGAGGTAAGCCATGTCCCAGTTCCAGCTCGTGACCAGATTCCAGCCTGCCGGCGACCAGCCGGAGGCCATTCGCCAGATGGTCGAGGGGCTCGAGGCAGGCTTGTCGCACCAGACGCTGCTCGGCGTGACCGGCTCCGGCAAGACCTTCAGCATTGCCAACGTGATCTCCCAGGTGCAGCGCCCGACCCTGGTTCTGGCGCCCAACAAGACCCTGGCGGCGCAGCTCTACGGCGAGTTCAAGGCGTTCTTCCCGCACAACGCAGTGGAATACTTCGTTTCCTACTACGACTACTACCAGCCGGAAGCCTATGTGCCGTCCTCCGACACCTTCATCGAGAAGGATGCCTCGATCAA
This sequence comes from Zestomonas carbonaria, assembly GCF_904061905.1. Taxonomy (GTDB): domain Bacteria; phylum Pseudomonadota; class Gammaproteobacteria; order Pseudomonadales; family Pseudomonadaceae; genus Aquipseudomonas; species Aquipseudomonas carbonaria. Next base: position 100,708 of record NZ_CAJFCI010000077.1, read on the forward strand.
CGACCACATCGAACAGATGCGTCTGTCGGCGACCAAGGCGCTGATCGAGCGGCCGGATGCCATCGTGGTCGCCACCGTCTCCTCCATCTACGGCCTGGGCAGCCCGGAGGAGTATCTGAAGATGGTCCTGCACATCGACCGTGGCGACAAAATGGACCAGCGCGCCTTGCTGCGCCGCCTGACCGAGTTGCAGTACACCCGCAACGACCTGGATTTCGCCCGCGCGAGCTTCCGCGTGCGTGGCGATGTGATCGACATCTTCCCGGCCGAGTCCGAGCTGGAGGCCATCCGCGTCGAGCTGTTCGACGATGAGGTGGAGAGCCTGGCGGCCTTCGATCCGCTGACCGGCGAGGTGATCAAGAAGCTGCCGCGCTTCACCTTCTACCCGAAGAGCCACTACGTCACCCCGCGCGAAACGCTGCTTGGCGCGGTGGACGCGATCAAGCTCGAACTGGCCGAGCGCCTGGAATGGCTGCGTGCCAACAACAAGCTGGTCGAGGCGCAACGCCTGGAGCAGCGCACCCGCTTCGACCTGGAGATGATCCTGGAGCTGGGTTACTGCAACGGTATCGAAAACTACTCGCGCTATCTCTCCGGCCGGGCGCCGGGCGAGCCGCCGCCGACCCTCTACGACTACCTGCCGGACGAGTCGCTGCTGGTGATCGACGAGTCCCACGTCACGGTTCCGCAGATCGGCGCGATGTTCAAGGGCGACCGCTCGCGCAAGGAAACCCTGGTGGAATACGGCTTCCGCCTGCCCTCGGCGCTGGACAACCGGCCGCTGCGCTTCGAGGAGTGGGAGGCGGCGAGCCCGCAGACCATCTTCGTGTCCGCCACGCCTGGGCCCTACGAGGCCGATCACGCCGGGCGGGTGATCGAACAGGTGGTGCGCCCCACCGGGTTGGTCGACCCGGAGGTCGAGGTGCGCCCGGCCACCACCCAGGTCGACGACCTGCTCTCGGAGATCCACAAGCGCGTGGCGGTCGCCGAGAGGGTGCTGGTCACCACCCTGACCAAGCGCATGGCCGAGGACCTCACCGACTACCTGGCCGATCACGGTGTGCGGGTGCGCTACCTGCACTCGGACATCGAGACCGTCGAGCGGGTGGAAATCATCCGCGACCTGCGCATCGGTACCTTCGACGTGCTGGTCGGCATCAACCTGCTGCGCGAGGGCCTGGACATGCCGGAGGTCGCGCTGGTGGCGATCCTCGATGCCGACAAGGAAGGCTTCCTGCGTTCCGAGCGCTCGCTGATCCAGACCATCGGCCGCGCGGCGCGCAACCTCAACGGCAAGGCGATCCTCTATGCCGACAACATGACTGGCTCGATGCAGCGCGCTATCGGCGAGACCGAGCGGCGCCGCGTCAAGCAGATCGCCTTCAACGAGGCCCACGGCATCGTGCCGAAGGGCGTCAAGAAGGATGTTCGCGACATCCTCGAGGGGGCTACCGTGCCCGGCTCGCGCAGCGGCAAGCGCAAGAGCATCGCCAAGGTGGCGGAGGAGAGCGGCCGCTACGAAAACGAGCTGCGTTCGCCGAGCGAGATCACCAAGCGCATCCGCCAGCTCGAAGAAAAGATGATGCAACTGGCCCGCGACCTGGAATTCGAAGCCGCCGCCCAGGTGCGCGACGAGATCCATGCGCTGCGCGAGCGTCTGTTGCAAGTCTGATGCCGATACCACTCCCGTAGGGTGGGCTTCAGCCCACCGAGCGGAGCCGAGCGTTGCCTGGTGGGCTGAAGCCCACCCTACGAAATCAGCTCAATGGGCCGCGCCGCCGGTGGTTCCGGGCGGCAGAGGGCGGGTCAGCAGTACGGCGAGCATGCTGACGCCGAGGGCGATGCCGATGAAGTGGAAGGCGTCGTTGTAGGCCATGATCGCCGCCTGCTGGTGGGCGATTTCGCTGAGCTTGCCGAGCGCGGCCTGCTCGCTGCCGAGCCGCTCGGTGAGCAGCGCCAGGCGTTCGGCGACCTGCGGGTTGCTCGGGACCAGGGATTCGCGCAGGTAGTCGAAATACACCTTGGCGCGGCTGTCGAGCAGGGTGGCCAGCAGGGCGATGCCGATGGCGCCGCCGAGGTTGCGCAGGATGTTGAACAGGCTCGAAGCCGAGCCGGCGTCCTGCGGCAGGATGTAGGCGGTGGCGATCAGCGAGACGGTCACCATCACCAGCGGCTGGCCGAGGGCGCGGATGATCTGGATATGGTTGAACTGCTCGCCGGCGAAGTCCAGGTTGAGTACCCCGGAGGCGAAACTGGCGAAGCCGAACAGGCCGAAACCGGCGGCGCACAGCAGTTTCGGGCTGATCACCTTCATCAGCTTGGGCACCAGCGGGATCAGGAACAACTGGGGAATGCCCATCCACATGATCACCTCGCCGATCTGCAGCGCGTTGTAGCCCTGGATCTGCGCCAGGTAGAGCGGCAGCACGTAGATCGAACCGTACAGGCCGATGCCCAGGCCGACGCTGGAGATGCTCGACAGGCCGAAGTTGCGCTCGCGCAGCACACCCAGGTTGATCAGCGGGTTGGGCTTCGACAGTTGCAGGATGACGAACAGCATCAGGCTGACCAGGGCGATGCTGCCCAGGCCGACGATCAGTTGCGACTCCAGCCAGTCCTTGCGGTGGCCTTCCTCGAGGAACACCTGGAGGCAGCCCAGCCCGACGCCGAGGGTGACGATGCCGGCATAGTCGGTGGTCTTCAGCAGTTCCCAGTGCGGTGCCTTCTTCTCCAGGCCGTAGAGCAGCCCGGCGATCATCAGCAGGCCCGGCGGGATGTTGATATAGAAGATGTATTCCCAGCCCCAGTTCTCGGTCAGCCAGCCGCCCAGGGTCGGTCCGATCGACGGCGCGAAGGTGGCGGTGATGGCGAACAGCGCCATGCCCTTGGCGCGGTGGTGCTCGGGCAGCTTGATCAGCGTCAGGGTGAAGGCCAGCGGGATCAGCGCGCCGCCGGTGAAGCCCTGCATGGCGCGGAACACGATCATGCTCTCCAGGCTCCAGGCCATCGAGCAGAGCAGCGAGGAGGCCAGGAAGCCCAGCGACACCCAGAGTGCCAGGCGCCGCGCCGACAGCAACTGCACCAGCCAGGCGGTGAGCGGGATCATGATGATCTCCGCCACCAGGTAGGAGGTGGAAATCCACGAACCTTCTTCCAGGGTGGCCGACAGCGCGCCCTGGATGTCCTTGAGCGAGGAGTTGGTGATCTGGATGTCCAGCACCGCCATGAAGGCGCCGAGCATGGCGCTCATCACCGCGATCCAGTCGCGGCGCGTGGGTTCGGCGGTAGGGCGGATCAGCGCATCAGCCGCCACTGGCTTCGGCCTTCAGGCTCACCTTGACCAGCACCGACATGCCGGGACGGATCTTGCCGCGCAACGGGTTGTCGGCGGAGAAGGTCAGCTTCACCGGAATGCGTTGCACCACCTTGGTGAAGTTGCCGGTGGCGTTGTCCGGCGGCAGCAGGCTGAACTGCGCGCCGGAAGCGGCGAACAGGCTGTCCACGCGGCCCTCGATGGGCGTGTCGGGGAAGCTGTCGAACACCAGCTCGGCCGGCTGGCCGGCGTGCATGCGGCCGATCTGGGTTTCCTTGAAGTTGGCCTGGATCCAGATGTCCTCGTCCGGCACCACCGACAGCAGGTAGGCGCCGGCCTGCACGAACTGGCCGTTGCGCGCGGAGCGCTGGCCGACCAGGCCGCTGATCGGCGCGTGGATCTCGGTGCGCGACAGGTTCAGCTCGGCCTGGGCCAGTTCCGCGCGGGCGGTGGCGAGCAGCGCGTCGAGGCGCTTGAGCTCGGCATTCAGGGTGTCGACCTGTTGGCGCTGGGCGTCGAGATCGGCCTGCGCCTTGGACACCCGCGAACGAGCCACGTGGCTGTCGGCGACCAGGGTGGTGACGCGCTCCTCGGAGACGTAGCCAGGCTTGCGCAGGGTCTGTGCGCGGGACAGGTCGAGCTGGGCGCGGCCCAGGGTCGCCTGGCTGGCCGCGAGGTCCGCCTGGCTGGCGGCGATCAGGCTGGCCTGCTGGGTCAGCTTGCTCTGCGCCTGGGTCCGCTCTGCCTCGCGGGTGGCCAGGTTGGCGCGGGCGCGTTCGACGGCGAGCCGGAAATCGTCGGCTTCCAGCCTCACCAGCAACTGACCTTTCTCCACGTGCTGGTTGTCGTGCACCAGCACTTCGTCGATCCGCGCGGCGAGCTGGCTGGATACACGGGTGATCTCGCCCTGCACATAGGCATTGTCGGTGGTTTCGACGAAGCGGCTGACGAAGAACCAGTGGGCGAGCAGGGCGGCGGCGACCAGGCCGAGGAGGGCGAGGAAGATCGTCAGGCGGCGTTGCAGTTGGGCAGGCATGCGGATGCTCGAAAGGCGGGCAAAAGTGTGAGGAAATTTAACAGTGTTCCATGCAAGTCAGTAGCCGCTACACTCCGGAAACTTTGTTGCTTATGGGGAACAATAATGGGGCTGGATGATGCCCTGGTGTTCACGCGCGTCGTGGAGTGCCACAGCTTTACCCTTGCCGCCCAGGTGCTGGGCATGCAGAAGTCGACGGTCAGCCGGCGGATCGCCCTGCTCGAAGAGCGTCTCGGCGTGCGGCTGCTCAACCGCACCACGCGCAAGTTGCGCCTGACCGAGGTGGGCCAGGCCTACTACGAGCGCTGTCGGCAGATCATGCTGGACTTCGCCGAGGCCGAGCAGGCGGTGATGCAGTTGCAGCAGGAACCGGCGGGGCTGCTGCGAATCACCGCGCCGATCGAGTTCGGCCAGTTGTTCCTCGGCCGCGTGCTCGGCGCCTTCATGCGCCAATACCCGCAGATCACCGCCGAAGTGGAGCTTACTTCGCGTAACGTGGACGTGGTGGAGGAGGGCGTGGACATCGCCATCACGCTCGGCCAGCCGCAGGACTCCACACTGATCGCTCGCAAGTTGTTCGAGAGCCGGCGCTGCTTCTATGCCAGCCCGGGCTACCTGAAAGCCCACGGCACGCCGCTGGCGACCGCCGACCTGGCCGGCCATCGGGCGATCCTGCTGCCCAGCGACTCGCAGCGCTACTGGCCGCTGCTGAGCGAGAACGTGCCCTGCCAGCGGGTGCTGTTCTGCAACAACATCACCTTCGTGCGCGAGGCGGCGATCGCCGGGGCCGGTATCTGCGGACTGCCGGCGATGATCTGCGAGGAGGCGCTGGAGGACGGGACGCTGGTGCAACTGCTGCCGCAGGCGCAACTGCCTTCCGGCGAAATCTATGCGATCTACCCGTCGCGGCGTTTCCAGGCGATGAAGGTCAAGGCCTTCCTCGATTTCCTCATGGGCAGCCTGCCGGTGGGCGAGGGCCTTGTGCTGGAGCCGGCGTCGGTCCGCCTGATAACATCGCGCCTTTGATCCATCCTTCGTTTCGCCCCTCTTTTCGAGAGACTTCCATGACCACTGTTCGCACCCGCATCGCGCCGTCGCCCACTGGCGATCCGCACGTCGGCACCGCCTATATCGCCCTGTTCAACCTGTGTTTCGCACGGCAGCACGGCGGCCAGTTCATCCTGCGCATCGAGGACACCGACCAGTTGCGCTCGACCCGCGAGTCCGAACAGCAGATCTTCGACGCCCTGCGCTGGCTCGGCATCGAGTGGGACGAGGGCCCGGACGTCGGCGGCCCGCACGGTCCCTACCGGCAGAGCGAGCGCGGCGAGATCTACAAGAAGTACTCCGACGAACTGGTCGCCAAGGGCCACGCCTTCCCGTGTTTCTGCTCCGCCGAGCGCCTGGACAAGGTGCGTGCCGAGCAGATGGCCAACAAGGAAACCCCGCGCTACGACGGCCACTGCCTGCACATCGATCCGGCCGAGGCGCAGCGCCGCATCGCCGCGGGCGAATCCCACGTGGTGCGCATGAAGGTGCCCAGCGAGGGCATCTGCGAAGTCCCGGACATGCTGCGCGGCACCGTCGAGATCCCGTGGGACCGCATGGACATGCAGGTACTGATGAAGGCCGACGGCCTGCCCACCTACTTCCTCGCCAACGTGGTGGACGACCATCTGATGGGCATCACCCACGTGCTGCGTGGCGAAGAGTGGCTGCCTTCGGCGCCCAAGCTGATCAAGCTCTACGAATATTTCGGCTGGGAGCAGCCGGCGCTTTGCTACATGCCGCTGCTGCGCAATCCGGACAAGAGCAAGCTGTCCAAGCGCAAGAACCCCACCTCGATCACCTTCTACCAGCGCATGGGCTTCCTGCCCGAGGCGATGCTCAACTACCTCGGCCGCATGGGTTGGTCGATGCCCGACGAGCGCGAGAAATTCTCCCTGGCCGAGATGATCGAGCACTTCGACCTGTCGCGGGTTTCCCTGGGCGGGCCGATCTTCGACCTGGAAAAGCTCTCCTGGCTGAACGGCCAGTGGCTGCGCGAGCTGCCGCTGGAGCGCTTCGCCGCCGAGGTGCAGAAATGGGCCTTCAACAGCGATTACCTGATGAAGATCGCCCCGCACGTGCAGGGCAGGGTGGAAACCTTCAGCCAGATCGCCCCGCTGGCCGGTTTCTTCTTTACCGGTGGCGTGACCCTCGATGCCAAGCTGTTCGAGCACAAGAAGCTGTCGCCCGACCAGGTGCGCCAGGTGCTGCAACTGATCCTCTGGAAGCTGGAAGCGCTGCGCCAGTGGGAGAAGGACAGGATCACCGCGTGCATCCAGGCGGTGGCCGAGCATCTGGAGCTGAAGCTGCGCGACGTGATGCCACTGATATTCCCGGCGATCACCGGGCAGGCCAGCTCGGTGTCGGTGCTCGACGCCATGGAAATCCTCGGCGCCGATCTGTCGCGCTTCCGCCTGCGCCAGGCCGTCGAGCTGCTTGGCGGGGTATCGAAGAAGGAAACCAAGGAGTGGGAGAAACTCCTGGCCGGCATCGCTTGAGTCGTTATGGGGTAAGTGGTTGTTCTAACGACGAAAATTTTTCACTGCGGTGGAAAAATTCTGTTGACAGCCCGCAGGTGCGCCCCTAATATGCGCCCCGTCCAAGCGACGGGGCTATAGCTCAGCTGGGAGAGCGCTTGCATGGCATGCAAGAGGTCGACGGTTCGATCCCGTCTAGCTCCACCAAGTTTGCCGCCGAACGAATTCCAGCGCGTTCGGTCTGATTGAAGGATTTGTCCCCTTCGTCTAGTGGCCTAGGACACCGCCCTTTCACGGCGGTAACAGGGGTTCGAGTCCCCTAGGGGACGCCACTTCACGCAGTGCTCGCACTGCACGTCGAGAGACGCAAAATCCGGGGCTATAGCTCAGCTGGGAGAGCGCTTGCATGGCATGCAAGAGGTCGACGGTTCGATCCCGTCTAGCTCCACCAATCACCACACAAGGCCAGCCCCGTGCTGGCCTTGTTCATCGAAGGTTTCGTCCCCTTCGTCTAGTGGCCTAGGACACCGCCCTTTCACGGCGGTAACAGGGGTTCGAGTCCCCTAGGGGACGCCATTTTCCCGCCCTGCGGGAGTTTCGAAGGGTCATTCCAATGTGAATGGCCCTTTTTGTTTTCTGCTCCCGGCATCTGCAGGCGGCCCTGCTCCGTAGGGTGCGCCGGTGGGCTTGGGTGGGGCGCCGCGATGGCGCATCATCGGGGCATCCGCTGCATCGATGAGTCCCCATGACGATATCCCCCTCGCTGTTGTCATTTCCCGATCGTGAAAGCTGTGTCCGCCAACTGGCCGACGATCTCGGTCTGCAACTGCGCCAGACCCTGGCGACGAGGCCGCGCGCCGGCCTTCTGTTGCCCGGTGGCAGCAGCCCGCAGCTCTTGTTGCCGCTGTTGCGCGGACAGGCGCTGGACTGGGACAGGGTCGACCTGAGCCCGACGGATGAGCGCTGGGTGGCGAGCGATGATCCGGCCAGCAACTGGCGGTTGCTGAGCGCTGGCCTGCCACGGGCCCATTGCCTTGATCCGCGCCAGGCTTCCGCCCCGGAAGCGGCCGCCATCGGCTGGGCGCAACACCTGGGCGGCTGGCATCCCTTCGCGGCGGTGCTGCTGGGCATGGGCGAGGATGGCCACTTCGCCTCGCTGTTCCCCGGCATGCCTGGGCTGGCCGCCGCGCTGGACCCGCAAGCGCAGCCCGGTGCATTGCCCGGCCTGGCGCCGAGCGAACCACGCCAGCGCCTGTCGCTGAACCTGAGCATGCTGTGCGACAGCGGCTGGCTGGGACTGCTGGCCTTCGGAGAGTGCAAGCGCGAACTGCTCGACGCGGTGCTGCTCGACGAGCCCCGGAGTCGCGATCTGCCCATTCACGCGTTGGCCTGGCAGGTGCGCCAGCCGCTGCGTATCTACTGGGCACCCTGACAGACCTGGCACCTACGTGGGCTTCAGCCCGCCAGCATGGTCCGCTTGGTGGGTTGAAGCCCACCCTGCGTGGAACGCCATGCATCCGACCTGGCGTCCCGAATGATCGAAACGAGTCCCGAACCGTTACACTGCCGGGTAGTAGTCCGTCATCGGAAATCGTCATGCCGCATCCCGTCGTCGAACAGGTCACCGCTGCCCTCGAGCAGCGTTCCAGCGTCCGCCGCCAGCGTTACCTGGAGCGCCTGCGCGAGGCCGCCGAGCGCGATCCGCGGCGCAAGCTGGGCTGTTCCAACCTGGCCCACGCGCTGGCCGCGCAGCCGGATGACGCGCGCCTGATCATGAAGCAGGGCGGTGCGCCGCACGTCGCCATCGTCTCCAGCTACAATGACCTGCTGTCCGCCCACGCACCACTGCGCGACTACCCGGAGCGCCTCAAGGCCGCGCTGGCCGGGGTTGGCGCCACCGCGCAGTTCGCCGCCGGGGTGCCGGCCATGTGCGACGGCATCACCCAGGGCGAGGCGGGCATGCAGTTGTCGCTGTTCTCCCGCGACCTGATTGCCCAGGCGACCGCCATCGGCCTGACCCATGGCATCTTCGACGGCGCCCTGTATCTCGGTGTGTGCGACAAGATCGTCCCCGGCCTGCTGATTGGCGCGCTGACCTTCGGCCACCTGCCGGCGGTATTCGTGCCGGCCGGCCCCATGCACTCCGGGCTGGCCAACAAGGAGAAGGCGGCGGTCCGCCAGCGCTTCGTGCGCGGCGAAGCCAGCCGCGACGAACTGCTGGCCGCCGAGCAGGCTGCTTATCACCAGGACGGCACCTGCACCTTCTATGGCACCGCCAACACCAACCAGTTGCTGATGGAGGCCATGGGGCTGCACGTGCCGGGCAGCGCTTTCGTCCATCCGCACACGCCGTTGCGCGATGCCCTGACCGACGAGGCCGCGCGTCTGGTGGCGCGTAACAGCCGCCAGGGCGAGCGCTACCTGCCGCTGGGTGAGCAGGTCGATGCGCGGGTGCTGATCAATGCCGTGGTGGCCCTGCTGGCCAGCGGCGGGTCGACCAATCATGGCCTGCACCTGCCGGCCATCGCCCGGGCTGCCGGTTACGAGCTGGCCTGGGAGGATTTCGCCGCCTTGTCGAAGGTGGTTCCGTTGCTGGCGCGGGTCTACCCCAACGGCGCGGCGGACGTGAACCAGTTCCAGGCCGCCGGCGGGCCGGCATGGATCATCCGCGAACTGCTCGGCGCCGGGCTGCTGCACGGCGAGGTGCCCACCGTCGCCGGCGAGGGCCTGCGGGATTACGCCCGCGAACCCTGGCTGGAGGAGGGGAGGCTGGCCTGGCGCGATCTGCCGGCGGAGAGTCCGGCGCCGGATATCGTCCGCCGCATCGACCGGCCGTTCGTGGCCGATGGCGGTTTCGTGCTGCTGCGCGGCAACCTCGGGCGCGCCATGCTCAAGACCTCGGCGGTCGACCCCGCGCACTGGCGGGTGAGGGCGCCGGCGCGGGTGTTCGATAGCGAGGCGGCGGTACAGGCCGCCTATGCGGCGGGCGAACTGACCGGTGACCTAGTCCTGGTGGTGCGCTTCCAAGGCCCACGTGCCAATGGCATGCCCGAGCTGCACAAGCTGATGCCGCTGCTGGCCAACCTGCAACAGGCGGGGCAGCAGGTGTCGCTGGTCACCGACGGGCGCCTGTCCGGCGCTTCCGGCCAGGTGCCCGGCGCCCTGCACCTGACCCCGGAGGCCACTGGCGGCGGGCCGCTCGCCAAGGTGTGCGATGGTGACTGGATCGAGCTGGACGCGCGCCAGGGTGTGTTGCGTCTGGAAGTGGAGGATGACGTCCTTCGGAGTCGTGAGGCGGCCGTCGCTCCCGTCGGGCTGGCCGCCGGCTATGGATTGGAATTGTTCGCGGCGCAGCGCCATCTGGTCGGACCGGCCGATCAGGGCGCTTCGACGCTGTCGTGGGATTGCGTGGAGTGAAGAGCATGACCCTGAGGATGGATGAGGTGCTGCAACAGGCCCGCCCGGTGCTGCCGGTGCTGGTGATCGAGGATGTCAGCCTGGCGCTCGACGTGGCTCGTGCGCTGCACGCCGGTGGTGTGAGCGTGCTGGAAGTGACCCTGCGCACACCGCGCGCGCTGGATGCTGTGGCGGCGATCCGCAAGGAGTTGCCGGAGGTTCTGGTCGGCGCCGGCACCCTGATCCACACCGAACAGTTCCTCGAGGCGCGCGAGGCGGGTGCCCAGTTCGCCGTCAGCCCCGGCTGCACGGAGCGTCTGGCGGCGGCGGCGGAGGATTCCGGGTTGCCCTATCTGCCGGGCGTGATGACGCCCTCGGAAGTGCTGCTGGCGCTGGAGTACGGCTACCGCTCGCTGAAGCTGTTCCCGGCCAACGGCAACGCCAGCGTGAAGATGCTGAAGAGTTTCAAGGGGCCGTTCACCGGTATCCGCTTCTGTCCCACTGGCGGCGTCACCCCGGACAACCTGCTGAGTTTCCTGCGCCTGCCCAACGTCGCCTGCGTCGGCGGCACCTGGGTGGCGCCGGCCAACCTGATCCGCGCCCGCGCCTGGGACCAGATCACCCAACTGGCCGCCGAAGCCTGCGAGCTGGCCAGCAGCCTGGAGCATCACGCATGAACTGGGATTTGCCGACGCCCTTCACCATCGACCTCAAGGTCGCCGCCGATGACATCGACGGCCTCGGCCACGCCAATAACGCCGCCTACGTCACCTGGATGGAGCGCTGCGCCTGGCGCCACTCGCAGAGCCTGGGGCTGGATCTGGTCGAGTACCGCCGGCTGGACCGTGCCATGGCGGTGCTGCGCCACGAGATCGACTACCTGGCCAGCGCCTACGAGGACGACGAGTTGCAGATCGGTACCTGGATCGTCGAGTCCGATCATCGTCTGAAGATGACCCGTCGCTTCCAGTTGATCCGCCCGGCCGATGCCACCACCCTGCTGCGCGCGCAGACCACCTTCGTGTGCATCGAACTGTCGACCGGCAAGCCCAGGCGCATGCCGGCGGAGTTCGTCGAAGGCTACGGGGCGGCGCTGCTGGAGCCCTATCCGCTACAGCTCTGATCCGCCTGACGTAGCCCGGGTGCAATCCGGGAGGAGAGGGAAACTTCTCCCCGGATTTCATCCGGGCTGCGAACCTTCGCTACAATCGCCGCCCTGAATTTTCCCGAGCTTGCTGCTGTGCAAATCGCCCTGGCACCGATGGAAGGCCTGGTCGACGAAATCCTCCGTGACGTGCTGACCCGCGTCGGTGGAATCGACTGGTGCGTGACCGAATTCATCCGGGTCTGCGACCGCCTGTTGCCGGCCTCGACCTACCAGAAGCTCGCTCCCGAGCTGTTCGCCGGTGCGCGGACCGCCGCCGGCACGCCCATGCGCGTGCAGTTCCTCGGCTCCGATCCGGTCTGCCTGGGCGACAACGCCGCGTTTGCCGCCGAGCTGGGCGCGCCGGTGGTCGATCTCAACTTCGGTTGCCCGGCCAAGACGGTGAACAAGTCCCGTGGCGGCGCGGTGCTGCTCAAGGAGCCGGAACTGCTCCATGCCATCGTCCGCGAGGTGCGCCGCAGCGTGCCGGCGGCGATCCCGGTGACCGCCAAGATGCGCCTCGGCTTCGACCACAAGGACGACGCCCTGGATTGCGCACGCGCGCTGGCCGAGGGCGGCGCGCAGCAGATCGTGGTGCATGCGCGCACCAAGGTCGAAGGCTACAAGCCGCCGGCGCATTGGGAGTGGGTGGCGCGGGTGCAGGAGGCGGTCAGGGTGCCGGTGATCGCCAACGGCGAAGTGTGGACCCTGGACGACTGGAAGCGCTGCCGCGCGGTGAGCGGCGTGGATGACGTGATGCTCGGCCGTGGCCTGGTGGCGCGCCCGGACCTGGCCCGGCAGATCGCCGCCGCGCAGGCCGGCGGGCCGGTCGTCGAGATGAGCTGGGCGGAATTGCTGCCGCTGATCGGTGACTTCTGGCTGCAGGCCCGGCGCAAGCTGTCGCCGCGCTACGCGCCGGGGCGGCTGAAGCAGTGGGTCGGCCTGCTGACCCGCAGCTATCCCGAGGCGGTGCGGCTGTTCGATGCGATCCGCCGCGAGAACGATTGCCTGCGGATCGATGCCTTGCTCGGGGTGCGTTTGGAGGCGGCGGCCTGAGCCGAGCGTGCCCTTGAAATCCTGTCCAGCGACCCTAACTAGTCGATTGTCGGGATGCCGAAGTCGGGTCCCGCCATCAACCACTCGCTGAAATCTCAGGAGAATCGTTATGAGCAATGTACTTTCCTTGGCTCCGTTGTTCCGTCAATCCATCGGCTTCGACCGCTTCAATGATCTGTTCGAGTCGGCGTTGCGCAATGGCGAGGCCAGTTCCTACCCGCCCTACAACGTCGAGAAGCACGGCGACGATCAGTACCGCATCGTCATCGCCGCTGCCGGCTTCCAGGACAGCGACCTGGAGCTGCAGGTCGAACGTGGCGTGCTGACCGTCAGTGGCGGCAGGCGCGACAAGGGCAACGAAGGCGTTACCTATCTGCACCAGGGTATCGCCCAGCGCTCCTTCAAGCTGTCGTTCCGCCTCGCCGACCATATCGAGGTCAAGGGCGCGGCGTTGCAGAACGGCCTGCTGAACATCGACCTGGAGCGCATCGTGCCGGAAGAGGCCAAGCCCAAGCGTATCCCGATCAATACCGAGCGGCCGGCTCTGGAAAACTGATTCGGGAAGACCGTGGCAAGACTGGGGGCGCCTTCGGGCGCCCCTTTCGTTTCCGGGGGTCAGGCTGGGACGTGACGTTGCCCGTCCAGATGGCTCATGAAGGCCCGCGCCGCGTTCGACAGGGTGCGCTCGGTGTGCAGGATATAGCCCAACTGGCGGCTGAGCTGGAGGCCCGGCAGCGGCAGGCGCACGACCTGGTCGTCGAGCATGGTGCGCGGCAGCACGCTCCAGGCCAGGCCGATGGAAACCATCATCTTGATGGTCTCCAGGTAGTTGGTGCTCATGGCGATGTTCGGTGTCAGGCCCTCCGCTTCGAACAGGCGCCGAACGATATGGTGGGTGAAGGTGTTGTCGCCGGGAAAAACCGCCGGATGGCGCGCCACGTCGGCAAGGCTGATCGCGTTGCCGCGCGCCAGCGGGTGCTCGGGGGCGGCGACGAAGTCCAATGGGTCGTCCCATACCGGCACCGCCTGGACCGGCGGATGGGTTTCCGGCGCCAGGGTGATCACCGCCAGTTCGGCGCGGCCATGGAGGATTTCCTCGTAGGCCACTTCCGAATCGAGGAACTGGATATCCAGCGCCACCTGCGGATGCGCGCGGGTGAAGGCGCGCAGCAGGGGAGGCAGGCGATGCAGGCCGATATGGTGACTGGTCGCCAGGGTCAGCCGACCGCTCACCTCGCCGCTGAGGTTGGTCAGGGCGCGGCGGGTATCGTCCAGCACGTTGAGGATCTGGTAGGCCCGTGGCAGCAGCGCGCGGCCGGCCTCGGTAAGGCTCACCTCGCGGCCCAGGCGGTCGAACAGACGCACCTTGAGCTGCTGCTCCAGCCCGGCGATGCGCTTGCTGACCGCCGGCTGGGTCAGGTGCAGGCGCTCGGCGGCTTCCGAGAAACTGCCGGTCTCGGCGATGGCGATGAAGGCGTTCAGGCTGGCGAGATCCATACGAGAGCTCCAAGCGGCAAGCCGCAAGCCACAAGAAAAAGCCGCTTTGACTTGCGGCTTGAGGCTTGTGGTTTGCAACTAAAAGAAGGATTCCTTGCTGGAATGCTTTGGATAAAAAATATGAATTTGAGTTATTCGTGCCGGAATCATAGCATTCCCCACATAAGCGCAAGGGCTATTGCCCTTGGCATAGAAAGACGCTGATGAGGGTATATCCGAATGGCCGGCAAGACGCTGTACGACAAGCTCTGGGACATGCACGAGGTGAAGCGGCGCGACGACGGTTCGTCGCTGATCTACATCGACCGCCACATCCTCCACGAGGTGACCTCGCCGCAGGCCTTCGAGGGCCTGCGCCTGGCCGGCCGCAAGCCGTGGCGCATCGACGCCAACATCGCCACCCCGGACCATAACGTGCCGACCACCCGCACCGAGCGGCAGGGCGGCCTCGAGGCGATCGCCGATGAAGTCTCGCGTATCCAGGTCAAGACCCTGGACGAGAACTGCGACGATTTCGGCATCCTCGAATTCAAGATGAACGACGTGCGCCAGGGCATCGTCCACGTGGTCGGCCCGGAGCAGGGCGCCACGCTGCCGGGCATGACCGTGGTCTGCGGCGACTCGCACACTTCCACCCACGGCGCGTTCGGTGCGCTGGCCCATGGCATCGGCACGTCCGAGGTCGAGCACGTGCTCGCCACCCAGTGCCTGGTGGCCAAGAAGATGAAGAACATGCAGGTGCGCGTGGAAGGCAAGCTGCCGTTCGGCGTGACCGCCAAGGACATCGTGCTCGCCGTGATCGGCAAGATCGGCACCGCCGGCGGAAACGGCCATGCCCTGGAGTTCGCCGGCAGCGCGATCCGCGACCTGTCCCTGGAAGGCCGCATGACCATCTGCAACATGTCCATCGAGGCGGGCGCCCGGGTCGGCCTAGTGGCCGTCGACGAGAAGACCATCGAATACGTCAAGGACCGCCCGTTCGCGCCCAAGGGCGACGACTGGAACAAGGCCGTGGAGGTCTGGAAGGACCTGGTGTCCGACCCCGACGCGCACTTCGACACCGTGGTCGAGCTGCGCGCCGAGGACATCAAGCCGCAGGTCAGTTGGGGCACCTCGCCGGAGATGGTCCTGGCCGTCGACCAGCGTGTGCCGGACCCGGCCGTCGAGGCCGATCCGGTCAAGCGCGACTCCATCGTCCGCGCCCTGAAGTACATGGGCCTCGCCGCCAACCAGCCGATCACCGACATCCAGTTGGATCGCGTGTTCATCGGCTCCTGCACCAACTCGCGGATCGAGGACCTGCGCGCCGCCGCCGCCGTGGCCAAGGGCCGCAAGGTCGCCGCGACCATCAAGCAGGCGCTGGTGGTGCCGGGCTCCGGCCTGGTCAAGGCGCAGGCCGAGCAGGAAGGGCTCGACAAGATCTTCATCGAGGCCGGTTTCGAATGGCGTGAGCCGGGTTGCTCCATGTGCCTGGCGATGAACCCGGACAAGCTGGGCAGCGGCGAGCACTGCGCCTCGACCTCCAACCGCAACTTCGAGGGCCGCCAGGGCGCCGGCGGGCGTACCCACCTGGTCAGCCCGGCGATGGCCGCGGCGGCAGCCGTCACCGGCCGCTTCATCGATGTACGCGAACTGATCCAGGCCTGAGGAAACGACTGATGAAAGCCTTTACCCAACACACCGGCCTGGTCTGTCCGCTGGATCGCGCCAACGTCGACACCGACCAGATCATTCCCAAGCAGTTCCTCAAGTCGATCAAGCGCACCGGCTTCGGCCCGAACCTGTTCGACGAATGGCGTTACCTGGACGTCGGCCAGCCGAACCAGGACAACTCCAAGCGCCCGGTCAACAAGGATTTCGTGCTGAACTTCCCGCGCTACCAGGGCGCCAGCGTGCTGCTGGCGCGCGAGAACTTCGGCTGCGGCTCGTCGCGCGAGCACGCGCCGTGGGCGCTGGAAGAGTACGGCTTCCGCACCATCATCGCGCCGAGCTATGCCGACATCTTCTTCAACAACAGCTTCAAGAACGGCCTGCTGCCGATCATCCTGAAGGAAGAAGAGGTCGACGAACTGTTCCAGCAGTGCGAAGCCACCGAAGGCTACCAACTGACCATCGACCTGGCGGCACAGACCGTGACCCGCCCCGACGGCAAGCAGTACGGCTTCGAAGTCGACGCCTTCCGCAAGCACTGCCTGCTCAACGGCCTGGACGATATCGGCCTGACCCTGCAGGACCAGGAGGCGATCAAGGCCTTCGAAGGCAAACACCGGCAGAGCCAGCCCTGGTTGTTTGGCGCAATCAAATAACCGCGGTCGCAAGCTTCAAGCGGCAAGCTGCAAATAAGAGCGGCTCCTCTTGAAGCTTGTGGCTTGCAGCTTGTAGCTATTTCCGAAGGAAATCCCCCATGGCAAAACAGATTCTGGTTCTCCCCGGCGATGGTATCGGCCCGGAAATCATGGCCGAGGCGGTCAAGGTCCTGGAGCTGGTCAACGACAAGTACCGGCTGGATTTCGAGCTGAGCTTCGACGAACTGGGCGGGGCGGCCTACGACAAGTACGGCGTGCCGCTGGCCGACGAGACCCTGGAGCGTGCCCG
Source organism: Zestomonas carbonaria (assembly GCF_904061905.1). GTDB lineage: Bacteria > Pseudomonadota > Gammaproteobacteria > Pseudomonadales > Pseudomonadaceae > Aquipseudomonas > Aquipseudomonas carbonaria. The sequence goes on from NZ_CAJFCI010000077.1 coordinate 117,270, forward strand.
TGCGGCCGACGCCGTGCTGCTCGGCGCGGTCGGCGGACCCAAGTGGGACAACATCGATCCGGCGCTGCGCCCCGAGCGCGGCCTGCTGAAGATCCGCTCGCAACTGGGTCTGTTCGGCAACCTGCGCCCGGCCATCCTCTACCCGCAACTGGCCGAGGCCTCGACCCTCAAGCCGGAAGTGGTCGCCGGCCTGGACATCCTCATCGTCCGCGAACTGACTGGCGGCATCTACTTCGGCCAGCCGCGCGAGTCCCGCGTGCTGGAGAACGGCGAGCGCCAGGCCTACGACACCCTGCCGTACAGCGAGAGCGAGATCCGCCGCATCGCCAAGGTCGGCTTCGATATGGCGCGCCTGCGCAACAGGAAGCTGTGCTCGGTGGACAAGGCCAACGTGCTCGCCTCCAGCCAGTTGTGGCGCGCGGTGGTGGAGGAAGTGGCCAAGGATTACCCGGACGTCGAGCTCAGCCACATGTACGTCGACAACGCCGCCATGCAACTGGTGCGCGCGCCCAAGCAGTTCGACGTGATCGTCACCGACAACATGTTCGGCGACATTCTGTCGGATGAGGCTTCCATGCTGACCGGTTCCATCGGCATGCTGCCCTCTGCGTCCCTCGATGCGAACAACAAGGGCATGTACGAACCGTGCCACGGCTCGGCGCCGGACATCGCCGGGCAGGGCGTCGCCAACCCGTTGGCGACCATCCTCTCGGTGTCGATGATGCTGCGCTACAGCTTCGCCAAGGCCGAGGCGGCCGATGCCATCGAGAAAGCGGTGAGCCTGGTGCTCGACCAGGGGCTGCGCACCGGTGACATCTGGTCGGCGGGCACTACCAAGGTCGGTACCCGTGAAATGGGCGATGCGGTAGTCGCCGCGCTGCGTAATCTGTAATCTGTCCGATCCGCCGTTCGCGCGGTGGGTCGGTTTCCAATAAAGGTGTAGTTGCGATGAAACGTGTAGGTCTGATCGGTTGGCGTGGCATGGTCGGTTCCGTGCTCATGCAGCGGATGCTGGAAGAGCGGGACTTCGACCTGATCGAGCCGGTGTTCTTCACCACTTCCAACGTGGGTGGCCAGGGCCCGGCCGTGGGCAAGGACACCGCGCCGCTGAAGGACGCCTACAGCATCGACGAGCTGAAAAGCCTCGACGTGATCCTGACCTGCCAGGGCGGCGACTACACCAGCGAAGTATTCCCCAAGCTGCGCGAAGCCGGCTGGCAGGGCTACTGGATCGATGCCGCGTCCACCCTGCGCATGGACGACAGCTCGGTCATCGTCCTCGACCCGGTCAACCGCAAGGTCATCGACCACTCGCTGGACAACGGCGTGAAGAACTACATCGGCGGCAACTGCACCGTCAGCCTGATGCTGATGGCCCTGGGCGGCCTCTACGAAGCCGGCCTGGTCGAGTGGATGAGCGCCATGACCTACCAGGCGGCCAGCGGGGCTGGGGCGCAGAACATGCGCGAGCTGATCAAGCAGATGGGCGCGATCAACGCCGCCGTCGCCGATGACCTGGCCAATCCGGCCAGCGCCATCCTCGACATCGACCGCAAGGTGGCCGAAGCCATGCGCGGCGACAGCTTCCCGGTCGACCACTTCGGCGTGCCGCTGGCCGGCAGCCTGATCCCCTACATCGACAAGGAGCTGCCCAACGGTCAGAGCCGCGAAGAGTGGAAGGGCCAGGCCGAGACCAACAAGATCCTCGGCCGCTTCAAGAATCCGATCCCGGTCGATGGCCTGTGCGTGCGCATCGGCGCCATGCGCTGCCACAGCCAGGCGCTGACCATCAAGCTGAACAAGGACGTGCCGCTGTCCGACATCGAAGGGCTGATCAGCCAGCACAACCCCTGGGTCAAGCTGGTGCCGAACCAGCGCGAGGCGAGCATCCGCGACCTGGGCCCGACCGCCGTCACCGGTACCCTGAGCGTGCCGGTCGGCCGCCTGCGCAAGCTCAACATGGGCTCGCAGTACCTGGGTGCCTTCACCGTCGGCGACCAGTTGCTGTGGGGTGCCGCCGAGCCTCTGCGGCGCATGCTGCGCATCCTGCTGGAGCGTTGATCCTGCCGGCGCCGGCCATTCCGGTCGGCGCCAAATTGCTTGCGCGCAAGGGCGGCGCTACAGTGCCGTCCTTTCCCTGTCGCGTAAGGCTTCCCGATGTCCCAGTCCTTCGCTATTGCCGTGGTCGGTGCAACCGGCACCGTCGGCGAAACCCTCGTCCAATTGCTCGAAGAGCGTGAATTCCCCGTTTCCGACCTGCACCTGTTGGCCGGTCGGGATTCGCAGGGGCACTCCCTGCCGTTCCGTGGCAAGAACCTGCGGGTGCGCGCCATCGAGGATTTCGACTTTTCCCAGGTGCGCCTGGTGTTCTTCGCGGCTGAGGCGTCGATCACCCTCGAATATGCGCCGCGAGCCCGGGCGGCGGGGTGTTCGCTGATCGACCTGAGCGGTGCGCTGCCTCTGGAGCAGGCGCCGCGCGTGGTGCCCGAGGCCAATGCCGACGTTCTGGATACCCTGTCGACGCCTTACCAACTGGCCAGCCCGAGCGCCGCCGCGACCGCGCTTGCGGTGGTGCTGGCTCCCTTGCGCTCCCTTCTGACGCTGCGCCGGGTCAACGTCACCGCCTGCCTCGCCGTGTCGGCGCAGGGGCATGAGGGTGTCACCGAACTGGCCCGGCAGACCACGGAACTGCTCAACATGCGCCCGCTGGAGCCGCGCTTCTTCGACCGGCAGATCGCCTTCAACCTGCTGGCCCAGGTGGGGGTGCCGGATGATAGCGGGCATGCCCATTCAGAAATTCGTCTGGCGGCCGAAACAAGACAGGTACTGGGGGATTCCGGGCTGAAGGTGTCGGCGACCTGCATCCAGGCGCCGGTGTTCTTTGGCGATAGCCTGAGCGTTTCCCTGGAGCTGGAGAGCGTGGTGGACCTTGTCGCTGTGCGCGAGGCGCTGGAAGGCGCGACGGGAGTGGAGCTGGTCGACGCCGGCGACTATCCGACGGTTGTCGGTGATGCGGTCGGGCAGGATGCTGTATATGTAGGCCGGTTGCGTTCGGGGCTGACCGACGATGCCGAACTCAATTTGTGGATTGCGTCTGATAATGCACGTAAAGGCTCGGCTCTGAATGCTGTGCAGCTAGGCGAATTATTGATAAAACACTATCTGTAAAAGATACTTATCTAGAAATTTGAAGAAATATTCTAGCTTGGCAATACTGGCTGGGCGCATTGCTGGTGGGGAACCGTCGCAAGACGGAAGCGGCAGCAAATAAAGCCATCTCGCCCGTCGAGAAAAGATAAAACAAGGGATAACGCTATGGTTCGGGTACGCAAACTGGTACTGGCAATTGCAGCCGCTTCGGCGCTCACGTCCGGTATGGCGCACGCATTGGGGTTGGGGGAAGTCACGCTCAAATCCGCGTTGAATCAACCATTGGATGCGGAAATCACTTTGCTCGACGTGAGGGATCTGGACTCGACCGAAGTACTTCCGAAACTGGCTTCTCCCGAGGATTTCAACAAGGCTGGCGTCGATCGCCAGTACTTCCTAACCGATCTCAAGTTCACTCCGATTCTCAAGCCCAATGGCCAGAGCGTCATCCGGGTGACTTCCAGCAAGCCGGTGCGCGAGCCGTACCTCAACTTCCTCGTCGAAGTGCTCTGGCCCAACGGTCGCTTGCTGCGCGAATACACCCTGCTGCTCGACCCGCCGCTCTATTCGCCGCAGGTCGCCACGGCTGCCGCGCCACAACTGCCGATCGCCGCGCCGGCGCCGCGTCCGGCCACCGCAGCCCCGGCTCCGCGCCCGACAACACCGGTCGCCGCGCCCGCTACCCGTCCGGCCGCCCCCGCCCAGGCATCCATCCAGGGCAACGAATACCGCACTTCTTCCAACGACACCTTGTGGCAGATCGCCGAGCGCACCCGCTCCGCCGGGTCTGTGCACCAGACCATGCTGGCCATCCAGGATCTCAATCCCGACGCGTTCATCGACGGCAACATCAACCGCATGAAGAGCGGACAGGTGCTTCGTCTGCCAGACGAGCAGCAGGTCAGAAGCCGTTCCCAGAGCGAAGCCCTCGCCCAGGTGGCCGTCCAGAATACCGCGTGGCGTGAAGGCCGTTCCCTGGCGAGCGGCGGCGTTCGCCAACTGGACGCCACCAAGCGTGCCGCCGCTGGCGCCGCTCCGGCCCAGGCGCAAAGCGCGGACAGCCTCAAGCTGGTGTCCGGTGACGCGGGCAAGGCTGCCGGCAAGGGCGCTGCCGGCGACAGCAAGGCGCTCACCGACAAGCTGGCCGTCACCCAGGAAAGCCTCGATACGACCCGTCGCGAGAACGACGAATTGAAAAGCCGCATGACCGACCTGCAGAGCCAGTTGGACAAGCTGCAGCGGCTGATTCAACTGAAGGACGAACAACTGGCCAAGCTGCAGGCCGACCTGGCTACCAGGGGGCAGGCGGTTCCTACCGAGGTCCTGCCTGCCGAATCGGCACCGGCTGCCCCGGCCGAACAGGCCGCCTCGCAACCGGAAGGCACCCAGGCCACCGCTCCTGCGCCCGGACCTGAGCCTGTCGATGCCCAGGCCGAGGCGCCGGACTACAACTACAGCGAAGAGCCGGCTGAAGAAGCTGCGCCGCAACCTGCCGCGACTCCTGCTCCGGCCGCCCAGGCTCCCGCGGAACAACCCGCTCCCGCGCCTGTCGAGGCGGAACGGCCCGCGCCTGCGCCCGCAGCGGAAGAACAACCGCAGCCGGGCTTCGTCGACGATCTGCTGGCCAATCCGATGCTGCCGTGGATTGCCGGTGGCAGCGGCCTGCTGGTGCTGCTGATCCTGCTGATGGCCTTGTCGCGGCGTAACGCTCAGAGAGAGCGTGAACTGCAGGACAGCCTGGCCGCCGAGGAGAGTGATACCGCTTTCGCCAGCGACCTGGACTTGCCGGCTTCGGAGTTCGAAGGGCTGGAGAGCGTCGACGCCCCGGCTACCCAACAGCAGCAGTCGGATGATCGTGTGACCGCCCAGACCAGCGATGCCCTGGGCGAAGCGGACATCTACATCGCCTATGGCCGGTTCAACCAGGCGGCCGAGCTGCTGCAGAACGCGATCAACGATGAGCCGAATCGCAGCGACCTGCGCCTGAAGTTGATGGAAGTCCAGGCCGAGCTGGGGGACCGTGAAGGCTTCCTGCGCCAGGAAAGCGAACTGCGCGAGATCGGTGGTGCAAGCGCCGAGGTCGAGCAGCTCAAGGGCCGGTATCCGGCCATGGCCGCAGTTGCAGCCGCTGGCGTGGCTGCTGCTGCGCTCGCCGACAAGGCGGACGATCTGAATTTCGATGACCTGTCCTTCGACGACGAGCAGGTCACCCCGGTCTCGAAGCAGGAAGAGGCATTCGACCTCAGCCTGGATGACCTGGCTTCCGAGCTGGAAAGCGAACTGTCCGGAGCCTCTTCTGCCGAGACGTCGGTCGATTTCGACCTGGGCAGCGATGCGGATGCCACCTCCACGGCTGGCGTCGATGACGGTTTCGACTTCGACCTGGAAGTGGACGAAGTACCAACCTCCAATAAGGCGACGGATGAGCTGGCGGACTTCAGCCTAGAGCTCGATGAAGCGAGCGCGACTGCGGATGAGGATTTCTCGCTGAGCCTGGATGACGACCTGGCTGTCGAGCCGAAAGGCGACGAGCTGTCCGGGGCCGGTCTGGACTTCGAACTGCCGGAAGGTGCGGCGGAGCTTCCCGCCGATTTCGATCTTTCCCTGGATGACGAAGTGGCTTCGCCGTCCGGCGCCGATTTCGCCGCCCAGCTCGAAGAGGCGAGTGCGGGGCTGGACCAGTTCGATGAGTTGGAGCCTGTCGCGGAGCCCAAGCCTGCCGTCGCGGCTGCCCCGGACGATGCCTTCGAGGGCGACGATGACTTCGACTTCCTCTCCGGCACGGACGAGACCGCGACCAAGCTGGACCTGGCGCGTGCCTACATCGACATGGGCGATGTGGAAGGTGCCCGGGATATCCTCGACGAGGTCCTCGCCGAGGGCAGCGACGGTCAACAACAGGAAGCGCGCGAATTGATCGCCCGTCTCGTATAGCTGCATGACTGATGTGTTAGCACCTGCAGCGGCGGCCGAAACGGCCGCCGTTGGCTTTTCCAGAATCGCCCTTGGCGTGGAGTACAAGGGCTCGAGCTACCGTGGCTGGCAGCGCCAGGAGTCCGGCGTGCCGTCGGTCCAGCAGGCGCTCGAAGCGGCGCTGTCGAGGGTCGCTGCCTCACCGGTCGGCGTGGTCTGTGCCGGGCGCACCGATGCGGGCGTACACGCCAGCGGCCAGGTGGTGCATTTCGATACCCAGGTGCAGCGTCCGCTGAAGGCCTGGATCATGGGCGCCAATGCCAACCTGCCGCACGACATCAGCGTGACCTGGGCGCAAGTCATGCCGGCGCATTTCCATGCCCGTTTCAAGGCGGTCGCGCGGCGCTATCGCTATGTGATCTACAACGACCAGATCCGCCCGGCGCACCTGGCCCAGGAGGTCACCTGGAATCACCGGCCCCTGGATATCGAGCGCATGCGCGAGGCCAGCCGCCATCTGCTGGGGACCCATGATTTCAGCGCGTTCCGTGCGACCCAGTGCCAGGCGAAATCGCCGGTCAAGCACATCCATCACCTCGAGCTGATCCCGTACGGCAAGCTGATCGTGCTGGATATCCGCGCCAACGCCTTCCTGCACCACATGGTTCGCAACATCGCCGGGGTACTGATGACCATCGGTGCGGGCGAACAGCCGGTGAGCTGGGCCAAGGCCGTGCTGGACGGGCGAGACCGGCGCGAGGGTGGGGTGACCGCGCACCCCTATGGCCTGTATCTGGTCCAGGTGGAGTACCCCGAGGAGTTCGCCCTGCCGGAGCGCTACCTCGGCCCGCACTTCCTTTCGGCGCTCCCGGATTGTGCGGCTGACGCCTGAAAGCTCCATTTGCTAACATCCGGGGGCTTTCCCCCAAAGGTGCCGCAACTTGTCACTCGTTCGCAGCAAAATTTGTGGAATCACCCGTGTCGAGGATGCCCTGGTCGCCGCCGAGGCGGGCGCCGATGCCATCGGCCTGGTGTTCTACGCCAAGAGCCCGCGCGCGGTGAGCGTTCAGCAGGCGCGGACGATCATTGCCGCCTTGCCGCCCTTCGTGACTACCGTCGGGCTGTTCGTGAACGCCAGCCGCTGCGAGCTCGGCGAGATCCTCGACGCGGTCCCGCTGGACCTCCTGCAATTCCATGGAGACGAACAGCCCGCGGACTGCGAGGGCTACCACCGTCCCTATATCAAGGCCCTGCGGGTCAAGGCGGGCGATGATATCGCCGCGCAGGTCGCACGCTATCCGAAGGCTGCCGGAATCCTGCTGGACACCTATGTTCCGGGCGTGCCGGGTGGTACGGGCGAGGCGTTCGACTGGAGCCTGGTGCCTCATGATCTGGGGCGGCCGGTGGTCCTCGCCGGTGGTCTGAACGCGGCGAACGTGCGTGCCGCGATCGAGCGGGTGCGCCCCTACGCCGTCGATGTCAGCGGCGGAGTGGAAGCGGGCAAGGGGATCAAGGATGCCGACAAGGTGCGTGCTTTCCTCGCCGAAGTGCGACGGACAACGATTTGAGTGTGACGGCCCGAGGGCCTTGGCCGTCCATTAGCGGACTGCCGTAATGACCTTCCGAAGCCGGCGCAGCGCTTGCGTGGCATCGGAGGGCGGGAATCCAGCGGCGAGGATGCCTCGTCGATACGGCCGCCGACGCTCCGCCTGCGTTGCAGCGGCCATGAATTCGCTTGTGGATGTCTGCCGACGACATCCGGACCAACAGCTTTGGAGAATGAGAGCATGAGCAACTGGCTGGTAGACAAGCTGATCCCTTCGATCATGCGTTCTGAAGTAAAGAAGAGCTCGGTGCCCGAAGGACTCTGGCATAAATGCCCATCCTGCGATGCGGTGCTCTACAAGCCGGAGCTGGAAAAGACTTTCGAGGTCTGCCCGAAGTGCGACTACCACATGCGCATCGGCGCGCGGGCGCGCCTGGATCTGTTCCTGGATGAGGGCGGGCGCGAGGAGATCGGCGCCGATCTCGAACCGGTCGACCGCCTGAAGTTCCGTGACAGCAAGAAGTACAAGGATCGCCTGTCCGCGGCCCAGAAGCAGACCGGTGAAAAGGACGCCCTGGTGGCGATGAGCGGGACCCTGCAAGGCATGCCGGTGGTGTCCTGCGCCTTCGAGTTCGAGTTCATGGGCGGTTCCATGGGCTCGATCGTCGGCGAGCGCTTCGTGCGTGCCGCCAACGTGGCCCTGGAAAAACGCTGCCCGCTGGTCTGCTTCTCCGCTTCCGGCGGTGCGCGCATGCAGGAAGCCCTGATTTCCCTGATGCAGATGGCCAAGACCTCGGCGGTCCTGGCGCGCCTGCGCGAGGAGGGGCTGCCGTTCATTTCCGTACTGACCGACCCGGTCTACGGCGGGGTTTCCGCGAGCCTGGCGATGCTTGGCGATGTCATCGTCGCCGAACCCAAGGCGCTGGTGGGCTTCGCCGGCCCGCGGGTGATCGAGCAGACGGTGCGCGAGAAACTGCCGGAAGGCTTCCAGCGCAGCGAATTCCTCCTCGAGCACGGCGCCATCGACCTGATCGTGCATCGCCGTGACCTGGCCGATCGCCTGGCCAAGCTGCTGGCCCAACTGATGGGGCTGCCCAGTCCGTCCGCCGCCGCATGATGCCCGCAACCCTTGCCGAGTGGCTGAGCTACCTCGAACAGCTCCATCCTTCCGCCATCGACATGGGCCTGGAGCGTTCGCGGGAGGTGGCGCGGCGCCTGGGGCTGGGCAAGCCCGCCCAGCGGGTGATCACGGTCACCGGCACCAACGGCAAGGGGTCGACCTGCGCCTTCCTCGCCGGCCTGCTGCGCCAGCGGGGGCTCAAGGTCGGCGTCTACAGCTCGCCGCACCTGCTGCGCTACAACGAGCGGGTGGTCATCGATGGCGTCGAAGCCGGCGATGACGAGCTTTGCCAGGCATTCGCGGCGGTCGAGGCGGCCCGCGGCGAGATTTCCCTGACCTATTTCGAGATGGGCACCCTCGCGGCCTTCTGGCTGTTCGAGCGTGCGGGCCTGGATGCCGCCGTGCTCGAGGTCGGTCTCGGTGGGCGGCTGGATGCGGTCAACCTGGTCGACGCGGATCTGGCCCTGATCACCAGCATCGGCCTGGACCATGCGGAATGGCTGGGCGACGACCGCGACTCGGTGGCCTTCGAGAAGGCCGGCATCCTGCGCCAGGGGCGGCCGGCGCTGTGTGGCGATCTCGACCCGCCGCAACCGCTGCTCGACCAGGTGGCGGCGCTGGCGACTCCCTTCTTCCTGCGCGGGCGCGACTACGACCTGGCGATCGGTGACCAGGGCTGGCACTGGTATGGCCGTGATGGCCAGGGCCGGCAGCTAGAACTGCACGACCTGCCGCTGCTCGACCTGCCCATGGAGAATGCCGCGTTGGCCTTGCAGGCCTTCGCCCTGCTGGACCTGCCCTGGAATGCCGGCGAGATCGCCACGGCGCTTGCCGCTACCCGGGTCAGCGGTCGCCTGGAGAGGAGGGCGCTGGACTGGAAGGGCAAGCCGCTGACGTTGCTGCTGGATGTCGGGCACAATCCCCACGCGGCCGCCTATCTGGCCGGCCGCCTGGCCGCTCGCCCGCAGACCGGCAGGCGCCTGGCGGTATTCGGCCTGCTGGCCGACAAGGACCTGCATGGCGTATTGGCACCGTTGCTGGATCGGGTGCAGGATTGGGCGGTGGCTCCGCTGCCCACGCCGCGTACCCGGCCGGCGGCCGAGCTGGAAGCGGCACTGCTCAATGCCGGCGCGTCCGTGACGGCTTACCCCGACGTGGCGGCGGCTCTCGTGGCACAATGCGAGCGTGCGGCGGCGGGAGACGAGATCCTGCTGTTCGGTTCTTTTTACTGCGTGGCCGAGGCTCTGGAGTGGCTGGTCCGTCATTGAAGAGCCGGCGCGCGATCTCGCGATGTTGATTCAACGGCGCAGGTCGGTGCGTGACAGATCGCGAACAGGTTCGAAGGGGGACATGCAGGATGGCTTTGCTAGATAAGGGGCTCAAGCAGCGTATCGTGGGGGCCCTTGTGCTGGTGGCGTTGGCGGTGATCTTCCTGCCGATGCTGCTGACCCGCGAGGACGAGACTCGGCATGTCGTGGTCGACGCTCCCAGCATGCCACGGGCGCCTGCCGTACCCGAGATCACCATGGATCCGGTGGCGGTGCCTGAGCCGCAGCCGCTGCCGGATGAGCCGATCCCCGCCGATCCGGCCGCCGACGGCCTGGCCGAGCAGCCCGTGCCCGAAGCGCCATCGGCACTCGCCGCCGAACCTGCGCCCAAGCCCAGCGCTCCAGCCAAGGCACCGGTTGCGGCCGCTCCTCAGCCCGCCACCCCGGCCGCGAAGCCAGCGCCGGCGAGCCGGCTGGATGCCAACAGCCTGCCGGTGAGCTGGTCGATCCAGTTGGCCAGCCTGTCCAATCGGGCCAGCGCCGAGAACCTGCAGCAGACCCTGCGCAGCAAGGGCTACAACGCCTATATCCGTACTGCGGACGGGATGAACCGGGTGTTCGTCGGCCCGGTGATCGAGCGCGCCGAGGCCGACCGGCTGCGTGACCAGCTCAACCGCCAGCAGAAGCTCAACGGTTTCGTGGTGCGCTTCCAGCCTGAGCGCGGTTGAGGGCGTTCGGCGTGCGGGTTACCCCGGAGGCGGGCGTCTGCTAAAATGCTGCGCCTTTCCCGTTCGTAGGCTGCACCGTGGCATTTACCTGGTTCGATTGGGCGATCATCGCCATCATCGTGGTTTCCAGCCTGATCAGCTTGAGACGCGGCTTCGTCAAGGAAGCGCTGTCGTTGGTCACCTGGATAGTCGCCGGGGTCGTAGCCTGGATGTTCGGTGGCGCGCTTGCCGGGCATCTCACCGAATTCATCGACACGCCATCGGCACGTGTGATCACCGCCTGCGCGCTCTTGTTCATCGTCACGCTGCTGGTCGGCGCATTGGTCAATTTTCTCATTGGCGAACTGATTCGCGTCACCGGCCTGGACGGCACCGATCGTGTCCTCGGTATGGTATTCGGCGCCGCCCGTGGCGCCTTGCTGGTGGTGGTGGCGGTCGGGCTGCTCAGCCTGGCGCCGGTACAGCAGGATTCCTGGTGGCAGCAGTCGACTCTGCTGCCGCATTTCTTGATGGTTGCCGACTGGTCGAAAACGCTCATCCTGAATTTCACCGGTCAGTGGTTTTCCGGCGGCGTGGCCATACCCGGCTGAGCCGCAGTAACAAGGGGCTGTCCGCTCGACCTGGCGGCCATGCCCATCATTAGCCTGAACTACATAGCAGGGGTTGCGTCACATGTGTGGCATCGTCGGTATCGTCGGTAAGTCGAACGTCAATCAGGCGCTGTATGACGCGCTAACCGTCCTTCAGCATCGCGGCCAGGACGCTGCCGGTATCGTAACCAGCCACGAGGGACGGCTATTCCTGCGCAAGGACAACGGACTGGTGCGCGATGTCTTCCAGCAGCGGCACATGCAGCGTCTGGTCGGCCACATGGGCATCGGCCACGTGCGCTACCCGACCGCGGGCTCGTCGAGCTCCGCCGAGGCGCAGCCGTTCTACGTCAACTCGCCGTACGGCATCACCCTGGCGCACAACGGCAACCTGACCAACGTCGAGCAACTGGCCAAGGAAATCTACGAGTCTGATCTGCGCCACATCAACACCACCTCCGACTCGGAAGTGCTGCTCAACGTGTTTGCCCACGAACTGGCCCAGCGCGGCAAGCTGCAGCCGACCGAGGAAGACGTGTTCGCCGCGGTGAGCCACGTGCACGAGCGTTGCCGTGGCGGCTATGCGGTGGTGGCGATGATCACCGGCTACGGCATCGTCGGCTTCCGCGATCCCAACGGCATTCGCCCGATCGTCTTCGGCCAGCGCCACACCGACGAAGGCGTCGAGTACATGATCGCCTCGGAAAGCGTGGCCCTCGACGTGCTCGGCTTCACCCTGATCCGCGACCTGGCACCGGGTGAAGCGGTATACATCACCGATGATGGCAAGCTGCACACCCGCCAGTGCGCGGCCGACCCGAAGTATTCGCCGTGCATCTTCGAGCACGTCTACCTGGCCCGCCCGGATTCGCTGATGGACGGCATCTCGGTCTACAAGGCGCGCCTGCGCATGGGCGAGAAGCTGGCCGACAAGATCCTCCGCGAGCGCCCGGACCACGACATCGACGTGGTCATCCCGATCCCGGACACCAGCCGCACCGCCGCCCTGGAGCTGGCCAACCGCCTGGGCGTGAAGTTCCGCGAGGGCTTCGTGAAGAACCGCTACATCGGCCGTACCTTCATCATGCCCGGCCAGGCGGCACGCAAGAAATCCGTGCGGCAGAAGCTCAACGCCATCGAACTGGAGTTCCGCGGCAAGAACGTGATGCTGGTGGACGACTCCATCGTGCGCGGCACCACCTGCAAGCAGATCATCCAGATGGCCCGCGAGGCCGGCGCGAAGAAGGTCTACTTCTGCTCGGCGGCGCCGGCGGTGCGCTATCCCAACGTCTACGGCATCGACATGCCGAGCGCCCATGAGCTGATCGCCCATGGCCGCACCACCGAGGAAGTGGGCGAACTGATCGGCGCCGACTGGCTGGTCTACCAGGACCTGCCGGACCTGATCGACGCGGTCGGTGGCGGCAAGATCAAGATCGAGCACTTCGATTGCGCGGTGTTCGACGGCAACTATGTCACCGGCGACGTCAACGAGGCCTACCTGGACAAGATCGAGCAGGCCCGCAACGACGCCAGCAAGGTCCAGGCCCAGGCGGTCAGCGCGATTATCGACCTGTACAACAATTGAGCTGCAAGCTTTGAGCCGCAAGCTGCAAGCCACGAGATGGCGAAGAGGATTGCACGATGACGATTGAATGGGATGCCGGTCGGCTGGACAGTGACCTCGAAGGTGCGGCCTTCGACACCCTGGCGGTGCGCGCCGGCCAGCAACGCACGCCGGAAGGCGAGCATGGCGAGCCGCTGTTCTTCACCTCCAGCTATGTGTTTCGCACGGCCGCCGATGCCGCCGCGCGTTTCGCCGGCGAGGTGCCGGGCAACGTCTATTCGCGCTACACCAACCCGACCGTGCGCCTCTTCGAAGAGCGCATCGCCGCCCTGGAAGGAGCCGAGCAGGCGGTGGCCACGGCTTCCGGCATGTCGGCGATCCTTGCCATGGTGATGGCCCTGTGCAGCGCCGGCGACCATGTGCTGGTGTCGCGCAGCGTGTTCGGCTCGACCATCAGCCTGTTCGAGAAGTACCTCAAGCGCTTCGGCGTGCAGGTCGACTACCCGGCTCTTTCCGACATCGACGGCTGGCGCGCGGCCTGCAAGCCCAACACCAAGCTGTTCTTCGTCGAGTCGCCGTCCAACCCGCTGGCCGAACTGGTGGATATCGCCGCGCTGGCCGAGGTGGCCCATGCCAACGGTGCCCTGCTGGCGGTGGACAACTGCTTCTGCACCCCGGCGCTGCAACAGCCGCTGAAGCTGGGCGCGGACATCATCATCCACTCGGCGACCAAGTACATCGACGGCCAGGGCCGCTGCCTGGGCGGCGTGGTGGCCGGGCGCAGCCAGCAGATGCAGGAGGTGGTCGGCTTCCTACGTACCGCCGGACCGACCCTCAGCCCGTTCAACGCCTGGGTGTTCCTCAAGGGCCTGGAGACCCTGCGCATCCGCATGCAGGCCCATAGCGCCAGCGCACTGGCCCTGGCCGAGTGGCTGGAGCAGCAGCCGGGGATCGAGAGGGTCTACTACGCCGGGCTGCCCAGCCATCCGCAGCACGAATTGGCCAAGCGCCAGCAATCGGGCTTCGGCGCGGTGGTCAGCTTCGAGGTCGCCGGAGGCAAGGAGGGCGCCTGGCGCTTCATCGATGCGACCCGGATGATCTCGATCACCACCAACCTGGGCGATACCAAGACTACCATCGCCCACCCGGCGACCACTTCCCACGGGCGCCTGTCGCCGGCGGAGCGGGCCAATGCCGGTATCGGCGACAACCTGATCCGTGTCGCGGTGGGCCTGGAAGATGTCGCCGACCTCAAGGCCGACCTGGCCCGAGGCCTGGCGGCGCTGTAATGGTCGACTCGACGATCGATTGGCAGGTCCAGGGTTCCCCGGCGAACAACGGCAGGGTGGCGCTGGTCACCGGCGCGGCGCGCGGTATCGGCCTGGGTATTTCCGCCTGGCTGATTTCCGAGGGCTGGCAGGTGGTGCTGGCCGACGTGGACCGCGAACGCGGCTCCAGGGTGGCCAAGGCTCTGGGCGGCAATGCCTGGTTCGTCGCCATGGATGTGTCCCAGGAAAGCCAGGTGGTGGTCGGCGTGGCCGAGGTTCTCGGTCAGTTCGGGCGGCTGGATGCGTTGATCAACAACGCTGCCATCGCCGATCCCCATGAGTCGCCGCTGGAGAGCCTGGACCTGGCGCGCTGGCAGCGCACCCTGGCGGTCAACCTGACCGGGCCGATGCTGCTGGCCAAGTACTGCGCACCTTATCTGCGAGCCCATTGCGGCTCCATCGTCAACATCTGCTCGACCCGCGCCCACCAGTCCGAACCGCACAGCGAGGCCTACGCCGCCAGCAAGGGCGGCCTGCTGGCGCTGACCCATGCACTGGCGATCAGCCTGGGGCCGGATATCCGCGTCAATGCGGTCAGCCCCGGCTGGATCGATGCGCGCGATCCCCGCGAACGGCGCGCAGCGCCCTTGAGCGATCAAGACCATGCCCAGCATCCGGCGGGGCGGGTCGGCACGGTCGAGGACGTGGCGGCGGTGGTCGGTTGGCTGCTGTCCGGCTGTGCCGGGTTCGTCACCGGCCAGGAGTTCCTGGTCGATGGTGGCATGACGCGGAAGATGATCTACGCGTAGGAGCGGGGGCGCTCTTTTCTGGTTCTCCGCGTTCGCGGAGATGACAAGGCGCGTAGCGAGGGCGCGCGCCTGGTCCTCTGCTCTCGATTCTCCGGCCACGTAAAGAGCATCGCGAGCAGAGCTCGCCTACAGGTGGGCTGCCGTGGCACGAAGGCAGCCCCGCACGCACACCACTCGACCGTCATCCCCGCGAACGCGGGGACCCAATAAAAACAGGCCGATCAGCGCTTCGGCCGCAAGTCCACCGCCGGGGCGCCCTGGCCGTCGAACAACTGGGCCGGGTTGGCCGGCAGGATGCTCGGCCCCCGGTCGGTTCCGCCGAGCACGCGGATGTCACTGTATTTCTTGCCGGACAGCGCGGCCAGGCCGGCGCCGTCGCGGACGATGCTGGGGCGCAGGAAGACCATCAGGTTGCGCTTGATGTGGGTGTCGCGGGTCGAGCGGAACAGCCGGCCGAGCCACGGGATGTCGCCGAGCAACGGGATCTTCGAGTCGGTCTGGGTCACGTCGTCCTGGATCAGCCCGCCGAGCACGATGACCTGGCCGTCCTCGGCGAGGATGGTGCTCTTGATCGAGCGCTTGTTGGTGATCAGGTCGACCGCCTGGGCGGTGAGCGTGGCGCTGGGGGCGATGGAGGAGATCTCCTGCTCGATCTCCAGGCGCAGGGTGGCACCGTCGTTGATGTGCGGGGTGACCTTGAGGGTGACGCCGATGTCCTGCCGCTCGATGGTGGTGAACGGGTTGCTCGCGCCGTCCGTGGCGGTGGTGTAGGAGCCGGTCTGGAAGGGCACGTTCTGGCCGACCAGGATTTCCGCCTTCTGGTTGTCCAGGGTCAGCAGGCTCGGCGTGGACAGCAGGTTGCTCTTGCTGTTGGCCGACAACGCGGTGATCAGCGCGCCGAAACTGTCGGTGCCGATGCCGATGATGGCGCCATCGGGCAGGTTGTTGAGCAGTGGGTTGTCGACGTCGTTGCGACCGTCCTGTATGGCCTGCAGTACCGAACCGATCGACAGGCCGGTATTGCCGAAATTCACGCCGCCGAGGCCGCCGGTGCTGCCGCGCGCATCCACCGCCCACTGCACGCCGAGAGCGTCGCTGACATCGCCGGAGATTTCGACGATGGCCGCCTCGACCATCACTTGTGCGCGTGGCACGTCGAGCTGGCGGACGATCTCCTCGAGGGTCGCCACGGTGTCCGGATCGGCCAGCAGAACCAGAGCGTTGAGGCTTTCGTCGGCGCGGATCAGCAGATTCTGCACCTTGCCGCCCGTACCGTTCGCGGCGGCTTCGAGCTCGGGATTCCTGAGGCCTTCGGACAGCTCGCTGAGGGTCGCGGCCAGGGCCTTCGCATCGTTGTGGCGCAGGCGGATCACCCGGGTATTGGCCGAGCGGGTGGTCGGCGTGTCCAGAGAACGGGCCAGGGTCGCCAGTTTGGCGCGGGCGGCCGGCGGGCCGAGCAGGATCAGCCGGTTGGTGCGCGCGTCGGCGATCACCTGGGTGCCGCTGCTCTTGGACTGGCCGCGCGCCTGGGCGTTGTTCAGCGCCTCGGCGACGTCCATCACCCAGCCGTGGCGCAGGTCGACCACGCTGTAGTCCTGGTCGCTCTTCTGGTCGAGCTGGCGAATCAGGGTCTCGATACGCGCGATGTTGGCCCTGCGGTCGCTGATGATCAGGGCGTTGGCGGTGCTCACCGCTGCCAGGTGGCCGTACTGCGGCACCAGCGGGCGGATCAGCGGAATCAGTTCGGTGACCGGGGTGTGCTGGACCTGGATCAGGCGGGTTTCCATGGTCTCGGCGCTGAGCCGGCCGATGCTGCCGGCGGCGGCCTTGGCTTCGGCGTTGGGCACGATGCGTGTCTGCCCGGCCTGGGTGACCACGCTGAAGCCGTGGGTGGCCATCACGGAAAGGAACAACTGGTAGACCTCGCTGAGCCCCAGTGGCGCTTTCGACACTACGCTGACCTGGCCCTTGACCCGTGGATCGACGATGAAGGTTTCGCCGGTTATGTCGGCGATCTGGTCGACGAACTCGCGGATGTCGGCATCCTTCAGGTTGATGGTCCAGCGCTCTTCCTGCTGACTGGCGTGGGACTGCGCTGGCGCGTTCGCCGCGCTGGCGACCAGTGGTGAGGCCAGCAGGCCCGCGGCGAGCAGGGCGATGGTCAGGCGCGAGAGGTGTGCGGGCATCGTTCAGTTTTCTTCCGTGGAGGGTTCAGGGGGCGTCTCGTCGACGTTCTCTTCGGCAGGCAGGGTGCCGGCCGCTTCCATCTGTTGGCGCAGGGCTTCCAGGCGTTCGCGCAACAGTGCGGCGTCTTCTTCCTGCAGGGCGGATAGGTCGTCGGTGGCGCTGTCCTGGATACTGTCCGGGGCAGGGTAATCGAGGTTGTTTACAGTGCGACTGGTGGGGGCCGGAAAGGTCAGGGTTTCCAGGCGGCCGTTGCGGTCCAGTTCGATGCGATCGCGGTATACCGCGTGCAGGCGCACGCCGGAGTCGATTTCCTCGCCGACGGCGAAGCGCTTCGGTTTGCCGCTGTCGCGCTGGACGATCGCGCTGGAGCGTTGCGGATCGGCGTTGACGAAGCTGCCGCGCAGGGTCAGGCGCAGGTTGGTGGACGGCGGTGCGCTGTCGCTGCTGGAGCGGGCCGGGCCGAACAGGGTTTCCAGGCGCTCCAGTGCCGGAGTGGAGAGGGCGCTCGACGGGGCGGCGCCCTGGACCGCCGGGGGAGTACGCAGCAGGCGGATCCAGTCCGCGGTCTGCCAGGCCAGGCCGACGCTCATGGCAATGACCAGCAGCGCGCCGAGCAGGATCGGCACGTGGCGCTGCAACCAGAGCTGAGAGGCGAGGTTGGCCAAAAGTGTCACTCCGTGGCGATTATTTCTTGTTATTAGGGTGAATAGGCCAGTCGGGATCATAGCAGCAGCCCGGCCATGCCTCGCAAGTCGAAATACCGGTGGATGTGCGATTCCAGACGTTGTGATAAAGATAGAACAGGGCACCGGTCGACAGGTGCCTGCGCGATAACAATAAGAATGCGGAATCGGATGGTGGCTACGTCAAATTCGGATGACAGGCTGCCACCTTCACCCAGGAAGGTCGCTTTGCATGAATGTTCCGCTCACCCAGGCGCAACAGCGTCGCCTGCCCTTCAGCTTCGCCAAGCGCCACGGCGTGGTATTGCTCAATGAGTCCGGCCAGCTCCGCCTCGGCCACCGCGCGACGGTCGAGCTGACCGCGCTGTCCGAGGCGCAGCGCTTCGCCGGTCGTCGCCTGCCGTTGCAACGGCTGTCCGCCGAGGACTTCGAGCGGGCGCTGGGCCTGGCCTACCAGCACGATTCCGCCTCGATGCAACTGGCCGAGGACATCGGCGGCAACCTTGATCTCGCCGCGCTGGCCGACCAGGTGCCGGAGACCGAGGACCTGCTGGAGCAGGAGGACGACGCGCCGATCATCCGCCTGATCAACGCCATCCTCGGAGAGGCGATCAAGGAGAACGCCTCCGACATCCACCTGGAAACCTTCGAGAAGCGCCTGGTGGTGCGTTTCCGCGTCGACGGCATCCTCCGCGAGGTGCTCGAACCCAAGCGCGAGCTGGCGGCGCTGCTGGTGTCGCGGGTCAAGGTGATGGCCAAGCTGGACATCGCCGAGAAGCGCGTTCCCCAGGACGGGCGGATTTCCCTGCGGGTCGGCGGCCGCGAGGTGGACATCCGCGTCTCCACGTTGCCCTCCGCGAATGGCGAGCGGGTGGTGCTGCGCCTGCTCGACAAGCAGGCCGGGCGCCTGACCCTGCAACACCTGGGCATGAGCGAGCGTGACCGGCAACTGATGGAAGAGACCGTGCGCAAGCCGCACGGCATCCTGCTGGTCACCGGCCCCACCGGCTCGGGCAAGACCACCACCCTGTATGCCAGCCTGGTCAGCCTCAACGACCGCACGCGCAATATCCTCACCGTCGAGGACCCGATCGAATACCACCTCGAAGGCATCGGCCAGACCCAGGTCAACACCAAGGTCGACATGACCTTCGCGCGCGGCCTGCGCGCCATCCTGCGCCAGGACCCGGACGTGGTGATGGTCGGCGAGATCCGCGACCGCGAGACCGCCGAGATCGCCGTGCAGGCCTCGCTGACCGGCCACCTGGTGCTTTCCACCCTGCACACCAACAGCGCCATCGGCGCCATCACCCGCCTGGTGGACATGGGCGTGGAGCCCTTCCTGCTGTCCTCGTCCCTGCTCGGCGTGCTGGCCCAGCGCCTGGTGCGCGTGCTCTGCCCGCATTGCCGTGAGGCGTATCAGGCCGGCGAGGCGGAATGCCGCGCCCTGGGCGTGTCGGTGGACGAACCGGCGCAGCTCTATCACGCTCGTGGCTGCGCACAATGCAACCAGCAGGGCTATCGCGGGCGTACCGGCATCTACGAACTGGTGGTGTTCGACGAGACCATGCGCACCCTGGTGCACAACGCCGCTGGCGAGCAGGAGATGACCCGCCACGCCCGCAGCCTCGGCCCGAGCATCCGCGAGGACGGCCGGCGCAAGGTGCTGGACGGGGTGACCACCCTGGAAGAAGTGCTGCGCGTAACCCGTGAAGAGTGAGTGAGCAACGTCCATGGCCGCTTTCGAATACCTTGCCCTGGACCCTGACGGCCGCCAACGGAAAGGCGTGCTGGAGGCCGACAGCGCCCGCCAGGTGCGGCAACTGCTGCGCGAACGGCAACTGGCGCCGCTGGAGGTCAAGCCGACCCGCGTGCGCGAGCAGGCGGCCACTGGCGGCTTCCGTTTCGCGCGGGGCCTGTCGGCACGTGACCTGGCCCTGCTGACCCGCCAATTGGCGACCCTGGTGCAAGCCGGCCTGCCGATCGAAGAGGCCGTGCGAGCCGCCGCCGCCCAGGCCAGCGCACCTCGGGTGCAGTCGATGCTGCTGGCGGTGCGCGCGCGCGTGCTGGAAGGGCACAGCCTGGCCACCAGCCTCAAGGAGTTTCCCGCCGCCTTCCCGGATCTGTACCGGGCCACCGTGGCCGCCGGCGAGCATGCCGGGCATCTCGGCCCGGTGCTCGAACAACTGGCCGACTACACCGAGCAACGCCAGCAGTCGCGGCAGAAGATCCAGTTGGCGCTGCTCTATCCACTGATCCTGATGGTCGCCTCGCTGCTGATCGTCGGCTTCCTGCTGGGCTACGTGGTGCCGGACGTGGTGCGGGTGTTCGTCGACTCCGGGCAGACCCTGCCGGCCCTGACCCGTGGCCTGATCGCGACCAGCGAACTGGTCAAGGGCTGGGGCTGGTTGCTGCTGCTGGCGATCGTCATCGGCGTGTTCGCGTTCCGCCGGGCGTTGCGCGACGAGCGCCTGCGCCTGCGCTGGCACGGCCTGCTGTTGCGCCTGCCGCTGGCCGGGCGGTTGATCCGCGCCACCGACTGCGCGCGTTTCGCCTCGACCCTGGCGATCCTTACCCGCAGCGGCGTACCGCTGGTGGAGGCGCTGAGCATCGCCGCCGAGGTGATTGCCAACCGGCTGATCCGCGGCCATGTGGTGGTGGTGGCCCAGAAGGTCCGCGAAGGCGGTAGCCTGACCCGTGCGCTGGAGGCCAGCGGCCAGTTCCCGCCGATGATGCTGCACATGATCGCCAGCGGCGAACGCTCCGGCGAGCTCGACCAGATGCTGGCGCGCACCGCGCGCAACCAGGAGAGCGACCTGGGCGCGCAGATCGCCCTGCTGGTCGGCCTGTTCGAGCCCTTCATGCTGGTGTTCATGGGCGCCGTGGTACTGGTCATCGTGCTGGCGATCCTGTTGCCGATCCTTTCTCTCAATCAATTGGTGGGGTAAATCCGTGAAACGATTTCAGAACCTGTTCACGATCTCGCGAGCTAGAGATAAACGGTGGCGAAAACGGCCGAGGGAGCGGAGTTCACGTCTTGTAAATGAGCATCCCGAGGCCGTTTTCAACGCCGTTTGGCCGACGCGCAGCAGATCGTGGGCAGGTTCTCAGGGTGGCTTCACGCTCATCGAAATAATGGTGGTGGTGGTCATCCTCGGCATCCTTGCCGCGCTGGTGGTGCCGCAGGTGATGAGCCGGCCGGACCAGGCCAAGGTCACCGTCGCCAAGAGCGACATCAAGGCGGTGGCTGCCGCGCTGGACATGTACAAGCTGGACAACCACGTCTACCCGAGCACCCAGCAGGGGCTCGAAGCGCTGGTCAGGAAGCCCTCGGGCAACCCGCAGGCGCGCAACTGGAACAAGGACGGCTACCTGAAGAAAGTCCCGGTCGACCCCTGGGGCAATCCCTACCAGTACCTGGCGCCGGGCAGCAAAGGCGCGTTCGACCTGTACTCGCTGGGCGCCGACGGCAAGGAAGGCGGCAGCGACCTGGACGCCGATATCGGCAACTGGGACCAGTGACCGCCCATGCGCCGCGCCGAGGGCTTCACCCTGGTCGAGTTGCTGGTGGTCCTGGTGATCATCGGCAGCCTGGCCGGGCTGGCGGTGCTCGGCAGCGGCCTGGCCAGCCCGGCGCGTGCATTGCAGGGCGAGGCCGAGCGGCTGGCCGGGCTGATCGGCGTGCTGGTCGACGAGGCGGTGCTGGACAATCGCGAGTACGGCCTGCGCCTGAGCCCGGATGGTTACCAGGTGCTGCGCTATGAAGAGAGCAGCGGCGAATGGCAGCCGATGAGCGACAAGATGCACCGGCTGCCCGATTGGGCCGAGCTGCGCATAGAGCTGGAGGGGCAGGCGATCAGGCTGCCCGGCCCCGCGGCTGACGATGGTGACGGGAAAAAGGCCGCCGAGCGGAACGCGCCGCAATTGCTGATCCTCTCCAGCGGCGAATTCAGCCCGTTCCGTCTGCAACTGGGAGAGCGACGCCAGGACGGCCTGCGCCTGCAACTGTCCAGCGACGGTTTCCGCCTGCCCCGGATCGAAACGCTTCCCGCCTCGGGGCGTGCCGGCTGATGCGCCCACGCGGCTTCACCCTGCTCGAAGTGCTGGTGGCCCTGGCGATCTTCGCCGTGGTCGCCGCCAGCGTGCTGGCCGCCAGCGCGCGCAGTTTGCAGGGCGCCGCGCGTCTGGAGGACAAGACCCTGGCGATGTGGGTCGCCGACAACCGCCTGACCGAACTGCAACTGGCGGAAAACCCACCGGCCAATGGCCGTGCCGACGGAGCGACGGATTTCGCCGGGCGGCGCTGGCAGTGGCGCAGCCTGATCGAGGCTACCAGCGAACCGGAAATGCGCCGGGTGACCCTGTGGGTGGCGGCGGATGGGCGTGGCGATGTCGAGGAACGCGCGCTGGTGCGCCTGGTCGGCTTCGTGGGGAGGCAGCCATGAGGCGTGCGCACGGTTTCACGCTGCTCGAACTGCTGATCGCCATCGCCATCTTCGCCGTGCTCGCCCTGGCCACCTACCGCATGCTCGACAGCGTGCTGCGCAGTGACGAGGCGACCCGCGTGCAGGAGCAGCGGCTGCGCGAGTTGACCCGCGCCCTGGCCGTCTTCGAGCGCGACCTGTTGCAGGTGACGGCCCGACCGGTGCGTGACGGCTACGGCGAGTCGCGCCCGGCGCTGGTCGGCCAGAGCGGCGACAGCACGACGCTGGAGTTCACCCGCACCGGCTGGCGCAACCCCACCGGCCAGCGCCGCTCGCGCGTGCAGCGGGTGCGCTGGCAGCTCAGCGGCGAACAGTGGCAGCGGCGCTACTGGTTGGTGCTCGACCAGGCCCAGGACAGCCAGCCGCAGGCGCAGCAGGTACTCGACGGCGTCACCCGTTTTGCCGTGCGCTACCTGGACGAGGAGGGTCGCTGGCTGGACGGTTGGCCGGACAGCGATGGCGAAAACGAGGACGATCTCCGGAAGTTGCCGCGCGCCCTGGAAATGACGATCGAGCACCGTCACTACGGCCAACTGCGCCGCCTGCTGCGCCTGCCCGATGGCGCCAAACGAGAGGCGGGCCAGGGAGCCGGCGAGAGTGAGGATGGGGCGCCTGATGACGGGGAGCAGGGCCCATGAAGCGCCAGCGGGGAGTGGCCCTGATCACCGTGCTGCTGGTCGTCGCCGTGGTCACCGTGGTCTGCGCCGGGCTGGTCGCCCGGCAGCACCTGTCCATCCGCAGCACCGCCAACCAGTTGAGCGTCCTGCAAGCCCGGCACTACGCGCTGGGTGGCGAGCGCCTGGCGGAGGCTGTGCTGTTGCGCGACCTCCGCGAGGGCGATCCGCGCCGGCCGGTGGATCACCTCGGCGAAGCCTGGGCCCGGCCGCTGGCCAGCTTCCCGCTGGACGATGGCGGCGAATTGCGGGTGCGCATCGAGGACCCGAGCGGGCGCTTCAATCTCAACGGCCTGGTGCGCCAGCGACAGGCCGATCTACGCGCCGTCGCTCAGTTCCGCCGCCTGTTGCAGCGCCTGGAGATCGAGCCGATCTACGCCGATCGCCTGGTCGACTGGCTGGATGGCGACGACGAGCCGAGCGGCGGCGATGGCGCCGAGGACAACCAGTACCTGCTGGCGGAGCCGCCTTACCGAGCGGCCAACCGCAGCCTGGCCGACGTCTCCGAGCTGCGCCTGCTGCTGGACATGCGCGAGGCCGATTACCGGCGCCTGTTGCCCTACGTCAGCGCGCTGCCGGACGATACCATGCTGAACGTCAACACCGCCGGCGCGTTGGTGCTGTCCACCCTGGTCGACGGCCTGACCCCGGCGCGGGCGATGGAGCTGGTCGCCGCGCGTGGCAGGGAGGGCTACCGTTCAGTGGAGGAGTTCCTCGCCCAGCCAGCGCTGGCCGGGCTCGGCGCACGTTCCCAGGGGCTGGCGGTGGGCAGCCAGTATTTTCAGGTGATTTGCGAAGTGAATCTGGACCAGCGTCGACAGGTGCTGGTAAGCAGTCTGCAACGCGGCAGCGATAGTCGGGTGCGGGTGCTCGGCCGCGACCTCGGTCAGTCGGGATTGCCGCCCAGGGCGGTCGAAGAGGAGAAACCATGAATCAGGCGTGCCTGTTCCTGCCACCGGAGGCGTGCGACGGAGCTGCGACGGAACTGGAAGTGCACTGCGTGCAGCAGGGAACCACCAGCGTCATGAGCTTTGCCGCCGCCCTGGAGCGCTTGTCGCCACCCTGGCGGCTGGTCCTGCCGGTCGAGGCGGTCACTGCCTGTGCCGTGCAGTTGCCAACCCAGAAGGCGCGCTGGCTCCGCCAGGCACTGCCGTTCGCGGTGGAGGAACTGCTCGCCGAGGATGTGGAGCGCTTCCACCTGGCGCTCGGGGCGTCACTGGCCGATGGCCGTCACCGGGTATTCGCCGTGCGCCGCGACTGGCTGGAGAGCTGGCTGGCGCTGTGCGGCGACAAGCGGCCGGGCAGCATCCAGGTGGATGCCGACCTGCTGCCCGACGACGGTACCCGGCTCGGCTGGCTGGATGGGCGCTGGCTGCTTGGTGGTGCCGGCAGCGCACGCCTGGCCCTGGCCAGCGAGGACTGGCCCGCGCTGGCGGCGAACTGTCCGCCGCCACGGCGGGCCCATGCGCCGCGGGAGCAGGCGCGCCTGGAGGACGTCGAGGAGCAGGAGAGCGTTGCCGACATGCACGCTTGGCTGGCCGGGCAGCGTGGAACCTGCGAGCTGGCCCAGGCCGAGTTCGCGGTGCGCGAGCCGGGCGGCCACTGGCAGCGCTGGCGGCCGCTGCTCGGCTTGCTCGGTCTCTGGCTGCTGCTGCAATGGGGCTTCAACCTGGCCCAGGGCTGGTACTTGCAGCGCGAGGGCGAGCGCTACGCGGCGGCCAGTGCCGATCTCTACCGCGAGCTGTTCCCCGAGGACACCCGGCTGGTCAACCTGCGCCACCAGTTCGACCAGCACCTCGCCGAGGCTTCCGGCTCGGGGCAGGGGCACCTGCTCGGCCTGCTCGGCCAGGCCAGCGACGCGCTGCTGGCCGAGGGCGGGCAACTGCGTGTGCAGCAGATGGACTTCAGCGAGGGGCGCGGCGATCTGGCCTTGCAGGTCCAGGCGCCGGGCTTCGATGCCCTGGAGCGCCTGCGCCAGCGTCTGCTGGAGGCCGGCCTGAGCGTGCAACTGGGGTCGGCCAGCCGTGAGGAAGGCGGTGTCAGCGCGCGGTTGGTGATCGGAGGATGAGGATGGAATCGAGAGGATTGAATGCGCCGCTGGCGGTGCGCCTGGAGCAGTCGCCATGGTTCCAGCGCTGGCGCGCCCTGGCACCCCGCGACCGGCTGGCGCTGGCGGTGCTGGGTGGCTTCCTGCTGCTGGTCCTGCTGTACCTGCTGCTCTGGCGACCGGTCGAGCAGCAGCGCGATGCGGCACGCCGCTACTTCGAGCAGCAGCGCGAGCTGAACGTCTACCTGCAAGCCTGGGCGCCGCTGGCGCGCGGTGCCAGGGAGCGGCCGCAGACCAGCGTCGATCCGGCGCGCCTGCAGGGTCTGGTGACCGCCAGCGCGGCGGAGCATGGGCTGGCGGTGGAGCGTCTGGACGGCGAAGGAGAGGGCGGTGTGCAGGTCAGCCTGCAGGCGGCGCCCTTCGCCCGCCTGCTGGGCTGGTTCGCCGCGCTGGAGGGGCAGGGCGTGCGCATCGACGAAGCCGGCCTGGATCGCACGGGAGAAGGCTTGGTGGCGGCGCGGCTGACCCTGCGGGCCGGTCCGTGATCGCTGCGCCATGCTGGGGCAGGGCGCTGCTGGAGTGTGCGGGAAAGGTGCTCCGGGAATGCTGGCGCGGGAGCGGTTTCTGGCCAGCTTCGCCCTTCCGGGAGCGCGAATGGATTCGCGCCTGGGTATGCGGCGTCAGTCTGACGGAATCCCGTTTTCCAGAAAATTTCCATGCAGGGTGTTGACTTAGCACCGCCTCCTGCGTAAATTGCGCGCCTCGCAAGGCAAGGCTGATTAGCTCAGCTGGGAGAGCACCTGCATCACACGCAGGGGGTCGGCGGTTCGATCCCGTCATCAGCCACCAAACCTTGCTACGGACGAAAGTCCGGCCGACGCGCAGCGGTAGTTCAGTCGGTTAGAATACCGGCCTGTCACGCCGGGGGTCGCGGGTTCGAGTCCCGTCCGCTGCGCCATATTCTCCATGCCGGGTTCGCCGGGCATGAGGTGAGAAGCCAAAGGCTTGGCACCAGACGAAGCAAGAGTTCCACGGACGAAAGTCCAACCGACGCGCAGCGGTAGTTCAGTCGGTTAGAATACCGGCCTGTCACGCCGGGGGTCGCGGGTTCGAGTCCCGTCCGCTGCGCCATACCGAAAGCCCCGAGTCGCAAGACTCGGGGCTTTTTCTTTGCGCCATCCTGCGGCCTCGACATCTTTCGTTCATCAGGGATCTTTAGGCTGCCTGGCACGGTCTTTGTTTCCAGTCACGTGTCAGCTTCAGGAGAGCCCAAGAATGGATGACTATCAGGAAGAATTGCTCGAATACCATGCCAGCGAACAGGACGCCGCCGAGCTGGTCGACGATGCCACCGAGATGTGAGCCGGGCCCGGCTAGCCGGCCTGGCGCTGCTCGCGCCGATACTCTCCGGGCGTCTGCCCGCTCCAGCGCTTGAAGGCACGCTGGAACGCCTCGGCGGAGGCGAAGCCGAGCAGGTAGGCTATTTCCCCGAAGGTCAGTTCGGTGTCGCGGATATAGGCCATCGCCAGGTCGCGGCGGGTGTCGTTGAGGATGCTGCGGAACTGGGTGCCTTCTTCCGCCAGCTTGCGGCGCAGGGTCCAGGTGGGCATCTGCAGGCGGCTGGCGACTTCCTCCAGGTCCGGTTCCCGGCCCAGCAGCAGCGGGCCGAGCAGGTGCACGATGCGTTCGCGCAGGCTGCGGGTGCGGGTCAGTTGCTCCAGTTCCCGTTCGCAGATTTCCAGCAGGTGCCGCCAGGTGCCTGGGCTGTGCTCGGGGTTGCGCAGGGCCAGGTTGGCCTGGTCGAAGCGCAACTGGTTGGTGGGGGCGCCGAACTCCACCGGGCAGTCGAACAACTCGCCGTAGCGCTCGCCGTAGCCCGGATCGGGGAACTCGATCATCACTCGCTCCAGACGCAGTCCGCCGCCGCATAGCCGCTTCAACTGGCAGGCCCAACTGGCCAGCACGGCATCCACCACGAAGCGGTTGTAGGCGTTGTAGGGGCTGATCGAATAGAAGCGCAGCCAGGCGCCGCGATTGTCTTCGACGAAGCTCGACTGGCCACGGTAGTTCTGCGCATAGAGCGGCTCGAAGCGGGTCAGGATGCGCGCCGCCTCGCGTACCGTCGGCGCCTGCTGGGCGGTGACGCCGGCCAGGCCCAGGCGGTTGAGGCTGCCGAGTGCGCCCATTTGCAGGCCCAGCGCCGGATCGCCGGTGAGCTGGATCGCCGCGTGGCCGAGGCGCATGTAGCGCGGGATCGACAGGCGCGCGCGTGGTTCGGCCCGGCGCGCGGCGTCCAGGCCGTACTGCTCGAGCAGCGGGGTGGGGTCCTGGCCATGATTGCGCACGGCATCGGCGAGGCTGTCGATGAAGGCGACGCTGAGGTCGCCGAGGCGCACGCGGGTGGGCTTCATCACAACCACAGGTTGACCAGGCGCGCGCCGGGGCCGTCGTCGGCCAGCCGGTAGTGCTGCGGCGTGGCCACCAGGCTCTGCCCGTCGCTGCCCAGGTCCCACAGTTGGCCGCGCATGAACACGGTGATCCCGGCCCGGGCGCCGCTGTCCGGCAGGCGGCCAGCCAGGGCCAGGCGTTGCCAGGCCTCGCCTTCGCTCAGTTCGCCAGGGCGCAGGCTGACGTCCGCCGGCGCCGGCGCGCCGTTGTAGCCGCCCCAGGGGCGCTGCCAGTGGCCGTTGCCGCTGAGGAAGGCGGGCACCGCCAGCAGTTGCGCGCCTTGCCGCATGAGCTCGGCATAGCCGGCCGGGTACCAACTGTCGGCGCAGATCAGCACGCCCAGGCGGCCGGCGGGGGTGTCCACCGTCTGCAGGTCGCTGGCGGGAGCGGCCGCGGTGAAGGGTTGCTCGTCGCGGATCGGGAAGACCTTGCGCTGCGGCTGGCCGAGCGGGGTGCCGTCCACGCCGAACACCAGGCTGGCGTTGTACAGCGGCCCCTTGCCGACGCGCAGTTGGCCGTTCTCCACCCGGGGTTCGGGCAGCACGATGGAGCCGGCCACCAGGGTCACGCCGAAGCGCTTGGCCAGGCCGCCGAACAGTTCCTGGTAATCCTTCGCCATGCGCTTGGCCTTCATGCGCAGCAGTGCGTCGGCCAGGCGATCCTCGCCATGCGCGGCGAACCAGGCCAGGCCCAGGCGCAGCGGGTTGCTGGCCGCCATCCAGGTCATCGCCTCGTCCAGCGTGGCGGCCCGGTAGACCTCCGCCTTCTCGCCGCTGGCCACCAGCCAGGTCCCGACATGCTCGGGAAGCACCACCACCGTCTTGTCGTTGAGCAGCCCTTCGCCGCGCGCCTTCTCCAGGTAGGCGACGAACTTCAGCTCGAGCCGTTCTCGGCTCTGGTAGTCGCCGGCGAACAGTTCCGGCTGGATGCCCAGCAGGTTGCCGTGCTCGCCCGGCTGTCCTTCGTCGAGGACGACCTGGCTGCGTAGGTCGGACAGGTAATGACCGACCGGGCGCGTCTCGGACCACAGCAGATAGCTGGCGAGCAGGGCCAGGCTGAGGGTGAGCGTGATGATTCGCAAGAGTTTGAACATCGGCCGGCTGCCTGTTGGATTCAGGCCCTAGGTTAGGAGCGGGGCCGGGAAATGCCAAGCCGTGCTGCGCATTTCGATCAGTAACTAGTCACTTTGGATCATTGAGCGCTTGGGGCCGGCTCCTTATCGTCTGTTCCATAACCGACCACCGCCCATTTCGAGGCGATGGCATTCCGTGAATCAGCTTGGCGTGGAGTTTCCCCCATGAGCACTCGCTACCCGCACCTGTTGGCCCCCCTCGACCTGGGCTTCACCACCCTGAAGAACCGCACCCTGATGGGCTCCATGCACACCGGCCTGGAAGAGCGGCCGAATGGTTTCGAACGCATGGCGGCCTATTTCGCCGAACGCGCCCGTGGCGGCGTCGGCCTGATGGTCACCGGCGGTATCGGCCCGAACGAGGAGGGCGGCGTCTATACCGGCGCGGCCAAGCTGACCACCGTCGAGGAAGCCGAGAAGCACCGCATCGTCACCCGCGCGGTGCACGAGGCGGACGGCAAGATCTGCATGCAGATCCTCCACGCCGGCCGCTACGCCTACAGCCCGAAATCGGTGGCGCCGAGCGCCATCCAGGCGCCGATCAACCCGTTCAAGCCGCGCGAGCTGGACGAAGAGGGCATCGAGAAGCAGATCCAGGACTTCGTCACCTGCTCCGTGCTGGCCCAGCAGGCCGAGTACGACGGCGTCGAAATCATGGGATCGGAAGGCTACTTCATCAACCAGTTCCTGGTCGCCCACACCAACCAGCGCACCGACCGCTGGGGCGGCAGCTACGAGAACCGCATGCGCCTGCCGGTGGAGATCGTCCGCCGCGTGCGCGAGGCCGTGGGGCCGAACTTCATCATCATCTACCGCCTGTCGATGCTCGACCTGGTGGAAGGCGGCAGCACCTGGGACGAGATCGTCCTGCTGGCCAAGGCCATCGAGGCGGCTGGCGCGACCATCATCAACACCGGTATCGGCTGGCACGAGGCGCGCATCCCGACCATCGCCACCAAGGTGCCGCGCGCGGCCTTCACCAAGGTCACCGCCAAGCTGCGCGGCGAGATCGGCATCCCGCTGATCACCACCAACCGCATCAACACCCCGGAAGTGGCCGAGCAGGTACTGGCCGAGGGCGACGCCGACATGGTCTCCATGGCCCGTCCGTTCCTCGCCGATCCGGATTTCGTCAACAAGGCCGCCGAAGGCCGCGCCGACGAGATCAACACCTGCATCGGCTGCAACCAGGCCTGCCTGGACCACACCTTCGGCGGCAAGCTGACCAGTTGCCTGGTCAACCCGCGCGCCTGCCACGAGACCGAGCTGAACTACATCCCGGTCGCCCGGGCGAAGAAGATCGCCGTGGTCGGCGCCGGCCCGGCCGGGCTGTCCGCCGCCAGCGTGGCGGCCGAGCGCGGCCACCAGGTGACCCTGTTCGACGCGGCCGCCGAGATCGGCGGCCAGTTCAACGTCGCCAAGCGCGTGCCGGGCAAGGAAGAGTTCTACGAGACCCTGCGCTACTTCAAGCGCAAGCTGGAAACCTCCGGCGTCGACCTGCGCCTGAACACCCGCGTGTCGGTCGACGACCTGGCCAAGGGCGGCTACGACGAGATCATCCTGGCCACCGGCATCGTGCCGCGCACCCCGGCGATTCCCGGCATCGAGCACGAGAAGGTGATCGGCTACCTGGACGCCATCCTCCAGCGCAAGCCGGTCGGCCAGAAGGTCGCGGTGATCGGCGCCGGCGGCATCGGCTTCGACGTCTCCGAGTTCATCGTCCACCAGGGCGAGGCCACCAGCCAGAATCGCGAGGCGTTCTGGAAGGAGTGGGGCATCGATGGCGCGCTGGAGGCCCGTGGCGGCATCGCCGGGATCAAGGCCGAAGTGCATCCGGCGGCGCGCCAGGTGTTCCTGCTGCAGCGCAAGAAGTCCAAGGTCGGCGACGGCCTGGGCAAGACCACCGGCTGGATCCACCGCACCGGGCTGAAGAACAAGAACGTGCAGATGCTCAATTCGGTCGAGTACCTCAAGGTGGACGACGATGGCCTGCACATCCGCATCGCCGAGGGCGAGCCGCAGGTGCTGCCGGTGGATACGGTGATCGTCTGCGCCGGCCAGGACCCGCTGCGCGAGCTGCATGACGGCCTGGTCGCCGCCGGGCAGAACGTGCACCTGATCGGTGGCGCCGACGTGGCCGCCGAGCTGGACGCCAAGCGCGCCATCAACCAGGGCTCGCGGTTGGCCGCCGAGCTGTAGGCCGCGCAGGCTCTCTGGGTCCCCGCGTTCGTGGGGACGACGGGCACCGTGATATCGCGTCATTCCCGCGAAGGCGGGACGCTGCTTGCATCGAGCGCCCTTCAGGGGGCTCGAAGCGAGTAATCCACTCAACACAGGAGGTTCCGCATGTCCGCTCCGCAACTACAACCCAATGCCGCCGCCACGCTGGCGAAATGGCACGAGTTGATCGCCGCCCACGACCTGAGCGGGCTGCCCGGGCTGCTGCATCCCGGGGCGGTGTTCCGCTCGCCGATGGCGCACAAGCCCTACGAGGGCGCGCCGGTGGTGTCGCTGATCCTCAACACGGTGCTCAAGGTGTTCGAGGACTTCACCTACCACCGCGAACTGTCCTCGGCCGATGGCCTGAGCGTGGTGCTGGAGTTCAGCGCCCGGGTCGGCGACCGGCAGCTCAAGGGGATCGACATGATCCGTTTCGACGAGTCCGGCAAGGTCGTCGAGTTCGAGGTGATGATCCGTCCCATGAGCGGCTTGCAGGCCCTGGGCGAGGAAATGGGCCGGCGCCTGGCGCCCTTGCTCGCCGCCAGGGCGGGCTGATTCCCCACTGTTCGCCCGGCCGTCGACGATCCGCCGGATCGTCACGGCGAGCGACTGCCAACCCAATCACATTGTCCGCCTTCCTTTTTCCCCTAGACTTAGCCGAACCACGGCATGGCCCCTGCGTTTCCTGGGGGCATTCGACGCCGCTGGACATCTTCCGCCACCGGTGACGGGGCGGCTTGGGAGGGGAGCCCGATGAGCATGCAGAACAAGCCGCAGATGGTGGAGGCCGTAGTGTTCTTCAATGAACGCGGCATCTGCAGGGAAATGCTCTTTCCCGAGTTCGAGGCGTTGCTCGACGGCGTGGTCAACATGCCCGAGTTCGTCGACCAGCAGGTCCGCGCCGTCTACGCGCTGATCAATCCGCGCCTGCTGGTGCGCGCCGCGGTGTTCTTCTACCTGGATTTCGACGAGAACGGCCGGCCCGACAGCGGCTGGAACATCCCCCTGCGCCATCTTGCCGAACGCTCCGGCCGGGGCCCGGACATGGGCGCCGGGCCGATCCGCCTGGCCTGCCGCAGCCAGTGCCCGGTGTCCTGGCACCAGATGCACCTGTGGGACCCGAGCCTGGCGCCGGGCAAGAACGACCTGGTGCTGCTGCGCGACACCATCAAGCGCAACCAGCTCGGCCTGCTGATCGAGGAGGAGAGCGCTCCGGCGGTTGCTCCCGAGCGTTTGCAGGTGGCCCCCGAGGATAAGTGGTATGCGCCGGACCCCGACAAGGAAGCGGCGGAAAGGCTCGCGGCGAAGATGGACCAGGAACATCGCCTGAAGACCGCGCAGTTGATCAAGCAGCAGCGCCTGCGCATCAGCAGCCTGGGGCGGCAGCACGAGGAGGAACTGGCGCGCTTCAAGCTGGCCGCCGAGGAGCAGCGCAAGACGCTGCTGGCCGAATCCCTCGCGTTGCGCCAGGCCCTGCGCCAGCAGGAGGACCTGAACGCCAGCCTGAAGGAGCAACTGCGCGAGCAGGTGGACAACTTCCAGAGGGTTCGCGAGGAGATGACCGAGCAGTTGCGCGCCCTGGAGCGCCACAGCCGGGCCGAGGCGGACATCCTGCGCTCGCAGTTCGACAGCGAGTTGCAGGCCCGGATTGCCGCCGCGGTGGTGGAGTACCGCGAGCAGATCGCCATCCGCGACGTCGAGCTGGCCTATCGCAGCGAACTGGACAGCCAGTTGCAGCAGGAGATCGACCGCCTCAAGCGCGACCGCGAGGAAGCGCTCGGCCAGAGCGGCGACCAGGTGCTCGAGCGGCTGGCCAAGATGGGCGTGGTGTTCGTGGTCTACCATCCGGGCGCCGGCCACCTGACCATTCCCCTGCAGGATATCGCCCGCTACCAGGACAACCCCCTGGCCTACGCCGCATCCAAATGCTTCGTCTCGGAGGACCAGTACCGCCAGTGGCTCGCCCACTACCAGCAGCCGGTGTGCGAGGCGCTGCAACCCAATGGCGAGCGCTGCGCCATGCCGATCGACCGGGTGGAGGCGCCGAGCCGCTTCATCGCCGACGACTCCAATTGCTGCACTCGGCACAAGGCCGCCAACCGCCTGCGTACCGTCGGTTGAATGTCCCCGATGGGCGGCCCTGGTTGCATGGCCTCGGTGCAGGTGGGATTCGCGGGCAAGCTATCCCACAATGGGAAGCGGTACACGACTGGGACGTAGCCTGAACCTTGCCACTCGTCATTCCCCAATGGGCGCCTCGGGCGCCGCTCGAAGCGCTGCGCCTGCCGTGGCTGGCGCGCGCCGGTGTCGAAGTCGCGGTGCTGCGGCTGGACCTGATCGACCCGCTGGTTTCCGGCAACAAGTGGTTCAAGCTCGTCGGCCACCTGCATGAGGCCGCCGCGCTTGGTGCCGAGGGGCTGATCAGCCTGGGCGGCGCGCACTCCAACCATCTGCATGCCCTGGCGGCCGCCGGCCGGCGCTTCGGCTTTCCTACCGTCGGCCTGTTGCGTGGCCATGAGCAGGAAACACCGACCGTCGCCGACCTGCGGGCATTCGGCATGCAACTGCACTGGCTCGGCTATGGCGGCTATCGTGCTCGCCATCGGGCCGACTTCTGGACGCCCTGGCGTGAGCGCTATCCCCACCTGCATACGGTGCCCGAGGGCGGCGGCGGACTGCTCGGTGCGCGGGGTTGCGCGGCGTTGCTGGAGATGGCCCAGGCGCAGTTGGCCAGCCTGGGCTGGCCCGACTATCACGGCTGGTGGCTGGCCGCCGGCACCGGCACCACCCTGGCGGGGCTGGTGCTGGCCGAGCGCGGCGCCCATCCGGTCCATGGCGCGCTGGCGGTGCCCGCCGATCATGGCGTGGCCGGGCAGGTGCGGGAAATCCTCGGACAGGCCGGGCAGGGCGACCAGGGTTACCGGCTGGTCGAGGCCTGCCGTGGAGGCTTCGCCAAGGTCGATGCGGAGCTGCTGGCATCCATGCGCGACATGGAGGACGAGAGCGGCCTGCCTCTGGAGCCGGTATACACCGGCAAGGCGTTGCTGGCGCTTCGCCGGAGCGTCGAGGCCGGCGATTTCGTGGCCGGCACGCGGCTGTTGTTCGTACACACCGGTGGCTTGCAGGGGAGGACAGCAGCCTTGGACCCGATGCGGATATGCCCATGAACCAGGCCCTGTCCTTCGAGCAACTGCGCAGCCTGACCCCGCTCAATGCGCTTTCCGAGCCGCAGTGGCGGCTGTTGCGCGATCAGTTGGTGCCGCAACCGCTGTTGGCCGGGCAATGGCTGTTCCGCATGGGCGACCAGGCGCCGCAGACCTGCTTCCTGCTGGCCGGCACCTTGCTGTTGCGGGACGAGGCGGGGCGCGAGGAGCGCCTGGTGGCGGGCAGCCCGGCCAGTTGTCATCCGCTGTCGCCGGCTCTGCCGCGCCGCCAGGAAGCACGGGCGCTGACCGACGCCAGCGTCCTGGTCATCGACGGCGCCACGCTGGACAACCTGCTCACCTGGCGCCTGGCTTTCCAGGACCTGCTGCTGGAACTGGACGAGGGCGACGGAGAGGACGGCTGGCTGGAGGCCATGCTGAACAACCCGCTGTTCGGCAAGGTGCCGGTCGACAACGTCCGCGCCATGTTCGAGCGCCTGCAGGTGCTCGAATTGCCGGCCGGCAGCGTCATCCTGAGCGAGGGCGAAACGGGCGATTGCTGCTATTTCCTCAAGCGCGGGCGTGTCGAGGTGATGCGTGGCACCGGCAGCGGGCAGCAGGTCCTGGCCGAACTCGAAGCGGGTGCCTGTTTCGGCGAGGAGGCGCTGCTCGCCGATGCGCCGCGCAATGCCACGGTCACCTTGCTGGAGGATGGCTGCGTGCTGCGCCTCGACCGCGGGGACTTCTTCGCCCTGCTCAAGGCCCCGGTGGTGGCCGAGGTGGGGCTGGGCGAGGCGGCGCGCCTGCTGGCCTCTGGCGCGCAGTGGCTGGACGTGCGCCTGCAGGAGGAATACGAACGCGGCCACGCCCTCGAGGCGCTGAACATGCCATTGCACCTGCTGCGCCTGAAAAGCCGCCTGCTGGACCCGGCACGGGCCTACCTGTGCTATTGCGACAGCGGCAAGCGCAGCGCCAGCGCGACCTTCCTGCTCGTCCAGAACGGCTTCCGCGCCTATGCCTTGTGCGGCGGGGTGGACGCCCTGCCGGCGGTGCAACGCGATGCCCTGCTGTGCGACAGCGGCCCCGGCTACCTGGCGCGCTCGGACGGCCGGGTGGAGCGCAGCCGGTAGCCCCCGCTAGCTTTGCGTAGGGTGCGCTGTGCGCACCGAGAGGGGATTTGTACGAAAAAGTCATGGGCGGGGCAAAAGGACCTGCTACGCACAAGCTCAGTGTCGGCGTCTTCCCGATGCGCACGGCGCACCCTGCAAGGCGGATATGTTTCGGTGGTGTGCCGCTAGTGCGGCCAGCTATCCCGAACCAGGAATAGCCTTTCGCTTTCCAGCCAGGCTCCGTCGCCGTCCTCTTCGAGGCGTACCAGCATCTGCGCGGGGGCGCGTGGGTCCAGTTGGGCCAGCCATTGCTCGAAGTCGTCTTCGCTCCAGAGCTGCTCGGCCTCGACCCGTGCCGGGGCCAGCCAGGACTGGCGGGGCAGCGGCTGCCAGGCTCCGGGGTGGGCGGCGCGATAGGCCGGCCAGGCGTGGCGGGGCAGCCAGCGGCCGTGCAGGTGCCGGGGATCGGCGCCGTTCGGGGTGTGGCAGTCGCCGGGCCAGGGGTAGAACAGGTAGCCGCCCATCCAGAACGCGGCGCGGACTTCGTCCAGCCCCAGCTCCTCCAGGGTGGAGCGGGCCTCCGGGCGGGCCGACAGCGGCAACTGGTGGCCGCTCAGGTGGGCGAGCTTGAGGTCCAGCCGGTCGTGGCTGCCGGGCCCCAGCCAGCGGTGCGGGTCGAGACCGTCGCCGGCGGCCGGGCCGAGGTACAGCTTGATCGCCAGCTCCAGGTGGTGAACGCCTTCGGCATCGCGCAGCAGCAAGTCGAACTCGCCCAGGGTATGGCCCTCCAGGCGGATTGGCAGGTTGGTGGCGAGCAGCTCGATGCCCGGCGCGGCTTGCAGGGCGAATTGCCAGAGTCGTTCGTAGTAGAGGCCGAGGCGGCGTTCCACATGCGCGTTCAGCCAGCTTTCCAGTGCCCGGTCGTCCGCGTCCAGGGCGCGCAGCCAGTCGGCCAGGCGCGTCGGCTCGCGGGCCCAGGCGCTGGCGGCGAGCGGATGGCGCTGCGGCCAGGTAGCGCGTTCGAGCAGCGGTGGGGCGGTGATTACCCAGGCAAGGTCGCGCACCCGCGGCTGGCGCAGTTGGCTGGGCAGGTCGTCGAGCTGGCTGAAAGGCGTCATGCTGCGAGCATAGCTTGCAAAGGCGAGAAGCCGGGAAAAGCGCTGGAAGGTTGGATGAAAAGGCGGCTCGTTCTTATGGGGGCGGCCTCGGATCGGTGCGCGCGGCGCCCCCTACGTTGGATTCCCGCGTTCGCGGGAATGACGGGGGTTGGCCGAGCCGTCATCCCCGCGAACGCGGGGACCCAGTAAACAACCATGGCCACGAATCGCGCGCATGGCGCGCTCCTACAGGTCGGCGTCGGGGTAGTGTCGTAGGAGCGGCCCATGGCCGCGAATCGCGCGCGTGGCGCGCTCCTACAGGTCGGCATCGAGGCCGTGTTTGTAGGAGCGGCCCATGGCCGCGAAAAAGCTTGACGTAGAGGCGGCATGGCCAGAACCCGTGTCCGGGCTACCCGTTCGCTTTTGTAGGAGCCAGCTTGCTGGCGATGCTTTGGCGTTGCCGGTGATCGTGCGCATGGCGCGCTCCTACAACAGGACTCCGTCGTAGCGGCGGGGGCGCCCAGTTCCATGGCCGCGAAAAAAGGTTTGACGGAGAAGGAGAGAGGCCAAAACACTGTGCAGCTTGCAGCCCTGCATGCCCCGGTTTGCCGCTGTCGGCGGCTTTCCCCCATAATTCCCGGCATCCCGTCCCAGATAGCCGCGCAGGATTTCCATGGAGCAGTTCCGCAATATCGGCATCATCGGTCGTCTGGGCAGTTCCCAGGCGCTCGACACCATTCGCCGCCTGAAACGATTCCTGCTCGACCGCCACCTGCACGTGATCCTCGAAGACGCCATTGCCGAAGCCCTGCCGGGACACGGCCTGCAGACGTCCTCGCGGCGCAACCTCGGCGAGGTCTGCGACATGGTGATCGTGGTCGGCGGCGACGGCAGCCTGCTCGGCGCCGCGCGGGCGCTGGCGCGGCACAAGGTGCCGGTGCTCGGCATCAACCGTGGCAGCCTGGGCTTTCTCACCGATATCCTGCCGGACGAGCTGGAAGTCAAGGTCGCCGAGGTGCTCGACGGCCAGTACCTGGTGGAGAGTCGTTTCCTGCTCGAAGCCGAAGTGCGCCGCCATGGCGAGGCGATCGGCCAGGGCGACGCGCTCAACGACGTGGTGCTGCACCCCGGCAAGTCGACCAAGATGATCGAGTTCGAACTGTTCATCGACGGCCAGTTCGTCTGCAGCCAGAAGGCCGACGGCCTGATCGTGGCGACCCCCACCGGCTCCACCGCCTACTCGCTGTCCGCCGGCGGGCCGATCATGCATCCCAAGCTGGATGCCATCGTGGTGGTGCCGATGTACCCGCATACCCTGTCCAGCCGGCCGATCGTGGTCGACGGCAATAGCGAGCTGAAGATCGTGGTGGCCAAGGACATGCAGATCTATCCGCTGGTCTCCTGCGATGGCCAGAACCATTTCACCTGCGCGCCGGGCGACATCATCACGGTCGCCAAGAAGGCGCAGAAGCTGAGCCTGATCCACCCGCTCGACCACAACTACTACGAGGTGTGCCGGACCAAGCTGGGGTGGGGCAGTCGCCTCGGCAACGGAGGCGACTGATGCTCGATCCGGCGCGGGGCTATGACCTGATCGGGGATGTGCACGGCTGTGCGCACACCCTCGAACGCCTGCTCGAACGGCTCGGCTACAGCCGGCGGTCCGGCGTCTGGCGGCACCCGCAGCGCATGGCGTTGTTCCTCGGCGACATCGTCGACCGCGGCCCGCGGGTGCGCGAGGCGCTGCACCTGGTGCACGACATGGTCGAGGCCGGCCAGGCGCAGTGCATCATGGGCAACCACGAGTTCTACGCCCTCGGCTGGAGCACCCCGGCGCCGCCCGGCAGCGGCAAGCAGTTCGTCCGCGAGCACACCCCGCGCCACGCCCGGCTGATCCGCCAGACCCTGGAGCAGTTCGAAGATCATCCGGGCGACTGGCGCGACTTCCTCGGCTGGTTCCAGAGCCTGCCGCTGCTGATCGACGGCGGGCGTTTCCGACTGGTGCACGCCTGCTGGGACGGCTCGCTGATCGAGGCGTTGCGCGCGATCTACCCGGACGCGCGGGTCGACGAGGCGTTCGTCAAGGCCTCGGCGGTGCCGGGCAGCTTCGCTTCGCGGGTATTCAACCGCCTGCTGCGCGGCACCGACATGCGCCTGCCGGATGGCCTGACCCTGACCAGCGAGGACGGCTTCACCCGCGCCTCCTTCCGTACCAAGTTCTGGGAAGACGACCCGCAGACCTACGGCGATATCGTCTTCCAGCCCGATGCGCTGCCGGACTGGGTGGCTCGCACGCCGTTGACCGAAGAGGAAAAGAACGAGCTGCTGCGTTACGGCGAGCACGAGCCGCTGCTGTTCGTCGGCCACTACTGGCGCAGCGGCAAGCCGGCGCCGATCCGCGCCAACCTGGCCTGCCTGGACTACAGCGCGGTGCTCTACGGCAAGCTGGTGGCCTATCGTCTCGACCAGGAAACCCGTCTCGATCCGCACAAGTTCGTGTGGGTCGAGGTTGAACGCCCGGAGGCACCGCGATGAGCGTCGTGGAAGCGCTGCGCCTGCCCGCGCAACAGGACCTGAGCGGCTTCATCGCCCTGTTGCAGCGCCTCGACGTGCCGCACCGGGTCAGCGAGGAGCGCGACGAGCAGGTGCTCTGGGTGCCCGGCGAGCAATTGGCCGACCAGGTGCGTGAGCTGTATGCGCGCTATCCGGAAGGCGACCCGCAGGCCGAACTGGAGTCGCCGAGGACGGCGCGACCGGTCCCGCCCGGCTTCGTGGCCCAACTGCGTGGTGCCCCGCTGACCGCGCTGATGCTGCTGGTCACCCTGGTGGTGGCGGGCGTCACATTGCTCGGCAGCAACTTCGAGACGATCCGCTGGCTGAGTTTCCAGGACTTCCAGATCCAGGGCGACTACATCTACTTCGCACCCCTGACCGAAAGCCTGGCGGCGGGGCAGTGGTGGCGGCTGTTCACGCCGATGCTGATCCACTTCGGGATGCTGCACCTGGCGATGAACGCGCTGTGGTACTGGGAGCTGGGGCGGCGCATCGAGGCGCGCCAGGGCTGGGTGATGCTGCTCGGCCTGAGCCTGCTGTTCGGCCTGGTGTCGAACGTCGTGCAGTTCCTGTGGAGCGGCCCGTCGCTGTTCGGAGGCCTGTCCGGGGTGCTGTTCGGCTTGCTCGGCCACTGCTGGATCTTCCAGATGCTGGCGCCCAACCAGGCCTACCGGCTGCCCAGGGGCGTGGTGGCGATGATGCTGATCTGGCTGGTGGTCTGCCTGTCGGGCCTGATCACCGCCCTCGGTTTCGGCAGCATCGCCAACGGCGCGCACGTCGGCGGCCTGCTGATCGGTTGCGCCACCGGCCTGGTCGGCGGTGGGTTGGCCCGTTTGCGTCGCTGAGAGTGACGCTCTTGTAGGGTGTGCCGTGCGCACCGGAGGGCTCCCCCGGTGTTTCCGGTGCAAGCTGGCGTTGCCGGTTTTCGCGAGCAGAGCTCGCTCCTGCAGTGATCATGGGGTCGCCCCCGCAGGGGCCTTCGGGGCCGTAGCCTGTTAAACTGCCCACCTTTGCCGTCGGAGGCCCAGGCATGTCGTCTTTTCTTGAAATGATCGAAAACATCACCCCCGAAATCTACGAGAGCCTCAAGCTGGCGGTGGAAATCGGCAAATGGTCCGATGGCCGCAAGCTGACCCAGGAGCAGAAGGAACTGTCGCTGCAGGCGCTGATCGCCTGGGAGATCAAGAACCTGCCGGAAGACCAGCGCATCGGCTACATGGGCTCGCAGGAGTGCGGCTCCAAGTCCGAACCGGTGCCCAACCTGCTGTTCAGCTCGGGCACCGTGCACTGATGGTCGAACTGGCCCGCGGCGCGCTGAGCAAGATGGCGGCGCAGCTCGAAGCTCCCGTGCAGTACGCCTTCCGTCTTGGCGACGATCAGGTCCCGGTCAATCCGCTGATCGGCCAGCGTGTCCGTCTCGAATACCTCGGTGCGATCCACTGCATCCATTGCGGGCGCCGCACCAAGACCAGCTTCAGCCAGGGCTATTGCTATCCCTGCATGCAGAAGCTGGCGCAGTGCGACGTCTGCATCATGAGCCCGGAGAAGTGCCACTACGACGACGGCACCTGCCGCGAGCCGGCCTGGGGCGAGCAGTTCTGCATGACCGACCACGTGGTCTACCTGGCCAACTCGTCGGGCATCAAGGTGGGCATCACCCGCGCCACGCAGATTCCCACCCGCTGGCTCGACCAGGGTGCCAGCCAGGCGCTGCCGATCCTGCGCGTGGCGACCCGCCAGCAGTCGGGCCTCGTCGAGGACCTGCTGCGCAGCCGGGTACCGGACCGCACCAACTGGCGCGCGCTGCTCAAAGGCGATGCCGAGCCGCTCGACCTGGTCGCCATCCGCGAGGGACTGTTCGACCACTGCGCCGACGGCCTGCGCGCGTTGCAACAGCGCTTCGGCCTGCAGGCCATCCAGCCGCTGCCCGACGCGCAGCCGGTGGAGATCCGCTACCCGGTCGGGGCCTACCCGGCCAAGATCACCAGCTTCAACCTGGACAAGGACCCGCTCGCCGAGGGCACACTGCTCGGCATCAAGGGCCAGTATCTGTTGTTCGATACCGGCGTCATCAATATCCGCAAGTACACCGCTTACCAAATAGCCATAAGCTGCAAGCCACAAGCTGCAAGCTGATGGATATCCTGCTTGCAGCTTGAAGCTGTCTCGAAGAGGCCCCCTATGCGTACCGAACAACCGAAGACCATCTACCTCAAGGACTACCAGGCGCCCGAGTACCTGATCGACGAGACGCACCTGAC
Organism: Zestomonas carbonaria; assembly: GCF_904061905.1. Taxonomy (GTDB): domain Bacteria; phylum Pseudomonadota; class Gammaproteobacteria; order Pseudomonadales; family Pseudomonadaceae; genus Aquipseudomonas; species Aquipseudomonas carbonaria. The sequence goes on from NZ_CAJFCI010000077.1 coordinate 158,267, forward strand.
CTTCGAACTGTTCGAGGACCACACCCTGGTCCATGCCCAACTGGTGATGCGCCGCAACCCGGAGCGCGTGGCCGCCACCGGCGTGGCGCTGCCGCCGCTGGTGCTCGACGGCCAGCAACTGGAGCTGCTGTCCGTCTCCCTCGACGACGTGGCGCTGGCCCCGGCCGACTACGTGCTGACCGACAGCCACCTGACCCTGCAACCGAAGGCCGAGCGCTTCGTTGTCGACAGCTCGGTGCGCATCCACCCGGAGAGCAACACCGCGCTGGAGGGCCTGTACAAGTCCGGCGGCATGTTCTGCACCCAGTGCGAGGCCGAGGGCTTCCGCAAGATCACCTACTACCTCGACCGCCCGGACGTGATGAGCAAGTTCACCACCACGCTGTCCGGCGAACAGCTCAAGTACCCGGTGCTGTTGTCCAACGGCAACCTGATCGCCAGCGGCGCGGAAGAGGGCGGACGTCACTGGGCGACCTGGGAAGACCCGTTCAAGAAGCCGGCCTACCTGTTCGCCCTGGTCGCCGGCGACCTCTGGTGCGTGGAGGATGCCTTCACCACCATGAGCGGCCGCGAGGTGACCCTGCGCATCTATGTCGAACCGGAGAACATCGACAAGTGCCAGCACGCCATGGACAGCCTGAAGAAGGCCATGAAGTGGGACGAGGAGGTCTACGGCCGTGAATACGACCTGGACATCTTCATGATCGTCGCGGTCAACGATTTCAACATGGGCGCGATGGAGAACAAGGGCCTCAACATCTTCAACTCCAGTTGCGTGCTGGCCAGGGCCGAGACCGCCACCGACGCCGCCCACCAGCGCGTCGAGGGCGTGGTGGCCCACGAGTACTTCCACAACTGGTCGGGCAACCGCGTCACCTGCCGCGACTGGTTCCAGTTGTCGCTGAAGGAAGGCTTCACCGTGTTCCGCGACGCGGAGTTCAGCGCCGACATGAACTCGCGCACGGTCAAGCGCATCGAGGACGTCGCCTTCCTGCGCACCAACCAGTTCGCCGAGGACGCTGGCCCCATGGCCCATCCGGTGCGGCCGGATTCGTTCATCGAGATTTCCAACTTCTACACCCTGACCGTCTACGAGAAGGGCGCCGAAGTGCTGCGCATGATCCACACGCTGCTCGGCGCGGAAACCTTCCGCAAGGGCTCGGACCTGTACTTCGAGCGCCATGACGGCCAGGCGGTGACCTGCGACGACTTCGTCAAGGCCATGGAGGACGCCAGCGGCCTCGACCTCACCCAGTTCAAACGCTGGTACATCCAGGCCGGCACCCCGCGCCTGGCGGTCAGCGAGTCCTACGATGCGGCGGCGAAGACCTACAGCCTGACCTTCCGCCAGAGCTGCCCGCCGACGCCGGGCCAGAAGGACAAGCAGCCGTTCGTGATCCCGGTCGAGCTGGGCCTGCTGGATGGCCAGGGCCGCGAACTGCCGCTGCGCCTGCAGGATGAGGAGGCCGCTACCGGCGGCAACCGCGTGCTGTCGGTGACCGAGGCGGAGCAGACCTTCACCTTCGTCGACATCGCCGAGAAACCGCTGCCCTCGCTGCTGCGCGGCTTCTCCGCGCCGGTCAGGCTGAGCTTCCCCTACGATCGCGACCAGTTGATGTTCCTCATGCAGCACGACACGGACGGCTTCAACCGCTGGGAGGCCGGCCAGCAACTCTCCGTGCAGGTGTTGCAGGAACTGATCGGCCAGTACCAGCGTGGCGAAGCGCTGGCGCTGGACCAGCGTCTGGTCGCCGCGTTGCGCACGGTGCTGGAGAACGAGGCGCTGGACCAGGCGATGGTTGCCGAGATGCTGTCGCTGCCGAGCGAGGCCTACCTCACCGAGATCAGCGAAGTGGCCGACGTCGATGCCATCCATGCCGCCCGCGAGTTCGCCCGCCGGCAACTGGCTTCGGCGCTGTTCGAGCCGCTCTGGAAACGCTACCAGGCCAATCGCGAGCAATCCCGGCAGACCACCTACGTGGCCGAGGCCGGCCACTTCGCGCGGCGCAGCCTGCAGAACATCGCACTGTCCTACCTGATGCTCTCGGAGCGTCCGGAAGTCCTGGCGGCCTGCCTGGAGCAGTACGACGCCTGCGATAACATGACCGAGCGGCTGACCGCCCTGGCGGTGCTGGTCAACTCGCCGTTCGCCGAGGAGAGGGCCAAGGCCCTGGCGGCGTTCGCCGAGCACTTCAAGGACAACCCGCTGGTCATGGACCAGTGGTTCAGCGTGCAGGCCGCCAGCACCCAGCCGGGCGGGTTGGAGCGGGTGAGGGCGTTGATGGAGCACCCGGCCTTCAACCTGAAGAACCCCAACAAGGTGCGCGCGCTGATCGGCGCTTTCGCCGGGCAGAACCTGGTCAACTTCCACAACGCCGACGGTTCCGGCTACCGCTTCCTGGCCGACATCGTCATCACCCTCAACGGCTTCAACCCGCAGATCGCTTCGCGGCAACTGGCGCCGCTGACCCGCTGGCGCAAGTACGATGCTTCCCGCCAGACGCTCATGAAGGCCGAGCTAGAGCGGATTCTCGCTTCCGGCGAGCTTTCCAGCGACGTCTATGAAGTGGTGAGCAAGAGCCTAGCCTAAGACCTGTTCTGGTCTTTTTAGTGTTACCGGCGATATCCGGTAACACTTTTTGTTACTTATAGGAATAACTCTTTCGATCGCAGCGAGTGTGCCAGCCCTAGGTTAGGGGCGGGCCGCTTGACTGCGCGCTTTTCCTCTGGCTGTGGTTTTCCCCGGGCTGTGTGGAAGAGTGACAAATCGCGCCAGCTTGTAGGACAAGTTGCGCATCCGACGATGGATTTGTTCAGTGAATGATCGGTCACAAAATGGCTTTTTTGGTCGATTTAGTGGCGCCGAAAATTTGTCGAGAAAATGGCAATTTGGCACCGCGGTTGCAAAGCCATGGGCCGATCAAGCCCCGTAATGGTGCAGGCACAAGCGCCAGGGGGACGCAGCAGCGTCACTGACGATTCACTGAAAGCCGCCGTCCGTGCGGTTCACTGCAAGTCCGGCGATTGGCCTTGCGATAAGAAGAACGATCTGTCCTCGGAGTAGAGCCTCGATGGAATTCAAGTCCAATAGTCCCATGCGTTTTGCGCCGTCCAAGGCAGGCTTCGCCCTGGCCGGCCTCCTGCCTCTGCTGGTGGCCGCCCAGGCCCAGGCGGTGGAGTTCAGCTTCGCCGACAACGAAATCAGCGGCTCGATCGATACCACGCTGTCCTACGGCCAGTTGTGGCGCGTGCAGGGGCGCGACAAGAACAACGACGACATCAATACCAACGACGGCAACCGCAACTTCGACACCGGGCTGGTTTCCGAGGTCTACAAGATCACTTCCGACCTGGAAGCGACCTACCAGAACTACGGCCTGTTCGTGCGTGGCACCGCTTTCTATGACACCCAGATCATGGACAAGCGCAACGACTACCTGGACAACAACAACCCGTCGCAGCCGAGCCAGAGCTTTCCGAAGGACGACCGCTTCACCTACGAGACCCGCCACAAGGCCGGCCGTAACGCGCAGATCCTCGATGCCTACCTGTACGGCAACTGGGATGTCGCCGACATGCCGGTGACCGGCCGGATCGGTCGCCAGGTGTTCAACTGGGGCGAAGGCCTGTTCTACCGTGGCGGCATCAACACCACCAACCCGATCGACGCCGCCAAGTTCCGCCTGCCGGGCTCCGAGCTGAAGGAAGTGCTGGTGCCGGTGGAAGCGCTGAGCTTCAACTTCGGCCTGACCGACAACCTGTCGATGGAAGCCTTCTACCAGTGGAACTGGAAGGAAACCGCGCTGGACCCGGTGGGCACCTTCTTCTCCGAGACCGACCTGTTCGCCGACGGCGGCAATACCGCCTACACGACGGTGGGCGCGCTGAGCAACCCGCTGTTCCAGACCGTCTACAACGCGGCTGTCGGTGGCGGCCTGGGCGTGCCGAACTTCGGTGGCCTGCAGGGCACCCAGTACCTGGACTCCAATGGTGTGTTCAAGGTCGCCCAGGTAGGGTCGGACATCAACGCCAAGAACGACGGTCAGTTCGGCGTCGCCTTCCGCTATATCGCCGAAGAGCTGAATTCCACCGAGTTCGGTTTCTACTTCGTGAACTACCACGCCAAGGAACCGACCATCTACGCTGACCTCAACCGCAGCTACGCCGGTCTGGACATCGACCAGTTGGCCGGTCTCGGTTCTCTCCTCGGCGTCAGCGCCAGCAGCTATGACGACCTCGTGCAACAGGCAGCGAGCAACCCGCTTGCCGCCCAGGTACTGGGCCTGGTCAACGGCGCCGCCGCCGTGGACTTGGCCAACCAGGTCAACGCCCGCCGCGAGTTCGCCGAAGACATCCGCATGTACGGCATGAGCTTCAACACCACCGTGGGCGAAGCCTCGGTGTTCGGTGAACTGGCCTACCGGCCGAACCTGCCGATCGGCGTCGGCACCACCAACGACCTGCTCGGCGACCTGCTGGGGCAGGCCGCGCTGCTGGCCGATGGGCGGCCGGTCAACATCTCCGGCAAGGAAGTGCGGATCACCGACCAGATCCACAACTCCGAGCGCGTCGAGGTCTTCAACACCTCCCTGGGCAGCATCTACAACTTCGGTCCGGTGCTGGGCTTCGACTCGCTGTTCGGGGTCGCCGAGCTGGCTTCCGAGCACCTGCGCGGCAGCAGCCTGAAGTACCAGGCCTGGGATGGCACCACCCGTTACTACTCCGGCCGTGGCAACACCTCCTACGTCAGCGGCGGCGACCGTGACGACCAGGTCAACAAGAACGCCTACGGCTACACCCTGGTGCTCTCCGGTACCTGGAACGACGTGTTCGCCGGCGTGAACGTCTCCCCCTACGTCGTCTACAAGGACGACTTCGAGGGCAACTCGCACCAGACCGGCAACTTCATCGAAGGCCGCAAGGCCTACACCCTGGGCGTCAAGGCCAGCTACCTGAACAGCCTGGAAGCCGAGTTGCAGTACACCGAGTTCTACGGTGCCGGCCAGAACAACGGCGCGCGCGACCGCGACAACGTCGGCGTCAACGTCAAGTACTCGTTCTAAACCCACAACTATTAGAAAAGCTGCCGGACGCCCCGGGCGTCCGGCCGATGAATCCCACGGAGAATTGCAATGCTGAAGAAGCACATGCTGACAGGTGTGGCGATCGCCCTGACGCTGGCCGCGGGCCAGGCGCTGGCGGCGGTTTCGCCGGCGGACGCCGCCAAGCTGGGTAACACGCTGACCCCGTTCGGCGCCGAGAAGGCCGGCAACGCGGCCGGCACCATCCCGGAGTGGACCGGTGGCATCACCAAGGCGCCGGCCGGCTACAAGGGCTCGGGCCAGCATCACCCGGACCCGTTCCCCGGCGACAAGCCGCTGTTCACCATCACCAAGGCCAACCTGGACCAGTACAAGGCCAACCTGACCCCCGGTCAGATCGCCCTGTTCCAGGCCTATCCGGACAGCTACCAGATGCCGGTGTACCAGACCCGTCGTTCGGGCTCGGCGCCGCAGTGGGTGTATGACAACACTGTCAAGAACGCCACCACCGCCAGGCTGCTCGACGGCGGCAACGGTTTCGCCGACGCCTACGGTGGCATCCCGTTCCCGATTCCGCAGAACGGCGTGGAAGCGGTGTGGAACCACATCGCCCGCTACCGCGGCACCTACATCGTGCGCCGTGCCTCGGAAGTGGCGGTGCAGCGCAACGGCAGCTTCAGCCTGGTGACCTCGCAGCAGGAAGCCCTGTTCAAGTACTACCTGCCGAAGGGCAGCTACGCTGACCTGAACAACATCATGTTCTACTACCTGTCCTTCACCAAGAGCCCGGCGCGCCTGGCCGGTGGCGCGACCCTGGTGCACGAGACCCTGGACCAGGTGAAGGAACCGCGCCAGGCCTGGGGCTACAACGCCGGCCAGCGCCGCGTGCGTCGTGCGCCGAACCTGGCCTACGACACCCCGATCGCCGCCGCCGATGGCCTGCGCACCGCCGACGACACCGACATGTTCAACGGCGCGCCGGATCGTTACGACTGGAAACTGGTCGGCAAGAAGGAAATCTACATTCCCTACAACAACTACCAGGTGACCAGCAGCGAGGTGAAGTACAAGGACCTGCTCCAGGTCGGCCACCTCAACCCGGCGTTCACCCGCAACGAACTGCACCGCGTCTGGGTGGTGGAGGGAACGCTGAAGTCCGGCGCCCGCCACATCTACTCCAAGCGCACCATGTACCTGGACGAGGATAGCTGGCAGGCCGCCGTGATCGACCAGTACGACGGTCGCGGCGAGCTGTGGCGCGTCTCCATCGCCTACCTGAAGAACTACTACGAGCTGCCGACCACCTGGTCCGCGCTGGATGTGTTCCATGACCTGCAGTCGCGCCGCTACTACGTGCAGAACCTGGACAACGAGGAGCCGACCACCATCGACTTCAGCCAGGCGATCCCTGACGATGGCTACTTCAAGCCGGCGGCGCTGCGCCGTCGCGGTACCCGCTGAGGATGTTCGTCACTCCCGCGCGAGCGGGAGCGGCCGCTAGCATGTGCCGGGGTCTTTCCGGGCAATATTCTGGCGCCAGAAAAAGCCGCTACCCCCGGGTAGCGGCTTTTTTGCATTCGCCAGCCTGATGGCGGGGTAATCAGCGGAGATGCTTAACAAAACATAACGTCCCGCCAATTGTCAGTCATTTCGAAAGCTGGCTAGGATAGGCTGTCCCTGTGAGACAGCTATACCCATAACAAGAAGGGGGAAGGTTTTATGAGTGAGCCCGTCATGTGGCGCACCCAGTCTACTCGCGTCGAGCCGGCGCTCCGTATCCGGCCGCCGCTGGCAAAGATTCTGTCGCTGTGTAGTGTGTTGTCCATCTTCGCGTTAGCGACCCTTCCGGCGCATGCCGAAAGCAATGCCGACCCCGCCGCCTATGCCATCGAATCACCCAAGGCAGCCCGTTCCCTCCTGCTCGATGTCGCCCATGCCGGCAAGCGCCTGGTCGCGGTCGGCGAGCGTGGCCACATCCTGTATTCCGACGACGACGGCAAGACCTGGACCCAGTCCAAGGTGCCGACCCGCCAGATGCTGACCGCGGTCACCTTCGTCAACGACAAGCAAGGCTGGGCCGTCGGCCACGACGCGCAGATCCTCGTGAGCCAGGACGGTGGCGCCACCTGGACCCAGCAGTTCAGCGACATCGAGCGCGAAGAGGGCTCCCCGTTCCTGGACGTGCTGTTCACCGATGAGAACCACGGCTTCGTCGTGGGTTCCTACGGCGCGCTGTTCACCACCGCCGACGGTGGCAAGAACTGGGAAGACTCGTCCGACATCCTGGACAACCCGGACGGCTACCACCTCAATGCCATCGCGCAGATCAAGGGTTCCGGCCTGTTCATCGTCGGCGAGATGGGCAGCATGTTCCGCTCCGCTGACGACGGCGAAACCTGGGAAACCCTGACCGGCCCCTACGAGGGTTCGCTGTTCGGCGTGCTCGGCACCCAGCAGCCCGGCGTGGTATTGGCCTACGGCCTGCGCGGCAACCTGTACCGTTCCGAGGACTTCGGTTCGAACTGGGAGAAGGTCGAGGTGGAGTCCGCGAATGGCAACGAGCTGGAATACGGCCTTGCTGGCGGCTCCCTGCTGGATGACGGCAGCATCGTTCTGGTCGGCCACGGCGGCAGCGTGCTGAAGAGCACCGACGATGGCCGCAGCTTCGGCCTGGTCAACCGCTCCGATCGCCTGTCGCTGTCCTCCGTGGCGGCTTCCTCGAATGGCACCCTGATTCTGGTAGGGCAGGCCGGGGCGCAACTCGCCTCGCCGACTGGCGCCGAGTTGGGTCAACAATAATAAGCCTGGGCTTTATGGGATATGACTGCAATGAGTAACCACCACCAGGACAAGACGACCTTTCTCGAGCGTCTGATCTTCAACAACCGGCCGGCGGTGATCCTGATCTGCCTGCTGGTCAGCGTCTTCCTGTTCTACCAGGCGATGCAGGTTCGTCCCTCGACCAGCTTCGAGAAGATGATTCCGCTGCACCACCCGTTCATCGAGAAGATGCTCGAACACCGCAACGACCTGGCCAACCTCGGCGGCAACACCATCCGCATCGCGGTGGAAGCCAAGGATGGGGACATCTTCTCCAAGGACTACATGGAAACCCTGCGTCAGGTGCATGACGAGGTCTTCTACATTCCTGGCGTCGACCGCTCCGGCCTGAAGTCGCTGTGGAGCCCGAGCGTCCGCTGGACCGAAGTGACCGAAGAGGGCTTCTCCGGCGGCGAAGTGATCCCGCAGACCTACGACGGCACCGAGGCGAGTCTCAACGAGCTGCGCAACAACGTGCTGAAGTCCGGCCAGATCGGCCGCCTGGTGGCGAACAACTTCAAGTCGAGCATCGTCGACGTGCCGCTGCTCGAGGTCTACCCGGACCCCGAGGACCAGGGCAAGCTGCTGAGCCTGGACTACCGCCAGTTCTCCCATGAGCTGGAAGAGAAGATCCGCGACAAGTACCAGGCGCAGAACCCCAACGTGCAGATCCACATAGTCGGCTTCGCCAAGAAGGTCGGCGACCTGATCGACGGTCTGCTCATGGTGGTTGGGTTCTTCGGCGCCTGCTTCCTGATCACCCTGGTGCTGCTCTACCTGTTCACCTGGTGTATCCGCAGCACCATCTCCGTGCTGGTCACCACCCTGGTGGCGGTGATCTGGCAGTTGGGCCTGGTCCACCTCATCGGCTACGGGCTCGATCCGTACTCGATGCTGGTGCCGTTCCTGGTCTTCGCCATCGGCATCTCCCACGGGGTGCAGAAGATCAACGGTATCGCCCTGCAATCGGGTGAGGCGGACAACGCCCTGACCGCCGCGCGGCGTACCTTCCGGCAACTGTTCCTGCCGGGGATGATCGCGATCCTCGCCGACGCCGTGGGCTTCATCACCCTGCTGATCATCGACATCGGCGTGATCCGCGAACTGGCCGTCGCCGCCTCGATCGGCGTGGCGGTGATCGTGTTCACCAACCTGATCCTGCTGCCGGTGGCGATCTCCTACATCGGCATCAGCAAGAAGGCCGTCGAGCGCAGCAAGCGCGATGCCCACCGCGACCATCCGTTCTGGCGCGGGATGTCGAACTTCGCCCACCCGACGGTGGCCCCGATCTCGGTGGTCATCGCCCTGGTGCTGGGTATTTCCGGCTTCCTTTACCAGAAGGAACACCTGCAGATCGGCGACCTCGACCAGGGCGCGCCGGAACTGCGTCCGGACTCGCGCTACAACCTGGACAACGACTTCATCATCCGCAACTACTCGACCAGTTCCGACGTGCTGGTGGTGATGGTGAAGACCGGTCCCGAGGGCTGCTCGACCTACGAGGCCATGGAGCCCATCGACCGCCTGATGTGGAAGATGAACAACACCGCGGGCGTGCAGTCGGCCATTTCCCTGGTCACCGTCTCCAAGCAGATGATCAAGGGCATGAACGAAGGCAGCCTGAAGTGGGAGGCGCTGGCCCGTAACAAGGACGTGCTGAACAACTCCATCGCCCGTGCCGAAGGCATGTTCAACACCGACTGCTCGCTGGCGCCGGTGCTGGTCTTCCTCAACGACCACAAGGCCGAGACCCTCAAGCGTGCGGTCAAGGCGGTCGAGGAGTTCGCGGCGGAAAACAACCGCGAAGACCTGCAGTTCATCCTCGCCGCGGGCAACGCCGGCATCGAGGCGGCCACCAACGAGGTGATCGCCACCTCCGAGCTGACCATCCTGATCCTGGTCTATCTGTGCGTGGCGGGCATGTGCCTGATCACCTTCCGCTCGCTGGCCGCGACCATCTGCATCGTGATCCCGCTGATCCTCACCTCGATCCTCGGCAATGCCCTGATGGCGTTCCTCGGCATCGGCGTGAAGGTCGCCACGCTGCCGGTGATCGCCCTCGGCGTGGGTATCGGCGTAGACTACGGCATCTACATCTACAGCCGCCTGGAGACCTTCCTGCGTGCCGGCCTGCCGTTGCAGGAGGCGTACTACGAGACGCTGAAGTCCACCGGCCGCGCGGTGCTGTTCACCGGCCTGTGCCTGGCCATCGGCGTGGCGACCTGGATGTTCTCGGCGATCAAGTTCCAGGCCGACATGGGCCTGATGCTGACCTTCATGTTCCTGCTGAACATGTGGGGTGCGCTGTGGCTGCTGCCGGCCCTGGCGCGCTTCCTGATCAAGCCGGAGAAACTGGCCGGCAAGGTCGGCGGTTCGCTGCTGGCGCACTGAGTTCGTCCGAACGAAAGAACCGCGGCCCCGGCCGCGGTTTTTTTATGCGCGCAGGGCTTCAGCCCACCAGCGAAGACGACCCGGATCCTCCCGATTGACGCTGCTGCCAGCCGGTTCCACCATCGGCTGGACGTTCAGCGGAGGGTGCGCGAATGCACAGAAGCAGGCTGGGCAACATCGTCATCGATTGCCGGACGGACGACCTCCTGGCAGAGGCCCGGTTCTGGAGTGCCGCCCTGGGCTACCCGTTGCCCCCGGAACCGGATGCGGGCGGCCCTTTCATCCAGCTCGTAACGCCGCCCGGCGACATGCAGGTCATCGTTCAGCGAGTCCGCCATGAAGCGCGGGCCCATCTCGACATCGAGACGGATTCGATCGACTCGGAGGTCGCCCGCCTGGAGCGCCTGGGGGCGATGGTCGTGTCCCGCAAGGATGGATGGGTGGTGATGCAGGCCCCGAGCGGGCACCGGTTCTGCGTTGGCAGCCCCTACCGCGAAGGCTTCGAACAGGGCGCCAACGTCTGGGAGTGAGGCGTCCCGGCGCAAGGGCGATGGCCTCGGTTCGCCAAAGAGATTCGCTGGGTTGAGTTCGGGCTCGCACGATCGCTTTTGTAGGGGGTGCCGCGCGCACCAACCGGGAAGCGACACGAAAGCCACGGGAACAACGCCCATCCGGTGCGCACGGGTAGCCCGTATGCAATCCGGGACATTGGAGGCGGGCGGCAGTATGTAGGGTGCGCTTAGCGCGGGTACAGCGGCGGCAGCCCTCCGGCTTCGCTGGGACTGCTCTGCGGTTGTTCGTTGCTGGGCAGTGAGCGGATCGCCCGCCAGAGTTCCTCGCCTTGCCATTGCTGGCCCGTCTCGCTGTAGAGCGCGCCGTTCAGGCCGTCCAGGGCGTCGGACAGCGGTACGAAGCGCGCGGCCATGTCGGCGAGGGTTTCCGGTTGCTGGCGGGCCCAGGCGTCGAGGGCCTGGCGGGTGGCGTGCGGGTCGTTGGCCAGGCAGGCGCGCCTGAGGTCGTCCAGCAGCGTGCGTGGGTTGGGGCCGGTCTGGGCGCTGGGCAGGATGGCCGGTTGCCGGCGGGCGCGCCACCAGAGGCCGAAGCCGAGCAGGGTGGTGCTGGCCAGCAGGCCGGAGGCCAGTTGCCAGGGCCAGAGCGGCGGCCCTTCCTGGACCAGCACCTGCGGCTCCTCGTTGCCAGGGCTCGCTTCCTCGGCCAGCGCCGGGTTGCTGGCCACGTCCAGGGTGCGGGCGGGGAGCAGGGCACGTTCCAGGCGGTCTTCGCGGGTGTTCCACCACAGCACTTCCACGGGCGGCAATTCGATCTGGCCGCTTTGCCCCGGCACCAGCGCCTCGCTTTCCTCGCGGCTGCCGACCAGCCCGCGTTCGCTGGCCTGGTTGGCCAGCTTCGGTTGGTCGGGATAGCGGCGCAGACCTTTCGCCCGGGTGGTTGGCAGCGGCGGCAGTTGCGCGCTGGCCAGGCCATCGACCTTGAGCATCAGGTGGCGGGTCAGGGAATCGCCGACCTGCACCTTGCCCGGCTCCGGGGCCCAGCTCTCGGTCAGGCTCAGCGCACGGGCCGGCAGCCAGGGGGCGTTGGCCGGATAGTCGGCGGGCTTGGCCTTGACGGCCAGCGGAATCTGCGGCGAGCGGACTCTCACCAGCTTGCCCGGGCGTGGCCCGAAAGGCTGGAAGTCGCTGGCCTGGCTGGGATCGACCGTGGTGGCGCTGAACATCAGCGCGGGAATCTGCAGCTCGCCGCTGCGCTGCGGGAAGATGGCGTAGCGCACTTCGATCACGCCGTGGCGCACGCCGCCGATGTCCTTCTCGTAGGTACGTGCCTGGCCCAGTTGCTCGACCCGCGCATCGGCGATCTGCAGCGGGGTCAGGCTGCTGTCGTCGAACAGCGAGACCGAGTGGTAGATGCGCAGGGTGAGCACGGCCTGGGCCTGCACGTAGACGCTTTCCTGGTCCAGGCTGGCGTCGATGAACACCGGGGCGACCTTGGCGGTCGACTCCTCGCCGGCTTCGAGGACCTGCAAGGGGATCGGCTGGCTCTGCAACTCGCCCAGCGTCAGTGGGGGGATCACCACGTAGCCGTCCTGCTTGGGCAGCAGGGTGATGATCCAGCGGGTGGTCGCGGTGGTCTGTCCCTCGCGGGTGCTGAGGCGGTTGAGCTGGCGGGTGCCGAGCACTTCGAACAGCGGTTCGAGCGGCGTCAGGTCGGGCTTGCCGAACTGGGTCGGGTCGTCCGATTCGATGGTCAGCTCGACGGTCTCTCCCGCGCTGAGCCGGTCGCGGTCGACGCTGGCCGTCAGGCTGGCCGCCTGTGCCGGGAAGGCCAGGAGGCAGAGCAGTAGGGCGCAGAGCTGGCGGATCATCGCTTGTTTTCCTGACGCTGTTGCTGTTCGTACCAGAATTTACGCCTGAGCAGTTCGCCCGGATCGTCGGGGATCTGCCGCAGCCATTGTTCCAGGGCCTGGCGCTGCTCGCCGTTCGGCTCCATGGCTTCCTGGCCGGCGGGCGAGGGCGTTGCCTCGGCGCTGCCGGACTGGCCGGGGGACGCCTGCTCTGTCGCGCCGGCCTTCTGTTCGTCCTCGGAGCCTGCCTGCTCGGCGGATTCCGCCGAGTCCGGCGGCGACTGTTCGCCATCGGCGGCGCTCGATGACGGCTGTGCCTCGTCGGAAGACTCCTGCGGCCGGGATTCGCCCGGGGTCGGCTGCTGCTCCTGCTGTCGCTGGCGAAGCAGTTCCTCCACCAGTGCCTTGTTGTTCAGGGCCGCCTGCAGGTCGGGCTGGAGCTCGAGCGCCTGTTCGTAGGCATCCAGCGCGGCTTCCAGCTCGCCGCTCCTGGCCAGGGCGTTACCGCGATTGTAATGCGCCGCGGCATCGTCGCCCTGGGCGAAGCGTCGGGCGGCTTCGGTGTAGTCGCCGGCCTGGTAGAGCGCCAGGCCCTGCCACTGCGGGTCTTCGAAGCGGCGGGCGGCCTCGGCCGGTTGCTGGGCGTCGAGCAGACGCTGGCCCTGTTGGTCGGCACGCAGCCACAGGTCGGCGAACTCGAAGGCCTGGGCCTGCTGGGGCTGGATGAGTAGCAGGGGCAGGCAAAACAGCCAGCCGCGGCGCCCGGCGCTGGCGGCCAACAGCAGCAGCGGCAGGAGCAGCCAGTAGCCCTGGTCGATCCAGAGCGCGAGTCGCGTGGATTCGCCGGCGCGCATTCCTTTCGGTCCAGCGAGCAGGCCCAGGCTGTCGAGGTCGCGGTCGTCGATGCGCGCGTTGGCGTAGCGTCCGCCTGCCTCGCGGGCGAAGCGGGACAAGCTGGCGCTGTCCAGGCGCGGCATGAGGATGGCGCCGTCGTCATCCTTGAGCAGGCCGCCGCCTTCCTGGTGGATGGGGGCGCCCTGGGCGCTGCCGACGCCGAGGATGTGCAGGGGCGTCGATTGGCGTCGTAGCGCGGCGCGGATGCCGTCGCGCTCGCGCTCGTCGATTTCCGAGCCGATCAGCAGCAGTTGGCCGGCACCCTGTTCGGCCTGCTCCAGCAGGGCGAGGCCCTTGATCACGGCCAGGTCGGCGCGTCGGCCTGGCTCCGGCATGATCGACGGTTTCAGCGCTTCGAGCAGGTTGCGGCTGGTGGCCAGGTCGTCGGAGAGCGGCACCAGGGTATGCGCGCTGCCGGCGTAGACGACGATGGCGGTCTGTGCATCACGGCGTGCCTCGAGCAGGTCGAGCAGCTTGCGCCGGGCCTGTTCCAGGCGGGTCGGCGAGCCGTCGCGGGCGAGCATTTCCGGGGTCAGTTCGAGCAATACCACCAGCGGGTCGGCGCTCTTCTGGCCGACGGCCTCCAGGCGCTGCCAACTGGGGCCGAGCAGGGCGAGGAGGGCGAGCAGCCAGGCCAGGCCGAGGGCGATCCAGGGCAGGCGGCTGCCGCGTGTTTCGCCGCCGCGCAGCAGGGCGTTGTGGAAGGCTGGCGGCAACAGCATCTGCCAGCGACCGATGCGCCGCTGGCGGTGCCAGAGCAACCACAGCAGCCAGCACAGCAACGGCAGGAGCAGCAGCCAGAGAGGGCGTTGCCAGTATGGCCAGAGCGCGCTCATGGGCGCCTCCACAGCCGCCAGCGCGGGCGCCGTTCGAGCAGCAGGCGCGGCCAGTGCGGCCAGGCACCGTTGGCCGTCAGCAGCAGGCTGAGCAGCAGAGCGCCGCCCAGCGGCCAGACGTACAGCGCCTGGGCCGGCCGCGCCTGGGTGGGGGCCTGGTCGACCGGCTCCAGGCGGTCGAGGGCGGTGCCGATGGCTTGCAGCTCGGCGCGGTCGCGGGCGCGGAAATACTCGCCGCCGGTTCGTTCGGCGATGGCCTTCAGGGTCGCTTCGTCCAGATCCAGGCTGGGGCTGAAGCCGAACATCCCGAGCGGGCCGCCCCGCTGGGGATCGGCGCCGATACCGATGGTGTAGATCTTCACGCCTTCCTCGGCGGCCAGGCGCGCGGCGGTCAGCGGTTCGAGCTCGCCGCCGTTGTTGGCGCCGTCGGTGACCAGCACCAGCACGCGGCTTTCCGCCGGGCGCAGGCGCAAGCGCTTGAGGGCCAGGCCGATGGCGTCGCCGATGGCGGTATTCTTGCCGGCGATGCCGATCAGCGCTTCGTCCAGCCAGGTGCGCACGGTGCTCCGGTCGAAGGTCAGCGGCGCCTGCAGGTAGGCCTGGCTGCCGAACAGGATCAGGCCGACGCGATCGCCCTGGCGGCCTTCGATGAAGTCGCCGAGCAGCCGCTTGACCAGGGTCAGGCGGCTGACGTCCTCGCCGTTCCAGCGCATGTCGGCGTAATCCATGGAGCCGGAAACGTCCACGGCCAGCAGCAGGTCGCGGCCGCTGGCGGGAATCGGCAGCGGCTCGCCGACCCACTGCGGGCGGGCGGCGGCGGTCAACAGCAGCAGCCAGAGCAGCACGAAGCGGGCCTGCTGGCGCCAGCCCGGCAGGTGGCTGCGGGCACGGCGTCCGGCGAGGGTTTCCAGTTCGGAGAGAAAGCTGACCCGGAGCGCCGCCTCGCCGCTGGGCGCTGGCGGCAGCAGCACGCGCAGCAGCCAGGGCAGCGGGGCGAGCAGGAGGATCCACGGCCAGGCGAACTCAAACATGCTTGCGGACCCAGGTTTCGACGGCCTGGTACAGGCCGTCCACGGCCTTGTCGTCGAGGTGGCACTGCGGCCGGTAGCCGCCTTCGACCAGCACCATCCAGCGCGTCAGTCCGGCGGCCGGGCAGCGGCTGTCGAGGAACGCCAGCCAGGCCCGGCCGCTCAGGGTATGGCAGGGATCGTTCGGGTAGTGGCTGCGGCACAGGCGCTTGAGCAGTTCGTTCAACTGTTGCAGCCAGGGACCGGCGGGCTCGCCGTAGGGTTTGCGCAGACGCTCCAGCTCGGCCAGGGCCGCCAGGCGCTGCGGGTCGAGCGATTGCTCGGCGGCCGATTGCCGGCGCCGTGGGAGATATCGCCGCAGATACCAGGCGCCCCACAGCGACAGCGGCAGCAGGACGGCCAGCAACCACCAGCCGGGAGCTGGCGGCCACCAGGCGACCGGCGGCGGGGCGATCAGCGGTTCCAGTTGGTCGAGCGGGTTCATTGCGGCTTCCGGGGGCGCAGGGCGTGCAGGTAGCCGCGCAGTTGTTCGATCAGTTCGTCCTGGGTCGTCAGCGGCAGCAGCGGTACGCCGAGTTTCTGCGCCAGCCGCTGCCAGCGGGCCTCGCGTGCCTCGGCGAGGCTGCGGTAGGCCTGGCGCAGGTCGCTGTCGTGGGTGTCCAGTTCGAGCTGTGCGCCGCGCTCGGTGAAGTTGAGCAGGCCGGCGGCGGGCAGGGCGTGGTCGAGCGGGTCGGACAGCGGCAGCAGCACCAGGTCGGTGTGCCGGGCGAGCAGGCTGAGCTGCTGTTCGCTGCTGTCGGTCAGCGCGCGTTCGTCGCACAGGACGATCACCAGGCTGCCCGGGCGCAGCACCTCGCGGGCGCGGCGCAGGGCCTGGCCGAAGGCATCGCGGTCGGACTGGGCCTCGCTGTGCAGCGCCTGGTTGGCGCGCACCAGGCGGTTGAGCAGTTGCAGCAGGCTCTGCTTGCTGCGCCGGGGCTTGATCTCGTGGTGTTCGTTGTCGCCGAACACCAGGCCGCCGACCCGGTCGTTGTGTTCCAGCGCGGCCCAGCCGATCAGCGCTGCGGCCTGCGCGGCGAGCACCGACTTGAACACCAGGCCGCTGCCGAAGAACAGCCGGTGGCTCTGCTCGACCATGATGAAGATCGGCCGCTCGCGCTCTTCGTGGAACAGCTTGGTGTGCGGTTCCTGGGTGCGCGCGGTGACCCGCCAGTCGATGGTGCGCACGTCGTCGCCGGCCTGGTAGACACGCACCTGGTCGAAGTCGACGCCGCGCCCGCGCAGCTTGGAATGGTGCAGGCCGATCAGCGGGCTGCGCCGGCCGGGCGTGGAGAAGATCTGCACTTCGCGCACGCGGTGGCGCATCTCGATCAGTTCGCCGAGCTGGGTACGCACACCGGGTTGGCTGGGCAGGGTGACCATGGAAGCTCAGCCCGTAGCCCGGACGCAGTCCGGGAGCGATGCACGGCCATTCCCGGATTGCATCCGGGCTACGCGGCCCTCTGCTTGCCGCTTGTGGCTTGCAGCTTGCCGCTGCATCAAGCCACCGCTACCACATCGAGCACGCGCTGTACCACACGGTCCTGGTCGATGCCGGCGGCTTCCGCTTCGAAGGAGAGGATGATCCGGTGGCGCAGCACGTCGAACAGCATCGCCTGGATGTCCTCGGGGCTGACGAAGTCGCGGCCGGCCAGCCAGGCGTGGGCGCGTGCGCAGCGGTCGAGGGCGATGGAGCCGCGCGGGCTGGCGCCATAGGCGATCCACTCGGCCAGTTCGGCGTCGAACTTGGCCGGCGTGCGGGTGGCCATCACCAGTTGCACCAGGTATTCCTCCACCGCATCGGCCATGTAGAGGCCGAGGATTTCCTTGCGCGCGGCGAGGATCGCCTGCTGGCTGACCCGGCGTTCCGGCTTGGTCTCGCCGTTGAGCGCATCGCCGCGCGCCTGCTGGAGGATCTTGCGTTCCACCGAGGCGTCCGGGAAGCCGATCTTCACGTGCAGCAGGAAACGGTCGAGCTGCGCTTCCGGCAGCGGGTAGGTGCCTTCCTGCTCGATCGGGTTCTGGGTCGCCATCACCATGAACAGCGCGGACAGGTCGTAGGTCGAGCGGCCGACCGACACCTGGCGCTCGGCCATGGCTTCGAGCAGCGCCGATTGCACCTTGGCCGGGGCGCGGTTGATTTCGTCGGCCAGCACCAGGTTGTGGAAGATCGGCCCCTGCTGGAACACGAAGCTGCCGGTTTCCGGGCGGTAGATCTCGGTGCCGGTGATGTCCGCCGGCAGCAGGTCGGGGGTGAACTGGATGCGATGGAACTCCGCCTCGATGCCTTCGGCCAGCTCCTTGATCGCCTTGGTCTTGGCCAGCCCGGGCGCGCCCTCCACGAGCAGATGGCCGTCGGCGAGGAGGGCGATCAGCAGGCGGTCGATGAGCTTTTCCTGGCCGAGGATCTGGGTCGCCAGGAAGTTGCGCAAGGTCACGAGGGCGTCACGGTGTTCCATCGGGGAGGGTCCTGAAATGCTGGGTCAGCGTGGGCTGCCGGGTCGGTTACTTTAATCGATTGCACCGGCCCCGACTAATCGCCTGTTCCACACTTCTCAGTCATTCCAGACTCCGCGATGGAGCGGTGTTTCAACTCGTCACTTCTCCTGGCGTCCAGTATCACCGCCCGTTTCCCGATGACCCATGGCACGCCCGTGCACATCGGCGATCCGGCGCTGATCGGCATCCGCGACCTGCAGTCGCCCGACTACGGCGATCCCGCGCCGCTGGCCGAGGACGAGATTCCCGTGTTCTGGGCCTGTGGCGTGACCCCGCAGGCGGTGCTCGGCGAAGCCGAGCCGGAGTTGTTCATCACCCATGCGCCCGGTTGCATGCTGGTAACCGATCGCCTCTACAGTCAGCTCTGAGAACCGGCGATGAACGAATATGTCGCAGCCTCGCAAGCCCGCCGGATGGCGGCTCGCTAAGCTGTTCGTGACTCTTTGGTCGACTCGCGTACCGTCGGTTCCGGCGTCACCTAGACTGCTTGGAACCCGGGGCGCCGGGCCTTGCCATCGGTGCTTCCCGAACAACTAAAGTCCAGCGGAGTATCAGCATGTCGTTCTTCACCGCAGCCAGCAAAGCCGACTTCCAGCATCAACTGCAAGCGGCGCTGGCTCAGCACGTCAGCGAACAGGCGTTGCCACAAGTGAACCTGTTCGCCGAGCAGTTCTTCGGCATTGTCGCCCTCGACGAACTCACCCAGCGCCGCCTGTCCGACCTGGTTGGCTGCACCCTGGCGGCCTGGCGGCTGCTCGAGCGCTTCGACCCGGCGCAGCCGCTGGTACAGGTGTTCAACCCGGACTACGAGAAGCACGGCTGGCAATCGACGCACACCGCGATCCAGGTGCTGCACCCGGACATCCCGTTCCTGGTCGACTCGGTGCGCATCGAGGTGAACCGTCGCGGCCACAGCATCCACACCCTGCAGAGCAGCGTGCTCAGCGTGCGCCGCAACAAGAAGGGCGAAGTGCTGGAGATCCTTCCCAAGGGCACCACTGGCAAGGACATCACCCAGGAGTCGCTGATCTTCCTGGAGATCGACCGTTGCGCCAGCAGCGGCGAGCTGCGCGCCCTGGAGAGCGGCCTGCTGGAAGTGCTCGGCGACGTGCGCCTGACGGTCGCCGACTTCGAGCCGATGAAGGCCAAGGCCGAGGAACTGCTCGCCTGGCTGGGCAAGGCCAGGCTCAAGGTGGACAAGGCCGAGCTGGCCGAGATCAAGGTGTACCTCGAATGGCTGCTGGACAACCACTTCACCTTCCTCGGCTATGAGGAGTTCACCGTCCACGACGAGGAGGACGGCGGCTACATCCAGTACGATGAAAGCTCGCTGCTGGGCCTCTCCAAGCGCCTGCGCACCGGCCTCGGCAAGAACGACCTGCACATCGAGTCCTACGCGGTGGACTACCTGCGCGAGCCGGTGCTGCTGTCCTTCGCCAAGGCCGCCATGCCCAGCCGCGTGCATCGCCCGGCCTACCCGGACTTCGTGTCGATCCGCGCCCTGGACGCCAAGGGCAAGGTGGTCAAGGAGTGCCGCTTCCTCGGCATCTACACCTCTTCCGTGTACGCCGAGAGCGTCAGGCGCATTCCTTATATCCGGCACAAGGTGGACGAAGTGTTCCGCCGCTCCGGCTTCAATCCCAAGGGGCACCTGGGCAAGGAACTGGAGCAGGTGCTGGAGGTGCTGCCGCGCGACGACCTGTTCCAGACCCCGGTGGACGACCTGTTCAACACCGCCATGGCCATCGTGCAGATCCAGGAGCGCAACAAGCTGCGCGTGTTCCTGCGCATGGACCCCTACGGCCGCTTCGTCTACGCCCTGGCCTACGTGCCGCGCGACGTGTATTCCACCGAGACGCGGCTGCGCATCCAGCAGGTGCTGGTCGAGCGGCTGCGGGCCACCGACTGCGAGTTCTGGACCTATTTCTCCGAGTCGGTGCTGGCGCGCGTGCAGTTCATCCTCCGCGTCGATCCGAAGACCAAGCTGGACATCGACCCGCAGCAGCTCGAACGCGAAGTGGTCCAGGCCTGCCGCTCGTGGAAGGACGACTACGCCGGGCTGGTCATCGAGAGCTTCGGCGAGGCCAAGGGCACCCGCATCCTGGCCGACTTCCCGCGCAGCTTCCCGGCCGGCTACCGCGAGCGCTTCGCCGCGCCCTCGGCGGTGGTCGACATGAAGCACCTGCTCAGCCTGTCCGACGCCCGCCCGCTGGTGATGAGCTTCTACCAGCCGCTGGCCAGCGACGGCCAGCAACTGCACTGCAAGCTGTACCACGCCGACACGCCGCTGGCGCTCTCCGACGTGCTGCCGATCCTCGAGAACCTCGGCCTGCGCGTGCTCGGCGAGTTCCCCTATCGGTTGCAGCAGAAGAACGGCCGCGAATTCTGGATTCACGACTTCGCCTTCACCTATGCCGAGGGCCTGGACCTCGACATCCAGCAGCTCAACGACACCTTCCAGGAAGCCTTCGTGCAGATCGTCGGCGGCGCCGCCGAGAACGACGGCTTCAACCGCCTGGTGCTGACCGCGGCGATGCCCTGGCGCGACGTCGCCCTGCTGCGTGCCTACGCCCGCTACCTCAAGCAGATCCGCCTGGGCTTCGACCTGGGCTACATCGCCTCCACGCTGGTCAACCACGCCGACATCGCCAAGGAGCTGGTGCGCCTGTTCCGCACCCGTTTCTACCTGGCCCGCAAGCTCAGCGCCGAGGACCTGGCGGACAAGCAGCAGAAGCTCGAACAGGCGATCCTCGCCGCGCTGGACAACGTCGCGGTGCTCAACGAGGACCGCATCCTGCGGCGCTACCTGGACTTGATCAAGGCCACCCTGCGCACCAACTTCTACCAGACCGGCGCCGACGGCCAGCCGAAGGGCTACTTCAGCTTCAAGCTCGATCCGCGCGCCATCCCGGAAATCCCCCGGCCGGTGCCGAAGTTCGAGGTCTTCGTCTACTCGCCTCGGGTGGAGGGCGTGCACTTGCGCTTCGGCGACGTGGCGCGCGGCGGCCTGCGCTGGTCGGACCGCGAGGAGGACTACCGCACCGAAGTGCTCGGCCTGGTCAAGGCCCAGCAGGTGAAGAACGCGGTGATCGTGCCGGTCGGCGCCAAGGGCGGTTTCGTGCCGCGTCGCCTGCCGGCCGGCGGTTCCCGTGACGAGATCCAGGCCGAGGCCATCGCCTGCTACCGCCTGTTCATTAGCGGCCTGCTGGACATCACCGACAACCTCAAGGAAGGCCAGGTGGTGCCACCGGCCAACGTGGTGCGCCACGACCCGGACGACCCCTACCTGGTGGTGGCCGCCGACAAGGGCACCGCGACCTTCTCCGACATCGCCAACGGCATCGCCCTCGACTATGGCTTCTGGCTCGGCGACGCCTTCGCCTCCGGCGGCTCGGCCGGTTACGACCACAAGGGCATGGGCATCACCGCCAAGGGCGCCTGGGTTTCGGTGCAGCGCCACTTCCTCGAGCGCGGCATCGACGTGCAGAAGGACAACATCACGGTGATCGGCATTGGCGACATGGCCGGCGACGTGTTCGGCAACGGCATGCTGCTGTCCGAGTCGCTGCAACTGGTGGCCGCCTTCAACCACCTGCACATCTTCATCGATCCCAATCCCGATCCGGCGAAGAGCTTCGCCGAGCGCAAGCGCTTGTTCGACCTGCCGCGCTCGTCCTGGGCGGACTACGATTCCAGCCTGATCTCCGCCGGCGGCGGCGTGTTCCCGCGCAGCGCCAAGAGCATCACCATCTCCCCGGAGATGAAGGCACGCTTCGACATCGCCGCCGACAAGCTGGCGCCCACCGAGCTGATCCACGCGCTGCTCAAGGCGCCGGTCGACCTGATCTGGAACGGCGGCATCGGCACCTACGTGAAGTCCAGCAAGGAAAGCCACGCCGACGTCGGCGACAAGGCCAACGACGGCCTGCGGGTGAACGGCAACGAACTGCGCGCCAAGGTGGTGGGCGAGGGCGGCAATCTGGGGATGACCCAGCTCGGCCGCGTCGAGTTCGGCCTCAACGGCGGGGCGAGCAACACCGACTTCATCGACAACGCCGGCGGGGTGGACTGCTCCGACCACGAGGTCAACATCAAGATCCTCCTCAACGAGATCGTCGCCAGCGGCGACATGACCGGCAAGCAGCGCAACCAGTTGCTCGCCGAGATGACCGACGCGGTGTCCGGCCTGGTGCTCGGCAACAACTACAAGCAGACCCAGGCGCTGTCCCTGGCCCAGCGCCGCGCCCGCGAGCGCAGCGGCGAGTACAAGCGGCTGATCGCCGCCCTGGAGGCGGCCGGCAAGCTCGACCGCGCGCTGGAGTTCCTGCCCAGCGACGAGGAACTCAACGAGCGCGCCGCCAGCGGCCAGGGCCTGACCCGGCCGGAGCTGTCGGTGCTGATCTCCTACAGCAAGATCGACCTCAAGGAAGCGCTGATCAAATCCCAGGTGCCGGACGATGCCTACCTGCTGCGCGACATGGAAACCGCCTTCCCGCCATTGCTGGCGCAGAAGTACGGCGAGGCCATGCGCCGCCATCGCCTGAAACGCGAGATCGTCAGCACGCAGATCGCCAACGATCTGGTCAACCACATGGGCATCACCTTCGTGCAGCGCCTCAAGGAGTCCACCGGGCAGAGCGCGGCCAACGTCGCCGGTGCCTACGTGATCGTCCGCGACATCTTCCACCTGCCGCACTGGTTCCGGCAGATCGAGGCGCTGGACGCCAAGGTGTCGGCCGACGTGCAACTGCAACTGATGGAAGAGCTGATGCGTCTCGGCCGGCGCGCCACCCGCTGGTTCCTGCGCAGCCGCCGCGACGATCTGGACGCCGGTCGCGACGTCGCCCACTTCGGCCCGCAGGTGGCGGCGCTGGGCCTGAAGCTCAACGAACTGCTCGAAGGGCCGACCCTGGAGCAGTGGCAGGCGCGCTACCAGGCCTTCGTCGATGCCGGCGTGCCCGAGCTGCTGGCGCGCATGGTGGCGGGGGTCAGCCACCTGTACACGCTGCTGCCGATCATCGAGGCCGCGGACGTCACCGGCCAGCCCGCCGCCGACGTGGCCAAGGCGCACTTCGCGGTGGGCAGTGCCCTGGAGCTGAGCTGGTACCTGCAGCAGATCACCAACCTGCCGGTGGACAACAACTGGCAGGCACTGGCGCGCGAAGGCTTCCGCGACGAACTGGACTGGCAGCAACGGGCGATCACCATCTCGGTACTGCAGATGGCCGACGGCCCGGCGGCCATCGAGGAGCGGCTGGAGTCCTGGCTGGAGCAGCACAAGCCACTGGTCGAGCGCTGGCGCCTGATGCTCAACGAGCTGCGCGCCACCAGCGGCACCGACTACGCCATGTACGCGGTCGCCAACCGCGAACTGCTCGACCTGGCGCAGAGCCCGCAGCGCGGGGTGTGCATTCCCTGAGCCCGCCTTGATGCCCTGGCACGCCGCTCACCGATGGCGGTGAGCGGCGCGGGCTGCGGCGACCGATCAGGTTCCCGGACGGCCCGCATGCCGTCTTCCTCGCGCGGGCCGATGCTCGGGGGAGGAGAGGCACTTCCGGGGCAGGTTCAGTGGAGCGGCGACGTGGCGGTGCTCGCTACCCTTCGGACTGGCTGCTGTCGGCGGCGCGGGCGGGCACAGGAGGCAGGGGGCAGAGGGTGTCGATATCGGGGAAACGCTTGCTGGGATCAGTACGTACTTGCTCAAGGAGTTTGTAGTAGCACGCGGCAAGTCCGGGATCTTTATTGAGGCCGTTTTCGCCAGCTTCGAACATTGAGTAAATCCGGTACAGACTGGCCTTGTGCCCCAACGCGGCAGCTTTCTGGAAATACAACAAGGCTGTATGTGTGTCCTGTTCACCAGGCTTGCCAATCAGATATTCCATTCCCAAGGCATGACCTGCTTCGGCCAAATCCTGCGCTAGAGCGCATTCGAGCATCTGTTTGCCGATATTTTTCCCCCGGGTGCGTTCGGGCTCAGGCAGTCGAGCAAAGGCTCTTCGAAGCTCATCGCCGATAGCCCATTGTCCATACCGGTTGCCAAGATCGGCGGACTTGCGGAAATAACTGAGTGCCGCGACCTTGTCCTGCTTCACCCCGATCCCCTGTTGCAGCATTACCCCCATCAGGTAATAGGCATGCGGGGCTTTCAGTTGCATCGCCTTTTCCACCAGGTCCAGCGCCTTGCCTTCGTTCCTGGGGACGCCAGTGCCGTGGACGTACAGCCCGGCCAGATTGAGCATGGCCTTGTAGTGGCCGCGCTCGCTGGCTTGCTGGTACAGGCGGACCATTTCCGCATCGTTGGCTTCGTTGTCTTGCTTCTCGTAGGCGCGGGCCTGCTGGAACCAGATATCGGCCTCGGGGTCGAGTGGCGGATTCTGCTCCTGGGTACAAGTGAACTGCAGGGACTTCCAGTCGATAGAGTGAATATCCATGTCTTTTTCTCCTTTCTCTTGGACACAGGCGCTTAATGTTGCAAGCAGGATAATCAGTACCCAACGGGTAATCTTGAAACTCAGTCCATAGCCGACCATGCCTTCTCTCCTGGGTCATGGAAATCAATAAGGGGAGCGATCAGAGGCTGACCTCTGCTCATATATTCGGCATTGTCCTCAATGATTTTTCCCCAGCGCTCAAACTCATCCTCGATACTTTCCCGCGGCTCCCCTCCCGTATGAATCCGCCATAAATGCTCACGCCACTGCCGGGTCAGCGACGGCGAAGGGCAGGCGATATTCAGTTCGCTGTCGGTTTCCATGCTGCGCACGTTGATATTGGCCGAGCCCAGGGTGAAGAACACGTCGTCGGCCAGAAACAGCTTGGAATGCACATAGATGTCCTTGTAATCGATTTCCGACTGGCCATGGGGCGTTCCCCAGCTTTTCAGCGTGGCGACATGGATGTTCAGGCCTTCCAGGTCGTCCTTGCGCAGTTCGGCGTCGGGGTCGGGCTTGCGCTCCGTCTCCC
This sequence comes from Zestomonas carbonaria, assembly GCF_904061905.1. GTDB lineage: Bacteria > Pseudomonadota > Gammaproteobacteria > Pseudomonadales > Pseudomonadaceae > Aquipseudomonas > Aquipseudomonas carbonaria. Next base: position 183,138 of record NZ_CAJFCI010000077.1, read on the forward strand.
GGTGGTACTCCGGCATGCGCTGGCCCTGGCCCAGGGCGGCGAGCATCTCGTAGGTGTTGGTGCGGCCATGGCCGTCCGGCACGTTGGTCACCACGAAGACGTAGAAGTCCCGTTTCCAGCCTCCGCCCTTGAGCTTCCGGCGAACCTGGCGGATCAGGTCGGCCATCTCCTTGTAGCGGAAATACTGGTTCTCGAAGTACAGGTATACCCGGCCATTGCCGATGGCCAGGCGGTAGGCGTCGAGGATGGAGCGGTCGTTTTCCTGGGACTGGGTGCGACAGATCTGCGCCATGACGCCCTGGCCATGTTCCCGTGCGGGAGCGAGGAAATCGTCGCTGGTGAGCGCCTTGCGCTTGGTGGGCCAGTCGGCCGACCTGGACCACCAACTGCCGGCCTTGTCCCAGGCGGTCATGAGGTTCTCGTTCAGGTCGTACAGCACCGGCCCGCGCACCTGGCAGGAGAGGTCCTGCCAGGGCGCGAAGCCAAGGCGGGCCTCGGAGTGGTACTCGTGGGCATCGGTGTCCCAGTAGTTGCGCAGCAGGTTGTGTCCCATCACGAAACCGATGGCATCCTCGGGGCTTTCGTAGTCCACCAGGATGACCTTCTGGTGATGGGAGGCAAAGGCCGCCAGCGCGATGGTCTGGGCCGGGCCAGCCAGGCCGCGCCGGGCAATCTGCTGGGCCGTAATGGAAGTCCGGTCGGCCAGGTTGTAGTCGCGCGTGCGGAATTCCAGGCCGGGCGGCAGGTCGGTGTACCAGTTGCGGTTATAGGCCCTGGCCTCGTCGTCGTCGCGCTGTACGCCGGCGCTGTTGTCGAGCTTGCCGCCGTAGTCGTTGAAGCCTGCCTGGCCGCCGCTACCTCCGCCGGCAGAGGTGGGGCCGACCCCGGAGCCCAGCGCGGTGCCGCCGCTGCCCATCAGGCCGTCGCCGATGATGTTGTTCTCGCCCAGGTTGGCCAGGGCATTCTTCCAGATCAGGACACGGACCTGCACGGCCGGGCCGTCCTGGCCGGTTGCCTTGCGGCGCAGCAGGTCGCCCAGGCGTTCGCCGTGGGGTGGCTTCAGGCGCATGCTGGGGTCGAAGCCCCAACTGATGATCTCCACGCTGTGCCTGGCCTTGTCGATCGCATCGTAGACCGCCGCGAACGCCATTTCGCCGTTGATCAGGGGCACGACTACGTTGGCCGGGCGCGGTGGGTATTTGGCTTGCGGGACGAACCAGGGCAGGGTCGATACGACATCGCGCTTGTTCGTCAGCGACAGGGTGAAGGTGTCGGTAGTCTCGATCAGTTCCATGGTTCCCGTTCCTTGGATCAAATGGACTTGAAGAGGGCTTGCAGGGCCCGGAAGGCATCGCCGCCATGCTGGAGTCCGTCCGCCGTGGACGGAAGGCTGCGGTAGCCCTGGTTGGAGAGCTTCTGGACCTGGCCGGTATCGGCGTCCTCGGAAAAGCGCTCTTGCGCGTCGAGTTCGAAACGCTGGCCGGTCAGCAGCTCCAGGGTGTACTTCTGCGTCCCGTCGCGGTGCTCCCACTTCAACTGCCCCTGCTCGTCCAGGGTTCCGGTTTCCAGCAAGGCATCATCGGCGAGGAGCCGATAGGGTTCCCCCGCGTAGTTGGAAAGAAACCCGGGCAGCGCTCCGAGGGAGACGCGCATCGTCTTCTTGAGCGGGCTGGTGGTGGTGTCGGGGAAGTCCGGGAGGCTGGGGGCAATCTGTGCCGGCCCGACGAAGCCGTGTTGGCTGGCCTTGACGGTGAATTCGCCCGGCATGCCCATCTCGATATTGCCGTCGGCGATCTTGATGTAGGCACCTCCACACAGCAGGGTGATGTGCTTGCTCGCATCCAGGCGGATGTGCTGCCGGCTGGCGCTGATCTCCACGCTCTGGTCGGCCTGCACCTTGATGTCGTTGTGCTGGGCCTGCATCAGCAGCTCGCCCTGCTGGGCGA
>NZ_CAJFCI010000078.1 GCF_904061905.1 Zestomonas carbonaria
CACCCAAGCCCCACCCTGCGACAACCCGTTCATTCCCTCCCATTCACCGCGCTGCTAAAGTCGCGCCGTCGACTAGAGTGAATGCATGAGCCCGACACTATCCCGCCGCCAACCGCTGACCGCCTGGGTGCTGTATTTCAGCGTCCTGTTCGGCGTGCTCGCCTGCGGTCTCGGCCACGGGCAGATGCTCGGCCTGCAACTCAACGGCATCGGCGGGGCGTTCTGCTCCATCGACAACAAGGCCCAGCCGAGCATCGACCTCGCGGCCGGCGGCCAGAGCGACAGCCAGCCGAGCGTTCCCTTCAACTGCCCGCTGTGCGGTTCCATCGTGCTCGGCGTGGCGTTGCTGTTCTGCCTGTTCTGGCTGCGCCTTGCCTCCTCGACGCCGCGCCTGCGCCGCGAACAGCGCAGCAAGGCGCCTCCGCGTTATTCCTGGCCGTCGGCCAATCCCCGCGCTTCTCCCCTCTGACTCCGTTGGTGACCCGTGCCGGCCCGCGCCAGGGCTGTCGGCCGGGAGCGTTTCGCAGTCAGGTCGCCCGTGGGCGGCCCAGGGAATCGAGAACAACGCGAGGAACGACCATGCGTCGCTATTCCATCCTCGGTCTGTGCGCCTTGAGCGGCCTCTGGCAGGCGCCGGCACAGGCCGATCATCTGGAGCTTGAACAGACCACCATCCGTGCCGAACAGGCCAGCGACCCGACCGCCCCGTCGATCGCCGAGAAGAAGGCCGAGTTCGCCCACATCCCCGGCGCGGCCGCCGTGGTGGATGCGGAAACCTACAAGAGCGGGCGCAGCAGCACCCTGCAGGACGCCCTCGGCATGGCGCCGGGAGTGTTCGTCCAGCCGCGCTTCGGCGCCGAGGAGGCGCGCCTGTCGATCCGCGGCTCCGGCCTGCAACGCACCTTCCACGGTCGCGGCCTGCTGCTGATGCAGGACGGCGCGCCGCTCAACCTGGCCGACGGCAGCTTCGACTTCCAGGCCGTCGAGCCGCTGGCCACCGACCACATCGAGGTGCTGCGCGGCGCCAACGCCTGGCGCTACGGCGCGGCCAACCTCGGTGGGGCGATCAACTTCGTCGCGCCGACCGGCAAGAGCGCGGCTCCGCTCGACCTGCGCGCCGAAGGCGGCAGCTTCGGCTATCGCCGGCTGTTCGCCGCGGTGGCCGAGGACTTCGGCGACTGGGACGGCTACCTGAGCATCAACGACTACTCCCAGGACGGCTTCCGCGACCACGCGAAGCAGGACAACCAGCGCTACTTCGCCAACCTCGGCGGGCGGCTCAACGAGCGGCTGTCCACCCGCGTCTACCTGACCCACGTGGAGACCGACTCCGAGCTGCCGGGCAACCTGACCAAGGCACAGATGCGCCGCGATCCCGAGCAGGCCGCCGCCGGCAACCTCACTGGCGACCAGCGCCGCGACTTCATCCTCAACCGCCTGGGCAACATCACCACCCTGCGGCTGGACGGCGGCCATCGCCTGGAGCTGGCCAGCTACTACAGCGAGAAGTCGCTGTTCCACCCGATCTTCCAGGTGCTCGACGTCAACAGCGAGGACTACGGTCTGCGCCTTTCGCACATCTGGGAAAACGAGACGGGCTGGCGCTGGCGCGGCGGCGTGGAGAGCAGCCACGGGCGCAACTGGCAGTCCAACTATCTCAATGTCGGCGGGCACAAGGGCGCCAAGGTCGACGAACTCCACCAGACCGCGCGCAACCTGAACGCCTTCGGCGAGCTGGAAGTGCCGCTGGCCGAACGCTGGGCGCTGATCGGCGGGTTGAGCTGGCTGCACCAGCAGCGCGACTCCGACGACCGCCTGCCCGCCGGTCGCGACACCTCGTTCGACAAGACCTACGTCGGCCGCATCGGACGGCTCGGCCTGCGCCATGACCTCACCGACGGCGTACAACTGTTCGCCAACTTCAGCCAGAGCTTCGAGCCGCCGACCTTCAGCGAGCTCACCGGCGGCCAGGTGATCGCCTTCCAGCCCAACTCGGCGCAGAAGGCCAATACCTGGGAAGCCGGCCTGCGCTGGTCGCGGGATACCCTGGACCTCGACCTGGCGGTCTATCGCAGCGAGATCCGCGACGAACTGCTGGCCCTCAACGACGCCAACGGCCAGCCGCTCGGCACCCTCAACGCCGACCGCACCATCCACCAGGGCGTCGAGCTCGGCGGCGCCTGGACCCTCGGCCAGGTGACGCTGCGCGGCCAGTACCTGCTCAACGACTTCCGCTTCGACGGCGACGACGTCTACGGTGACAACCGCCTGGCCGGCGTGCCGCGCCAGTTCGTCAAGGGCGAGGCGCTCTGGCAGCGGGGCGGCTGGTACGCCGGGCCGACCTTCGAATGGGTGCCCAACCACTACAACGTCGACCAGGCGGAAACCCTCTACGCCGACGGCTACGCCATCTGGGGCCTGAAAGGCGGCTACCGGCCGGGCGAGGGCCTCGGCTTCTTCATCGAGGGGCGCAACCTCTCGGACAAGACCTACGTCGCCACCACCGGGGTGATCGCCGACGCCAACGGCCAGGACAGCGCGCAGTTCCTGCCCGGCGACGGCCGCAGCCTGTACGTCGGCCTGGAATGGCGCCTGTGAACCCGATACTTTTCCGCACCAAGGAGACCACCATGAAACTCATCAAGACCCTGCTGCTCGCCGCCCTGCTGGCCCAGGCCGGCCAACTCTTCGCCCACGAGTACGATGCCGGCGACCTGCACATCGAACACCCCTGGTCGCGGGAAATGCCACCCACCGCGCCGACCGCCGCGGCCTACTTCGCCGTCCAGAACAAGGGCGCGGAGGCCGACCGGCTGCTGGGCGTCGACACCCCCGCCGCCGGCAAGGCCGAACTGCACGAGCACGTGCATGCCGGCGAGATGATGAAGATGCAGCAGGTGCAGAGCGTGGAGATCCCCGCCGGCGGTGAGGCCCGCTTCGCGCCGGGCGGCTACCACGTGATGCTGTTCGACCTGGAAAAACAGTACCGCGACGGCGAGCGCTTCCCGATGACCCTGCATTTCGAGAAGGCCGGCGACGTGGCGGTCGAGGTGGTGGTGCAGAAGGAAGCGCCGGCCGATAAGGGACATGGGCATGCGCATTGATTGAAAAGCCGAAAAGAGCGCTGGAGGCTGGACGTGAAGATATGGTGGTCCGCGGTGGCATCGAACGACGCCACGGGGTTTCCACAGAAGCACGAGCAGTCTTTTCGTCCAGCTTCCAGCGCTCTTTATCGGCCTTTTATCAAGTCCAACATCCCCAACCCGGCCACACGCCCGCTGGCAAAGCAGGCGGTGAGCAGGTAGCCGCCGGTGGGCGCTTCCCAGTCGAGCATTTCCCCGGCGCAGAACACGCCCGGGAGCTGGCGCAGCATCAAGCGCTCGTCCAGCCGCTCGAAGGGCACGCCGCCGGCGCTGCTGATCGCTTCGTCCAGCGGGCGTGGGCGTAGCAGCGTCAGCGGCAGGGCCTTGATCGCCGTCGCCAGGCGCGCCGGGTCGGCATAGGTTTCGGCGCCGGTCAGTTCGCGCAGCAGGCCGGCGCGCACGCCGTCGAGGCCGAGCTGGCCGCGCAGGTGGTTGCTGATCGACTTGCTGCCGCGTGGTTTGCGCAGCGCCGTTTCGACCTGCTGTACGGTCTTCTGCGGCAGCAGGTCGAGAAGCACGGTGGCGCTGCCGTCGCGCGCGATGCGTTCGCGGATCGCCGCCGACAACGCATAGACCAGGCTGCCTTCCACGCCCTGGGCGGTGATCACGAATTCGCCCTGGCGCGGCTCGCCATCGTCCAGGCGCAGGCTCACCGGCTTGACCGGCGCACCGGCGAATTTCCCGGCGAACACGGGGCTCCAGCCGTTCCCCTCGAAGCCACAGTTGCTCGGCCGCAGCGGGGCCATGGCGATGCCGCGCTCTTCCAGCAACGGCACCCAGGCGCCATCCGAACCGAGCCGCGCCCAGCTTCCGCCGCCCAGGGCGAGGAGGGTGGCGTCGCTGCGCACGGCGAGCTCGCCGTCCGGCCCGGCGATGCGCAGGCTGCCGTCCGGGTTCCAGCCCAGCCAGCGGTGCCGGGTATGGATGGCCACGCCCAGCTCGCGCAGGCGCTTGAGCCAGGCGCGCAGCAGCGGCGCGGCCTTCATGTCGGTGGGGAACACGCGGCCCGAACTGCCGACGAAGGTATCTATGCCCAGGCCGTGGATCCAGGCGCGCAGGGCGTCTGCGTCGAAGCCGTCGAGCAGCGCGGCGATCTCGGCCTGGCGCGCGCCGTAGCGGGTGAGGAATCGGTCCTTCGCCTCGGCATGGGTGATGTTCATCCCGCCGACCCCGGCGAGCAGGAACTTGCGGCCCACCGAAGGCATGGCGTCGTACAGGTCGACGGCGACCCCGCCTTGCGCCAGCACCTCGGCGGCCATCAGCCCGGCGGGGCCGCCGCCAATGACGGTGGCGCGGGGGGAGGAGAGCGGGGCGGTACTGGGCATGGCGGCGCGGAGTGTCGTGGCAGGGGCGGCCATGTTACCTCGCGTGCAGCAGTGTGTCGCAGTGACAAGTCGCTCCGTGGCCGTCAGCATGGCCGGCGGCATGCCGTGCGCAGACTCGGCGCCTTTTCCTCGCCTGCGTGCCAATGAAGGAACAGCGAGGTCAATCAATGAGCATCACATCCACCGATATCTGCCAGGCCGCCGACGCCCTCCAGGGGTTCGTCGGCTTCAACCGCAAGACCGGGCGCTACATCGTGCGCTTCAGCGAAGACTCCTTCGGCATGGACGTCGCCGAAGACAGCATCGTGCCCGCCAGCGAGTTCGTCTGGCGCGAGCAGTCCACGGGCGTCATGGCCCTGGCGCGCGAGCACCTGAGGGTGCTTCTCGAACTGAACATCAATGACCGCCTGAATGTCGGGGAGCCGCTGCTGGTCTACATGCGCCGCGAAGACCTCCCTGAAATCCTCGCCCGCCGGGACTTGCGAACGCCGGATTGATGCAGAGTGGGCCGGGTGGCGTTTCGCTTGAGCCCGCCGGCGTTGTGGTTCCGGCCCCCTGGCATGTGGGTGATGGGTTTCACCCATCCTACGGGGTGGTGGGCTTGGAGCTGGGGGGAGGGCGCGTTCCCTCACCCCAGCCC
>NZ_CAJFCI010000079.1 GCF_904061905.1 Zestomonas carbonaria
CACCCCGTCCCTCTCCCCCCGGGAGAGGGGCAGGGGTGAGGGAGCAGGGTTTCGACTATCGCCGAAGCCTGGCAGAGCGCCGCTCTCCCACCAGCACATGACAGACAACAACCCGGCCCGAAGGGGCCGGCAGAAAAAGGGGAATCTCCATGAGTTCCGCACTCTGGGTCAGCAAGACCGGGCTGGCCGCGCAGGACGCCGCGATGACCGCGGTGGCCAACAACCTGGCCAACGTCAACACCACCGGCTTCAAGAGCGACCGGGTGGTGTTCGAGGACCTGTTCTATTCCATCGAGCTGCAACCTGGCGCCCAGGCCGACCAGGTCAACACCGTGCCGTCCGGCATCCAGCTCGGCAGCGGCGTGCGCGTGGCCGGCACGCAGAAGGTGTTCACCGAAGGCAGCATGCAGACCACCGGCCAGCCGATGGACCTGGCGATCATCGGGCGCGGCTTCTTCCAGGTCGAATCGCCGGACGGCCAGACCTTCTACACCGAGAGCGGCCAGTTGCAGCTCAACGCCGAGGGCATGGTGGTCAACGCCCAGGGCCTGCCGCTGCTGCCCAACATCCAGGTACCGGAAGGCAGCAGCCGTTTCACCGTGGGCAGCGACGGCACCGTCACCGTGGTCCAGGCTGGGGATACCGCGCCCACCGAGTTGGGCCAGATCACCCTGGTCAACTTCGCCAACCCCGCCGGTCTCGAGGCGCTGGGCGGCAACCTGTACCGGGAAACCGTGGCCAGCGGCGAGCCGGTCGAGGGCGCGCCGGGCGAGGACGGCCTGGGCACCCTCAAGCAGGGCGTGCTGGAAGGCTCCAACGTGCAGGTGGTGGAGGCGATGGTCAACATGATCGCCATCCAGCGCGCCTACGAGGCCAACGCCAAGGTGCTGGACGCCGCTTCGGGCATGCAGCAGTTCCTCAACCAGACCGTCTGACCGCCATGAAAGCCCTTGCCACTCTCTGCGGCCTGCTCCTGCTCGGCGGCTGCGCCAGCTTCAACGAGATGCTGCCGGACGAGGACTCCAGCGCCTACCAGCCGCTGGAGCTGGACTACAGCCTGCCGCCGACCACCTCCGGCGGCCTGTTCCGCAGCGGCTACGGCGGTTCGCTGGTGCAGGACAAGCGCGCGGTGCGGGTCGGCGACATCCTCACCATCGTCCTGCAGGAGTCGACCCAGTCGAGCAAGAGCGCCGGCACCAGCTTCGGCAAGTCGTCGTCGATCGGCGTCGGCATCCCACGGGTGCTCGGCAAGGACTACGACGACCTGGAAACCTCCGCCTCCGCCGAGCGCGACTTCAGCGGCTCGGCGAAGAGCTCGCAGCAGAACACCCTGCGCGGCTCCATCGCGGTGACCGTGCACAAGGTGCTGCCCAACGGCACCCTGCTGGTCAAGGGCGAGAAGTCCCTGCGCCTGAACCAGGGCGACGAGTTCATCCGCTTGACCGGCCTGGTGCGCGTGGACGACATCAACCGCAACAACCAGGTGTCCTCGCAGAACGTCGCCAACGCGCGGATTTCCTACGCCGGGCGCGGCGCGCTCAACGACAGCAACTCGGCCGGCTGGCTGACGCGCTTCTTCACCCATCCGATCTTCCCGCTGTGAGACAGGCTGCCATGCGCCCGACGCTGAAGTTCGTTGTCCTGCTGGCCGGCCTGTGCTGGCCGTTGATTTCCCGCGCGGTCCCGCTGATGGACCTGGTCGACGTCGAGGGCGTGCGCGGCAACCAGTTGATCGGCTATGGCCTGGTGGTCGGCCTGGACGGCACCGGCGACAAGAACCAGGTGAAGTTCACCAGCCAGTCGGTGACCAACATGATCAAGCAGTTCGGCGTCAACCTGCCGCCGAACGTCGATCCCAAGCTGAAGAACGTCGCCGCGGTGACCGTCACCGCCAGCGTGCCGCCAAACTACGGGCCGGGGCAGACGGTGGACGTCACCGTGTCCTCGCTGGGCGACGCCAAGAGCCTGCGCGGCGGCCTGCTGCTGATGACGCCGTTGCAGGGCGTGGACGGCGAGATCTACGCCATCGCCCAGGGCAACCTGGTGGTCGGCGGCGTCAACGCGCAAGGGCAGAGCGGATCCAGCGTCGCCATCAACAGCGCCAATAGCGGGCTGATCGCCAATGGCGCGACCATCGAGCGGGAAATCCCCAGCGATTTCAGCGAGCGCGAGGAAGTGATCCTCAACGTCCGCCAGCCGAGCTTCCAGACCGTCAGCCGGGTGGTCGACGCGGTCAACGCGCGCTTCGGCTCCGGCACCGCCACGGCGCTCAACGCCACCAAGGTGTCGCTGCGCGCGCCGCGGACCAGCACCCAGCGCATGAGCTTCATGGCGATGCTCGAAGCGGTCGAGGTGGAGGAGGGGCGCACCCGGCCGAAGGTGGTGTTCAACAGCCGCACCGGCACCGTGGTCATTGGCCAGGGCGTGCGGGTCAGGGCCGCCGCGGTGGCCCACGGCAGCCTCACCGTGACCATCAGCGAGAACCCCCAGGTCAGCCAGCCGAACGCCTTCGGCCGTGGCCAGACGGTGGTCACCCCGCAGTCCGACGTGGACATCAGCCAGGAGAAGCGGCCGATGTTCAAGTGGCCGGAAGGCACCAGCCTGGACAGCATCATCAGCACCGTGAACAGCCTCGGCGCCACCCCGGACGATGTGATGAGCATCCTCCAGGCCCTGGAGCAGGCCGGCGCCCTGAATGCCGAACTGATCGTGATCTGAGCATGAGCATCGTATCCCTGACCCAACACCTGAACGCCCGCCGCGAGGCGGACGCCGGCGTCGTCCAGCGCCCGCAACTGGAAGTGGCCGCCGAGCAGTTCGAGGCGCTGTTCCTGCAACAGATCCTCAAGCAGATGCGCAAGGCCAGCGACGCGCTCGGCGCCGGCAACTCGCTGCGCGGCCGCGACTCGGAGACCATGCGCGACTTCTACGACGAAGTGCTGGCCGAAAGCCTGGCCAGCCGCAAGCAGACCGGCATCGCCGACCTGCTGGTCAAGCAGCTCGGCGGCGGCGGGGCGCAACCCGAGGACCTGGAGCGGGCCGGCGCCCTGGCGCGCCAGGCGGAGCTGCCCCGGCGCCCTTCGATGAGCGTGCTGGGCCCGCTGGCCGGCGCCTGGCAACGTGGCGTGGATAGCCTCGGCGAGGTCTGGCAGGCCGGCACCGCGCAGTTCCAGGCGCTGGTCGACCGGGTCATCCAGCAGGAGTCCAGCGGCCGCGCCGACGCCGTGTCGTCCAAGGGCGCGCGCGGCCTGATGCAGTTGATGCCGGACACCGCGCGGGAGATGGCCGCCGAGCTCGGCCTGGCCTACGACGAGGCGCGCCTGACCAGCGACGCCGCCTACAACAAGCGCCTCGGCAGCGCCTACCTGGGCAAGATGCTGGAGCGCTACGACCAGCACCCGGCCCTCGCCCTGGCCGCCTACAACGCCGGCCCGGCGCGGGTCGACGAGTGGCTGCAACGCAACGGCGACCCGCGTTCCGGTGAGATCGGCGTGGGCGACTGGATCGAGCGGATTCCCTTCCGGGAGACCCGCGACTACACCCGGCGCATCCTGGGCGGCCTGTCGCAGGCGGACACATCGCGATTTAAGTCGGCGGACGATCCGGTCGCCTTGCAGGAAAGAACACCCATGGCCGCGCTTGGCGGCATCCATCAATCCCGTTCGGCGGCCTTCGCCCAGCCGATCCGGATTGAGCGCAAGGAGTCTGACTCGTGAGCATCCTCGGCCAGATCGGCTACAGCGGCGTGCGGGCCGCCCAGGTGGCGCTGTCCACCACCGGGCAGAACATCGCCAACGTCAACACCCCGGGCTTCAGCCGGCTGAGCACGCAGACCGTCTCGCTGGCCGGCACCGGCGCGCTGAGCGCCGGCGGCGGGGTGCAGGTGACCAGCATCCGCCGGCTGTCCAACGAGTTCCAGAACCAGCAGTTGTGGCGCGCCACCACCGAGCAGAACTATTACTCCAGCGCCCAGCAGTACCTCACCGCGCTGGAGGGGCTGATGTCCGGCGACGGGTCGAGCATCAGCGTCGGCCTCGACCGTTTCTTCGCCGCGCTCAGCGAAGCCAGCGCCACGCCGGGCTCGGCCGCGCTGCGCCAGCAGATCGTCAGCGAGGCGCGCAACCTCAGCCAGCGCTTCAACGGCCTGAACAGCAACATCAAGGCGCAGATCGACGCCCTGCACGAGCAACGCAGCGCCATGGTCGCGGAGATCAACGGCCTGTCCGCCAACATCGCCGAACTGAACCGCAAGATCACCGAGACCGAATCGGTGGCCGGCGACAGCACCGCGCTGCGCGACCATCGCGAGAGCCTGGTGCAGCAGCTCAGCCAGTACGCCTCGCTACGTATCAACGAAGTGCCGGACGGCTCGCTCAGCGTCGCCCTGGCCAACGGCCAGCCGCTGGTGGCCGGCCCGTCCGCCGGTCAGTTGAAGGTCGGCGTCGACGGCAACGGCGAGCAGATTCTCTCGCTGACCTTCGCCGGCACCAGCTTCCCGCTCCGCCAGGACGGCTTCGGCGGCGCGCTCGGCGGGCTCTACGTCAGCGAGCACGGTTCCCTGCGCCCGGCCCAGGAAGCCCTGCACGAGATGGCCGGGCAACTGGCGCAGATGATCAACGACACCCTGGCCACCGGCTTCGACCTCGAAGGCAACCCCGGCCAGGCACTGTTCAGCTACGACCCGACCAGCACCACGGGGATGCTCGAGGTCAACGACCTGCGTCCCGAGGAGCTGGCGTTTTCCTCGGTGGCCGGCGAGACGGGCAACAACGAAGTGCTGCTGGTGCTGCTCGGCCTGAAGAGCCAGACGGTCACCATCGGCGGCAGCGCGGTGACCCTGAACGACGCCTACGCCGGCCTGCTCGGCCAGGTGGCCAGCAGCAGCCGTCAGAACCAGGCCGACCTGAAGACCGCCATCGCTGTCACCGAGCAGGCCCAGGCCCAGCGCGACAGCGTCAGCGCGGTGAGCCTGGACGAGGAGGCGGTCAACCTGATGACCTACCAGCAGGCCTACCAGGCCAACATGAAGGTCATCAGCACCGCCAACCAGATGTTCGACGAGATGCTTGCCGCTTTCTGAGCGGGGCAGGGCCTTCCAGCGGAATAACGGGACTATCGCCATGCGGATCACCAACGCGCAGATCACCGCCACCATGCACAACTCGATGAACCGCAACTCGGCGGAGCTGGGCAAGCTGATGCAGCAGATGGCGACCGGGCAGCGCATGATGCTGCCCTCCGACGATCCCATCGCCAGCGTGCGCGTGCTGCGGGTGCAGCGCGAAGAAGCCAGCCTGGCGCAGTATCGCAGCAACATCGCCAACGTCTCCGGCAGCCTGTCCACCCAGGAGGCCAACCTGCAATCGATGTCCGACTCGATGCTCAGCGTGCGCGACCTGCTGCTGTGGGCGGCCAACGGCTCCAACACCAGCGAAGACCTGGCGGCCATGGCCGGCGAGCTGGAGAACATCGAGAAGACCATCGTCAGCTTCGCCAACGTGCGCGACGAGGAAGGCCGCTACCTGTTCTCCGGCACCCTCAGCGACACCCCGGCGCTGACCTTCGACGCCGGCACCGGCAGCTACCAGGTCACCGGCAACGCCAAGCACCGCCAGGCGGCGGTGGCCAACGGCGTGCTGATCGACGAGAACGTCACCGCGCTGGAAGTCTTCGGCGCCGGCGCGGACATGCTCAACGAACTGCACGCCCTGGTGGCGACCCTCAAGGACCCGGCGCTGGACGCCAGCGACCCGGCGGTGCGCCAGCGGATCGTCGATACCCTGGACAGCCTGGACGCCACCCACGGTGGCCTGCTCGGCGCGATCACCGAACTCGGCGGGCGGCAGAACACCCTGACCCTGCTGACCGACAGCAACGACGAGGTGTCGCTGGTCAACCAGAAGATCGAGGGCGAGCTGTCGCAGCTCGACTACGCCGGCGCGAGCATCGACCTGAACAACTACAAGTTGTCCCTCCAGGCGACCCAGAAGACCTACCTGACGATCAACGACCTGTCGCTGTTCAGCCTGTTGTAAGGAGTCGCGGCGATGAAGATCGACACGCAGTTTCCGGCCGTCACCGCCATCGAGCCCCAGGAGCGCCGGCAGACCCGCAACGACACCCAGGTGGCGCGGGCGCGTCGGCCCCAGCCTCCGGCCGGCGAGGCAGCGCAGCCGGCGCGGGGCTCCGGCAAGGGCGCCAGCTTCAACATCCAGCTCAACCAGCAGCTCAGCTCCATGCAGTCGGCGGACAGCTACCTGGGTGAGCTGGCCAGCCGGCTCGGCCAGCTCAAGCTCAGCCTCGGCCGCGAACTGGGCAATCTCCAGGGCGTCGATCGCAAGGGCCTGACGCAGCAGATCAGGCAGGTCAACGAATGGCTCGCCCAGCGTGCCGAGCGTTCCGGCAACTCGCTGGACGCCACCCTCAAGCTGCGCCTGCACGAACCGGTGCGCGCGCGTTTCAGCCTGGAAGGCCTGGATTCGATCGCCGACATCCAACGCGCCGGCAAGGAAACCCTGCTGTTCAGCGGCGGCCGCAAGCTGGCCGAACCGCTCGCGGTGGTGCTCGACGAGGGGCTCAGCGAACAGCAGATCCTCCGCCGCTTCAACGCCAGCCTGGGCCAGGCTGGCATTCGCGTCGAACTGGAGCAGGGCGGCGCGCTGAAGTTCTCCGCGCGGGAAAGCGACTGGCGGCAGCTCAAGGGCCAACTGGCGGTGCAGGGCGAGGGCAGGCTGTTCGTCCAGGACCAGGCGACCCGCCTCAAGAGCCGGGAGGACGAGTTGCTCGACCTCTCCGGCGAACTGGCGCTGGACAGCCAGCGCGAACTGCGCCGCCTGCTCGACAACGTGCTCAACGCCCTCGACAAGATCGCCGCGCTGCGCGAACAGCTCGGCCATCGCCAGGAGGAAATCCGCGAGTTCCTGGCACGCCAGGCCGGCCAGGACGAGCAGCAGTGGGCGATGGAGTACGCCAGCTCGGTGTTCGATCTGATCCGCCAGAGCGGCTCCAGTTATGCGGCGGTCACCCAGGCGGTGGTCGCCCAGGCCAACATCAATCGCTTTACCGTGGTGAGCCTGCTTTCTTGACGAAACCTCGCCGCATGCCTTAAAGCTGCGCGGCAACGAGGTCATGCGGCCGTTCCGGAGGGGAGCGGGCCGTCGATTGAAGGCGAAGTGAATGGTTTATGTACAGCGCGATGGGCAAGGTAGGTTGTTGAGGGTGGAAAACGAACCTTTCGACGGCATGAACGACACGCTCGCTTTCCAGAGCGAAGAGCTCAAGGCGTGGCTCGATGCCAAGCTGGAGGTCAGGAGCCGGCTCGACCAGCTCCGCCAGTCCGACCTGGAAATGGTCCGCGTGCTGGAAGACGTGGTGCACATCCTGGTCGAGCGCGGTGTCATCAGCTTCACCGACCTGCCGGAGGCCGCGCGGATCAAGCTGGACGAGCGTGCGGTGGCGCGTGCCGAGCTGGAAGGCCTGGCGGACAGCCTGACCGATACCCTGCTCGAACCGCAGGGCTGATTCCCTCCGACGACGGCGCGCGCCGCCTGGCGGGCGCCGCGCGGAGGCGATACGGCGCATCAGCGGGCCGGTGATCATCCGGTCTTTTGCAGGCTGGATTGTATTTTGATCGTCATGTAACGTGGTTCCCGACTCGCGCATGGAGCGGCGCCATCCGTCTTCTATGCTGAATCCTTCCCTTTCCCCCGCAGACAGGAATCGAGCATGAGCACTTACGACGTAGTGGTGATCGGCGGTGGCCCCGGCGGCTACAACGCGGCGATCAAGGCCGGGCAACTGGGGCTCAAGGTGGCCTGCGTGGAGGGGCGCGAGACGCTGGGCGGCACCTGCCTGAACGTCGGCTGCATGCCGTCCAAGGCGTTGCTGCACGCTTCCGAACTGTACGAGGCGGCTACTGGCGGCGAGTTCGCCACGCTGGGCATCGAGGTCAAGCCGAGGCTCGACCTGGCGCAGATGATGAAGCAGAAGGCCGACAGCGTGGCGGGCCTGACCAAGGGCATCGAGTTCCTGTTCCGCAAGCACAAGGCCGAATGGATCAAGGGCTGGGGCCGTATCGACGGGCCGGGCAGGGTGGTGGTCACCGCCGCCGACGGCAGCCAGCAGGTGCTGGAGGCCAAGGACATCGTCATCGCCACCGGCTCGGAGCCGACGCCGTTGCCGGGCGTGGAGATCGACAACAGGCGCATCCTCGACTCCACCGGCGCGCTGTCGCTGGAGGAAGTGCCGAAGCACCTGGTGGTGATCGGCGCCGGCGTGATCGGCCTGGAACTGGGCTCGGTGTGGCGCCGGCTGGGCGCCGAGGTGACGGTGGTGGAGTTCCTCGACCGCATCTGTCCCGGCCTCGACGGCGAAACCGCCAAGACCCTGCAACGCTCGCTGGGCAAGCAGGGCATGAAATTCAAGCTGGGCGCCAAGGTGACCGGCGCCGTGGCGTCCGCCAAGGGCGTGACGCTGAGCCTCGAACCGGTGGCCGGCGGCGCGGCCGAAACGCTGGAGGCCGACTACGTGCTGGTCGCCATCGGCCGGCGCCCCTATACCCAGGGCCTGGGGCTGGAGACGGTCGGCCTGCGGACCGACAAGCGCGGCATGCTCGACAACCAGAAACACCAGAGCGGGGTGCCGGGCGTGTGGGTGATCGGCGACGTGACCTCCGGGCCGATGCTCGCCCACAAGGCCGAGGACGAAGCCATCGCCTGCATCGAGCGGATCGCCGGCAAGGCGGCCGAGGTCAACTACGGGCTGATCCCCAGCGTGATCTACACCAGGCCCGAGGTGGCCAGCGTCGGCAAGAGCGAGGAACAGCTCAAGGAGGAGGGGCGTGCCTACAAGGTCGGCAAGTTCCCGTTCACCGCCAACAGCCGGGCGAAGATCAACCACGAGACCGAAGGCTTCGTGAAGGTGATCGCCGACGAACGCACGGACGAAGTGCTGGGCGTGCACCTGATCGGCCCCAGCGTCAGCGAGATGATCGGTGAATACTGCGTGGCCATGGAATTCTCCGCCTCGGCCGAAGACATCGCCCTGACCTGCCACCCCCACCCGACCCGCTCCGAGGCATTGCGCCAGGCGGCGATGGATGTGCATGGCGAGGCGATGCAGATGTGAAAGCATCGCGGCCATGGGCCGCTCCTACGGTTTTACCGATATGCCGGACGTAAAGCCCTACGAGCTCAAGCGCTCCAGTTCGCGGCGGACCATGTTGGCGAAGGCCGGTGGGGTCATGGCGTAGAGTTCGGCGGCCACCCAGTCCAGCCAGCGGCCTTGCAGGCGCTCGCGTTCGGCGAGCAGGCGCTGGGCCTCGGCGGTGGCGCGGGCCTGGTGCTGACGGTGGAATTCGGCGCGGCTGCTGTCGTTCATGATGGCTTCCTCGAGGCTTCAGGGGATAGGCGCGGCGTATCGATGCTCCTACGAAGACGCACCGGGCGGGCCCGAAACCGCTCCTTCGAGCATGGACTGCAACAACTCCAGCGTCGGCTGCTGGCGCTGCGCATCGCGGAACACCAGGCCGACACGCAGCGGCACGCGCGGCTCGCTCAGCGGCTTCCACAACAGCCCCTGGTTGGCATGCAACTGCCGCGCGCGACCGGGCAGCACGGTGGCCAGGCGGGTGTGCGGCAGGCTGTCGAGAATGCCGGCCATGTGGTTCAGCTCGGCCTGGACCTGCGGGCGGCGGCCGAGCAGGCTGAGCTGTTCCTGCCAGATCTGGCGGATGCGGAATTCCTCGCCGAGCAGCAGCATCGGCAACTCGGCGGCTTGGGCCAGCGAGACCTTCCGGAAATCCTTGAGCGGGTGGTCCTCGGGGATCACCAACTGCAACTCGTCCTCGTACAACTGCAGGCTGTGCAGCCCCGGCTGGCGCGGCGGCAGAAAACCGATGCCGATGTCCAGGTTGCCGGTCAGCAGGCGCCGCTCGATATCCAGGCCGGACAGCTCGTAGATCTGCACCACCAGGTGCGGCTGGGCCTCGCGCAGGCGTTCCAGCAGCAGCGGAACCAGGCTGGCGTTGACCGTCTGCAACACGCCGATGGCCAGGCTGCGCGGCGACTGGCCACGGAAGTTGCGCAGCGCCTCGCGGGCGCGCTCCAGGCCGTCCAGCAGCGGCAGCGCGTGGTTGTACAGGGTATGCGCGGCGAGGGTCGGCAGCAGGCGCTTGCCGGTGCGCTGGAACAGGCTGACATCCAGGCTCTGCTCCAACTGGCGGATCTGCTGGGAGAGCGCCGGCTGCGACAGGCTCAGGCGTTCGGCGGCGCGGCCGACGTGACCCTCCTCGTAGAGCGCGACGAAATAGCGGAGCTGACGAAAATCCATAAGCCTGTCTTATCAATGAACCTGAAAAATCGAAATGGCCCCACGGCCGGTATGTCCCTAGTCTAGCCGCCATTGAACCTTATTTCAGCGCTGGAGCGGCGTATGTCACGGGTGGATGTGCAAGGGGTATTCATAGGTAAAGCCGAAGATATCGGCGGAGGGCTGAGCAGCGCCATCGACAAGCGACGGGTCGAGCGGCGCATGTGGCTGTGGGAGCAGGGGCTGGGCGGCGACGAGCACGGCGACCCGCGTTTCCACGGCGGCCCCGAGCGCGCCCTGCACCATTACCCGGCCGAGCATTACCGCTACTGGCGCAAGCACTACCGGCAATGGGCCTGGAAGGCGCCGGCGTTCGGCGAGAACATTTCCACCTACGGCCTGACCGAGGACCAGGTGTGCATCGGCGACATCTTCCGCTGGGGCCAGGCCTTCCTGCAGGTCAGCCAGCCGCGCTCGCCGTGTTACCGGCTGAACCGGCGCTGGGGGATTCCCGAGCTCTCGCAGTACGTGCAGGACAGCGGCCGCTGCGGCTGGTTCTACCGCGTGCTGCGTCCCGGCTATGTCAGCGCCGACGACCCGCTGGAACTGATCCAGCGCAGCTATCCGGCGCTGAGCGTCGCCCAGACGATCCAGCATTTCTTCCACTTCCCGCTGGAGCGCCCGGGTCTGCAGGCGCTGAAGGACTGCGAAGCCTTGTCCGCCCGCTGGCGGGACGCCGCCGCGCAACGCCTGGCCAGCAACCAGGTGGAGGACTGGAGCAAGCGCCTGCTCGGCCTGCCGCTGGAGGGGATGCGCGCATGAGCGACTATCAGATAACCCTGCATCGCGACGAGATACTGCTCGCCAACCTGACCGTCAGCCCGGCGCGCTACGTCGAGATGGTCGCCCTGTTGCGCGAGCGCTTCCCGCAGTCCGAGGGGTTCAGCCTGCACATCCAGCGCCGCCGCGAGCTGCGCCGGGTCCTCGAACAGAGCCCGGAAGGCCTTCGCCTGCTCGGCATCGTCTACAGCCACGAGGAAGTGCCTGGACATGCGTGATCCGCTTGCCAGCCTGCGCCTGATGCGCACCGTCGAACGCCCGCCGCAGGTGTTCGTGCGCGGCCAGGGCTCCTGGCTGTGGGACGCCGAAGGCCGCGCCTACCTCGATTTCAGCCAGGGCTGGGCGGTCAACAGCCTCGGCCACAGCCCCAGCGTGCTGGTCGAGGCGCTCAAGCGCCAGGCCGACTACCTGATCAACCCCGGCCCGGCCTTCTACAATCGCGGCATGCTCAAGCTCGCCTCGCGGCTGTGCCAGGTGACCGGCAGCGACCAGGTGTACTTCCTCAACAGCGGCGCCGAGGCCAACGAAGGCGCTATCAAGCTGGCGCGCAAGTGGGGCCGGCTGCATCGCGGCGGCGCCTTCCACATCGTCACCGCGACCAACAGTTTCCACGGCCGCACCCTGGCGGCCATGTCGGCTTCCGGCAAGCCGGCTTTCGAGGACATGTTCGAACCCAAGGTGCCGGGTTTCAGCAAGGTGCCCTACAACGACCTCGAAGCGCTGGAGGCTGCGGTCGACGAGCGGACCGTGGCGGTGATGCTGGAGCCGGTGCAGGGCGAGGCCGGGGTGATTCCGGCGACCCTCGACTACCTGCAGGGCGTCGGGCGGCTGTGTCGGGAACGCGGCGTGCTGCTGATCCTCGACGAAGTGCAGACCGGTGTCGGCCGCTGCGGCGCGCTGCTCGCCGAGGAGCTGTACGGCGTGCGCGCCGATATCGTCACCCTGGGCAAGGGCCTCGGCGGTGGCGTGCCGCTGTCGGCGCTGCTGGCGCGCGGCAACGCCTGTTGCTTCGAAGCGGGCGAGCAGGGCGGCACCTATCACGGCAACGCGCTGATGACCGCCGCCGGCCTCGCGGTGCTGAATACCGTGCTGGAGCCGGGCTTCCTGGAGGCGGTGCGCGATGCCGCCAACTATCTGCGCGACGGGCTGGCGCGGGTTTCCCGCCGGCATGGACATGGTCCGCTGCGCGGCCACGGCCTGTTGATCGGCCTGCCGCTGATCGGCCAGTCGGCGCCGAAGGTGGCCGAGGCGGCGCTCGGCGAGGGGCTGCTGATCAACGCGCCGCAGGCCCATTGCCTGCGATTCTCGCCGGCGCTGACGGTCAGCCGCTCGAACATCGATGAAATGCTCAAGCGCCTGAACCGCGCGTTCTCTCTCAGCAAGACCAGGGGCGTGGAGGCCTGACATGCGCGTATCGATCCTTCAGCACGTGCCATTCGAAGGCTTCGGCCGCATCGGCGAATGGCTCGACCATCACGCCGCGTCGGTGCGCCTGCATTATCTGTACGCCGGCGCCCAGCCGCCGGCGGTGGACGACTTCGACCTGCTGATCGTCCTCGGCGGGCCGATGAGCGTGCACGATGAGGCCGAGCATCCCTGGCTCGTCGCCGAGAAGGCGCTGATCCGTGCGGCGCTGGACGCCGGCCGGCGGGTGCTGGGTATCTGCCTGGGCGCCCAGTTGCTGGCCCAGGCGCTGGGCGCCGAGGTACGCCAGGGTGTCGCCGAGATCGGCTGGTGGCCGCTGGAAAAGCACCTGCGCGCGGCCGAATCGCCGCTCGGACGGATGCTGCCGCAGCGGCTGATGGCCATGCACTGGCACGGCGAGACCTTCGACCTGCCGGCCGGCGCGATTCCGCTCTACGGCTCGGCGGCCTGCGCCAACCAGGGCTTTGTCTGGCAGGAGCGCGCCATCGGCCTGCAATGCCACTTGGAAAGCACCCCGGAAAGTATCCAGGCGCTGCTCGACGCCTGCCCGCAGGACCTCGAACGCAAGGGCGCGGTGGAGGACGCCGCCGCCATCCGCGCCGGCTTTCCGCATTGCAGCGCCATGGCGCCGACCCTGCTACGCCTGCTCAACTACCTGACCGGCCCGCATGCCGCGCTGACCTGATCCTGCTGCGTCTTTGAGGTTTTTCTCAGCCCGCCCGGTGACCACCGTCTTCCACCGGGCGGTTTTCTTTTGTCGAGAAGCTACAAGAGCGTTCGGCCGTGCCCGCTGACCGCGGCGAAGGCGTCGCGCCAATGCTGGACTACCGGTTCGCGAAGCGCCTCGCTCCCTTCGATCCGCAGCACGCCGGCGTCCATGGCCCGGTCGACGTCCAGGTTGCCGGCCTCCAGCGCCAGCAGGACGCCTTCGCCGATGATCACGACGCTTGCGTCCGCCTCCGGTCTGGGCACGTGCACCGTGATCTGCCATTCGGCGTCCTTGTCGGTCTCGAAGCGTGCCCACAGTCCCGGCTCGACCAGCAGCAGGGTGAAGCCGGAGGCGTTCTCCGCGGGCGGGAGCCGGTTGCGCAGCTTGTCGAGCATGCCCAGGGCCCGGCGCATGCCGAAGCCGCCGGGCAAGGGGAGGGGACGGCGTATCAGCCTGGCCTCGTAGGCATCCTGGATGGCGAACGAAACCGACAGGGATGCCGGGTGCGCCGCCACCAGGTCGACGGCCAGACCGTCGTAGCCGCAGGCCAGGGCGTTCTGGCTGGCACTGCCGAGCAGCAGTGCCAGCGTTCCCGCCAGGAGGGGAGAAGCCCTCATGGCGTGACGACGTTGAACCAGAACTCGTAGGTGTCGAGCAGGCCCATGAACTCGCTGAAGGCTTCCTTGTTGCCCTCGATCTTCAGCTTGCCATCGGCGATCTGCTGTTCGAGGGTGGCGTTGCCCATCTGCACGTCGTCCATCGCCACCTTGGTCAGGGTCAGGCTGGCATCCGCCTTGTCCGCCGGTTTGCTGGAGTAGTTGAGCACGCCGTTCTCCACGTACAGCGCGTACCGCTTGCCGAGGTCGGTGAAGTCCATGTTGAGGGTCAGCTTCTTGCCCGCCGCCTTCGGTCCGTTGAGGCGCACGGCGAGGTAGTCGAAGAGCATTTCCGGGGTCATGGCGCGGATGGTGTCCGGGCTGGCGGACTTGATGCCGCCCGCTGTCGGCACGCCGTTGCGCAGCTCGTAGGCGCCTTGCAGGTACACCGAACGCCACGGGCCGGATTCGGCCTGGTAGCCGAGCTGCTCGTAGGTGTCGGCCAGCAGCTCCTTGGCCGCGGCATTGTCCGGGTTGGCGAACACCACGTGCTTGAGCGCCTCGGCCACCCAGCGGTACTCGCCCTTGCCGAAGTCGGCCTTGGCGCGATCCAGCACGGCGCCTTCACCGCCCATGTACTCGACGTATTTCTTCGCGGCGGGTTCCGGCGGCAGGTTGTCCAGGCTGGACGGGTTGCCGTCGTACCAGCCCATGTAGCGCTGGTAGATGGCCCGCGAGTTGTGGCGCAGGGTGCCGTAGTAGCCACGGTTGGGCCAGAACCGGTCGAGCTCCGGCGGCAACTCGATCATCTCGGAGATTTCCTCGCCGGTGTAGCCCTGGTTCATCAGGCGCACCGACTGGTCGTGCATGTACTTGTACATGTCACGGTGTTTCTTCCAGTAGTCGATGACCCTGTCGTGTCCCCACAGCGGCCAGTGGTGGCTCTGGAACTTCACCTCGACGTTGTCGCCGTACTGCTCGATGGTTTCGTTGAGGAAGTGCGCCCACTTCAGCGCGTCGCGCACCTGGGCGCCGCGCAGGGTGAGGATGTTGTGCATGGTGTTGGTGCTGTTCTCGGCCATCCACATGGCCTTGAACTGCGGGAACCAGGTGTTCATTTCCGCTGGCGCCTCGGTGCCAGGAGTCATCTGGAACACCATCTTCACCCCGTCGACGGTGACTTCCTCGCCGGTCTTGCTGATGAAGTCGCTGGGTTCGATCAGGGTCGCGGTACCCACCGAGTTGGTCTGGCCGAGGCCGGCGTTGACGCCGCCCTGCGGGCTGCGCGGCAGCAGGGCGCCGTACATGTAGATGGCGCGGCGGCTCATGGCGTTGCCGGCGATCACGTTCTCGCTCACCGCGTGTTCGGTGAACTCCTTGGGCGCGATGACCTTGACCTTGCCGGCCTTGACGTCGGCCTCGTCGACGATGCCGCGTATGCCGCCGTAGTGGTCGATGTGCGAGTGGCTGTAGACCACCGCGACGATGGGTTTCTTGCCCAGGTGTTCGCTCACCAGCTCGTAGGCGGCCTTGGCCGGTTCGGTGGAGACCAGCGGGTCGAAGACGATCCAGCCGCTGTCGCCTTCGATGAAGCTGATGTTGGACAGGTCGTAGCCACGCACCTGGTAGATGCGGTCGGTGACCTTGAACAGGCCGTACTGCATGTTCAGTTGCGCGTTGCGCCACAGGCTGGGGTTGACCGTGTCCGGTGCCGGCTGGTCCGCGGCGATGTATTGCTTGTAGCTCTCCATGTCCCAAACCACATTGCCGTTGGCGCCTTTGATGGTCAGGGTCTCGGGCTTGGCGATGAAGCCGCGCTGGGCATCCTCGAAGTCCGCCTTGTCGCTGAACGGCAAGCTCTTGAGTACCGCCGCGTTGGCGGCCCTGGTCGCCTCGGTGGCTGGCTTGGGGGCGGTGGCCGAGGCGGCCTGGACGATGCCAGCCGACAGCAGCGCGCCGGCTAGGCCAAACGAAGCGAGTAGTTGCAGGTGGTTACGCATGATCTTTCCTTCCGTTGCACGTCGGGCCCGTTGCGCCTGGAGGCTCGGTCGCCGTTTTCGTACTGCGCGCGGAAGAAGACGAAACCGCGACTCGCCTCGGGGACGGTGGCCGACAAGCGACGGGCGAACTCAGTATGGATGGAGAGGTCTTCCCAGTTGCTGCCATTTGATGCCAGGTATCCGGTATGAAATGACAGTGGTTCGTTACCCGTCGCGCCATCTCGGGCTTGGGCGATCCATTCCGGCTGTTTCACCGATCCGGAGGAAACACGAAACGCTGCGCATATCCCCGGGCAAACGGTGCGCACGGTGCCCCCTACGGTTCATGGATGGTGATATCGCGGCGTTAACTGATGCTTTTGGTTATGGATGATGCTGTGCGACAGTGTCGCATCGTCCACCCAGGCGCCCAGCCATGAACATCGACAACCGCATCAAATTCCGCCATCTGGTGTGTTTCCTGGAGGTCGCGCGCCAGCGCAGTTTCGCCAAGGCCGCCGACCAGGTGGCGGTCAGCCAGCCGGCGATTTCCAAGACCATCGGCGAACTGGAGGAACTGCTCGGCGCGCGGCTGTTCGAGCGCAGCAAGGCGGGTGTCAGCCTGACCCCGGCCGGCGACACTTTCCTGCGCTACGCCGGACCCTGCGTGAAGGCGCTGCGCGACGGGGTCAACACCCTCCGCGACCACGACCCGCAGGGCGGGCTGCTGCGGATCGGCGCGCTGTCCACGGTGGAAAGCCTGCTGCTGCCGGAAGCGGTGCTGCGCCTGCAACGGGAGCACGCGGCGATGACCGTCAGCGTGGTCACCGGCTCCAGCGCGCACCTGCTGGCGCAGCTCAAGGTCGGCGAGCTGGACCTGGTGGTCGGGCGCATGACCGACAGCCCGGAAATCCACGGCCTGGCCTTCGAACACCTGTACAGCGAGGCGATGACCCTGGTGGTGCGCCCCGGCCATCCGCTGCTGCAAGGCGAGCTTTCCGACCTGAGCCGGCTGGCCGACTACCCGCTGGTGCTGCCGCTGGCCGGCACCACCATCCGCAAGTACGCGGACAGCTTCTTCGTGCAATGGGGCATCCCGCTCACCGCACAACGCCTGGAGACCCTGTCGCCGGCGCTGAGCCGCCGCTACGTGGCGAGCAGCGAGGCGATCTGGGTGGCGCCACGCGACGCGGTGCGCCTGGACATCCGCGCCAGCGAGCTGGTGGAGTTGAAGCTGGGCATCCAGGAGCCCGGCGGTTCGGTGGGCATCTGCACCAACGTCGCGCTGCCGTTGCCGCTGGCCGGGCAGTGGTTCTGCTCGGTGCTGCGCGAGGTAGCGGAGGAGTTTGCGGGAGGGGATTAGCGGGGACGTCTTGTGGCCCGGGTGGAATCCGGGACTGCGGGTTTCCCCGGATTGCATCCGGGCTACGGTTTGGGCCTTGAAGTTGGGTTCAGGTTCCGCCCCTCACCCCAGCCCTCTCCCGGAGGGAGAGGGGGTAGGCGAGGTCAGCCTCAGGCTCCGTACATGACCGCCACTCCGGCCAGTCCCCTCTCCATCCGGGAGAGGGTGAGGGGCGGACTCAACCATTCACCCTCATCCCAACACCACCCACCAGCCACGCTCCTAGGTAACATCCCGAGCCCCACCCAACCTCTAAACATAACCAAACAGTTAACCAAACAACCCGCCTTTTCAATTCCCCCAAGCCGGTTCCTGGCCGAGACTGCACGTCATCGACACCCTGCCGGGTCGAGACCTATAAATCCAAGAAACAGGAGCCTGACATGCACGACGCCGAGAACCGTCGCTTCGTCATCCGTGACCGAAACTGGCACCCCAAGGCCTTCACCCCCGACTACAAGACTTCCGTCGCCCGTTCGCCGCGCCAGGCCCTGGTGAGCATTCCGCAGTCCGTCTCGGAAACCAGTGGCCCGGATTTCTCGCACCTGAAGTTCGGCGAGCACGACAACGACCTGCTGCTCAACTTCAACAACGGCGGCCTGCCGATCGGCGAGCGGATCATCGTCTCCGGGCGGATCATGGACCAGTACGGCAAGCCGATCCCGCACACCCTGGTGGAGATGTGGCAGGCCAACGCCGGCGGCCGCTACCGCCACAAGAACGACCGCTACCTGGCACCGCTCGACCCCAATTTCGGCGGCGTCGGCCGGGCGCTGACCGATAGCGAAGGGCGCTACGTCTTCCGCACCATCAAGCCCGGCCCGTACCCGTGGCGCAACGGTCCCAACGACTGGCGTCCGGCGCACATCCACTTCTCCATCAGCGGTCCGTCGATCTCGACCCGGCTGATCACCCAACTGTACTTCGAGGGCGACCCGCTGATCCCGATGTGCCCGATCGTCAAGTCGATCGCCAACCCGGATGCCGTGCAGACGCTGATCGCCAGGCTCGACATGAACCTGGGCAACCCGATGGATTGCCTGGCGTACCGCTTCGACATCGTCCTGCGCGGCCAGCGCCAGACCCATTTCGAGAACAAGTGAGGAGCCCCGACATGCCTATCGAACTGCTGCCGGAAACCCCTTCGCAGACCGCCGGCCCCTACGTGCACATCGGCCTGGCCCTGGCCGCCGCCGGCAACCCGACCCGCCCGCAGGAAATCTGGAACGAGATGGCCAGGCCCGAGGCGCCCGGCGAGCACATCGTGCTGATCGGCAACGTCTACGATGGCAACGGCCACCTGGTGCGCGACTCCTTCCTGGAGTTCTGGCAGGCCAACCACGAGGGTGTCTACGACGAAGCCTTCGACCTGGAGAAGCCGTTCAACGGCTTCGGCCGCACCGCGACCACCTTCGATGCCGGCGAGTGGACCCTGCATACGGTCAAGCCGGGCGTGGTGAGCAACGCCGCCGGGGCGTCGATGGCGCCGCACATCAACGTGTCGCTGTTCGCCCGGGGGATCAACATCCACCTGCAGACGCGCATCTACTTCGAGGACGAGGCCGAAGCCAACGCCAAGGACCCGGTGCTCAACCTGATCGAGCAGCCGCAGCGCCGCGAGACGCTGGTGGCCAGGCGCTGCGAGGTGGACGGCAAGACCGCCTACCGCTTCGACATCCGTATCCAGGGCGAAGGAGAAACGGTGTTCTTTGACTTCTAGGGAACCCGACTGGGACTCGCTAGCCGAACCACCCGGCGCGCGGGTCCGCCGACATTTCGCCAGCGCGCTCGAAGTCCGGGGCTACCGGGCCGACGATGCGCAGCAGGCAGCCATCGACACCCTGGCCGGCTGGCTCGATACCTGGCTGGCCGGGCGTCGTGGCTGGCTGCGCCGGCCCGTGGCCGGGATCTACCTGTGGGGTGGCGTCGGGCGCGGCAAGAGCTTCGTGATGGACGCCTTCTTCGCCGCCGCACCGGTGCAGGCCAAGCGCCGCGTGCATTTCCATGCCTTCCTGCAAGAACTCCAGGCGCGCATGAACGCGCACGCCGGCCAGGCCGACCCGCTGGCGCTGGTCGCCCGCGAGGTCGCGCGGGAGACGCGGCTGCTGTGCTTCGACGAATTCCATGTCCACGACATCGGCGACGCCATGCTCCTCGGCCGCCTGCTCAAGGTGCTGGTGGAGGAGGGCGTGGGCCTGGTCTGCACCTCCAACTATCCGCCGGAAGGGTTGTGCCCGAACCCGCTGTACCGCGAGCGCTTCCGGCCGGCCATCGCGCTGATCGAAAAGCGTTTCCGCGTCATCGAGCTGGATGGCGGCGAGGATTACCGGCAGCACGCCGGCGAACTCGAAACCTGGGGCGGCTACGCCTGGCCACTGGGCGAGGGGGCGGAACGCTGGCTCGCCGGCGAGCTGGAACTGGAGCTGGACGGGGCGGCAATCCGCGCGCGGGTCCGCGAGGTCAATCACCATCCGCTGGCGATACTGGCCGAGGAGGGCGAGCGCATCGTCCTCGACTTCGCCGAGCTGTGCCGCAAGCCGCATTCCAGCGCCGACTTCCTGTGGCTATGCCGCCATTACCGCCGCATCGCACTGAGCGGCGTGCCCTGCCTGGACGGCGAGGGCATCGAGGTGCAACAACGCTTCCTCAATTTCGTCGATATCGCCTACGACAGCGGCGTGCGGCTCCACCTGGCCTGCGAGGCGGCGCTCGACGCGCTGTGCCGGGCCGATTCGCACGTCGACTTCGCCCGGACCCGCAGCCGCCTGCGCCAGTTGCGGCCGGTGCCACTGACGGCCTGAACGGATTCCCTCGCATGTTGCAGATCCTCGGTATCACCTCGCCGATCTTCGTATTGATCGCCATCGGTTTCCTTTGCGTGCGCTTCGCCGTGGTCAGCCGCGAGCAGATCGCCGGCATGGGCAAGTTCGTCATCACCCTGGCGCTGCCGGCGCTGGTGATCAAGGCGCTGACCGAACGCCCGCTGCACGAGGTGTTCGACCGCAACTACCTGCTGGCCTATGGCATCGGCTCGCTGGCGGTGTTCTGGCTGGGCTTCGCCTTTTCCCGCTGGGTGCGCCGGGATGGCCTCAGCGGCAGCGCGTTGAGCGGGCTGGGCATGTCGATGTCGAACAGCGGCTTCATCGGCTACCCCATCGTCGCCATGGTCCTCGGCCCGACCGCGGCGGTCGGCCTGGCGCTGGGCATGATGGTGGAGAACCTGCTGGTGCTGCCGATGGCGCTGGCCCTGGCGGAGGCCGGAGACCAGCGCGGAGTGGGCATCGGCCGGGCTCTGGCGGAGACCTTCAGGCGCCTGCTGCGCAACCCGATCATCATTTCCATCAGTATCGGCCTGGTGCTGTCGCTGCTGGAAATCCCCCTGCCGTCGGTGCCGCGCAAGGCCATCGAGATGCTGGCGATGGCCTCCGCGCCGGTGGCGCTGTTCGTCATCGGCGGCAACCTCTACGGCCTGAAGATCGGCGGAATGTTCGCCGATGTGGCGCAACTCGGCGTCGGCAAGTTGCTGCTGCACCCACTGGCGGTGCTGCTGTGCCTGCTGGTGTTCCCGGTGCAGGACCCGGCCCTGCGCGTCGCCGCCGTACTGTTCGCCTGTGCGCCGATGATGAGCATCTACCCGATCATCGGCCAGCGCTACGGCCTGGAAGGCCGCTGCGCCGCCGCCCTGGTGGCGAGCACGGTGCTGTCGTTCCTGACCATCAGCGCCTTCATCGCCGTGTTGCATTAGTGGGGGCATCAATTCCGCTCCCTCACCCCAGCCCTCTCCCAAGGGGAGAGGGGGCAGACTGGTGTGGCGGGAGAGCACGAAGCGTCGCGGCAAGACATGGCCTGGTTGGGCACCGTACCTATCGGCAACCCGGATTGACCCCCTCTCCCTCCGGGAGAGGGCTGGGGTGAGGGGTGGAGTAGGGAACGGGTACGCGCTACGAGATGATCATCACGCGGTGCGCACGGCGCACCCTACGGGTATGTGGCCGTGGGATGGGCATGTCGATCAGGGAGGCGCCATGCCCACCGGCAACCCGGATCGACTCCCTCTCCCTCCGGGAGAGGGCTGGGGTGAGGGGTGGAGTAGGGAACGGGTACGCGCTTCGAGATGATCATCATGCGACGCCCCCAATGAGCCAGGCTCCTGCCGCGTGGATGACTTCAGGTGAATTGCGATTATCGAACTTCGGTTCGATAATCGGTCGTGATCAGTCTCCACAGGAACACAACAACAATGAGCGAAGAACAGCGCCCCAATCCCGTGCCCCTGGCCCCGCCGATCATCGCATCGCCGGCCAAGCGCATCGAAGCCTTCACCGGCGACCCCAATTTCATGACCTCTCTGGCTCGCGGCCTGGCGGTGATCCATGCCTTCCAGGAGCGCAAGCGCCACCTGACCATCGCGCAGATCAGCCATCGCACCGAGATTCCCCGCGCCGCCGTGCGCCGTTGCCTGCATACCCTGATGAAGCTGGGCTACGTGACCACCGACGGGCGCACCTACTCGCTGCTGCCCAAGGTGCTGACCCTCGGCCACGCCTACCTGTCGTCGACGCCGCTGGCCGTCACCGCGCAGCCGATCCTCGACCGCCTCAGCGAGCAGCTTCACGAAGCCTGTTCGATCGCCACCCTGGAAGGCGACGAGATCCTCTATCTCGCCCGCTCGGCCACGCCGCAGCGGCTGATCTCGGTGGACCTCAGCGTCGGCAGCCGACTGCCGGCCTACTGCACTTCCATGGGCCGCATCCTCCTTGCCGGGCTCGACGACTCGGCGTTCGAGGACTACCTCGCCCACGCCGACCTGCAGGTGAAGACCAGCCGCACCCTGCACACTCCGGAGGCGTTGCGCGCCAGCATCGAGGAAATCCGCCGCCAGGGCTGGGTGATCATCGACCAGGAACTGGAGATCGGCCTGCGCTCGCTGGCCGTGCCGGTGCGCGACTCCGCCGGCCAGGTGCTCGCCGCGCTGAACGTCGGCACCCATGTCGGGCGGGTCAGCCGCCAAGAGCTGGAAAGCCGCTTCCTGCCGGCATTGCTGGAGGCCAGCCGGGACCTGAGCAGCCGCCTGTTCGCCTGACATGTAGCCCGGATAAAATCCGGGCTACATGGCAAACCGTTCGATTAGCGAACGCTGAATCGAACGCCGAATTGATCTTTCCCCGTTCCTCTCCGTAGTGTGCCGGCATCCGCCCGTTCGGGACTGTGTAACCGTTTATCTCCCTTGCACATATCCGGGCAGTAAGTCACATAACATTACCGTCAGCCATGATGAGCCGCGCCGCATGCCTTCCGGCAGGACGAGCGCCGCAGAAAATAACGACAAGAGTGTGCCTTGCTTATGGAAAGTCGCCTGCTGAGCGAACGCAGTAGCGTCTTCGAACGTGCCGACCCCTATGCGGTGTCCGACTATGTGAACCAGCATGTCGGTTCCCATTGCATCCGCTTGCCCACTTCCGGCCATCCCCAGGCCAGCCTCAACCATCGCCAGTTCGCCAGCCTCGACCTATGCCGCATCAGCTACGGCGGCAGCGTCCGGGTCACCTCGCCGGCGCTGGAAACCATCTACCACCTGCAGATCCTCCTCGGCGGCCATTGCCTGTGGCGCGGCCACAAGCAGGAGCATTACTTCGCCCCGGGCGAGCTGCTGCTGATCAACCCCGACGACCCGGTCGACCTGACCTACTCGGACGATTGCGAGAAGTTCATCCTCAAGCTGCCAGCCACGCTTCTGGAGTCCATCTGCGACGAGCAGCGCTGGCTGCGCCCGAGCCAGGGCGTGCGCTTCCTGGAGA
This sequence comes from Zestomonas carbonaria, assembly GCF_904061905.1. Classification (GTDB taxonomy): domain Bacteria; phylum Pseudomonadota; class Gammaproteobacteria; order Pseudomonadales; family Pseudomonadaceae; genus Aquipseudomonas; species Aquipseudomonas carbonaria. Next base: position 23,058 of record NZ_CAJFCI010000079.1, read on the forward strand.
ACCGCTACCGGCTGGAGGATCTGGAGGGCTTCGTCAACCTGCTGGCGATGGTCTGCCAGGAGGCCGAGGCCAGCGAACTGCAGTTGCCGCGCGTGCAGGAGCACTTCGCGCAGATCGTCGGCAGCAAGCTGCTGACCCTGATGAAGACCAACGTCAGCCGCGAAAGCCTGAGCTCGCAGACGGCCAGCTTCGAGCGCATCCTCGACTACATCGACAACAACCTGAAGCAGGACATCTGCACCGAGGTCCTGGCCCAGCAGGCGCGCATGAGCCTGCGTTCGTTCTACGCGCTGTTCGAGCGCCACGTCGGCACCACGCCGAAGAACTACATCCGCCAGAAGAAGCTGGAGCGCATCCGCGCCTGCCTGAGCGACCCGAGCTGCAACGTGCGCAGCGTCACCGAACTGGCCCTGGACTACGGCTTCCTGCACCTCGGCCGCTTCTCGGAAAGCTACCGCCTGCAATTCGGCGAGCTGCCTTCCGATACCCTCAAGCGGCGTGGGTGAGGCATTCCCGCGAACGCATCGCGGCCATGGGCCGCTCCTACGGTTATGCCGAACGTAAAGCCCTCGTAGGGTGGATGTCGCTTTTTACATCCACCGGCCGGAGTACCGTCCACCCCGTCGTTTCCGTTCATTGGGCCCCCGCGTTCGCGAGGACGACGGCGCGGTGGTGCCCCCGTCATTCCCGCGAATGCGGGACGGTGCTTGCACCGAACGTCCTCTATCCCTGAACGCACGTAGGAATGACGGGGATGTCTGGCCCATGCCCGCGAACGCATCGCGGCCATGGGCCGCTCCTACGGTTATGCCGGACGTAAAGCCCTCGTAGGGTGGATGTCGCTTTTTACATCCACCGGCCGGAGTACCGTCCACCCCGTCATTTCCGTTCATTGGGCCCCCGCGTTCGCGAGGGCGACAGCACGGCACCCCCACCATCCCCCTTTGCAAAAAACGGATAGCGATCTGCACAAAGCGGATATTGCCCCTTGCCCCGCGACCCTAACCTGAGCCGGCCTGAACAATAACAACGGAGGCCCCGGCCATGTCCCTGGGAATCGACTACCTGAATGCCTTGCTCGAGGAAGATAAGGAAAAGGGCGTCTACCGCTGCAAACGGGAGATGTTCACCGATCCTCGCCTGTTCGAACTGGAGATGGAGCACATCTTCGAGGGCAACTGGATCTACCTTGCCCACGAAAGCCAGATCCCCAACAAGAACGACTTCCTGACCACCGTCATGGGGCGCCAGCCGATCTTCATCGCGCGCAACAAGGACGGTGAGCTGAACGCCTTCCTGAACGCCTGCAGCCATCGCGGCGCCATGCTCTGCCGGCACAAGACCGGCAACCGCTCGTCCTATACCTGCCCGTTCCACGGCTGGACCTTCAACAACAGCGGCAAGCTGCTCAAGGTCAAGGACCCGGCGGACGCCGGCTATCCGGCGAGCTTCAACTGCGAGGGCTCCCACGACCTGACCAAGGTAGCCCGTTTCGAGTCCTACCGTGGCTTCCTGTTCGGCAGCCTGAATCCCGACGTCAAGCCGCTGGTCGAGCACCTTGGCGAGTCGGCGAAGATCATCGACATGATCGTCGACCAGTCGCCGGAAGGCCTGGAGGTGCTGCGCGGCTCGTCCTCCTACATCTACGAGGGCAACTGGAAGCTGACCGCCGAGAACGGCGCCGACGGCTACCACGTCAGTTCCGTGCACTGGAACTACGCCGCCACCCAGAACCAGCGCAAGCAGCGCGAGGCCGGCGAAGAGATCAAGACCATGAGCGCCGGTAGCTGGGCCAAGAACGGCGGCGGCTTCTACTCCTTCGAGCATGGCCACCTGCTGCTCTGGACCCGCTGGGCCAACCCCGAGGACCGCCCGGCCTACGAGCGTCGCGACGAACTGGTCCGCGAGTTCGGCCAGGCCCGCGCCGACTGGATGATCCAGAACTCGCGCAACCTCTGCCTGTACCCGAACGTCTACCTGATGGACCAGTTCAGCTCGCAGATCCGCATCGCCCGGCCGATCTCCGTCGACAAGACCGAGATCACCATCTACTGCATCGCGCCCAAGGGCGAGAGCGCCGAGGCCCGCGCCAAGCGCATCCGCCAGTACGAGGACTTCTTCAACGTCAGCGGCATGGCCACCCCGGACGACCTGGAGGAGTTCCGCTCCTGCCAGACCGGCTATGGCGCCGGCCGTGGCTGGAACGACATGTCGCGCGGTGCCGCCCACTGGGTGGAAGGCGCCGACGAGGCGGCCAGGGAAATCGACCTGCACCCGAATCTTTCCGGCGTGCGCACCGAAGATGAGGGGCTGTTCGTCCTGCAACACAAGTACTGGCAGGAAACCATGCTCAAGGCCGCATCCGCCGAACAGCGACTGATCCCCGTGGAGGCCGTGCAATGAGCATCACCTACGACGCCGTGCGCGACTTCCTCTACCGCGAAGCGCGCTACCTGGACGATTGCCAGTGGGACGAGTGGCTGGAGCTGTACGCCGCTGACGCCAGCTTCTGGATGCCGTCCTGGGACGACAACGATGAGCTGACCGAAGACCCGCAGACCGAAATCTCGCTGATCTGGTACGGCAACCGTGGCGGCCTGGAAGACCGGGTGTTCCGCATCAAGACCGAGCGCTCCAGCGCGACGATCCCGGACACCCGCACCTCGCACAACATCAGCAACATCGAAATCCTCGAAGTCGCCGATGGCCAGTGCAAGGTGCGCTTCAACTGGCACACGCTGAGCTTCCGCTACAAGACCGTCGACAGCTACTTCGGCACCAGCTTCTACACCCTCGATGTGCGCGGCGAGCAGCCGCTGATCAAGGCCAAGAAGGTCGTGCTGAAGAACGACTACGTCCGCCAGGTCATCGATATCTACCACATCTGAAGAACACGGCATGAAGCCGCCGCGCCTGGCCATGCCGCGTCCGCGAGGCTTCAGCCGTGTTTCGAGGTGCACACCATGACTCACAAGATCGCACTCAATTTCGAAGACGGCGTCACCCGCTTCATCGACGCCGCCGCCGGCGAAACCGTGGCCGACGCGGCCTATCGCCAGGGCATCAACATCCCGCTGGACTGCCGCGACGGCGCCTGCGGCACCTGCAAGTGCTTCGCCGAGGCCGGCCGCTACGACCTCGGCCAGGACTACATCGAGGACGCGCTGAGCGAAGAGGAGGCGGCCCAGGGCTATGTGCTGACCTGCCAGATGCGCGCCGAGAGCGACTGCGTGGTGCGCGTGCCGGCCTCGTCGGACGTCTGCAAGACCCAGCAGGCCAGCTTCGAGGCGGCCATCAGCGACGTGCGCAAGCTGTCCGAGAGCACCATCGCGCTGTCGATCAAGGGCGAATCGCTGTCGAAACTGGCGTTCCTGCCGGGGCAGTACGTCAACCTCAAGGTGCCGGGCAGCGAGCAGACCCGTGCCTATTCGTTCAGCTCGCTGCAGAAGGATGGCGAGGTCAGCTTCCTGATCCGCAATGTGCCGGGCGGCCTGATGAGCAACTTCCTCACCGGCTTGGCCAAGGCCGGCGACAGCATGAGTTTGGCCGGCCCGCTGGGCAGCTTCTACCTGCGCGAGATCAAGCGTCCGTTGCTGCTGCTCGCCGGCGGCACCGGCCTGGCGCCATTCACCGCGATGCTGGAGAAGATCGCCGGGGAGAGCAGCGAGTATCCGCTGCACCTGATCTACGGCGTGACCAACGATTTCGACCTGGTCGAGCTGGACCGCCTGGAAGACTTCGCCGCGCGCATCCCCAACTTCACCTACAGCGCCTGCGTGGCCAACCCGGAAAGCAGCTACCCGCAGAAGGGCTACGTCACCCAGCACATCGAGCCGAAACACCTCAACGACGGCGACGTCGATGTCTACCTGTGCGGCCCGCCGCCGATGGTCGAGGCGGTCAGCCAGTACATCCGCGAGCAGGGTATCCAGCCGGCGAACTTCTACTACGAGAAGTTCGCGGCGAGCGCGGCGTGATTTCTCCACTCCGCCCCTCACCCTAACCCTCCCAGGGGGAGAGGGGACTGGACGGCGCTGCCGGCGAGCAAGGTGTTGCGGGCGCGCGCTGCAACTCCCTCTCCCTCCGGAGCGGGGCGCATAGCCAGGGCTGGGGTGAGGGGCGGAATCATGCGCCACTCGAAACTTCCCTTGGGGCCGTGTGCATGGCCGGCCCATTTTTTTCGAGGCTGAGATGAGCAAGAGATTCGACAACAAGGTCGCCCTGGTCACCGGTGCCGCACAAGGCATCGGTCGCCGCGTCGCCGAGCGCCTGCTCGCCGAGGGCGCGCAGGTGGTGGCGGTGGATCGCTCCGAGCTGGTCCACGAGTTGCTCGATGCGCCGGAGCAGGTCGGCAAGGTCCTGACCGTCACCGCCGACCTGGAACGATACGCCGAATGCGAGCGTGTCATGGCCGCTGCCGTGCGGGGCTTCGGTCGCCTGGACATCCTGATCAACAACGTCGGCGGCACCATCTGGGCCAAGCCGTTCGAGCACTACCGCGAACACGAGATCGAGGCCGAAGTGCGCCGCTCGCTGTTCCCCACCCTGTGGTGCTGCCACGCCGCACTGCCGCACATGCTGGGGCAGGGCGGCGGGGCGATCGTCAACGTGTCCTCCATCGCCACCCGTAGCCTGAACCGCGTGCCCTACGGCGCGGCCAAGGGCGGCGTCAACGCGCTGACCGCCTGCCTGGCGTTCGAGAACGCCGAGCGCGGCATCCGCGTCAACGCCACCGCGCCGGGCGGCACCGAGGCGCCGCCACGGCGTATCCCGCGCAACACCGCCGAGCAGAGCGAACAGGAGAAGGCCTGGTACCAGCAGATCGTCGACCAGACCGTCGAGAGCAGCCTGATGAAGCGCTACGGAACCATCGACGAACAGGTCGGCGCGATCCTTTTCCTGGCTTCCGACGAAGCCTCCTACATCACCGGCGTGACCCTGCCGGTAGGCGGTGGCGACTTGGGTTGACGTATCACCTGTAGGAACGAGGCAAACCGCGCGAGCGGGTCCTGAGACAACAAAAACAAGAGACAGATGCCATGCGAAAAATCGACATACACGAGATCATCGACAACGCGCGCTTCAACCGCTTCCACTGGATGGTGATGCTCTGGTGCGCGCTCCTGCTCATCTTCGACGGCTACGACCTGTTCATCTACGGCGTGGTGTTGCCGGTGATCATGAAGGAGTGGGGCCTGACGCCGCTGCAGGCTGGCGCGCTGGGCAGCTATGCGCTGTTCGGCATGATGTTCGGCGCCCTGGCGTTCGGCAGCCTGGCCGACAAGATAGGCCGCAAGAAGGGCATCGCCATCTGCTTCGCGCTGTTCAGCGGCGCCACCATCCTCAACGGCTTCGCCAGCAATCCGACCGAGTTCGGCATCTTCCGCTTCCTCGCCGGCCTCGGCTGCGGCGGCCTGATGCCCAACGCCGTGGCGCTGATGAACGAATACGCGCCGAAGAGGCTGCGCAGCACCCTGGTCGCCATCATGTTCAGCGGCTATTCGCTGGGCGGCATGCTTTCGGCCGGCGTCGGCATCTACATGCTGCCGCGCTTCGGCTGGGAGTCGATGTTCTTCGCCGCCGCCATCCCGCTGCTGCTGTTGCCGGTGATCCTCTACTACCTGCCGGAATCGATCGGCTTCCTGGTGCGCCAGGGCCGCAGCGAGCAGGCGCGCGCGCTGCTCAAGCGCCTCGATCCGAACAGCGACGTCCGCGCGGACGACGTGCTGGAAGCCGTCGACGCCAAGGGCAACAGCGTTTCTGTGCTGGAGCTGTTCCGCGAGGGACGCGGCGTGCGCACCCTGGCGATCTGGGTGGCGTTCTTCTGCTGCCTGCTGATGGTCTACGCGCTCAGTTCGTGGCTACCGAAACTGATGGCCAACGCCGGCTACAGCCTGGGATCGAGCCTGTCGTTCCTGCTGGCGCTGAACTTCGGCGGCATGTTCGGCGCGATCCTCGGCGGCTGGCTCGGCGACCGCTTCAACCTGACCAAGGTGATGATCGTCTTCTTCGTCGCGGCCGCCGTGTCGATCAGCCTGCTCGGCGTGAACAGCCCGATGCCGGTGCTCTACCTGCTGATCTTCATCGCCGGCGCCACCACCATCGGCACGCAGATCCTCCTCTACGCCGGTGCCGCGCAACTGTACGGCCTGTCGATCCGCTCCACCGGCCTCGGCTGGGCTTCGGGCATCGGTCGCAACGGCGCCATCGTCGGCCCGCTGCTGGGCGGCGCGCTGATGGGCATCAACCTGCCGTTGCAACTCAACTTCATGGCCTTCGCCATTCCCGGCGCCATCGCCGCGCTGGCGATGACGGTGTTCGTCATCAACGGCAAGCGTCACAGCGTCCCGACGGCGCCGCTGGCGGCCCAGGCCTGACCGGCGCCCCTCGGGAGCGCTGGTTCCCGAGGGGCATCGCCGCATTCACGACAAGAGCGATCCGGGCCCGCGTGTCACGGATGGCCGAAGCATCTTGCGAGGTACCATGAAAGCCTTGTTGCGTGACTTCTCCCTTTCCGCCGTGGTCGCGGGGATGATCGCCACGGTGATTTCCTATGCCGGGCCGCTGGTGATCATCTTCCAGGCGGCGGACAGCGCGAAGCTGTCCCACGAGCTGCTGTCCTCCTGGGTCTGGGCGATTTCCATCGGCAGCGCAGTGCTCGGCATCGTGCTCAGCCTGCGCTACCGGGTGCCGGTGGTGATCGCCTGGTCGATCCCGGGTTCGGCGCTGCTGGTCTCCATGCTGCCGGAGATCGGCCTGAACCAGGCGATCGGCGCCTACCTGGTGGCCAGCCTGATCCTGCTGGTGATCGGCGTCAGCGGTGCCTTCGACCGCATCATCGCGCGGCTGCCGGGCTCCATCGCCGCCGGCATGCAGGCGGGCATCCTGTTCAGCTTCGGCGCCCAGTTGTTCCTCTCGCTGCCGGCCCAGCCGCTACTGGTGATGGCGATGTTCGCCGTCTATGTGGCCATGCGTCGCCTGATGCCGCGCTATGCGGTGATGGCGGTGCTGCTGGTCGGCCTGCTGATCACCGTGCTCAGCGGCGGTTTCCGCAGCGAGGCGCTGGTGTTCGGCCTGGCCACGCCGCAGTGGATCGCCCCCGAGTTCAGCCTGGGTGCGACCCTCAACCTGGCGCTGCCGCTGGTGCTGGTAGCGCTCACCGGGCAGTTCATGCCGGGCATGGCGGTGCTGCGCAACGCCGGCTACCAGACGCCAGCCAGCCCCATCGTCAGCGCCAGCGCGGTGGGCAGCGCGCTACTGGCGCCGTTCGGCTGCCACGGCCTGAACCTGGCGGCGGTCACCGCCAGCCTGTGCACCAGTCGCGAGGCCCACGAGGACCCGAAGCGGCGTTACGTCGCGGCATTGTCCGGCAGCGCCCTGTACCTGGTGTTCGGCATCGGCGGCGCGACCCTGGTGTCGCTGTTCGCCGCGTTCCCGGCCGAGCTGATCGCCGCCCTGGCGGGCCTGGCGCTGTTCGGCGCCATCAGCGAGGCGCTGACCCGCAGCGCGTCGCTGCCGGCCGAGCGCGATGCCGGTCTGTTCACCTTCCTGGTCACCGCTTCCGGGGTGTCCTTCCTCGGGCTGTCGGCGGCGTTCTGGGGGCTGGTCTTCGGCCTGCTCGCGCATGTCCTGCTGCGGGCGCGGATGCCGCAGCCGACAGGGCAGGAATGGGGCTCGGCGAAGGAGGGCGCCGGCAAGTAACCGCTACTCCCTCTCCCATTCATGGGGGAGGACCGGGGAGAGGGTAGAGCAGGCAACTCCGTGCTGTCGGCTTCCCGCGCCCCTGACCCCTCTCCCGAAAGCGGGAGGGGGAGTTGCACCCCGACGCGTGTGTCGCGGCAACGCCAGGCGTTCGCCGTCGGGGAAGTTTTGTCCCTATAAAAACAAGAGCGACGACATGAAAAAGATTTCCTGCGTGATGCTTCCCGCCGGCCTGGCCGCCGGCATCGTCCAACTCCCGGCGGTTGCCGCCGAAGGCTTCATCGAGGGCTCCAGCGCCACCTTGCAGGCGCGCAACTACTACTTCAGCCGCGACTTCTCCGACATCGTCGGGCCCAACCGGCAGTCGAAGGCCGAGGAGTGGGCCCAGGGCTTCATCCTCACCTTCAAGTCCGGCTACACGCCCGGCCCGGTCGGCTTCGGCGTGGACGCCATCGGCCTGCTCGGCCTCAAGCTCGACAGCAGCCCGGACCGCGTCAACACCGGCCTGCTGCCGGTCAAGGACGACGGTCGCGCCGCCGACGAATACAGCCGCCTGGGCGCGACCCTCAAGGCCAGGCTATCGAACACCGAGCTGAAGATCGGCGAACTGCAACCCAACCTGCCGGTGCTGACCTTCAGCGACATACGCCTGCTGCCGCCCAGCTACCAGGGCGTCGGGATCACTTCCGCCGAGATCGCCGGGTTGACCCTGCAAGGCGGCCACCTGACCTCCACCAGCCTGCGCAACGAGGCCGGCGACGAGAAGATGCTGGCCATGCTCGGCCACCTGCCGCAACGCCAGGCCGACAGCGACGCCTTCAACTACGCCGGCGGCGACTACGCGTTCAACGGCAACCGCACCACGCTCAGCGCCTGGTACGGCCAGCTCGAGGACATCTACGAGCAGGGCTTCCTCGGCCTCAAGCACAGCCAGCCGGTGGGCGACTGGGTGCTCGGCGCCAACCTCGGCTACTACACCGCCAAGGAAGACGGTGACGCCTTGATCGGCGACATCGACAACCGCGCGTTCTTCTCGCTGTTGTCGGCCAGGCATGGCGGGCATACCTTCTACGTCGGCTACCAGGGCATCTACGGCGACGACGCCTTCCCACGCGTGTTCGCCAACGTCTCGCCGCTGGGCAACGAAGTGCCGACCTTCGAATTCGCCTCGGCCGACGAACGCTCCTGGCAGGTGCGCTACGACTACGACTTCGCCGCCGTCGGCATTCCCGGCCTGACCACCACGCTGCGCTACATCACCGGCGACAACGTCGACACCGGCCTCGGCTACGAAGGCAAGGACCGCGAGCGCGACCTGGACATCGGCTACGTGGTGCAGAGCGGTTCGCTGAAAGGGCTGGGCGTCAAGGTGCGCAACGTCGTCGCGCGCTCCAACTACCGCAGCGACATCGACGAGAACCGGCTGATCTTCAGCTACACTTGGAACCTGTTCTGAGCGATGGATGGAGTGGAACGATATCCAGCGGGGGGGATCCATTCCGCCCCTCACCCCCGGCCCCTCTCCCGAAGGGAGAGGGGAGTACTCGAGCCTACCCCGAACTCCGTGCTTTCCCGCCGCACGATTCCTGCCCCCTCTCCCTCTGGGGTGAGGGACCGAAGTTTCGGAGCAAACGGGAATCTCGACCCACGGGCCGATGGCACGGCACGTAGCTGTAAGAGCGAGCCGAATATCGCTCCGCCCTATGCCCGCGCCTGTTCGATCAACGCCAGGCAACGCTGCACCAGCGCGCTGACGTCGCCGGTGCGGCGGCTGAGGATGATCGGCGACACCGCCTCGGGCTCCAGAAGCCGCGCGTAGCCGATGTCCGAGCGGTGCTGCTGCTGTACCGAGGCCGGCACCAGGGCTACGCCGAGTCCGGCGGCGACCAGGCCGATGGCGGTCTGCAATTCGTTGGCCCATTGCGCCACGCGGATGCTCAGGCCGTGGTTGGCGAACAGCGCCAGGACGTGGTCGGCGTAGCTCGGACGCGGGTTGGCCGGGTAGAGCACGAAGGGTTCCCGCGACAACCGTTCCAGGTCGACCGGGCCGGCCAGCAGCGGATGGCCGGCGGGCAGGGCGGCGACCAGCGGGTCCTCGCTGAGCACCTGCTGGTGGATCGCCGGATCGTCGATGCGGATGCGCCCGAAGCCGATGTCGATGCGCCCGCTCTTCAGCGCCTCGACCTGCTGCAAGGTGGTCATTTCCTGGAGGCCCAGCTCCAGCTCGCCGTCGCGGCGCAACTGGCGGATCAGTTCCGGCAGCACGTCGTACAGGGTCGACGGCGCGAAGCCGATACCCAGCCATTTGCGCTGGCCCTGGCCGATGCGCCGGGTGTTCTCGCAGATGTTGTCCAACTGTTCGAGCAGGGTGCCGCTCTGCTCGTAGAAGAACCGCCCGGCCTCGGTCAGCCGCAGCGGCCGGCCACGTTCGAGCAGCGCCACGCCGAGCAGGTCTTCGAGCTGCTGGATCTGCCGGCTGAGCGGTGGCTGGGCGATGTGCAGCCGTTCGGCGGCGCGGGTGAAGTTGAGGGTTTCCGCGACCTCCCGGAAGTAGCGCAGATGTCTCAGCTCCATGATACCTCCAGGGTATTGAACGAGATGACAGTGATATTGGACTGCAACCGCTGTGCGGAGCAATCCTTGGCCGGAACGAACAAGACCTGGCAGGTATCAGCCCGCGACAGACGGGATAGCACTGCCGCAACAGCCTTAGCGTGAACGGAACCTGAAATGAGCCAAGCCCTGATCGAAAGCCTCGAGGCGATCATCGTCGACCTGCCGACCATCCGCCCGCACAAGCTGGCGATGCACACCATGCAGAACCAGACCCTGGTGATCGTCCGCATCCGCTGTTCCGACGGCATCGAGGGCATCGGCGAAGCCACCACCATCGGTGGGCTGGCCTACGGCAACGAGAGCCCGGAAAGCATCAAGACCAACCTCGACGCGCACTTCGCGCCGCTGCTGGTCGGCCAGGACGCGAGCAACGTCAACGCGGCGATGATCCGCCTGGACAAGGCCATCAAGGGCAACACCTTCGCCCGTTCCGGCGTGGAGAGCGCGCTGCTCGACGCCCAGGGCAAGCGCCTCGGCCTGCCGGTCAGCGAATTGCTCGGCGGCCGCGTGCGCGACAGTCTGGAAGTGGCCTGGACCCTGGCCAGCGGCGACACCGCGCGGGACATCGCCGAGGCCGAGCAGATGCTCGACCTGCGCCGCCACCGCATCTTCAAGCTGAAGATCGGCGCCAACCCGCTGGAACACGACCTCCGGCACGTGGTGGCGATCAAGAAGGCCCTGGGCGACCGCGCCAGCGTGCGCGTCGACGTCAACCAGTACTGGGACGAGTCCCAGGCCATCCGTGGCTGCCAGGTGCTGGGCGAGAACGGCATCGACCTGATCGAACAGCCCATCTCGCGCATCAACCGTTCCGGCCAGGTGCGCCTGAACCAGCGCAGCCCGGCGCCGATCATGGCCGATGAATCCATCGAGAGCGTCGAGGACGCCTTCAGCCTGGCGGCCGACGGTGCGGCGAGCATCTTCGCCCTGAAGATCGCCAAGAACGGCGGCCCGCGCGCTGTGCTGCGCACCGCGCAGATCGCCGAGGCGGCCGGCATCGCCCTGTACGGCGGCACCATGCTGGAGGGCAGCGTCGGTACCCTGGCCTCGGCGCACGCCTTCGTCACCCTCAAGCAACTGACCTGGCACACCGAACTGTTCGGCCCGCTGCTGCTGACCGAGGAAATCGTCACCAAGCCGCTGGTCTACCGCGACTTCCAGTTGCACGTGCCGCGTACCCCCGGCCTCGGCCTGACCCTGGACGAAGAGCGCCTGGCGCGCTTCGCCCGTCGATAATAAGAGGAGACCCACCATGCTGTTCCACGTGAAGATGACCGTGAAACTGCCGGTCGACATGGACCCGCAGCAGGCCGCCAGGCTCAAGGCCGACGAGAAGGAGCTGGCCCAGCGCCTGCAGCGCGAGGGCAAGTGGCGCCACCTGTGGCGCATCGCCGGCCACTACGCCAACTACAGCGTGTTCGACCTGGCCAGCGTCGAGGAACTGCACGATACCCTGATGCAACTGCCGCTGTTCCCCTACATGGATATCGAGATCGACGGGCTCTGCCGCCACCCGTCCTCCATCCACTCCGACGACCGTTGATACACCCCCTAAGAACAAAATCGAGGTGAACCATCATGACCGTGAAGATTTCCCAGACTGCCGAAATCCAGAAGTTCTTCGAGGAAGCCGCCGGCTTCGGTAACGACCAGGGCAGCCCGCGCCTGAAGCAGATCATGCTGCGTGTCCTGCAGGACTCCGCGAAGATCATCGAAGACCTGGAAATCACCGACGACGAATTCTGGACGGCGGTGGACTACCTCAACCGCCTGGGCGGCCGCGGCGAAGCCGGGCTGCTGGTGGCCGGCCTGGGCCTGGAGCACTTCCTCGACCTGCTGCAGGACGCCAAGGACGAGCAGGTCGGCCGCACCGGCGGCACCCCGCGCACCATCGAGGGCCCGCTGTACGTGGCCGGCGCGCCGCTGGCCGAAGGCGAAGTGCGCATGGACGACGGCAGCGAGGATGGCGTCGCCACCGTGATGTTCCTCGAAGGCCGCGTGCTGGACCTCGACGGCAAGCCGATCGCCGGCGCCACCGTCGACCTGTGGCACGCCAACACCAAGGGGCTGTATTCCTACTTCGACCAGAGCCAGAGCGAATACAACCTGCGCCGCCGCATCGTCACCGACGCCGAAGGCCGCTACCGCGCGCGCAGCATCGTGCCGTCCGGCTACGGCTGCGATCCGCAGGGCCCGACCCAGGAATGCCTCGACCAGCTCGGCCGCCACGGCCAGCGTCCGGCGCACATCCACTTCTTCATCTCGGCACCGGGCTACCGTCACCTGACCACGCAGATCAACCTGTCCGGCGACCAGTACCTGTGGGACGACTTCGCCTACGCGACCCGCGACGGACTGGTCGGCGAAGTGAGCTTCGTCGAGGATGCCGCCGCGGCCGACAAGCGCGGCGTGAGCGGTCGCTTCGCCGAGCTGGAGTTCGACTTCCAGCTCCAGCCGGCCGGCAGTGCCGAGGACGAGCAGCGCAGCCACCGTCCACGTGCCCTGCAGGTGCAAGGCGCCTGATCCAGGCTGCTGGCCGGGCTCGCAACGCGCCCGGCCAGCAGGACATCGCGGCATATCGAAAGGCCGACCGGCAGGTCGGCCTTTTTGCGTTTCCGTGCCTCGTTCTGGCACGTTCCACCAGCCTTTTCGAACATCCCTGGAAGCCGCTTGGCACGTGCCTTTGGTCAGTTTTCGCCGGTACGCCGAGGAGACAAGATTTACGGAGTGTTTTCGCCAACTAAGCGGATAGACCGGAGTGCGTGCCCATTCCTTTAATAGGGTGCTGGCTGCAAGACCGGGATTCGGGAGGGAGCTCTCCCGAGGCAATCATTCCAATTAGAAAAAGAGTGGGAAAACAGATGATGCGAAAACGATTTCTGGGGATATTCCTCTCGACCGGCCTGATGCTTGCGCAGGCAGGCTTCCTGCAGGCCGCTGAACAGGACTCGATGAAGGTCACGCTGTTGGGCACCGGAACGCCCATCCTCAATGTCAACCGCTTCGGGATGAGCACCCTGGTCGAGGCCGGTAAACACAAGCTGCTGTTCGATACCGGCCGTGGGGCGTCGATTCGCCTGCACCAGTTGCAGGTTCCCCTGCGCGATATCGACGCGGTGTTCATCACCCATCTCCACTCCGACCACATCACCGGGCTGCCGGACCTGTATGCGAGCGCGCCGCTGCCCACCGACGATGGCCGCAGTACCCGCGCCCTGGCGCTGATCGGCCCCAAGGGCATCGATAACGTCGCCCGGGGCATCGAGTTGATGTTCACCGAGAACAACCACATCCGCCTGACCGGCAAGGAAACGAACCCCGATGCCACCCGGATCGCCGACCGTACCCTTCCGGACGAGGGCGGGGTCGTCTACGACAAGGATGGCGTGAAGGTCACGGCCTTCCTCATCGACCATGGCCACGTCAAACCGGCGTACGGCTACCGGATCGACTACGCGGGACGTTCGGTCGTCCTGTCCGGGGACACCACCTATGCGCCGAACCTGGTCACCCAGGCCAAGGGCGTCGACCTGCTGGTCCATTGCATCTCGGTGGGTAGCCGGCAGTTGGAGAAGGCCCATCCGGCATACGTGAACCACTTCTACGAGTACCTGGCCAACCCGGAGAAGGTGTCGCAGATCCTCTCGGAAACCCGCCCGCGCGACACGGTGTTCTCGCATATCTCGCTGTACAGCAAAGGGGATATCGGCCGGGCCTCGGAAGAGGAAATCACCTCGCGGGTACGCAGCGGCTACGACGGTCCTTTCGTCATCGGCCAGGACCTGATGAGCTTCACCCTGACCGCGCAGGGTGTCGTCAGGGAGCCCTACGACGCCCGGACGCGCCAGCAGGAACCGGTGAAGTGACCTGACCCGCCGCCCGTTCCCGGGCGGCCTCGATCCGAACTTTCCCTATCCGCTCCGCCTCCGGTCCGAAGACCGGCGGCGGGAGTGTGGGCGGCGTTCGACAAGAAGAAGGGAAAACGACAATGAGGCATCACCCGAAAACCTCCCGAGTCCTGCTGTCCGCCGGCGCCGCGCTGGGCCTGCCGGCAGCCCAGGCCGCCGACGCTGGTTTCATCGAGGGCGCCAGCGCCACCTTGCAGGCGCGCACCTATTACTTCAGCCGCGACTTCTCCGACATCGTCGGCCCCAACCGGCAGTCGAAGATGGAGGAGTGGGCCCAGGGCTTCATCCTCAACGTCAGGTCCGGCTACACGCCGGGGCCGGTCGGCTTCGGCGTGGACGCCATCGGCCTGCTCGGCCTCAAGCTCGACAGCAGCCCGGGCCGCGCCAATACCGGCCTGTTGCCGATGCAGGACGACGGCGAGGCGGCCGACGACTACAGCCGCCTGGGTGTCGCCCTGAAGGCCAGGTTCTCGCAGACCGAATTGAAGGTCGGCGAGTTGCAGCCCAACCTGCCTGTGCTGGCCTTCAGCGACAACCGACTGCTGCCGCCGAGCTACCAGGGCGCCAGCCTGACCTCCAGCGAGATCGCCGGGCTGACCTTGCAGGGCGGCCACTTGAAATCCACCAGCATCCGCAACGAGGCCGGCGACGACAGGATGCAGGCCATGCTCGGCGCCGTGCCGCTGCGCCAGGCCAGCAGCGATGCCTTCAACTACGCCGGCGCCGACTACGCCTTCAACGACAAGCGCACTTCCGTCGGTCTCTGGTACGGCCAACTGGAAGACATCTACGCGCAGCGCTTCGGCGGCCTGAAGCACAGCGAGCCGCTGGGCGACTGGGTGCTCGGCGCCAACCTCGGCTACTACGACGCCAACGAGGACGGCCAGCGCCTGATCGGCGACGTCGACAACCGCGCCTTCTTCGCGCTGCTGTCGGCCCGGCATGGCGGCCACACCTTCTACGTCGGCTACCAGGGCATGTATGGCGACCACGGCTTCCCGAGGGTATTCCCCAACGTCAGCCCGCTGGGCAACGAAGTGCCGACCTTCCAGTTCGCCTCGGCCGACGAGCGCTCCTGGCAGGTGCGCTACGACTACGACTTCGCCGCCCTCGGCATCCCCGGCCTGACCACCACGCTGCGCTACCTGCGCGGCGACAACGTCGACACCGGCAAGGGCTTCGAAGGCAAGGACTGGGAGCGTGACCTGGACATCGCCTACGTGGTGCAGAGCGGCCCGCTCGCCGGGCTCGGCGTACGCGTGCGCAACGCGGTGGCGCGCTCCAACTACGTCTCCGACATCGATGAGAACCGACTGATCCTCAGCTACACCTGGGCGCTGTTCTGAGCCGGGCGCGGGCTTCCCGCCGGCTCTGCGGCGGGATGTCTCGCGCCAGGTGAAGACGGCTTGCGTGACGTCAGCCGGCTGCCCCTCGAGGTCGGCAAAGGTTGGCGCCCAACAACAGCAACAAGGGAATCGCCATGAACAGCAAGACACTGCACGTCAACGACATCATCGACAGCAGCCCGCTTTCCGCCCTGCAGATCAGGGTATTGCTGCTGTGTTTCCTGGTGGTGGTGCTCGATGGTTTCGACACCGCCGCCATCGGCTACATCGCCCCGGAACTGATCAGGGAGTGGGGCATCGAACGCAGCCAGTTGGCCCCGGCCTTCGCCGCCGGGCTGTTCGGCATGCTGGTGGGCAGCGTCGGCTTCGGCCCGGTGGCCGACCGCCACGGCCGCAAGCTGGTGCTGCTCATCAGCCTGCTGATCGTCGCCCTGGGCACCCTGGCCTGCGCGCTGGCGCCGAACATCGAGGTGCTCACGGCGCTGCGCTTCTTCACCGGCCTCGGCCTGGGCGGCGTGCTGCCCAACGCCATCACCCTGAGCTCGGAATACTCGCCGAAGCGCCGGCGCATGCTGCTGGTGACCCTGAGCTACTCTGGCTTCACCCTGGGCCTGGCCCTCGGTGGCTGGGTCGCCGCTCTGCTGCTGCCGCTGGTGGGTTGGAAGGGGCTGTTGCTGTGCGGCGGTATCGCGCCCCTGGTGCTGTTGCCGATCCTCTGCCTGGTGTTGCCGGAATCCATCTGCTTCATGGCCGACAAGCCCGCCCATGCCCGGCGCCTGCGCGACATCCTGGGACGCATCAGCGGCCGCCGGGATCTGGAGGGTGTCGTCCTGACCGGCGACGTGCCGCAGCAAGCCCTGCGCTCGCCGGCCTCGACGCTGTTCAGCGAGGGCAGGGCGCTGCGTACCCTGATGCTCTGGCTGACCTTCTTCTGCTGCCTGTTCGTCTTCTACCTGCTGACCAGTTGGCTGCCGACCATCCTGCGCGACAGCGGCTACGCCCTGGGCCAGACCGCGCGGATCGCCGCGATGCTGCCGTTCGGCGGAGTGGTCGGTGGCATCGCCATGGCCATGCTGATGGACCGTGTCGGCGCCAGCCGGGTGCTCCCGCCGCTGTGCCTGTGCGCCGCCGTGGCCCTGGCGCTGACCGGCACCCAACTGGACAACGGCATGGCGCTGCTGCTGATGGTCTTCGCCGTGGGCTTCACCCTGACCGGTGCGCTGAACAACCTGAGCATCCTGGCCGCCACCTTCTACCCGACCCACGCCCGCGCCACCGGCGTGGCCTGGGCCCTGAGCGCCGGACGCGCCGGCTCGATCATCGGCTCGATGCTGGGCGCCGTGCTGTTCGCGGCGGCGGGGGGATTGCAGGTGTTCTTCCTGTGGATCGCGGTGCCGGTGCTGGTGGCCAGCCTGGCGCTGTTCGCCATGTCGATACGCCGACCCGCCGCGAGCCAGTTGCAGCCCCAGGAGTGAATCGACCCTCGATGTGAAAGCGGCTGGGCGAGGCAAAGGCGGATGACGCAGGGCGTTATCCGCCTTTTTTAGTTGTAGAGCAGGGCTTCGCATAGGGTGTTCTGCAGGGAGGAATAGGTAATGGGTGTCGGGAGACATGGGTGACACCCGGGGCATATCTTGCAGGGGGACACATCGCCCCTCACCCCAGCCCTCTCCCGAAGGGAGAGGGAGTCAAACTGAGTTGCCGGTGGGTACAGTGCACAACCCCCACGCCGAAACAGCTCTCTCTCCCAGAGGGAGAGGGAGTCAAATCGAGTTGCCGGTGAGCTCGGTGCACAATTCCCACGCCGAAACAGCCCTCTCTCTCAGGGGAGAGAGGCACCCCGAGCTGCCGGTGAGCATGGTGCACAATCCCAACGCCGAACAACGCCCTCTCCCTCCGGGAGAGGGTTGGGGTGAGGGGCCGGACTGCGGAACAGGTACGCGCTTCGAGATGATCTTCACTAGCTGGCACCCAACGGATATGCCAGAGGCACGAGAAACCCGCAAACACAAAAAAGCCCGCTCCGTAAGGGGCGGGCCTGGTCCCGAGGGAAGCGGACCTCAGCTATTGCTCTCGGTGAACTTCTCGAAATACAGGTGGGCGTGGTCGAGTGCCTGTTCCTGTAGCCAGACCCTCACCGATTCGACCATCGGCGGTGGGCCGCACAGGTACATGTCGAAAGGCGCCTCGCGCAGCGCGGCGGCGTCGAAGTGCTCGGTCACGTAGCCGCGCTTGCCGTCCCAGCCACTGGTGTCGTCGCTGATCACCGGGGTGAAGCGGAAGCCGGGGATGCGTTCGGCATAGCCGGCGATGCGTTCCAGCTCGCAGAGGTCGGTCGCCTGGCGCACGCCGTAGTAGAGGTGCACCGGCTGGCCGCAGCCGCCGTTGTCGGCGATCTCGTCGAGCATGCCGAGGAAGGCCGACAGGCCGGTCCCGCCGGCCACCAGCACCAGCGTTTTCTCGACATGGCGCAGGTAGAAGGCGCCCAGCGGAGCCTCGAAGCGGATCTCGTCGCCGACCTTGCAGCGCTCGCGGATGTAGTTGCTCATCACCCCGTCCGGCAGCAGGCGGATGAGGAACTGCAACTTGTTCTGCGGGTTGGGCCGGTTGGCGAACGAGTAGGAGCGCCGGGCATCGGTGCCGGGCACTTGCAGGCGGGCGTACTGGCCTGGCAGGAAGTCCAGTTGCTGGCCGTCGATGCCGGCGTCCAGGTGGAGGATCGCGGTGGTCGGCGAGACCTGCTCGACGTGGCTGACCACGCCGCGTTCCTGCACCGGCTCGGCGGCGCTGCACAGGGACGAGTCGAAGTCGAAGTAGAACGACGCGTCGGACTGCACGCGAGTCTGGCAGGTGAGGATCTTGCGCTGCTCCAGGTCCTGGGCGGACAGGGCTTCCTCGTCCACGTAGTCCATCGCGTAGCGGCCGGATTCGCAGCGGCCCATGCAGGTGCCGCAGACGCCTTCGCGGCAGTCCAGGGGGATCTTGATGCCGTTGCGCAGCGCGGCGTCGAGCAGGATTTCGTTGCCCTGCACGGGGAAGAACAGCGTCTTGCCATCGGCAAAACTGAAGGCGACCTTGTGGTTCATGGTGCGTACGTCCGGGCGGTTACAGGTGATAGAAATCCAGCACCGAGTTGATGGTGTCGTTGAGCAGCAGAACGTGCTTGCGGGTAATCTTCCAGCTCTCGCCCTCGGCCCGCAGGTGGTAGGTGGCGTGGCCGAAGAACTGCTCGGCGCTGCCCAGGCGGTGGTAGAGGGTGTGCCAGTTGGCCCGCACCTCCAGTTCGCCGCCCGCCCGCTCGGCGATGCGCACGTTGTCGATCTGGTGCAGGGTGCGCGGCATCGGGATGGTCGAGGCGGCCTTGCCGGTGCGGATGCGGAACACGCGGTCTTCCAGTCCCGAGCGGTTGGCATAGTAGATCAGCGACATGCCGCGCTTGGGGTCGGTGGTGTAGGTGTGCTCGGAGTCCCACTGCGGCAGGTGGAATTCGCAATTCTCGTCGAACAGGTCGAGGTAGGCGTCCCAGTCCTGGGCGTCGCACAGCTCGGCCTTGCGGTAGAGGAACTGTTCGATGCGGTATTGCAGTTGCGGATTCATGCCTGCACCTCCTGCGGTTTCAGGGCCTTGCGCTCCAGGCCTTCGAGCAGGAAGCGCTGCCAGTTGGCGTGCTGGTTCACGTACAGGCCTTCATGGGTGATCTCGATGCCGGTCATCACCGGGGCGATGCCGAGGGTCTGGCTGTTCGGCGTGGCGCCGGTGACCCAGCGCTGGTAGCCGCGCGAAATGTCGCTCCAGCGCTCCAGGCGGCCCTGGAAGCCACGCTGCTGTTCGCGGAATTCCACCAGGTCGTCCGGGGTGCCCATGCCGGAGACGTTGAAGAAGTCCTCGAACTGGCGGATGCGGTTCTCGCGGTCCTGGTCCGACTCGCCCTTGACACCGATGCACTGGCTGACGATCTCGGTCTTGTTCCAGGCCACCGGGCGCACGATGCGCAGTTGCGAGCTGATCTGGTCCATGAAGAACAGGCTGGGGTAGATGTTCAGGTTGCGCAGGCGATGCATCATCCACTCGGCCTTCGCCTGGCCGTGCTCGTCCACCAGGCGCGGCATGACGCTGGCGTAGCCGGGGCGCACGCTCGGGTTGGGCATGTCGCTGAACAGCACGCTGTGGCCGTTGTGGAAGGAGAACCAGCCGTCGTCGGTCTGCGCGTCGCCGGCGCCGAGCTTGCTGTAGTCCAGGGTGCCGCTGGCGGCGCCTTTCTCGGCGTTGACCTGCTGGCGGTGCTGCACGGTGGCCACGTAGTTGTAGTGCACGGTGCTGACGTGATAGCCGTCCAGGCCGTTCTCGTTCTGCAGCTTCCAGTTGCCGTCGTAGCTGTAGGTGGACTTGCCGGGCAGCACTTCCAGTTCGCCGGTGGGCGACTGGGCGACCATCATGTCGAAGAACACCCTGGCGTCGCCGAGGAACTCCTCCAGGCTGTCGGTCGCGCTGACGTCCAGGCTGATGAAGACGAAGCCCTTGTAGCTCTCGATGCGCGCCTTCTTCAGGCCACGGGTGGCCTTGTCGAAACCTTCCGGGTACTCGCCCGGCGCCTTGACCTTCACCAGGCGGCCGTCGCTCTTGTAGCACCAGGCGTGGAACGGGCAGGTGAAGGTGGACTGGTTGCCCTTGCCAACGCGGGTCAGGGTGGCGCCACGGTGCTGGCAGGCGTTGACCAGGGCGTGCAACTGGCCGTTGCCGTCGCGGGTGATGATCATCGGCTGGCGGCCGGCGCGCATGGTCATGAAGTCGTTCGGGTTGGGGATCTCGCTCTCATGGCAGGCATAGATCCACTGTTTCTCGAAGATCAGCTCCATCTCCAGGTCGAAGAGTTCCGGCTCGGTGAACATGTCCCGGGCGATGCGGTACACACCTTCCTGCGGACGGAAGTCCAGGCAACCGCTGACGTACTCTTTCCACTGATCGAGGCTTTTCGTTGTTCTGTTCATGAGCTTGTACCTTCCACATCGGGGCGAATCGGTAGGCTCATTTAATGGAGCGGCGCGTATCGTGGTCTATCCGCTTAGTTGGCGAAGGCAGTCCGTAAATTTGCCGGATGCATCCGCTGTTGGAGAGGTAACAGGGCTGTGTAGAAAGCGCCCAGTGGCGAGGCACGGCCGCACGCTTTCGGGGCCGCGCGCCCTCGGCGGATGGCCGGGGGAGGGCGGGGAGAAGACCCGTTTATCCGGAAAATCTACGAAGGCTATCCAGATAGTTCGGGATTGAAGGCATCATTCCCGGCCCGGTATGGATCTTGCCCCATCACTTGCAAAGCGCCACCAGAGCGCCCCGAACGAGCCTTGCCGAGTGCCGCCCGATGAAGACGAAATCGATCGTTCCCTTTCGCGATATCCACGCCGATCACTCCGATCTGCGCGGGGCCTGCTCCTGGATGTCCAACATCTGTGGGCCCCACCAGCTCGACGCCGGCCGGCCGAGCCTCATCCAGTTCCGCCATAGCGGCAACGTCCTCAAGTCGATGTCCACCGTGCTGGGCTGCATCGAGTACGGCACCGACGTGACCGTCGGGGTGGTCGATACCGACAGCTTCAATAGCTACAGCCTCAGCCTCCCGCTATGCGGCGAGCAGGAGTTGCGCGTGGCCGGGACGCGGCTGCGTTCCGACCGCGACCGTGGTGTGATCGTCTCGCCCAACGAGGTCCAGTCGCTGGACATCGCCGGCGACTGCCGCAAGTTGCAGGTGGTGATCAGCCGCGAGGCGATGCGCAGGACGCTCGAGGACATGCTGCAGCGCGCGGTGGACAAGCCCTTGCGCTTCGTGCCCGAGATGGACGCGGTGAACGGCGCCGCCGCGTCCTGGTGGCGCACGGTGCGGCATTTCATCGATGAAATGGAGCGCAGCGAACTGTACGGCGAGCTGTTCTTCAGCCGTGACCTGGAGCGGACCCTGATCAAGGGGCTGATCCTCGCCCAGCCGAACAACTATTCCGAGGAGTTGCGCCAGAGCCTCGGGGTCAAGCTGCCCCATTACCTGGTGCGGGCCAAGGAATACATCCACGCCAACGCCCGCGAAGCACTGTGCCTGGAAGACATCGAGCAGGCCGCCGGGGTGTCGCGCTTCAAGCTGTTCGACGGTTTCAGGAAGTACTTCGTCATGTCGCCCATGGCCTACCTGAAGAGCTACCGCCTGGCGGCGGTTCGCCAGGAAATTCTCGAGGACCGCGCGGCCCGCAACATCTCCGAGATCGCCATGGGCTGGGGCTTCACCCATCTCGGCCGCTTCGCCAGCGAGTATCGCAAGTTGTTCGACGAAACGCCGAGTGCGACCTTGCAGCGCCTCGAAGCGCGCCGCAACCGGGCGTCCTGATCGGCCTCCTGGGAAAGAAGCCTTCGTGGGAGCGGCCTCGGCGCTCCCGTTCCTGCCGCGGATCGCGATCCGACCCGGGCCTGCCCACCCATCCGGCGCCTGGAAACGGGGGACATTGCTGGCTATCCGAGCGCCAGCGGGAATGGCGCTCAGCCGCCCAGGCAGTTGCCCATCGCGCGGTAGTCGAGCCGCTGGGTGTCGCCGTGGCTGTCGACGTAGATCATGGTCGCGGGGACCACATCGCAGGTATCCGGCTTCGGCGTCACGGAGATGACTTTCTGGATATCCAGTTCCATTCCGTACTCGTACTGGGTGACCGGAAGTTCACTGGCGGGGTCGCTGGATTCGCCGCTCGCCGCCATGGCGGCGGACGAAGCGAGCAGTGCGATGGATAGGCAGGCCAGTTTGTTGATCATTTTCCCGTTCCTCTTTGGTGATATCTGGAGTGGAATTTTATTCCCCCATATTCAGCAATAAAGAGGTGCTTGGGTTATTCACCATTGCTTGGTTCGTAATAATCCGGGCTGGACATACGGTCACTGATCGTGTCCTTTTTCCCCAGCCTTCAGTAAAGGTCGTTCGCGGCGTTACTGCACGTTCCACGGCACCTGCTCCGGGACCTGCCGGTAACGAGTCATTACTGATCGCCTATTAATGTTCGATAAACGCACGGATAGTCGATTATCGGATTGTTTGCCCTGTTCCCGCTCATTAAGGTTGGTCCAACGGCGCCCGCGCGCCCCGGACAACAACACGAGAACCACCATGGCTGAACTCCTGACTCTCCGCGAAGCCGTCGAACGCTTCATCCACGACGGCGACACCGTCGCCCTCGAGGGCTTCACCCATCTGATTCCCACCGCGGCCTCCCACGAGCTGATCCGCCAGGGCAAGAAAGACCTGACCCTGGTGCGCATGACTCCCGACCTGGTCTACGACCTGCTGATCGGCGCCGGCTGCGCGAAGAAGCTGATCTTCTCCTGGGGCGGCAACCCCGGCGTCGGTTCGCTGCACCGACTGCGCGACGCGGTGGAGAAGGAGTGGCCGCACGGCCTGGAAATCGAAGAGCACAGCCACGCCGACCTGGCCAACGCCTACGTGGCCGGCGCCTCCGGCCTGCCGTTCGCAGTGCTGCGCGCCTACGCCGGCTCGGACCTGCCGAAGGTCAACCCGCTGATCAAGTCCGTCGAATGCCCGTTCACCGGCGAGAAGCTTGCCGCCGTGCCTTCGGTGCGCCCGGACGTCACCGTGATCCACGCGCAGAAGGCCGACCGCAAGGGCAACGTGCTGCTGTGGGGCATCCTCGGCGTGCAGAAGGAAGCCGCGCTGGCGGCCAAGCGCTGCATCGTCACCGTCGAGGAAATCGTCGACGACCTGAACGCGCCGATGAACGCCTGCGTACTGCCGACCTGGGCCCTGTCCGCCGTCTGCCACGTGCCCGGTGGCGCCCATCCGTCCTACGCCCACGGCTACTACGAGCGCGACAACCGCTTCTACCAGGCCTGGGACCCGATCGCCCGCGACCGCGAGACCTTCACCGCCTGGATCGATGAATACATCCGTGGCACCGCCGACTTCGCCGCATTCCAGAAAAAAATCGCGGAGGCCAGATAATGAGCGCCTACTCCACCAATGAAATGATGACCGTGGCCGCCGCCCGCCGCCTGAACAACGGCGCGGTCTGCTTCGTCGGCATCGGCCTGCCGTCCAAGGCCGCCAACCTGGCGCGCCTGACCTCGTCCCCGGACGTGGTGCTGATCTACGAATCGGGCCCCATCGGCGCCAAGCCCAGCGTGCTGCCGCTGTCCATCGGCGACGGCGAACTGGCCGAGACCGCCGACACCGTGGTGCCCACCGGCGAGATCTTCCGCTACTGGCTGCAGGGCGGGCGCATCGACGTCGGCTTCCTCGGCGCCGCCCAGGTCGACAAGTTCGGCAACATCAACACCACCGTGATCGGCGACTACCACAAGCCGAAAGTGCGCCTGCCCGGCGCCGGCGGCGCGCCGGAGATCGCCGGTTCCGCCAAGGAAGTGCTGATCATCCTCAAGCAGTCGCACCGCACCTTCGTCGACAAGCTGGCCTTCATCACCTCGGTCGGCCACGGCGAGGGCGGCGACCACCGCCAGCAGCTCGGTCTGCCCGGCAAGGGCCCGGTGGCGATCATTACCGACCTGTGCATCATGGAGCCGGAAGCCGGCACCCACGAATTCGTCGTCACTTCGCTGCATCCGGGCGTGACCCGCGAGCAGGTGATCGAGAACACCGGCTGGGCGATCCGCTTCGCCGACCAGGTGGCCGAGACCGTGGCGCCGACCGAGGTCGAACTTTCCGCCCTGCGCGCCCTGGAAGAGCGCACCGCCGCCGCCCACGGCCAGAAAGGGGGTGACGAATGAGCCGCGATGTCTATATCTGCGATGCCGTGCGCACACCCATCGGCCGCTTCGGCGGCGGCCTGGCGCCGGTGCGCGCCGACGACCTGGCGGCCGTGCCGATCAAGGCGCTGATCGAGCGCAACCCGCAAGTCCAGTGGGATGCCCTGGACGAGGTGTTCTACGGCTGCGCCAACCAGGCCGGCGAAGACAACCGCAACGTCGCACGCATGGCCCTGCTGCTCGCCGGCCTGCCGGAAACGGTGCCCGGCGTGACCCTCAACCGTTTGTGCGCCTCCGGCCTGGACGCGGTAGGCACCGCCTTCCGCGCCATCGCCAGTGGCGAGATGGAGCTGGCCATCGCCGGCGGCGTGGAATCGATGTCCCGCGCGCCCTTCGTCATGGGCAAGGCCGACAGCGCTTACTCGCGCAACATGAAGATCGAGGACACCACCATCGGCTGGCGCTTCGTCAACCCGCTGATGAAGGCCCAGTACGGCGTGGACGCCATGCCGGAGACCGCCGACAACGTGGCCGACGACTACAACATCAGCCGCGCCGACCAGGACGCTTTCTCCCTGCGCAGCCAGCAGCGTGCGGCCGCCGCCCAGGAAGCCGGCTTCTTCGCCGAGGAGATCGTCCCGGTGACGATCAAGGGCAGGAAGGGCGACACCGTGGTCGAGCGCGACGAACACCTGCGCCCGGACACCACCGCCGAAGCCCTGGCCAAGCTCAAGCCGGTCAACGGTGAAGGCAAGACCGTCACCGCCGGCAACGCCTCGGGCGTCAACGACGGCGCGGTGGCGCTGATCCTGGCCTCCGCCGAGGCGGTGAAGAAGCACGGCCTCAAGCCGCGCGCCAAGGTGCTCGGCATGGCCAGCGCCGGCGTTGCCCCGAGGGTCATGGGCATCGGCCCGATCCCGGCGGTGCGCAAGCTGCTGGAGCGGCTGAACCTGTCGGTGACCGACTTCGACGTCATCGAGCTCAACGAAGCCTTCGCCGCCCAGGGCCTGGCGGTGACCCGCGACCTCGGCCTTGCCGACGACGACGCCCGGGTCAATCCCAACGGCGGCGCCATCGCCCTCGGCCACCCGCTGGGCGCCAGCGGCGCGCGCCTGGTGCTGACCGCCGTCCACCACCTGGAAAAGACCGGCGGCAAGCTCGGCCTGGCGACCATGTGCGTGGGCGTGGGGCAGGGGCTGGCGCTGGCGGTGGAGCGGGTCTGAGTGCCTGGCCGTGCTCGCGGGGAACGACGTGGTCCATGCCACCGTCATTCCCGCGAACGCGGGAATCCAATGAAGCCTGAGCTCTACCCGACCCTCGCACAGGGATGACCCGCCGCAGGGATCATCTCCCTCTCCCTCCGGAGCGGGGCGCGCAGCCAGGGTTGGGGTGAGGGCGGCCTGTCCGGGTCGATACCGCTCCCGTTTCCACACGTCATACTGTCCCAACCATTCCTGTCATCTTCCGGAGCCTTGCTTGAACACGCCAAGCAACCAACTCTTCGACATCTACTTCACCCAACCGGCCATGCGCGCGATCTTCTCCGACGCCGGCCGTGTGCAGGGCATGCTCGATTTCGAGGCCGCGCTGGCCCGCGCCGAGGCGCGCGTCGGGCTGATCCCGGCGTCCGCCGTGGCACCCATCGAGGCCGCCTGTAGCGCCGAACGCTACGACTTCGCCGCGCTCGCGCTGGCCATCGCCACGGCCGGCAATTCGGCGATCCCGCTGGTCAAGGCGCTGGGCAGGCAGGTCGCCGCGCAGAGCGCCGAAGCCGAGCGTTACGTCCATCTCGGCGCTACCAGCCAGGACGCCATGGACAGCGGCCTGGTGCTGCAACTGCGCGCCGCCGTCGAACTGCTGGAAAGCGACCTGGCGACCCTGGCCGGGCAACTGGCCGACCAGGCCGAGCGCCATGCCGACGTGCCGCTGGCCGGGCGTACCTGGCTGCAACACGCCACCCCGGTGACCCTGGGCATGAAGATCGCCGGCTGGTTGGGCGCCATCACCCGTCACCGGCAACGGCTTGCCGAACTCAAGCCGCGCCTGCTGATCCTGCAGTTCGGCGGCGCCTCCGGCAGCCTTGCCGCGCTCGGCGAACAGGCCTGGCCGGTGGCCGAGGCACTGGCCGGCGAACTCGGGCTGAACCTGCCGGAGCAGCCCTGGCATACCCAGCGCGACCGCCTGGTGGAGTTCGCCAGCCTGCTGGGGATGATCGCCGGCAGCCTCGGCAAGCTTGGTCGCGACCTCAGCCTGCTGATGCAGACCGAGGCAGGCGAGGTCTTCGAACCCGCCGCGCCGGGCAAGGGCGGCTCCTCGACCATGCCGCACAAGCGCAATCCGGTCGGCGCCGCCGTGCTGATCGGCGCCGCGACCCGCGCGCCGGGACTGGTGGCGACCATGCTCGCCGCCATGCCGCAGGAGCACGAGCGCAGCCTGGGACTCTGGCACGCCGAATGGGAAACCCTGCCGGAGCTCTGCTGCCTGGTGTCCGGTGCCTTGCAACAGGCACTGCTGCTGGTGCCGGGGCTGGAGGTGGACGCCGAGCGGATGCGCGCCAACCTCGACCTGACCCGTGGCCTAGTGCTCGCCGAGGCGGTGAGCATCGCCCTGGCCCAGCGCATCGGCCGCGACGCCGCCCACCATCTGGTCGAGCAGTGCTGCAAGCAGGCGGTGAAGGAGGGCGTTCACCTGCGCGCCGTGCTCGGCGCCAATGCCGAGGCCGCCGCCGAACTGTCCGCCGTCGAGCTCGATCGCCTGCTCGACCCCGCCCATTACCTGGGCCAGGCGCGCCGCTGGGTCGCGCGCGCGCTGGCCGAACATCACGCACTTTCGCGTTAGGAGATTCGCATGCCTGCCGTAAAACTCGCCGATGGCGAACTGAACTACCGGGTCGATGGCCGGGAAGACGCGCCGGTACTGGTGCTGTCCAACTCCCTGGGCACCGACCTGTACATGTGGGACGAGCAGATCCCGGCCTTCGCCGAGCATTTCTGCGTACTGCGCTACGACACCCGTGGCCATGGTGCTTCGTTGGTCAGCCCCGGCCCCTACAGCATCGACCAGCTCGGTCGCGACGTGCTGGCCCTGCTGGATGCCCTGGACATCGAGAAGGCGCATTTCTGCGGGCTGTCCATGGGCGGCCTGATCGGCCAGTGGCTGGGCATCCATGCCGGCGCGCGGCTGGGCAGGCTGGTGCTGTGCAACACCGCCGCGAAGATCGGCAGCCCGGAGGTCTGGAACCCGCGCATCGAAACCGTGCTGGCCGGCGGCGCCCAGGCCATGCGCGACCTGCGCGACGCGTCCATCTCGCGCTGGTTCACCGCCGGGTTCGCCGCCGCCCAGCCGGCCAAGGTCGAGCCCATCGTCGGCATGCTCGCGCAGACTTCGCCCGAAGGCTACGCGGCGAGCTGCGGGGCGGTACGTGATGCCGATTTCCGCGAACAGCTCGGCGCCATCGAGGCGCCGACCCTGATCGTCTGCGGCGACTCCGACCCGGTGACCACCACCGAGCATGGCCGCTTCATGCAGGCGCACATTCGCGGCGCCGAGCTGGCCGAGTTCCACGCCGCGCACCTGTCCAACGTCGAGGCCGGCGAACTGTTCACCCGCCGCGTGCTGGACTTCCTGACCGCCTGATCTTCCTTGTGGGAGCCAGCTTGCTGGCGATCCGCCAAGGCATCGCCAGCAAGCTGGCTCCTACAGCCGTACCTTGGAGTTGAAAATGGACGAGAAACAACGCTACGAAGCCGGCATGCAGGTGCGCCGCGCGGTGCTCGGCGATGCCCATGTCGATCGCAGCCTGGCGAAGCTCACGCCGTTCAACGAAGAATTCCAGGAAATGATCACCCGTCATGCCTGGGGCGACATCTGGACCCGTCCGGGCCTGCCTCGCCATACCCGCAGCCTGATCACCATCGCCATGCTCATCGGCATGAACCGCGAAGGCGAGCTGAAGCTGCACCTGCGCGCGGCGAAGAACAACGGCGTGACCCGCGACGAGATCAAGGAAGTGCTGATGCAGAGCGCGATCTATTGCGGCATCCCGGCGGCTAACGCCACCTTCCACCTCGCCGAGGAAGTGTGGGACGAGCTGGGCGTCGAGTCGTTGCAGCAGGAAGCCTGAGCGCTTGTAGGGTGCGCCGCGCGTATCGGAGAGACCGGCAGCGCGGGCTTCCCGGTGCGCACGGCGCACCCTACGAAAGCGGTATCGATTATTCGTATTCCGTGGCACCGGCGATATGCCGGCCGGCGACGTAGCCGAAGGTCAGCGCCGGGCCGAGGTTGATGCCGCCGGACGGATACCAGCCGCCCATCACACTGGCCATGTCGGTGCCGGCCGCGTAGAGGCCGGGGATCGGCTGGCCGTCGCCATCGAGCACGCGGGCGTGGCCGTCGGTCTTCAGGCCGGCGAAGGTGCCGAAGCAACCGGGCTGGACCTTCACCGCATAGAACGGGCCGTGCTCGATGGGCGCGACGCAGGGGTTCGGTCCCTTGTGCAGAGGGTCGCCGGCCTTGCGGTTGAACGGCATGGAGCCGCGCCCGAACGCGGGGTCTTCGCCCTTGCGCGCATGCAGGTTGAACTTGGCCACGGTATTGGCCAGCCCCACCGGATCGATACCGCAGGTGATGGCCAGTTGCTCGATGGTCCGGCCGCGCTTCAGGTAGCCGTTGCGCACGTGCGGCCATACCGGCAGCGGCGCCGGCCGGGCGAAACCGAGGCCGTAGCGGCGCTGGAAATGGTGGTCGCAGATCAGCCAGGAGCAGACCTCCTGGCCTTCCGGCACCGCCTCGATCATCGCCGAGACATAGTCGTAGTAACCATGGGCCTCGTTGACGAAGCGCTTGCCGTTGGCCAGCACGCCGATGATCCCCGGCTTGCCTCGCTCGATGATGTGCGGGAAATGGCCGAAGCTGCCGTCGCGGTAGGGCACCCTGGACACCGGCGCCCAGGCCACCGGCGACTTCAGGTCGGTAGCCACCTGTCCGCCGGCCGATTCGCCCAGGCGCAGGCCGTCGCCGGAACAGGCCAGCGGCGGCAGGGCCAGGTTGTCGTGGCCGCTCGCATCGCGTGGGAACAGTCGCTTGCGTCGCTCGAAATCGTTGGGGAAGCCGCCGGCGGCCAGCACCACCGCCTTGGCGCGAATGTTCAGCTCGCCGTGGGCTGTGCCGACCACCGCGCCGCGCACCTGGCCGTCCTCGACGATCAGCCGCTTGGCCGGCGCCGACTCCATCAGGCGCACGCCCAGGTCCTCGGCGGACCTGGCCAGCCGCGCCACCAAGGCCACGCCGTTGACCAGATGCATGGCGCGGCCGTAGCGGGCCAGGTGGTAGAGGTGGGTGAGAAAGCGCTTGGCGACATACAGGAACGCGCGCGGCGAGCGGGTCATGGCCAGGAAGGCGGCGAGGTCGGCGCCGGCCATGATCGGCATGCCCATGAACGACGTCTCGCGCATGGTCTTGCGCAGGCGTGGCAGCAGGCCGCCGACCTCGCGGGCGTCGTAGGGCGCGGCGATCACCTGATGGCCGCCGGTGGCCGCGCCAGGGGTGTCGCCGTGCATGTCGGGAATGGCGTTGCCGTCGGCGAATTGCAGGGCAGTGTGCTTCTCGAAGAAGGCCACCATGTTCGGAGCGTTCTCCAGGAAGGCGTCGACCCGCCCGGCATCGTAGTTCGCGCCCAGTTCGTTGCGCAGGTAGGTGCGTGGTTGCTCGATGTCCTCGACGATACCGGCCCGCCGCGCCAGCGGATTGCGCGGCACCCAGGCCCAGCCTCCGGACCAGGCGGTGGCGCCGCCGAACACCGGCTCCTTTTCCACCAGCATGACATTCTGGCCATGCCAGGCGGCGGTGACGGCCGCGGCCAGGCCGGCGGCGCCGGAGCCGATCACCAGCACATCGCATTCGGCCTTGTGGGATTCGACGGACATCGGGTTGTTTCCTCGGGCAGTGGTGCTATTCGTGATTTGTGGAACTTGGTTCCATATTTTATGTGTGTGTCTGGTTCGGCCCAAGGCATGGGAGCGTGAAGCGGTCGGTAACCGCACGGGAGAATGGTTTGTTTGTGGGGGGGAGGGGGGATGTCTGGGCGGTGTCATCGATTCCGCCCCTCACCCCAACCCTGGCTACGCGCCCCGCTCCGAAGGGAGAGGGGCGGAATGGTGTGACGGGAAAGCACGGAGCTCGATGGCACGCACGGACTCCCCTCTTCCTTCGGGAGAGGGGCCGGGGGTGAGGGACGGAAGTGTCGCTGCAAGACGTGGCCTGACTGGAACCAGGACTACCCGCCATTGATGCCCTCCAGTCCTTATCTATTCGATCACTACGTTCCTCAACCCCTTCTGCGAACATGCTTCCCCGTCATTCCCGCGAACGCGGGAACCCAGAAAAGACAGCCCTTCCCATATAAAGAAGCCCGCCGTATCAGGGCGGGCAAGGGGCATCGAGCGAGCGCGAAACGGTTACAGCAACGAGAACGGATAGCTGATGATCAGGCGGTTCTCGTCGAAGCTGTTGGTGTTGCCCCAGTCGCGGCGCATGGTCGAGTTGCGCCATTTGACGTTGAGGTTCTTGAGGCTGCCGCTCTGGACCGTGTAGGCCAGTTCGGATTCGCGGCCCCATTCCTTGCCGTCGTCGGTGACGCTGACGATGTGCGCGTTGTCGCCGCTGATGTAGCGGGTCATCAGGGTCAGGCCGGGGATCCCCCAGCCGACGAAGTTGTAGTCGTAGCGCAGTTGCCAGGAGCGCTCCTTGGCGTTTTCGAAGCTGGAGTTGTAGCTGTCGTTGGCCAGGGTGCCTCCGCTGGCGCCGTTGACGCGCATCCAGGCGCTGTCGCCATCGACCTTCTGCAGGCCGAGATAGAAGGTCTGGTTGCCGAGCCGGGCGGAGAACAGCCCCGACCAGGTCTTGTTGTCCAGCGCGCCGGCCTTGGCGCTGCCGTCGTCGTCGCCGAGGAAGTAGCCGAGGTTGGCGCCCAGGGTCCAGATGCCGACCGGCTGGTTGTGCACCAGGTTGAAGTAGCGCTGGTTGTAGATGTCCTCGAGCTGGGCGTACCAGGCGCCGACCAGGGTGCGGTTGTCGTTGAAGGCATATTCCGCGCCGCCGAAGTTGAAGCGGTCCGAGGTGGCGCCGGACTTGTCGCCGAACAGCGACATGTCGTCCATGCTCGCGTCGTTGCGCGGGCTGTTGGCGCGGAACTGGCCGGCGTAGAGGGTCAGGCCTGCGATTTCCTTCGAGGTGACCTGGCCGCCACGGAAGGTCTGCGGCAGCGAGCGGCCATCGTCCGAGCGCAGGATCGGCAGCACCGCCGCCCATTCGCCGACCTTCAGCTCGGTGTTGGAAATCTTCGATTTCAGCGCCACGCCGAGCCGGCCGAAATCGTCGGCGGGGCGGCCGTCGTCGTGCACCGGCAGCAACTGGGTGCCACGGGTGCCGCGACCGCCGTCGAGCTTGGCCGACCACAGGCCGAGCACGTCCACGCCGAAGCCGACGGTGCCCTGGGTGAAGCCGGAACGTGCGTCGAGGATGAAGCTCTGCGTCCATTCCTGGGCCTTGCCCTGGCCGCTCTCGTCGACGTAGTTGCGGTGGAAGTAGAAGTTGCGCAGGTTCAGGCCGGCCTTGGCGTCTTCGACGAAACCGCCATCGGCCGACGCGGGCAGGGCGATGGCGGCGATCGCCATGGCAAGGCTGGCGGACAGGAAACGAGGGGCGAACAGCGATGCGGGCTGAAGCATTTCGGTGGACCTTTTTATATTTATTCGTCGAGGGTGGTAGCCGAAGCGGGACTGCGGGCAGCGGGACCGATCGCTTCGTGGCGTGGCTCGATAGTGCGAGCTGGCGGGTGGCGCTTCAATCCGATAATCGACGTATTGTGCGAATATCGAACGGTAATTAACTGGTTAGAACATTTTATCCGAACGGCATCCAGGCTGGCAGGGGCGCCGTGTTTCCTGCCTGCCGCGATGTCTTTAGAATCCGCCGAAACTCCAACAGGGACCCACTACCCATGGCCGGTAGCCAGATCGAACGAGCCTTCAGCCTTCTGGAAAGGCTTGCCTGCGAGCCGCGCGGGCTGCCGATGCAGAGCCTCGCCGATGACCTGCGGATTCCCAAGAGCGCCACCCACCGCATGCTCGCGGAACTGATCCGCCTCGGTTACGTGCGGCAGAACCCGGAGAACAGCCGCTACCAACTGTCCACCAGGCTGGTCGCCGTGGGCTTCCGCTATCTCTCCAGCAGCGGCGCCGATGTCGTCCAGCCGATCCTCGACCGCCTGGCCGGGGAGAGCGGCGAACTGGTGCGCCTCGGGGTGATCGACGGCGACCGCCAGACCTGGATCGCCAAGTCCCAGGGCGCTCGCTCCGGGCTGCGCTACGACCCCGACATGGGCCGCGATGCGCCGCTGTTCTACACCGCTTCCGGGCATGCCTGGCTGTCCAGCATGAGCGATGCCGAGGCCCTGGCGCTGGTCGAGCGGCAAGGAATCGCCGACCCGGCGCAGTTCGGCCCCAATGCACCGCGCGACAACATCGAACTGCTCGAACGCCTGCGCTTGGCCCGTGAGCATGGCTACGCCTGGGTGGTGGAAAGCTCGGCGCTGGGCATGTCGGCGCTGGCGGCGGTGGTACGCCACCCGCTCGACGGCCGCGTTATCGGCGTGCTGAGCATCGCCGGCCCCACCGCGCGCCTGCCCGAGGCGCGCATCCACGAACTGGCGCCGATACTGCTGGCCGCCGCCGCCGAGCTCTCGGCCGCCAGCCCGGCGTCGGAGCTGTTCGCATGACTGGGCAGTTTGCTGGAGATCGGGCAGGGGCTAGGAGTGTCTCCAGCTAAGCCATGCCTTGTACGAGACTTCGGCCCCTCACCCCCGGCCCCTCTCCCAGGGGGAGAGGGGAGTATCCGTGCGAGCCATCGAGCTTCGTGCTTTCCTGCTACGCCGATCTGCTCCCTCTCCCTTCGGAGCGGGGCGCGTAGCCAGGGCTGGGGTGAGGGGCGGAATTGGTGACAGTTTCCAGGCCCCTGCACATATCCTGCTCATTCCCGCGCGGTAATCGCACAGACTCGCTCGCTCCTTGCTTGATGGAAAATGGAACCAGGTTCTAAATTAACCGAAAGGTTAATTCCGGAACCGGGTTTCCGGATTGTTCGCAGAACAACCACAAGAGAGGACCGCCGCTTGAACTCGCCCCTTCGCATCGCCCTGATCGGCGCCGGCATCATGGGCCGCCAGCATTGCCAGCACCTGCTCGACGTACCGAGCGCGCAACTCTGCGCGGTGGCCGACCCCGGTCCACAGGCCGCCGGGTTCGCCGCCGAGTGCGGGGTGCCGTACTTCGCCGATCACCGGCGGATGCTGGAAAGCGTGCAACCGCAGGCGGTGATCGTCGCCAACCCCAACAACCTGCACGTGAGCACCGCACTCGACTGCATCGAGGCTGGCGTGCCGGTGCTGCTGGAGAAACCGGTCGGCGTGCATCTGGAGGAAGTGCTCGCGCTGGTCGAGGTCTCGCGCAGCCGTGGCGTGCCGGTGCTGGTCGGCCACCACCGCCGGCACAACCCGCTGATCGCCAAGGCCCGCGAGGTGATCGCCGGCGGCGCGCTCGGCCGGCTGATCAACGTTACCGCGCTGTGGCAATTGCAGAAGCCGGATAGCTACTTCGGCGTCCCTTGGCGCCGCGAGCCGGGCGCGGGCTTTCTGCTGACCAACCTGATCCACGACCTCGACCTGCTGCGCCACCTGTGCGGCGAGGTACGCCAGGTGCAGGCGTTCACCAGCAACGGTGTGCGCGGCTTCGCCAACGAGGACAGCGCGGCGGTGCTGCTGCGGTTCGACAACGGCGCGCTGGGCAGCCTCACCGGTTCCGACGCGGTGGCCGCGCCCTGGAGCTGGGAGCTGGATTCCGGCGAGAGCCCGCTCTACCCGCGTCAGGCCGACCAGCCGTGCTACCTGTTCGCTGGCACCCGGGGCGCGCTGAGCGTTCCGCAGCTCAAGCGCTGGCACTACGCCGAGCCGGGCGCGGGCTGGCACCAGCCGCTGCTGGGCAGCGAGGAACCTTTCACCGCCGACCAGGCGTTGCGCCGGCAACTGGAGCACTTCGTCGCGGTCGCTCGCGGCGAAGCCGAGCCGCTGGTGTCCGCCGCCGATGCCGGACGCACCCTGGCGCTGGTCGAGGCGATCCGCCAGGCGGCGGAGAGCGGCCGCGCCTGCGCGCCGGCACAGATCCCGTAGGAGCGGCCCATGGCCGAGTTATTGGGTCCCCGCGAACGCGGGGACCCAGAAACACACATTCCAGCCTTTGAAGTGATGATCATGACCGACCGAATCTTTTCCCTTGCCGCTCTGACCGTTCTCGAGCTGTCCCCGCCGGAAATGGTGGAGGTCGCCGCGCGCACCGGCTACAGCCACGTCGGCCTGCGCCTGGTGCCGGCCACGCCCGAGGAGCAGCATTTCCCGCTGGTGGCCGACGGCGAGTTGCGCCGGCGGACCCTGGCGCGCCTGCGCGACACCGGCGTGAAGGTGCTGGATCTGGAGATCCTGCGCCTGAAGCCGGAAACCCGGGTCGCCGACTTCGCGCCGATCCTCGCCGTCGGCGCCGAGTTCGGCGGCAGCGAACTGCTGGTCGCCGGCAACGACCCGGACGAGGCGCGGCTGACCGACAACTTCGCCGCGCTGTGCGACCTGGCCCGCGACTACGGCATCCATCCGCACCTGGAATTCATGCCCTGGACCGATGTCCGCGACCTGAAGCAGGCCATGCGCATCGTCGAAAACGCCGGCCGCGACAACGGCTGCGTGCTGGTCGACGCCTTCCACTTCGACCGCTCCGGTTCGTCGCTGGACGACCTGGCCAGGCTGGCACCCGGGCGCACGCGTTATGTACAACTGTGCGACGTGGCCGGCCCGCGCCCGGACGATATGGATGAGATCCTCCGCCAGGCGCGTAACGAGCGGCGTTTCCCCGGCGATGGCGACTGCGACCTGGTCGGCCTGCTGCGCGCGTTGCCCGCGACGGTGCCGCTGAGCCTGGAGATCCCCACCCTCCGGTTGATGGAGCAGGGCGTCAGCGCCCAGGAGCGGGCACGGATGGCGCTGGACAAGGCGCGCGAGGTGCTGAGCCGGGTCTGATACCCGAACCGCAGGGTACCGGCGGTGCACGTCTTTCGGCGCACCCTGCAAAGGACACGAAGCCGAACGCCTGGCCACCCGATGAATTGAGCGCCGGTGCCGGGCTCTATATCCTGTCGCAATCTTTCCTTCACCGTGCGCCGGAGCGGTTCCATGTTCCGGCCAAGGATCTCCGATGAGTACCTCCCGCGCGCTTTCCGGCGCGAGCCAGCCATTCAAGGGCATCCTGCTCATCGTGCTGGCGACCTTCCTGTTCTCCAGCCACGACGCCTTGTCGAAATACCTGTCCGGTTTCTATCCGGTCATCATGGTCGTGTGGGCGCGCTACGTGGTGCACACCCTGCTGATGGCCGGCATCTTCCTGCCTCAGTCGGGGTTGCGCGTGCTGCGCACCAAGCGTCCGCTGCTGCAGGTGCTGCGTGCCCTGTGCCTGCTCGGTACCAGCCTGTTGTTCACCAGCGGCCTGATGTTCATCCCGCTGGCCGAAGCCACGGCAGTCAACTTCCTCGCGCCGCTGCTGGTCACCGCGCTGTCGGTGCCGCTGCTTGGCGAGCGGGTCACCCTCGGCCAGTGGCTGGCGGTTTCCCTGGGCTTCGTCGGCGTGTTGTTCATCGTCCATCCGGGCGGCGAACTGTTCACCCCGGCGATCCTCCTGCCGCTCGGTTCGGCATTGTGCTTCTGCTTCTACCAGTTGCTCACCCGCATGCTCAGCGGGATCGACAGCCCGACCACCAGCAACTTCTTCGCCGGCCTGTTCAACACCCTGGCGATGAGCGCCCTGGTGCCGTTCTTCTGGCAGGTGCCCAGTGCTTCCCACGGCCTGCTGATGCTGGCACTGGGTGGCTGCGGGATGACCGCCCACCTGCTCCTCACCCAGGCTTTCCGGCATGCCGCGCCGGCGTTGCTGGCGCCGTTCGGCTATTGCCAGATGGTCTTCGCCGGGCTGCTCGGTTTCCTGGTGTTCTCCCATACCCCCGAGGTTTCCGCGCTGTTCGGCATCGCGGTGATCTGCCTCAGCGGGCTGGCCGCCGCCTGGTTGCAGAAGCGGCGTTCCGCCAACCCATAGTTCCTCGCACCACGGAGTCGCCGGCGGCATTCACTCGTTCGTCCAGTAGCGCTTGGGAGAGCGTCCGAACATGCGCTTGAACGCATTGCCGAAGGCGCTCTCCGACGAATAGCCCAGCGATCGCGCGATGATGGCTACCGACGCCCCCTCCTGTCGCAGCGCATGCCGTGCCAGGTGCATGCGCCAGCGGATCAGGTAGTCCAGTGGTGGCAGCCCCACGCGCTCCTTGAATTTGCGCGCGAAGTCCGAGCGCGACATGCCGGCCGCGGACGCCAGGTCCTCGACCTTCCAGTTCCGCGCCACATCGCCGTGCATCGAGCGCAGTGCGGCGCCGATCCTGGGATGGCCCAGCGCGCCGAGCCATCCGGTGGGAGCGCCACTGGCCGCATGCGCGCGAAGCGCCTGCACCAGCAGCACGTCGCCAAGCCGGCTGGTGACGACCGCAGTGCCCATTCGTTGCGCCTGCAACTCGTCGTCCAGGAGCTGGAGCGTGATCCTCAGCACGGCGGATGCCGGATCGTTACCGGGAATCCGGATGAGCGGTGGCAATACGTCCATCAGCAGGCCGGCATTGCGCTGGTCGAACACGAAGCTGCCGCCCAGCACCTGAGTGTCTTCACCGCCATGGCGCACGCGGTTGCCATGCGCCGCCGCGTAGAGCGCGCTGCCATCCACCGGCTGCAAGGCGGGATCGCTGGCGATGACGTAGCTCGGGCAGTTGGTCAACAGGTAAGTGTCGCCAGGCTCGATGAGCCTGGGGATATCGGCGTCGAGGATAAGCCAGTAGCGGCCGCGCAGCGCGGCGCCGAACTTGATGTGCGGCTGCGCCGGAAACCGCACGGCCCAGTCCCCGCCAGCCTCGAAGCGTGCGGAAACGAGCGCTTCGACCTGGAGCAGCGCGAACACATCTGAGAGTGGATCCATGATGAATTGGACGATTGCGACGAAATTATGGACTTTATTGCATAGATCACGCCGACCCGCACCATTACCTTCGCTGCGATGACTTCGGGACGACCGACAAGTCGCAATGATTTTTGGGGGAATCGGTATGAAATACACACTACTCGGCAACACCGGCGTCTTCGTCTCGCGCATCTGCCTGGGCGGCATGACGTTCGGCGGGCGCGACCTGCCGCCCTATAACGAAGTCGGAGGCCTGGACCGCAAGCAGACGCAGTGCATCGTCGACGCGGCGCTGGATGCGGGCGTCAACTTCATCGATACCGCGGATGTGTATGCCGGCGGTGAGTCCGAATCGCTCCTCGGCGAAGCGATCAGGTCGCGCCGCGATGAGATCGTGCTGGCGACCAAGTTCCATGCGCCGATGGGAGCCGGGCCGAATCGCAGTGGCCAGTCACGGCTGCACATGATGAGGTCGCTGGAGGACAGCCTGAAGCGGCTACGGACTGACCGCATCGACCTCTACCAGATCCACAATTTCGATCCGCTGACGCCTTTCGACGAAGTCCTGCGTGCCCTGGACGATGCCGTGCGCCAGGGCAAGGTGCGCTACATCGGCTGCTCGAACCTCGCCGCCTGGCAAGTCATGAAGGCGCTGGGCGTTTCCGAGCGCCGCAACCTCGCTCCGTTCGCATCGGTCCAGGCCTACTACTCGCTGGCCGGCCGCGACCTGGAACATGAACTGCTGCCGATGATCGAGGACCAGAGGCTGGGCCTCATGGTCTGGAGTCCGCTGGCCGCTGGCTTCCTGTCCGGCAAGTACGACCGGAACAGCAGGGAGGGCGAGTCGAGGCGCGACAAGTTCGAGTTCCCGCCGGTGGATCGCG
The DNA here is from genome assembly GCF_904061905.1 of Zestomonas carbonaria. Lineage (GTDB taxonomy): Bacteria > Pseudomonadota > Gammaproteobacteria > Pseudomonadales > Pseudomonadaceae > Aquipseudomonas > Aquipseudomonas carbonaria. Next base: position 61,346 of record NZ_CAJFCI010000079.1, read on the forward strand.
AGAAGGCGTTCGACATCATCGATGTGCTGAAACGCATCGCCGGGCAGCATGGCGTCAGTGCGGCCCAGGTTGCGCTGGCGTGGCTGCTGGCCAAGCCCGTCGTCACCAGCGTGATCATCGGCGCCAAGCGCGTCGATCAGCTGCGGGACAACCTGGCCGCGCTCGATCTGCAACTGTCGCCGCAGGATATCGAGGCGCTCGACAGGGTCAGCGATAGCGGGGCGCATTATCCGAACTGGATCCAGGCTGGCGCGTTCGCGGTGCGCACACCGGCTGGCTGAATGTATCGGCTAACGAAAAGGCCTCCCGAAGGAGGCCTCTTTCCGCCGGGCGGGAATCAGTCCTGGACCGTCTCCACCTTGCGCGGGGCCATGAAGTACATCCAGGTCAGGGCGATGAAGTACATCGTCGGGATCAGGGTGAACAGCACGGCGTAGTTGTTGTTGGTGGCGGTGAGCACGTGGCCGACGATCTGGGTCATGAACATCCCGCCAATCGCCGCGCACATGCCGCCGAAGCCGAACACCGTGCTGACCAGGTGCTTGGGCGTGTAGTCCATCACCAGGCTCCAGATGTTGGCGGTCCAGGCCTGGTGCGCGCCGACGGCCAGGGCGATGGCCAGCACGGCGACCCACAGGCCGCTGGCGTTGGCGGCGAAGATCACGCTGACGATGGTGCAGGCGAAGATCAGCATCGACACCAGGCGCGCGGTGGTGGCCCGCACTCCGCGTCCGATCAGCCAGGAGGAGAGGACGCCGCCGCCGATGCTGCCGAAGTCGGCGGTCAGCCAGATGGCGATCAGCGGGATGCCCATCTGGGTGACGCTGATGCCCAGGTTGTACTGCTGGTTGAGGAACGGCGGCAGCCAGTACAGGTAGAACCAGAACACCGGCGCAGTGATTGAGTAGGCGATGGCGAAGGCCCAGGTGCCGCGCATGCGCAGGATGCGGGTGAAGGGCACCTGTTTCTGCGGCGGCTCGACTTCCTGCTGGATGTAGGCCACTTCGCTCTGGCGGACGCGCGGGTGCTCTTCCGGGTTGTAGTAGTTGATCGCCCAGAACGTCAGCCAGACGAAGCCGAGGGCGCCCATCGCCAGGAACGCGGCCTGCCAGCCCCAGACGCTGAGGATCAGCGGCAGCAGCATCGGGGTGAGCATGGCGCCGACGTTGGTGCCGGCGTTGAAGATGCCGGTGGCCAGGGCGCGCTCGCCGGCCGGGAACCACAGGCGGGTGGTCTTCACGCAGGCCGGGTAGTTGGCCGCTTCGGTCAGGCCGAGGATGAAGCGGCAGACCATGAAGCCGACCGCCGAGGTGGCCAGGCCGTGTGCGCCGGTGGCCAGGCTCCACAGCAGCACGGCGAGGAAGAATGCCCGTTTCACGCCGACCCGGTCGATGAAGCGCCCCTGCAGGACGAAGCCGATCGCGTAGCCGACCTGGAACCAGAAGTTGATGTTGGCGTAGTCCATCGCCGTCCAGCTCATCTTCTCGGCGAGGATCGGCTGCATGATGCCCAGCGCGGCGCGGTCGATGTAGTTCAGGGTGGTGGCGAAGAACACCAGCGCCAGCATGCCCCAGCGGGTCTTGCCGACAGCGAAGGCGCCGCGGATTTTGTCGCCGATGGAGCCATGCGACAGGCTTGGCGCGACGGGAGTGGTTTGCGATTGGATCATTTCATGTCCATCCGTTTAGTGGCGGCGGGTGGGAGCCAGCCGACCGGAACTGGTTGGGCGCACGGGCGGATGCTGCCGGGGCTACCGGGCTGCGGGCAGGGACTGCCGGCGGGTCCGGTGGCGGGGAAGACTGTTGGCCGGGTGCGTGTGCCGGTGACTGCGGTCAGGCGCCGGAAGAGCCTGCGGAAGCCAGCGATGAGGTCTGGCCATCGACCGTGAACGGCAACGGGATGGACATCCGGGCGGTCGCGGCAGGCAAGGCGGCCGGATGCACGGATGGGGAAGGGTAGCGGCGCGGTTTACCGACGGGTTGGGCGGTGAATGCGAGCATGGACGTGTACCTGATTCTTGAAATTGTTATGTGCCTTGCGGCGTTGCGTTTGCGGGTATCCGGCGTGGAAGCGGCAGGTTCATCTTCTTCCGGCCGTCAGGTGATTCCCCGTGACGTAAATCGATGTTGCGCAGCGATCGGAAAGCCGTCAATTCGATAACCGGCCTTTTGTTCGTTAATCGAACAGAAAACTAACTGGTTCGTACAATTTGCATTGCCGTTCGAAAATACCCCGCAAATAATCGATTCGCCAGAGGTTCGCCTGTCGGTTCCGCGCCCCAAAGGGTCGATCCGACGGCCGGTTTCCCAACATGACGGACCCGCAGAGGTCACGCCCCACCAGGAGCTGAAGCATGCAGCGCTCGATTGCCACCGTCTCCCTGAGCGGTACCCTGCCGGAAAAACTCGAAGCCATCGCCGCCGCCGGCTTCGACGGAGTGGAGATCTTCGAGAACGACCTTCTCTACTACGATGGCAGCCCCCGCGAGATCCGCCAGATGTGCGCCGACCTCGGCATCGCCATCACCCTGTTCCAGCCGTTCCGCGACTTCGAGGGTTGCCGCCGCGACCGCCTGGAGAAGAACCTCGACCGCGCCGAGCGCAAGTTCGACCTGATGCAGGAGCTGGGCACCGACCTGGTCCTGGTATGCAGCAACGTCGCGGCGGACTCCCTGGGCGACGAGCGGATTCTCGTCGACGACCTGCGCCTGCTCGCCGAACGCGCCGGCGCGCGCGGCCTGCGCATCGGCTACGAGGCGCTGGCCTGGGGCCATCACGTCAATAGCTGGCAGCAGGTCTGGAGCATCGTCGAGCAGGCCGACCACCCGGCGCTCGGCGTGCTGCTGGACAGCTTCCACACCCTGTCGATCAAGGGCGACCCGAGCGGCATCGCCGGGATTCCCGGCGACAAGATCTTCTTCGTGCAGATGGCCGACGCGCCACTGCTGGCCATGGACGTGCTGGAGTGGAGCCGGCATTTCCGCTGCTTCCCGGGGCAGGGCGAATTCGACCTGGCCGGGTTCCTCGCGCCGATCCTGCGCAGCGGCTACCAGGGCCCGCTGTCGCTGGAAATCTTCAACGACGGTTTCCGCGCCGCGCCGACCCGCGCCAACGCCGCCGACGGCCTGCGCTCGCTGCTCTACCTGGAAGAGAAGACCCGCAAGCTGCTGGAGAAGGACGCCAATCCGCCGGCCAACCTGGACATCCTCTTTTCCCCGCCGCCGGCCAGCCGCTACGACGGCGTGGAATTCCTCGAATTCGCCGTCGACGAGGCGCAGGGCGCGCGGCTGGCCGGCTGGCTGGAAAGGCTCGGCTTCGTCCACGCCGGGCGGCACCGCTCCAAGGATGTCAGCCTGCTGTGCCAGGGCGACATCAACATCGTGCTCAACGCCGAGCCGTATTCCTTCGCCCACAACTTCTTCGAAGCCCACGGCCCGTCGCTGTGCGCCACCGCCCTGCGGGTGCGCGACGGCGCCAGCGCGCTGGCTCGCGCCCAGGCGTTCAACGGCCAGCCGTTCCGCGGCCTGGTCGGCCCCAACGAGCGCGAGATTCCGGCCGTGCGCGCACCGGATGGCAGCCTGATCTACCTGGTGGAGCAGGGCGCTCCGGGGCAGACCATCTACGACAGCGACTTCATCCTCGATGCGCAGGCCAGCCCCGCCGGCAGCCTGCAGCGCATCGACCACATGGCCATGGCCCTGCCGGCGGACGGCCTGGATAGCTGGGTGCTGTTCTACAAGAGCCTGTTCGACTTCGCGGCCGACGACGAGGTGGTGCTGCCCGACCCCTACGGCCTGGTCAAGAGCCGGGCGATCCGCAGCCGCTGCAGCACCGTGCGCCTGCCGTTGAACATCTCGGAGAACCGCAACACGGCGATCTCCCACGCGCTGTCCAGCTATCGCGGTTCCGGCGTGCACCACATCGCCTTTTCCTGCGAGGACCTGTTCGCCGAGGTCAGCCGCGCCAAGGATGCCGGCGTGCCGTTGCTCGATATCCCGCTGAACTATTACGACGACCTCGCCGCGCGCTTCGACTTCGACGACGAGTTCCTCAGCGAACTGGCCTACTACAACGTGCTGTACGACCGCGACGCCCAGGGCGGCGAGTTGTTCCACGTCTACACCGAGCCGTTCGAGGGGCGCTTCTTCTTCGAAATCCTCCAGCGCCGCAACGGCTACGCCGGCTACGGCGCGGCCAACGTCGCGGTGCGCCTGGCGGCCCTGGCCAAGGCGCGCAGCGGCGCCGCGCGCCAGGCCAGGCTCTAGAAGGCGCAGCCGTCTGTAGGAGCCGGTGGATGTAAAAAGCGACATCCACTCTACGCAGGGCCCGGCGACGCTCTTGTAGGGTGCGCCGTGCGCACCGGGAAGGTCGGCGGTGCATATCTTGCGGTGCGCACGGCGCACCCTACCCGGTAGCCCGGATGCAGTCCGGGAGGCGGTATTGCCGGATTCCCCGGATTGCATCCGGGCTACGGCCTGACCAACTTCATGATCCCCACATCCTGTAGCGTTATCCAGATGCCGCCAGCTTCCTTCCCCAGCCCTGGCGGCCCATAATCGGCCGATTCCACCGATGGCCGTGAGCGCTCTATGACCAATATCGCCGAACCCCTTGCCCCTGCGCGCAAGGGCCGCAAGAACAATCCGGAAAAGACCCGCGAAGACATCCTCCAGGCGGCCATCGCCGAGTTCGTCCAGCAGGGGTTGTCCGGCGCCCGGGTCGACGCCATCGCCGAGCGGACGCACACCTCCAAGCGCATGATCTATTACTACTTCGGCAGCAAGGAACAGCTCTACATCGAGGTGCTGGAGAAGCTCTACGGCGACATCCGCAAGACCGAGAGCAAGCTGCACCTGGCCGAGCTGGAGCCGCGCGAGGCGATCTGCCGCAGCGTGGAGTTCGCCTTCGACCACCATGATCGTAACGGCGACTTCGTGCGCATCGTCAGCGTCGAGAACATCCATCACGGCGAGTACGTGAAGAAGTCCTCGGCGATCCGCTCGATGAGCAACACCATGCTGCATTCCCTCGACGAGATCCTTCGCCGTGGCGAGGCGGAAGGCCTGTTCCGCAGCGGCATCGAACCGCTCGACGTGCACCTGCTGATCAGCTCCTTCTGCTTCTACCGCATGTCCAACCGGCATACCTTCGGAGAAATCTTCCAGATCGACTTGTCGGATGAACAGATCAAGCAGCGCCACAAGCAGATGATCTGCGAGGCGGTGCTGCGTTATATCCAGGCCTGAGAACCGCCTTCCCAGCGGCGGTCGAGGGCGTTGGACGACCACGGGCCGGCTCCTGCGAAAACGGGCACGACCCGGGTTCTGGAGGCTCCTGCCATGACTACGACGCTGGGCGCCTTGCGCGCCGACATCACCACCCTCGAGGTCGATGCCATCGTCAATGCGGCGAACAGCTCGCTGCTCGGTGGCGGCGGTGTGGACGGGGCGATTCACCGCGCAGCCGGTCCCGAATTGCTGGCAGAGTGCCGGCGACTGGGCGGCTGCCCGACCGGCGAGGCGCGCATCACCGGCGGCTACCGGCTGCCGGCGCGTCACGTGATCCATACCGTCGGCCCGGTCTGGCGCGGCGGCGCCCACGACGAGCCCGAACTTCTGGCGGCCTGCTACCGCAACAGCCTGGCCTTGGCGGCGCACCATGGTCTGCGCTCGCTGGCTTTTCCCTGCATCGGTACCGGCATCTATGGCTTTCCGGCCGAAGCGGCGGCGGGCATCGCGGTGACCACGGTACGTGAAGCGCTGCATGGCTCAGGTATCCACCAGGTGCTGTTCTGCTGTTTTTCGGAAGCGGACCTGCTGGTCTACCGGAGCCTGCTCGATGACTGAGCCGGCCAGCGCCAGCCCGGCCAGGTAGCCGAAGGTCATGCCCGGACCGAGGGTGATGCCGCCGCTCGGATAGTGTCCGCCCATCACGCTGGCCATGTCGTTGCCCACCGCGAACAGTCCGGGGATCGGCGCATCGTGCTCATCCAGCACCCGCGCGGATGCATCGGTGCGCAGCCCGGCGAAGGTACCGAGGCTGCCCGGCAGCAGTTTCACCGCATAGAAAGGAGCGTGTTCGAGCGGCCGCAATGATGGGTTCGGCCCGTGCAGCGCCTCGCCCTGCGCCTTGTTGTAGGCGGAGGCGCCGCGCCGGAAATCCGGGTCCTCGCCTTGCGCGGCATGGCGGTTGAAACGCTCGACCGTGGCTTGCAACTGCGCCGGGTCGATAGCGCAGCGTGACGCCAGCTCGGCCAAGGTCCGGCCCTTGTAGAGATAGCCGCGCCGCTCATACCAGGCGGTGGGGAAGGGGAACGGCTTGGCCCAGCCGATCCCGTAGCGGCGCTGTGCGCGGTGGTCGCAGATCAGCCAGGCTTCGTGGGGCTCGCCCGGCGGCGTGGCGGCGAACAGGGCGTTCATGAAGTCGTGGTAGCAATCGGCTTCGTTGCCGAAGCGCCGGCCATCCTTGCGCACGGTGATGAAGCCCGGCTTGGCCCGGTCGATCAGGTGCGGGAAGTGGCCGAGGCTGCCGTCGTGGCGCGGCACCAGCGATACCGGTGCCCAGGCGCCAGCATGGACCAGATCATCGGCCACCCGCGCGCCGACCTGTTCGCCGAGGCGCAGGCCGTCGCCGCTGTTACCCACTGGCGCGGCGGAGCGGTGCTCGCTGCCGTTCGGCGCATGGGGCATCAGCCGGGCGATGCGCTGGCGGTCGTGGGGGAAGCCGCCGCAGGCCAGCACCACGCCACGGCTGGCGTGGATCTCGACAGGGCCGCCGAAACGCTCGATCCGCGCGCCGACGACCTTGCCGTCCTGCTCCAGCAGGCGCGTGACCGGTGCCTCGGTGAGCAGGCCGACGCCCAGGTCCAGGGCGCTACGCAGCAGCCGGGCGACCAGCGCGTTGCCGTTGACCAGGTGCATGCCGCGCCGGTGCCACAGCAGGTCGCGGAAGTGCCGCAGCAGGCGCCCGGCCACGTACAGCGCGGCCCGTGGCGAGCGACTGGCGTTGAAGAAGTTGGCCATGTCGGCGCCACCGGCGATGCCCATGCCGGCCAGGCTGACGATGTCCAGGGGCGGACGCAGCCTGTCGATCCACTCGCCCAGCAGGCGTCCGTCGAACGGCTGCGCGCACAGCGAGCGACCGCCGCGCGCCGCGCCGTCCCCGTCGCGCATGTCCGGCATCCTGCTCCCCGAGTAGAACCGCACGGCGGTATGGCGCTGGAAGAACCCGATCATCTCCGGCCCGCGCTCGAGGAAGGTGCGTTGGCGCTCGTCGAGCTCCTCGGCGTGCACCTGGGCGCGCAGGTAGCGTTCCGGCGCATCGCCGTCCTCGACATTGCCCTCGGCGATGGCCAGCGGGTTGCGCGGAATCCACAGCCAGCCGCCCGACCAGGCACTGGTGCCGCCGAGCTGGCTTTCCTTTTCCGCGACGATCACCTTGAGGCGATGGTGGGCGGCGGTCACCGCGGCGGCCAGGCCGGAGGCGCCGGAGCCGATGACCAGGACGTCGCAATGCAGCACATCGGGATGGGGCATGGTGCGGAGTCCGTCGTCACTGCAAAGGCGAAAAGGCCGTCGGCCGCATCAGCCGCGACTCCAGCTTCAGCACCGCGCCCAACGCCTTGTTGAGCCGGCCGAACTCCGCCCAGCGTGGGTCGGCGGTCATGCTCGCGCGGCGCGCCATGCGGTCGTCCAGGCTCTCGTAGGCCCAGAGGTGCACCACCTGGTTGGCCTCGCCGAATTCGGTGCTGAAGAAGCCGACCAACTTGCCCAGGTGCTCGGTCTGCACCTCGTAGGCGTGGCTCTGATAAAGGGCCAGCCAGTCGGCCAGTTTCAGCGGGTCGATGGTGTAGGTGCGCAGTTCGTAATACATCTTCAATGCTCCACGGTGGATTCTTGCGGGGCCGCCGCTGTCAGGCGCTCGGCGATATGGGTGGCGGCGATGTAGCCGAAGGTCAGGCCGGGGCCGATGGTGATGCCGGGGCCGGGGTAGGTGCCGTCCATCAGCGAGTTCATATCGTTGCCGGCGGCGTACAGGCCGGGGATTGGAGCGCCACTACGGTCCAGTACGTTGGCGTGGCTGTCGGTGACCAGCCCGCGCGCCGAGCCGAGATCGCCGGTGTGGATATGGATGGCGTAGAACGGCGCCTTGGTGAGCTGTGCCAGGCAGGGATTGGGCTGGTGGTCCGGATCGCCCATGTAGCGGTTGTAGGCGTTGCCGCCCTTGGCGAACTCGCGGTCGATGCCTTCCCGCGCATCGGCATTGAAACGTTCGAGGGTTTCGCGCAGCCCCTGTGGATCGACGCCGATGGCCCGTGCCAGCGCCTCCGGCGAGTCGGCGCGATGCAGGTAGCCGGCTTCGATCAGCGCCGAGTTGTCCACCGGCTTCGGCCGTGCCAGGCCCAGGCCGTACCTGTTCATCGCCTCGGCGTCGCAGATCAGCCAGCAGGGCGCATTGCCGGTGGCGAACATGGTCTGCACGAAGTGGTGATAGGAGTCGGACTCGTTGACGAATCGCCGGCCGGCCTTGTTCACCGCGATGACACCGGGCTTGGCGCGGTCGGTGACCAGGTGCGGGAAGCGTTCGCGCTCGCCATTCTTGCGTCGCAGCTCGGAAACCGGCGCCCAGAAGAAGTTGGCCGCCATGCCCTGGCCGCTGGCGGCGTTCACCTGTTCGCCGAGGCGCAGGGCATCACCGCTGTTGGTTTCCGGCGACATGCTCAGGTGCGGCGAACCGGTATCCGGGCGGTGGCTGGCGGCGATCGGCCCGGCGGCGAATCCGCCCATGGCGCAGACCACGCCGCCATGCGCCCGCACCCGTTCGAGGCGACCCGCACGCCTGACCTGTACGCCGGTCACCGCTCCGTTCTCGACGATCAGCGAGTCGGCCTCGCTGTTCAGCCACAACTCGACGCCCCTGGCGAAGGCGCTGGTGGCCAACCGTGCGATCAGCGCATTGCCGGTGGTCAGGCGGGTGCCGCGATGGTGGCTGAGGCGGTCCACGCCATAGCGGGCCATCAGCTTCAGGCAGTGCCAGAGCGATTTCGGCGAGCGCCTGAAGCCGAGGAAATGCTGGATGTCGACGCGGTTGACCATCATCCCGCCGAACAGCAGCATCCCCGGTGGCGGCATCTTCAGGTCCTTGAGGCGTTCGCCCAGCCGGCGGCCGTCGTACTCGACCATCTCCAGCGCGCGGCCGAAATCGGTGGCGCCGTCCTCGTCCGGATAGTAGTCCGGTGACAGCGGGCGCAGCGCGTAGCGCAACTCGGTGTTGGCCTCCAGCCAGCGCAGCGCTTCGTGGCCGCGCGCAATGAAGGTATCGACCAGTCCGGCATCGTAGCCGCTGCCGATGATCTTCTTCAGGTAGCGGCGCATGGCGTCGGGCGAATCCTGTGCGTCGGCCGCCCGGGCCTGGTCGCTGCCATGGATCCAGGCTGCGCCGCCGGAAATCGCCGAGGTGCCGCCGAAGGTGTCGGCCTTCTCGACCATCAGCACCCTGAGTCCGCGACAGGCCGCCGTGGCCGCCGCGGCGAAACCGGCGGCGCCGCTGCCGAGCACCACCACGTCGTATTCGTGGGTGAAGGCGGGGCGGGCGATGCTGTTCATGGCTGGGCCTCCAGTGGTGTCACACCCATGAAGGCGCCGAGGTTGCCGAGCTGGGCGATGGCCATTTGCGGGCCGGTCTGGATCGCGCAGCCGCGCGCCCTGGCGAAAGCCAGCAGCGGGGTGATTTCCGGCGAGGTGACTACGTCGGCGACGAAGGTGTCCGGTTGCAGGCTGTCCAGCAGGGCAGCCGGCAATGGCAACTCGCCGGTGCCGCCCATGCCTGCCGGGGTGGCGTTGACCAGCAGGTCGAGACCTTCCAGCGAGTCGAGTTCGTTGCCGATCCTCTGCGCCGGGAAGGCATTGCCGAGCAGCTCGGCCAGGGCTCCGGCCCGCTCGGCGCTGACGTCGGCGATCACCAGTCGGCCCACGCCCGCTTCGCACAGCGAATAGGCGATGGCACCGCCGACCCCGCCGGCGCCGATCACCAGGGCGCTCTTGTCCTTCACCTGGAAGCCGTGCCGGCGCGCCGCGTTGAGGAAGCCTTCGCCATCGACGTTATCGCCGAGCAGGCGGCCGTCGGCCTCGCGGCGGATCACGTTGACCGAACGCAGCGCGGCGGCTCGCCCGCTGATGCCGTCCAGACGGTCGGCGAGGACCTGCTTGTAGGGGACGGTGACCACGCAGCCACGCAGGTTCTGCCAGCCGCGCAAACCGGCGAGAAAGGCGTCGAGCGCCGGTTCCTGCATGTCGATGGCGATCATCGCCAGGTCCTGGCCGTGGCCGGCGAACCAGGCGTTGAAGTTTTCCGGCGATTTCACCTGGGCGATGGGCGAACCGACGATGGCGACCAGTTCGGTCGATCCACGAATCATGCTGAACCTCCACGGGCGTTGGCGTTGTTGTGGAGGGAAGGGTGCGCGTGGAGGGAAACGCCAACAATGCGCTTGTCGGTCGATTAGCTTGTTTATCGCATCATCACTGCGATAATCGCACTAGCTCATCATAGGGGCGCGCTCTGCCCGCGAAGCTCCTGCGTCGCCCGAACAGAACGCGTTCCTGCATGAAGAGAGGCTTTCGGAGCCATGACCGTGGACAAACCCACCATCCATCCCCGCGATCTGATCGCCGGCCTGCAGAAGGGCCTGGCGCTGATGCAATTGTTCAGCATCGACCAGCCCAGGCTGAGCGTGCCGCAGGCGGCCAGGTTGTCGGGCCTGACGCCCAGCGCTGCGCGGCGTTTCCTGCTTACCCTGGTGCACGAAGGTTTCGCCGAGACCGACGGTCGCCACTACTGGCTGACGCCCAAGGCGCTGCGCATCGGCCAGGCCTACGTGGACTCGGCGCAGTTGCCGCGCATGCTGCGGCCGATCGTCGAGCAGGTGGCGCGGCAGACCCAGGAGCACGTGTCGGTGGGAACCCGTGACGGCGACGAGATCGTCCATGTGGTGCGCAGCCGCTACAGCCACGTCGCCTCACTGTCGATCCGCCCCGGCTCGCGGGTACCGATGTACTGCACGGCCAGCGGCCGGCTGTGGCTGGCGGCGCTGGATGCGGACGAGCTGGACGCCTATTTCCAGCGCAACCCGCCGCGCCAGCTCACGCCCTATACGCTGACCGACCCGGCGGCGCTCAAGGAGGAAATCGCCCGGGTCGCCGCCCAGGGCTTTTCCATCGTGGACCAGGAATACGAGATTGGCATGCGAGTGATCGGCGTGCCGCTGACCGATCGTGGCGGCAGGCTCAAGGCGACCCTGGCGATCACCACCCACGCCTCGCGACCGGGCGTCGAAGAGATGCGCTCCCGCTACCTGGGGCCGCTCTATGAGGCGCAGGTGCTGCTCAAGCCGGTGCTGGACTGAGGCGGTGTCGTCAGGTTGGGGATCTGGCTGCAGAACCGGTAGCTATCAGCTTTATATATGTAGGAGCCAGCTTGCTGGCGATCAGTCAAGCTGGCTCCTACGGAGAGAACTAGCCGTTCATGTCCTGGAAATGCGCCTGCATGCGCGATGCATCGGCCGGCATACCGGTGAACAGCTCGAACGCCTTGACTGCCTGGAAGACCGCCATGGTGCCGCCGTCCAGGGTGCGGCAACCGAGGGCGCGGGCATGCCTGAGCAGCTCGGTTTCCAGCGGGAAGTAGATGATTTCGGCGACCCACAGTTCGGCGCGCAGCAACTCCACCGGCAGCGGCGTGCCGGGCAACTTGGCCATGCCCACCGGCGTGGTGTTGACCAGACCGTCGGCCTCGCCCACGGCGCCGGCCAGGTCCAGGCCGACCACCGCGCGGCCCGTACCGAAGTGGGTGTTCAGGTTATCCACCAGTCCCTGGGCACGGCTCGGGTCGACCTCGAAAACCGTCAGTTGCTCGACGCCTTCGCTGAGAAGCGCGTGGGCCACCGCGGCGCCAGCGCCACCGGCCCCCATCTGCACCACGCGGTGCCGGGAAACGTTCGGCAGGCCACGCCGGAAGCCTTCGGCGAAGCCCAGGCAGTCGGTGTTGTGGCCGACACGCTTGCCGCCTTCGAACACCACCGTATTCACCGCGCCGATCCCGCGCGCCTCGTCGGACAGCTCGTCGAGCAGCGGAATCACCGCCTGCTTGCAGGGGAAGGTGATGTTCAGGCCGGTAAAACCCATGCGCTCGGCGGCCGTCAGCAACTCGGGGAGAGCGGTACTGTCCAGCGCCAGTTGATCGAGGTCAATCAGCCGGTACAGGTAACGGATACCCTGGGAGTCACCCTCGTGTTCGTGCAGTGCCGGTGTGCGCGAGGCCTGGATGCCGGCGCCGATCAGGCCGGCCAGTATGGATGCTTTGCTCATGATGGTCAGGCTTTCAGCAGATGGGCGAAATGTTCGATGGCGAGGCGGTAGCCGTTGGAGCCGAAGCCGGCCAGTACGCCAATGGCGACTGGCGAGACGAACGAGTGATGACGGAAGGCCTCACGCTTGTGCACGTTGGAGAGGTGAACCTCGATGACCGGCAGCTCGACCGCGGCCAGGGCATCGCGGATTGCCACCGAGGTATGCGTCCAGGCCGCCGGATTGATCAGGATTCCGGCATGGCGACCGCGCGCCTGGTGAATCCAGTCGATCAACTCGCCCTCGTGGTTGGTCTGGCGGAACTCCACGGCCAGGTCATGTTCGGCGGCAGTGCGCTGGCACAGCGTCTCGATGTCGGCGAGGGTTTCGTGGCCGTAGGTGGCCGGTTCGCGAGTACCAAGCAGGTTCAGGTTCGGCCCGTTGAGGACCAGGAGCGAGCGTTTCATGCGGCGTTTCTCTACTGTTGTTATGAGGACGGCGTGTGCCGAATGAAAATGTACTAATTGGTTAATTTGGTCAATCGGGCAATCCCCGGGATTGGACAAAGCGTTCGATTACCGAGCAGTTGCCGAGCGAATGGCAAAGAAAGACTGCTGTCGAGATGCTTCGAAAAGGTTCCCAAGACCTGGACTGGAAACCATCCGGCAGAGATGACCGAGGAGTCGAGATGAGCTGGAAAAACACCCCGTCGCGCTATGGAAGCCTGTCGATAGGTCTGCACTGGCTGATGCTGCTGCTGATCGCGGCGGTCTACGCTTGCATCGAACTGAAGAGCTTCTATCCGAAAGGCAGCGATACCCGCGAATTGCTCAAGCAGTGGCACTTCATGCTTGGCCTGACGGTATTCACGCTGGTCTGGCTGCGCATCATGGCGCGTCTGATCGCACCGACCCCACGCATCGAGCCGACTCCGCCGGCCTGGCAGAATGCTTTGGCCAAGTCGATGCACCTGGCGCTTTACGCCTTGATGATCGGAGCGCCGCTGGCCGGGTGGACGATCCTCAGTGCTGCCGGTAAGCCCATCCCGTTCTGGGGCCTCGAGCTGCCGCCCCTGATCGGGGAGAACCGCGAGTTGGCCAAGCAGATCAAGGAACTGCACGAACTGGCCGGCACCCTCGGCTACTGGCTGGTCGGCCTGCATGCCGTGGCAGGGCTGTTCCATCACTATGTGGCGCGCGACAACACTCTCAAGCGCATCCTGCCTCTTTCTCGCTGAGATCGATGTCCGGGAGGGGGAGGACGGATCGGCGCTTTCGTCTATAAATAAGAGATCGAGAGCGCTTCGCTCCGAGGTCGATTACCGGTGATGTTTCAGAAATTGGTCAGTCCGATGAAAAATCGTTGACAGCATCTTGGGATGCTGTAAGATTCGCCTCCCGCTGCCGAGCAGGGTGTAAGGGCTCGGTGGTGCAAGCGGTTGAAGTAGAAAAGAAATTTTCGAAAATAACGCTTGACGGGAAGTAAGGCTGCTGTAGAATGCGCGGCCTTGGTTGAGACGAAAGGCTCACCCGACTGTTCTTTAACAAGTGAATCAAGCAATTCGTGTGGGTGCTTGTGGGGTAAGACTGGTGGTCGCAAGATTATCAGCAGCACAAGCAAACACTCGTGAATTCGAGAGTTTATTGCGATTGCTGAGCCAAGTTTAGGGTTTTCACAAAACCCGATCAGTATTGAACTGAAGAGTTTGAT
>NZ_CAJFCI010000080.1:0-307814 GCF_904061905.1 Zestomonas carbonaria
GGGGGGTATGGCGGGCGGGGGGGAACGGCGGGGGTCCCCCCCTAAATCCCCGCGAACGCGGGGACCCAATAGACACGTAGGGTGGATGTTTTACATCCACCGATGATGGTGGAAAACGCTTCGCGGTTTTCCACCCTACGAGATGGGGACAGAGCTGGCGGAGCGCGCGGGGTTTCCCTTGTCATCCCCGCGAATGCGGGGGCCCAGAAAAACAGCAAAACGGGTGGCTAAATTTGCGCAGGCCGTCAGACGCCAAGCCTGTCGCGCAGGCTGTAGTACCAGGCGCCCATGGCGGTGAAAGGCACGCGGAACAGGCGCCCGCCGGGGAAGGGGTAGTGCGGCAGGTCCGCGAAGGCGTCGAAGCGTTCCGCCTGGCCACGCAGCGCTTCGGCGAGAGCCTTGCCGGCGACGTGGGTGAAGGTCACGCCATGCCCGCTGCAACCTTGCGAGTAATAGATGTTGTCGCCCAGGCGACCAACCTGCGGTAGCCGCGACAGGGTCAGCAGGAAGTTGCCGGTCCAGGCGAACTCGATCTTCGCGTCCTTCAACTGAGGGAAAGTCTTCAGCATCTTCGGCCGGATGATCGCCTCGATGTTGGCTGGGTCGCGCGCGCCGTATACCACGCCACCGCCGTAGATCAGGCGCTTGTCGCCGGACAGCCGGTAATAGTCGAGCAGGTAGTTGCAGTCCTCGACGCAGTAGTCCTGCGGGAGCAGGCTGCGCGCCAGTTCCTCGCCAAGTGGCTCGGTGGTGACCACCTGGGTGCCGCAGGGCATCGACTTGGCTGCCAGCTCCGGGAGCAGGTTGCCGAGATAGGCATTGCCGGCGACCACCACGAACCTGGCCTTCACCTGGCCACGCGCCGTGTGCACGACCGGCGTGGCGCCGCGATCGATGCGGATGACCGGGGACTGTTCGTGGATGATGCCGCCCAGGGATTCGATGGCCGCGGCCTCGCCGAGGGCCAGGTTGAGCGGGTGGATATGCCCGCCGCTCATGTCCAGCATGCCGCCGATGTAGTTGTCGGTGGCCGCCACTTCGCGAATGCGCTTGGCGTCCATCAGCTCCAGTTCGCTGTGGCCGTAGCGCTCCCACAGCTTCTTCTGGGCTTCCAGGTGTTTCATCTGCTTCTTGGTGAAGGCGGCGAATACTCCGCCGTTCTTCAGGTCGCACTGGATGTCGTACTTGCTGATGCGTTCGCGAATGATGCGGCCACCTTCGAAGGCCATGTCGCCGAGCAGTTTCGCGTTCTTCGGGCTGGCGCTATGTTCGATGGTGTCGATGTCGCGGCTGTAGCTGTTGACGATCTGCCCGCCATTGCGGCCGGAGGCGCCGAAGCCGACTTTCGCCGCCTCGAGGAGGGTCACCTTGAAACCGTTCTCGAGCAGGAACAGCGCGGTGGAAAGGCCGGTATAGCCGGCGCCGACGATGCAGACGTCGGTGTGCGCTTCGCCCACCAGTTCCGGTCGGGCGGGGGCGGGATTGGCGGAGGCAGCGTAGTAGGAATGTGGGTATGGAGTGTGCGTCATTTTGCACCTTTGTTCTTTATTTTTTACGGGTGAGCCGATGCTACCTGAGATGAAATGACCAGGCTAGCCCGCGTGCAAAATATTCAACGCCAGGATGAACAGCAAAAAATCTTTTTTTTCAGTTAGTTGGAAGAAAAGTTGTTGACAGCCTCAGGCATATCCGTAGAATGCGCGTCCAACGAAGGCACATAGCTCAGTTGGTTAGAGCACCACCTTGACATGGTGGGGGTCGTTGGTTCGAGTCCAATTGTGCCTACCAAATTAAAGAAGGGTCGCATTAGCGGCCCTTTTTTATTGATGCTTGCTTGTCAGGCCCGCGGCTTTCTGGAAGCATCACGCTCTTTGCTTACCTCCAGTGACTCTGGTCCGTGACCGGTTGGCCCGCAAGGGTCCTGCCATCGTCAGGCAGGCATACCGCCGGATCGCTTCCTGGCTCATCCCAACCCATGTGACCTTTGGTAGGGGTCACCACTAGGAGAGGAGGCGCCATGCCCATCATTACTCTTCCCGACGGCAGCCAGCGTTCGTTCGATCGCCCGGTCTCCGTGCTCGAGGTCGCGCAATCCATCGGTGCCGGCCTGGCCAAGGCCACTCTGGCCGGCAAGGTCAACGGCAGGCAGGTCGACGCCTGCGACCTGATTGAAAGCGACGCGACCCTGCAGATCATTACGCCGAAGGATGAAGAGGGGCTGGAGATCATCCGCCACTCCTGCGCCCACCTGGTCGGCCATGCCGTCAAGCAGCTCTATCCGAGCGCCAAGATGGTGATCGGTCCGGTGATCGACGAGGGCTTCTACTACGACATCGCCATCGATCGCCCCTTCACGCCGGAAGACATGGCGGCGATCGAGCAGCGCATGCGCGAACTGATCGACAAGGATTACGACGTCATCAAGAGGATGACGCCGCGGGATGAAGTCATCGAAGTGTTCAAGTCGCGTGGCGAAGAATACAAGTTGCGCCTGATCGACGACATGCCGGGCGAGAAGGCCATGGGCCTGTACTACCACGAGGAATACGTGGACATGTGCCGTGGTCCGCACGTGCCGAACACGCGCTTCCTCAAGGCCTTCAAGCTGACCCGTATCTCCGGTGCCTACTGGCGCGGCGACTCGAAGAACGAGCAACTGCAGCGCATCTATGGCACCGCCTGGGCGGACAAGAAGCAACTGGCCGCCTACATCCAGCGTATCGAAGAGGCCGAGAAGCGCGATCACCGCAAGATCGGCAAGCGACTCGACCTGTTCCACACCCAGGAAGAAGCGCCGGGCATGGTGTTCTGGCACCCGAACGGCTGGACCCTCTACCAGGTGCTCGAGCAGTACATGCGCCAGGTGCAGCGCGAGAACGGCTACCTGGAGGTGAAGACCCCGCAGGTGGTGGACCGCAGCCTGTGGGAGAAATCCGGGCACTGGGCCAACTACGCCGAGAACATGTTTACCACTGAGTCGGAAAGCCGCGACTACGCGATCAAGCCGATGAACTGCCCGTGCCACGTGCAGATCTTCAACCAGGGGCTGAAGAGCTATCGCGAGCTGCCCCTGCGCCTGGCCGAATTCGGCGCCTGCCACCGCAACGAGCCGTCCGGCGCGCTGCATGGCATCATGCGCGTACGTGGCTTCACCCAGGACGATGCGCACATCTTCTGTACCGAAGATCAGATGCAGGCCGAGTCCGCCGCGTTCATCAAGCTGACCCAGGATGTCTACAGCGACTTCGGCTTCACCGATATCCAGCTCAAGCTGTCGACTCGGCCCGACAAGCGCGTCGGTTCCGACGACCTGTGGGATCGCGCCGAGTCGGCGTTGGCGGCCGCGCTGGAAAGCGCCGGTCTGCCCTATGATCTGCAACCGGGCGAGGGCGCTTTCTACGGGCCGAAGATCGAATTCTCCCTGAAGGACTGCCTGGGGCGGGTCTGGCAGTGCGGTACACTGCAGTTGGACTTCAACCTGCCGGTCCGTCTCGGTGCGGAATATGTCGGCGAGGACAACAGTCGCAAGCACCCGGTGATGCTGCACCGTGCGATCCTCGGTTCCTTCGAGCGTTTCATCGGCATGCTGATCGAGCACTACGAGGGGGCTTTCCCGGCCTGGCTGGCGCCGACCCAGGCGGTGGTGATGAATATCACCGACAAACAGGCCGAATTCGCCCTCGAGGTCGAGAAAACCCTTAACGGAAGCGGGTTCCGTGCCAAGTCCGACTTGAGAAACGAAAAGATCGGCTTTAAAATCCGCGAGCATACTTTGCTCAAGGTTCCCTATCTCTTGGTTATTGGAGATCGGGAGGTTGAGACACGATCCGTTGCTGTGCGTACCCGCGAAGGCGTCGATCTGGGCTCCATGCCCTTGGACCAGTTCGCTGAACAGCTCAAGCAAGCGGTTTCCCGGCGTGGTCGCCAAGATTCGGAGTAATCATTATTAAGCGTGAAATGAGACAAGATAAGCGAGCTGCACCCAAGGCCCCGATTAACGAGAATATCTCGGCTCGAGAGGTGCGACTGATTGGTGCAGACGGCCAGCAGGTTGGCATCGTCTCGATCGATGAAGCGCTACGCGCTGCTGAAGAGGCCAAGCTCGACTTGGTAGAAATCTCCGCCGATGCGGTCCCGCCGGTTTGCCGGATCATGGACTACGGCAAGCACCTCTTCGAGAAGAAGAAGCAGGCTGCCGCGGCGAAGAAGAATCAGAAGCAGGTGCAGATCAAAGAAATCAAGTTTCGTCCAGGGACGGAAGAAGGGGATTACCAGGTAAAACTACGCAACCTGGTACGTTTCCTTAATGAAGGGGACAAGGCCAAGGTATCCTTGCGATTCCGCGGTCGTGAGATGGCTCACCAGGAGCTGGGCATGGAGCTGTTGAAGCGGGTCGAAGCCGACCTCGCCGAATACGGCACTGTCGAACAGCATCCCAAGCTGGAAGGACGCCAGCTGATGATGGTCATCGCTCCCAAGAAGCGTAAATAGCCTCCCGGGCACTGGCAGGCCTGATGGTTATCAGTTGTTAATGAATGCGGAGTACTAAACATGCCAAAGATGAAAACCAAGAGTGGCGCTGCGAAGCGCTTCAAGAAGACTGCTGGTGGCCTCAAGCACAAGCACGCCTTCAAGAGCCACATCCTCACCAAGATGACCACCAAGCGTAAACGTCAGCTGCGCGGCACTTCGCTGCTGAGCCCGTCTGATGTTCGTCGTGTAGAACGCTCGCTGCGTCTGCGTTGATTTCTGGTTAAGAGGATTAAGTCATGGCTCGTGTTAAGCGTGGCGTCATCGCCCGTGCTCGTCACAAGAAAATTCTGAAGCTCGCCAAAGGCTACTACGGTGCGCGTTCGCGCGTGTTCCGTGTTGCCAAGCAAGCGGTGATCAAGGCTGGCCAGTATGCCTACCGTGACCGTCGTCAGCGCAAGCGTCAGTTCCGTGCTCTGTGGATCGCCCGTATCAACGCTGGTGCTCGTCAGAACGGCCTGTCCTACAGCCGTCTGATCGCCGGCCTGAAAAAGGCATCCGTCGAGATCGATCGCAAGGTTCTGGCCGATCTGGCAGTGAACGAAAAAGCGGCGTTTGCTGCGATTGTCGAGAAAGCGAAAGCCGTCCTGGCTTAAGTCCCCGACAATCACCGGGCTTGCCCGGTGCTGAACGTCACCAATAGGGGAAGAGCCTTCGTGCTCTTCCCCTATTTCGTATCTGGAGTCCGTACATGGAAAACCTGGATGCGCTGGTCTCGCAAGCGCTTGAGGCCGTGCAACATACCGAAGACGTCAATGCCCTGGAGCAGATCCGGGTCCACTATCTCGGCAAGAAGGGCGAGTTGACCCAGGTGATGAAGACCCTGGGCGATCTGCCGGCCGAAGAGCGGCCGAAGGTTGGCGCGCTGATCAACGTGGCCAAGGAGCGTGTGCAGGATGCCCTGAATACCCGCAAGGCGGTTCTGGAACAGGCAGCGCTGAGCGCCAAGCTGGTGGCCGAGCGCATCGACGTCACCCTGCCGGGGCGCGGCCAGGTTTCCGGCGGCCTGCATCCGGTGACCCGCACCCTGGAGCGGGTCGAGCAGTTCTTCACGCATATCGGCTACAGCGTCGCCGAAGGACCGGAAGTCGAGGACGACTACCACAACTTCGAGGCCCTCAACATCCCCGGCCACCACCCGGCGCGGGCGATGCACGACACTTTCTACTTCAACGCGAACATGTTGCTGCGCACCCATACCTCGCCGGTCCAGGTGCGCACCATGGAATCGCAGCAGCCGCCGATCCGTATCGTTTGCCCGGGTCGCGTGTATCGCTGCGACTCCGATATCACCCACTCGCCGATGTTCCATCAGGTCGAGGGTCTGCTGGTCGACGAGGGCATCAGTTTCGCCGACCTCAAGGGCACCATCGAGGAGTTCCTGCGGGTGTTCTTCGAGAAGCCGCTGGGCGTGCGTTTCCGTCCGTCCTTCTTCCCGTTCACCGAGCCGTCGGCCGAGGTCGACATGCAGTGCGTGATGTGCAGTGGCAAGGGTTGCCGGGTCTGCAAGCAGACCGGTTGGCTCGAAGTGATGGGCTGCGGCATGGTGCACCCGAACGTGCTGCGCATGTCCGGCATCGATCCGGAGAAGTATTCGGGCTTCGCTTTCGGCATGGGTGTCGAGCGCCTGGCGATGTTGCGCTATGGCGTCAACGACTTGCGCCTGTTCTTCGATAACGACCTGCGATTCCTGGCGCAATTCCGCTAGAGCCGCACGACCGTAACCGAATCGATTAGGAGAGCAGGATGAAATTCAGTGAACAATGGCTGCGGAGCTGGGTGAATCCGCAGGTTTCCCGCGACGAGCTGGTTGCTCGTCTGTCCATGGTCGGCCTGGAGGTCGACAGCGTTACCCCGGCGGCTGGCGTGTTTTCCGGCGTGGTGGTGGGCGAGGTGTTGAGCACCGAGCAGCACCCCGATGCGGACAAGCTGCGTGTTTGCCAGGTTTCCAACGGCCGCGAGAGTTTCCAGGTGGTCTGTGGTGCGCCCAACGTGCGCCCCGGTCTGAAGATCCCCTTCGCGATGATCGGTGCCGAACTGCCGGGCGACTTCAAGATCAAGAAGGCCAAGCTGCGTGGCGTCGAGTCCAACGGTATGCTGTGCTCGGCCTCCGAGCTACAGATCAGCGACGATAATAGCGGCCTGATGGAACTGGCCGGCGATGCACCGGTGGGTGAGGACATCCGCATTTACCTGGGGCTGGACGATGCCAGCATCGAACTGGGCCTGACCCCCAACCGTGGCGACTGCCTGTCCCTGGCCGGTCTTGCCCGCGAAGTCGGTGCCATCTATGCCGTGCCGGTCTCGCCGGTTGTCACCGCGCCTGTCGCTGCGAGTCATGACGAAGTGCGTCCGGTCGAAGTGCTGGCGCCCAAGGCGTGCCCGCGCTACCTCGGCCGGGTGATCCGTAATGTCGACCTGTCCAGGCCGACGCCGTTGTGGATGGTCGAGCGCCTGCGTCGTTCGGATATTCGCAGCATCGATGCCGCGGTGGACATCACCAACTACGTGATGCTCGAACTGGGCCAGCCCATGCACGCCTTCGATCTCGCCGAGATCAGCGGCGGCATCCGTGTTCGCATGGCGGAGGAGGGTGA
This sequence comes from Zestomonas carbonaria, assembly GCF_904061905.1. Taxonomy (GTDB): domain Bacteria; phylum Pseudomonadota; class Gammaproteobacteria; order Pseudomonadales; family Pseudomonadaceae; genus Aquipseudomonas; species Aquipseudomonas carbonaria. Next base: position 7,128 of record NZ_CAJFCI010000080.1, read on the forward strand.
GAAGCTGGTCCTGCTGGACGGCCAGGAAGTCAGCCTGCGCTCCGATACCCTGGTCATCGCCGACCACCAGCGCGCCCTGGCCATCGCTGGTGTGATGGGCGGCGAGCACAGCGGTGTGAGCGACAAGACTCGCGACCTGTTCCTGGAAAGCGCCTTCTTCGACACCATCGCGATCGCCGGCAAGGCCCGTTCCTATGGCCTGCACACCGACTCTTCACACCGTTTCGAGCGTGGCGTGGACTCGCAGTTGGCGCGTACTGCCATGGAGCGCGCCACTGCGCTGCTGCTGGAAATCGTTGGCGGCGAAGCCGGCCCGATTGTCGAAGCGGTCAGCGAGTCCGACCTGCCTAAGGTGGCGCCGATCACCCTGCGCGCCGAGCGCATCAGCCAGATGCTGGGCATGGACATGGAGGCGGCGGAAGTCGAGCGCCTGCTGTCCGCACTGGGCCTGGGCGTCAACGCTCAGGGAGCTGGACTCTGGCAGGTCAGCGTGCCTAGCCACCGCTTCGACATCAGCCTGGAAGTCGACCTGATCGAAGAGCTGGGCCGCCTGTACGGCTACAACCGTCTGCCGGTGCGCTATCCCCAGGCTCGCCTGGCGCCGAAGACCAGGGCAGAAGCCCGTGCCGAGTTGCCTGCGCTGCGCCGTCTGCTGGTGGCCAGAGGCTATCAGGAAGCGATCACCTACAGCTTCATCGATCCGAAACTGTTTGCACTGTTCACGCCGGGCGTCGAGCCGTTGCAACTGGCCAACCCGATCTCCGCCGACATGGCGGCAATGCGCTCCTCGTTGTGGCCGGGCCTGGTCAAGGCGCTGCAGCACAATCTGAATCGCCAGCAATCGCGTGTGCGTCTGTTCGAGAGCGGCCTGCGCTTCGTCGGCCAACTGCCGGGGCTGAAGCAGGAAGCCATGCTGGCCGGTGTGATCAGCGGTGGTCGCTTGCCGGAAGGCTGGGCGCACGGCCGCGAAAACGTCGACTTCTACGACCTGAAAGCCGACGTCGAAGCCCTGCTGGGCTATGCCGGTGCACCGGAATCCTTCAGCTTCGTGCCGGGCGAGCATCCAGCCCTGCATCCGGGCCAGACCGCGCGGGTCGAGCGGGAAGGGCGGTTGGTAGGCTTCATCGGCGCCATTCATCCCGAACTGGCAAAGACGCTCGATCTGGAACAGCCCGTGTTTCTCTTCGAACTGGTGCTTGCGGAAATCGCCGAAGGGCGCATGCCAGCGTTCAGTGAATTGTCACGCTTCCCGGAAGTACGTCGGGACCTAGCCATTCTGGTCGATCGCGATGTGGCGGCCGAAGCGGTACTGGAAACGATCCGCAGCAGCGCCGGCGAGTGGCTGACAGAGCTCAGGCTGTTTGATGTGTATCACGGTAAAGGCATTGATCCGCATAGAAAAAGCCTTGCCGTCGGCTTGACCTGGCAACATCCATCGCGCACTCTTAATGACGATGAGGTGAGCAGTACAACTCAAAACATCCTTGCCTCGCTGGAAGAAAGGTTCAATGCCACGTTAAGGAAATAGCGTATGGGGGCTCTGACGAAAGCGGAAATGGCTGAACGTCTGTACGAAGAGCTGGGCCTGAACAAACGGGAGGCCAAGGAGTTGGTCGAACTGTTTTTCGAGGAAATCCGTCAGGCGCTTGAGCTCAACGAACAGGTCAAGTTGTCTGGTTTCGGCAATTTCGATTTGCGCGACAAACGTCAGCGCCCCGGTCGCAACCCCAAAACGGGGGAGGAGATCCCGATCACGGCACGCCGTGTGGTGACCTTTCGTCCAGGGCAGAAACTGAAGGCGAGAGTCGAAGCTTATGCTGGAACCAAGTCATAACGACGAACTGCCGCCGATCCCTGGCAAACGCTATTTCACCATTGGTGAAGTCAGCGACCTGTGCGCGGTCAAGCCCCACGTCCTGCGTTACTGGGAGCAGGAATTCACCCAGCTCAATCCGGTCAAGCGTCGCGGCAACCGACGCTACTACCAGCGCCAGGACGTGCTGATGATCCGCCAGATCAGGTCCCTGCTCTATGACCAGGGCTTCACCATCGGCGGCGCCCGCCAGCGCCTGTCCAGCGATGAGGCCAAGGACGACACCACCCAGTACAAGCAGCTCATCCGCCAGATGATCGTCGAGCTGGAAGATGTCCTGCATGTCTTGCGCAAATAGTGTGCCTCAGAAAAAACTTCCATATTTCATAAGCTTAATATATAGTGCGATCCGCTTTCAGGGCTTCCCCCGAAAGCGGATAGAGTTGTCGGGGCGTAGCGCAGCCTGGTAGCGCACTTGCATGGGGTGCAAGGGGTCGAGTGTTCGAATCACTCCGTCCCGACCATATACCTCAACGACTTAGGCCAGTTCGGTAACGACTGGCCTTTTTCGTTTCAGGGACTTTTGCGGGACTTTTCATCCTGCCTTCCTCCTCAGTATCGTCAGTGCCGGCCCTCGCGAGTCCGTCGCCGATATCTTGTTGGCCTCATCGATCAGTTTTCCCAGCTCCGCCGCCGAGTAGTGACTGGTGATGCTGCCGCTCTTGTGGCCCAGCAGGGCCCGCCGGTCTTCTTCGGTAACACCGGCCGCCCGGAGCCTTCTTCCGAAGGTGTGCTTCAGGTCGTGCACGCGGATCGAGGCGAATCCCTTCGGCGCCGGTCTCAGGAAGCGTTCCTGGTACTTCTTCGCCGCCCTGACCCGCGCCTTCTTCCAGGCGGAATCGTTCATCCGATGAACCGGTGTCGCCTTGCCGTTCCTGTCGGGCATCCCATACGGGAATACCCAGACCGGATCCAGGCCACGCTGCCCCTCGATGACCGACTTGGCCACCGTATTCAGCACGACCAGTCGTTCCTCTCCGTTCTTCACGCCCGATCCCTTGTCCCTGCCTCCAAAGTCCGAAGGAATCAGGAACACGCTGGTGTCCAGCTCCGGTACCGGGATCTCCCAGTCCCACCTCAGCTTGACCACTTCCTGCTCCCGAGAGCCGCAGTTGACCTTGTAGAGCGCCATTCGGCGCAGGTGGTCCGGCAGTTCCGAGAACAGCAGCGACTGTTCTTCCCACGAAAGCGGGTAGGGCGTCCGCCTCGATCGCTTCTCGTCCAGCTTGCTGATCATCGGCACCGTGTCCAACCAGGGTCGTTTCTCTTCATCGCGCCATTTCCGGGCGCACAGGTTGAGAACGCGGATGACCTTCTCCAGGGCGATGTTCACCGTCCTTGGGGCTACACCGGGTTTCACCTTGCCCGTCGAAGTCCTGCCGGGCTTCTGCTTGTCCCTGATGTAGGGAGCAAGCGATTCGTCATCGACATGCGTGAGTGGCAGGTCGCCGATGTAGGGATCCAACTGCTCGAGGTAGATGGCGGCCAGGCCGATCGACGGCATGTCCTTGTACTCCACCAGGTAGCGGGTCGCGGCTTCACGCCAGCTCCTGATCCGGCGAATACCGTAGACCTTCTCCTCTCGCAGCTTCTCCAGCCGGTGTATCAGGTACTGCTCTGCTTCCTCCCGGTTGCCTGTTCCAGTGCTTTCTTGAAGTCGCTGACCTCTGACGACCTTGTCGACATGCCAGATTCCATTTCTCTGGTAGAGGCCTGTGATGGTTTTTCGCGCCATGGTTTTTCTCCTTGGCGCTCGCTGCGGGATCGATCTTGTCCCCCGGCACCGTTCTTTTCAATAACCGTTCGTTCGATATAGTCGTCCGCCCAGGCGTCCAGTTCTTCGCGATCAAAGCCGATGCCTTGCCGGCCTATGCGGAATTCGCGGACATGGGGGCGCACGGTCCTGTTGAATTCGTCCCGGCACATCCCGAGATACGCGGGGGCTGCCCCGGCACGGATAACGCGCGGCGGGCAGGAGAGGCGCTTGGACTGGGGTTGCTGGCTGGCGTCTGGCATGGCATCTGCGCTCCTGGCATGACGCTGTCATGCTCGACGGAGGCCTGGCGCAGGGGCAACCCGCTGTGGCGGGTTGCTGCGTGTCCGGGCGTAGGTTCATCGGGAAGGCAGGTGCCGATGCCATATGGGAATTGAGCGACAGGAGGATGGTTGGTGAAGTCAGTTCCGCCGGAGGCTACGGATCGCGGTGATCCTCCCGGCCAGGTGTCCCGGGAGGCGCTCTACGACGAGGTATGGCGTAACCCGATGCTCAGGGTGGCCGAGCGCTACAGGGTTTCGTCGAGCTTCATGGCGAGGGTCTGCGACAGCATGAACGTCCCGCGCCCGCCGCGGGGTCACTGGGCCAAGCTCGAGCATGGCAAGCCAAGCCCTCAGGCGCCCTTGCCCGATGCGCGTCCGGGAGATCGTCTGATATGGCGGCGGGGCGATGCCCCAGGACCCGTGAGATACCCGCTTCCCAAGCCGCCGGAACGCCAGGTTGGCCATCCGCGACCACGCATTTCGCGCTCGGCGCGCCATCCCCTGGTCAGCGGTGTACGCGATCTCTTTACCAAGGGAAAGGTGATCGACAGTGGCTACCTGAAGCCCTCGCAGCGACGCCTGGTGGACGTGGTGGTATCGGAGTCAATGCTCGACGACGCGCTGGATACGGCCAATGCTCTTTTCCTCCGGTTGGAGGCCGCCGGATACCGGGTCATGCTGGCGCCGAGCGATCGTACCTATTCGCGTGCCTCTGTCGATGAAAGGGAGACGCCCGGGAAGACGGCCAACAAGCGCTATCCGAGCCTCTGGCATCCGTCCAGGGCGACGGTCGTCTTCGTGGGCTCCGTCTCCATCGGCCTGACCCTTTTCGAGATGACCGAGCAGCTGGAGGCGCGGTACGTCGACGGGGAATACATCCCTCTTGCCAGGTTGCCGGCTGCCGAGCGACGCCGTCCGCTCCCCAGCTGGAGTTGGACCACGCAGATGCCGTTCGCCAGTGGTCGACTCTGCCTGCAGGCGTTCAGCCCCTATCCGGTGGCCGATTGGGTGTACCGCTGGCCGGAGGCCAAGGCGCGAGCGCTCCGTGGGCAGGTGGGTGAGATAGTCGAGTACCTGACAAATGCGGCCACCACGATCGCCAGCCTGGTCGAGGAGGGGGAGCGTCAGGCCGAGATCCGGAGGCTGGAATGGCAGGAAGAGCGACGCCGACTGGAGGAGCGTTGGGAGCGGGAGCGGCAAGAGAAGGCCAGGGCCGCCGCCAGGCAAGACCTGCTCGAGGCCATCCGTGCCTGGTATGACATCCGGCGGATACAGGCGTTCTTCCGCGAGGCGGAGGACGAAGCCTTGTCGCGCACGAGAGAGGAGAAAGGCGCGCTGCTGGGGCGACTGGCCATGGCAAGGGAGCTTGTCGGAGAGGTGGACGCGCTCGACATGTTGATGAAATGGCGGGGACCGGAAGAGCGGTGAACCAGGCGAGTCCCGGGCGCCATGTGGGAACGTTTCTCGTGGCTCTGGTTTTAGTCACTCAAGGTGACTGATTTTTGTATTCCATAAACTGAATAGTGTTTGCATGCGGTTTATCTTATCTATAGTTTAGTCACTATGAGTGATCAGAACCCTGGAAAGATAAACCGGCTTCTGGCGAGCCTTGGCGATTCGACGCTGGTTACCAGCCGTTGGCTGCGTGAGCATGGCTATGCCAGCAACCTGGTCGCCCGCTATGTAGCCAGCGGCTGGCTGGAGTCGCCAGCCCGTGGCGTCTACCTCCGTAAAGGGGGGCGCCTGTCATGGCAGGGCGTGTTGCGGGCCTTGCAGGTTGGCGAAGGGCTGCCATTGCATGTGGGGGGCCGTTTTGCGCTGGCGTGGCGTGGTCATGAACACTATCTGCGCCTGGGGACTTCGGCGACCGTGACGCTCTATGGCCCGGAGCGCCCCCCCGGATGGGTGGGCAGTCTGCCGCTCAAGGAGCGCGTCGTCGGGTGCGGCAAGGGGCCTTTCGATTTCCCAGTGCTGTGTTTCTCCACAGAGGCGACGGACGACGCACTGCGCGAGAGGGGGCTTGAGCGCCTTTCCCACGACAGCGAGGCGGATGGATTGGTGTTCGCCACACCGGAGCGGGCGATGCTGGAGCTGTGTGATGCTCCAGCGGATGCCGCCCTGGTCTACGAGGCGGACGCCCTCATGCAGGGTATGGCCAACCTGCGTCCCAGGCGGGTAGAAACGCTGCTGCGGCATTGCTTCAGCATCAAGGCCAAGCGCCTGTTCCTGGCGCTGGCGGAGCGCCATGGCCACGCTTGGCTGCCCCATGTTTCCCTGGAGGGTGTCGACCTCGGGCGGGGCAAACGCTCCCTGGTGCCCGGCGGCCGCCTGCATCCGACTTACCACATCACCTTGCCGGCGGATCTGGATGAACAACTGGGATAGACGCTACACGGACCGGGTAAAGTTGCTGGTGGAAATCCTGCCACTACTGGCCCGGGAGCCTGGTTTCGCGCTCAAGGGCGGAACGGCCATTAACCTCTTCGAGCATGACCTGCCACGATTGTCTGTCGACATCGACCTGACCTGGCTGCCGGTGCAGGACTATGCCCACGACGTACAGCAGATCGAGGCGGCCCTTGGACGGCTTGCCGAGTCCCTGAGGGGAGCGCCACTCCGCCTGCAGGTACAGACCTCGGCGGCGGAGGGCGCCCGGGCGGTAACCCGGTTGATTGCCAGTCGTGGACGGGCCCGCGTGCAGATCGAGACAACCCCGGTCATGCGTGGCACCGTGCATCCGGTTCGGCGGATGCAGGTGAGTTCCCGGGTGGAGGAGGTATTCGGTTTCGCCTCTGCACAGGTGCTGGATTTCGCAGATCTCTATGCCGGCAAGATGGCGGCGGCGCTCTCCCGGCAGCATCCGCGGGACCTGTTCGACCTGGGGGCGATGCTGGCGGACGAGAGGGCCGACGAGCGCCTGTGGCGGACCTTCTTGGTCTACCTGACCTGCAGTCCCAAGCCAGCCTGGGAGATGTTGGAACCGGGTGAGCCTCAAGGCTTCGAGGAAACCTTCAGCGCCCATTTCGATGGGATGACTGCGGAGCCGACGAGCGTTGGCGAGTTGTTGGAGAACCGTGCGCGATTGCTGTCTCGTATTGCTGGCTGGCTTGATGCGCCTTCCCGGGCCTTTCTTGAATCGGTTGAGCGTGAGTCTCCCGACTTCCGACTGATTGGTTTACCCCATGCAGCAAAACTGCCGGGTGTCAGGCGCAAGCTGCAGAACCTGGCCTCTCGCTCCAAGCGCAAGCGGGAGGAGGATCTTCGCCAGTTGCTCGAGACCTTGGCGCGGATACGATAGGTTGGTTCCGCGTTTGCCTTTATGGCGAGGGTGGTCTCCTACAGTTATACCTGATCGGCAGCAACCGGTCTTCAGTAACTGATGGGAGCCGGCAGAAACCGGCTAAGAATGGACGATTGGGGAGGGGGCAACTTCATGGAATGCACGTCCGCAGCAGATCGTGGATGGCATCGGTAGCAGTACCTTCTGTACTGGTCCGCGCGGGAGGGTAGTATTGCATGGCACCGACTGGTACGAAGAGCTATCGCCGGTCATTGGGAGAAGGCTGGCATCTTGGTCAAATGTTGAGACTACTCGCAGACGGCAGAGTCATAATTGTTCCGTATTTTTGGCATTACGTTTGAGTAACCAGGAGGAGCCTATGTTGATTCAAAAGCCCAAGCGCCCGTACCTAACAGAAGAATTCATCGGAACTGGTGATGGGTGTGGGATATTTATCCCAGCAAACAAGGCGCTCTATGCCTTTGTGAAGGACAATCCCAGTCACTCTGATCGGGCACAGGTGGCCTCAAAGGCACTGATCATTGGGCGATCTCTAGCCGTCTCTGTTGAGCGAAGAGGCGTGGAGAGCCACGAGTACAAAAATTCTACAGCGGATTTTTATGAGCGACTGGCCAGTTCAATTTGCGAGTCCGATGTAGAGATTGAAGCAGGGCTACTGCCTGTAGGGGAGCGACTTACTCCATACTCGAGTGGTGCTGTCGTCAAGGTACATTCTTGGCTTTGCGACTCTATTAGCATCGTCACGGGGGGGGATTCGAGCAGTTTCGCATCAAAATATCTGCATTTCCATTACCCAACGCTATTTCCAATAATGGATTCGAGAGCTAGAACAGCCTTAAGCTGGGTTGCAGATGAAGAGTCGTTGGTGTTCGCGCCGACAGTTGTCGGGACATCTAAGGACTACAGGCTATACGTCAGCTTTTATCTTGAGGTGAGAGGTATATTCGAAGAGGAACTGGGTAGAGAACTTAGCCTTCGACAGGTGGACAATATTTTGCTCAATAGGTACGAACACGGAGTGTGATAGCTTTTATCTATAAGGCCCGTATCTCACTTGCATTCGCGGGGTATGAGTGTTGATGTGTGGTTTGTCCTGACTTGAGTAAAGTAGAAGGTGAGTTCTAGTATGAAGACCACAGTTCCATTTTGGTCTGTTGATGAGTTTTTGTACTGGTTTATGCCGGGGCGTGAGAGTTTTGTTTGCTCTTCGGAAGGAGTGTCACGTGTTTCTGGTTTTCTAGATGCCTATATTTTATACGATCAGGTGGTTTTGCCCGAGCGCTATAAGGGCGAGGGAGTGATTAGGGCGCTGGATCCAAGTGAGGATGTATTCGAGTTTGTTACCTCGGATTCCTTGGTTAACTCGGATAGCCTCGCGCAGGGTTTGACTGTCGATTTTTCATTAGATTATTCCAATTTTTCGGATTTGCAGAAGGATGAATTCAAGTGGTTTTCCCAGCATTTGGGTTACGCGAGTAAGGCAGACTATGAATCTATAAGGGAGGGAGCTATCTCATTTACCCTTTTAAGGCTTTGGCAGATATCTCTTGTTAGTGAAATTGCAGAGTTGACAGATAGCACAGTCATCCTCCCATTGTCTCTTCAAGGGATTGATACTTCTGTAACGAAGGTGGTTCCTTTCCATGTGAAAAAGCTTGATGAACTGAATTCGCACTTTCAGGGTACTATTAGGTCGATCTCTATGGTTGAGGGAAATATTTTCTCTGATTATATCAAGAATGTACCGCCATTTTTGGCCTTGCTTATTGACCAGGCACCTTCTAGAGAGTATGCAATTGAGACTTTGGTTCAGTTTCGAAGAGACTACGGTGCACTTAGGCAACAGAGTGTTAGTTTTTGTCGCGAATTTCAGAGTGCATCTACGCTTAGGAATAAAAAATTGGTTGTCGATGAGTGGAATACTTTGTGGGATACTCTTCTAAAAGGCGACTTTCAGAAGCCTGTTCTCTTGAGAAGAAAAGTCTCGTCGGCAGATATGGTTAAAGCTATAGTTGATCCAAGTATTTCTTTAGGGGTGTCAGCCTTCATTAAGGCTTTCCTTGAATATAGAATTGAGACCAAAGCGTATAGTAAATTTAGAGTTTATAGTGATCTCTATAATGAGTTAGACGTCATTTCAGGTACGCGGGATAAGCTTAGGGATAAGTTTTTGGTGGACTTTGCGAATGTGCTTGATGGCTAGGTCTTGCTGTGGGTGTTTTGCCCGGATTTATTTATTTGAACGTAGAAAACCACGTCCTTAGGACGTGGTCATGAGTAACCGGTTCGGCCTGTTACGACTAGCGATGTCATAGGCTGGCGATGAAGGTGGGCAGTGGGAGGCTTGAAACGTGCTGGTGCCTGAAAGGTGAGTGAGGAGCCTTTGTGAATGGGCACGGCGTTGCAGGATTCGGTAGCCCGGATGAAATCCGGGGATTGGCTAGGGGCTCGGTCTGCGTCTGGGGAACGGTTAGCCAGCCTTCTCCGAGGGCCGGCAATTTCCCCCCTTCTAGGGGGGCCAAGGGCAAGTCCACGTTCTAAGAACGTGGATCTTTACTTGAGTAGCCTTGTATTTTCTAGGCGCTTTCCAGTCAGCTGTCGTGTTTGGGAATTTAGGGCCAAGAATTCATCCTTTCTTTAAGTTGTAGTCGGTCTTCGTTTCTTCTAAGGGTTGGAAATAGGTCTTCGGTAATCTCGATCTCGAATTCAACTGATACGTCTTCGGCGAGGTCTTTGATCATTTTTTTAGGCTTGCTTGACTCCATGCACTCAAGAAATCCTTTCAGACCCTTGTCCCTAGTTACAAGCTTAACTCTTAAGCCGCTATTGGCGAGTGAGGTCGCCCTAAGCATCAAAACTCTCTTAACTATCTCAAAATCATAGATTGAATTATATGCTGCACAGCTTTTTTCTTCGTCTGAAGATATTAGGTTGTTAGGTTTTAGTATTTTCCTGCTGTGAGGGTTTCCATAAATGGCAGAAATTACGCCAATTCCGGGGACTCCCCTTATTGGGATTTTTCTTGATCTTGCAAGGCCTAATATTTCTTGCTCCAGAATCAATGCCCTGCTTTTTGATGGAGTGTTGTGTAAGTCAAATTTTTGTTGCGCCATCTCGATTATAGGGGAGAACAAGGCGACTCTGTTCCGGATGTCTTGATATAGAGAGCTATATGCTTCTAATGTATTTTTCAGCATGAACTCACTGTCGACGCTAGCCTTTCTATAGAACAAGCTTATCAGTTTGGCTTCTTGCTCGGTCGTCTCGTGAAAGTCTAAAAGACTTTGCACATTACCCTGTCCCCCTTCTAAAACAGAGGATAAGGTGCTTATTATGTTATATGGCTTATCCTGATCCCTGGCCAAGGCAAGGTTGGGTGAAGTACCTGTGTCAAAAAACATACGTATATCGGAAACGACATTTCTATCGAGCAAGCAAATAGTCTTCACGTCGCTAAACCCTTTAATTGAAGTTTAAGGGGTGATTGTTGGGTGAGTTTTTATGGGTTTTCAGCCAATATCCAGGTTTTGATATCCCTTTCGCTCAGCAAAGCCATCGCAGTGCAGGCCAGTCCCGGCCTGAACCGTAAACAGCTTGGGATTAAGTTCACTGTCTAAAGAGGCTCGTTGTCAACATCTGCTTCTGGCCCAGACTGTGTGAACACCGCTGCTGCGTTCTGCCGCTGGTCCGAAGCAAAGAAGGGCCGTGTTCGCGGTAGTACCCCCCACAGAGCAAAGCGCCTGATGGAGTATTGTGTGCCGGATAAACGATGGCGTACATGGACTCAGGTGGAGGTTGCCAATGAAGATCACTGCTATGGAACAGACTGAATCGGTCAGCGATGTTCTGTGCGACGTTTGTGGCGACAGCACGCGCGTTGAAGGGGATGGATTGCAATTCGGCACTCTTAGCGCCAGTTGGGGTCATGGCTCGGCCCACGATGGTGAGCGCTATGAGGTCCATCTGTGCGAGCCCTGCTTTTTCAGGGCCATTTCCGGCCTCAGACGAGAGCGCATGGTGAACTTCATGTTCAGCGATGAGGACCAGGAGCTCAGCGATTTCGGACGCGTTGCCCGGGATGATTTTTTCAATGACGGGGGGCGTTCGACCTCCTGAGTTCCTGCTGGCGCAGCATCTCAGGCCTTTCCGGCATTTCCCTTGGAATGGTGGGATCAACGTCAGTGGGGGTAGCTTAAGCACTCATCTTTCACCGATCAGCTTTTGCCCATTCGCTCTGCTTGGCTTAAAGCTGCGAGCTCGCATGTTGCAACTACTAGAGCGCCCCGGCGTACCGCCGTCGGGCTCGCGGGCTGCGCCCCGCGCTTCGTGCCGAATCGCGGCCATCCGGCTTTGATCCCTGGCGCCTCCGGCCCTTGAGGGCCTGCGCGCTCCGCTTGCCTATCCGTGTTTGGGGTGGGGGGAGTGGGGCGGTCTTGCTGTTCCCTTCACCGTATCACGGCGTTCTCGCCGTCAAGGGCTGCGCGCGCCTTGCACGCTGGCGGCCGTGGCCGTCTTCGACCCTGTGACGGCTTGCGCTGCGCCGTGCTGGGCCGGTTCCGGGCAATTCCGCCCGAGCAACCGGAGCACGGTCATGTCGCAACTCTCTCTCGCTATCGATTCCTCGCTGCTGGTGCGTGACGACCAGGGGCGCTACATGCTGGCCACCGCCGACCAGATCCTGGAAGCGGCCCGCCAGGTCATCGACCGGAAGATCCCGCGTGGTGCGCTGTTCACGTCGCCGGAGCGGGTCAAGGACTACCTGCGCACCAAGCTGGCCGGCTTCGAGCACGAAGTCTTCGCGGCGCTGTTCCTCGATACGCAGCATCGCCTGATCGAATACGTTGAGATGTTTCGCGGCACCATCGACAGTGCCTCGGTGTATCCGCGCGAGGTGGTCAAGGAGGCGCTGCGGCTCAACGCGGCGGCGGTGATCTTTTCGCACAACCACCCGAGCGGGAATCCCGAGCCGAGCCAGGCCGACAAGCTGCTGACCCAGCGGCTCAAGGAGGCGCTGGCGCTGGTGGACGTGCGCGTACTGGATCACATCGTCGTCGGCGGCCAGGGCACGGTGTCCTTCGCCGAACGGGGCCTGCTGTGAGCGCGGGGGCCTCGGCCCCCTTTTTGCCGCGCCCTGTGTCGAACTCTCCGGCCCTGCGGGCCTGCGCGCTGCGCTTGCGCTCCAGGGGAACGGCTTGCAGCCGATCCCCGCCGCGCGTTGCTTGGCGCCCCTGACAGCCGCCGAACAGGTTGCACCTGATCGGCCTTCGCGCCTGCGGCGCTGCGCGCTTCGCTTGCGTGGGGGCGGCGCCATCCGCGGCCGTTGCCAACCACCGTCGTCTTCCCTCGCTCATCACCTTGTCCGCGACTGTAGCCCGCGGCCGTGTGCCGTCAAGGCGCGCCGGGCCGTGTCCTCGCTGCGCTGCGGGCCGCACCCACCCGGCGCTCGTGTCCTTGACCGCCCCCGTCCACGGACTCCCTTTCGTCGCGGGCGATGAACTCAGGAAAGACGGTGGCAACGAGGCCGGCCCAGGTCTCCGCGCCGACCCCACCGGAAAGCCGAAAGGCGGGCTCCGAATCTAGGAATCCGGTGTGCGGTTTCAACAGCAAACCTTTTTGTCAGGAGAACGACCATGCAACTTGCTTCCCGCTTCGCTTCCCGTTCGCCGGTGCTGCGCTCGGACCAACCCCTGTCGGATGAGCAAATCCGCGCCGTGGTGCCGTCGATCTTCGCGGAGGCTCCGCACGAAAGCCGCTCGCAGCGCTACAGCTACATACCCACCGCCATCGTGCTGCAGGAACTGCGCGGCGAGGGGTTCCAGCCCTTCATGGTGTGCCAGACCCGCGTGCGGGCCGACGACCGGCGCGACTACACCAAGCACATGGTTCGGCTGCGCCACGCCAGCCAGATCAATGGTCGCGAGGCCAACGAAATCATTCTGCTGAACTCGCACGACGGCACCAGCAGCTACCAGATGCTGGCGGGCATGTTCCGCTTCGTCTGTGAGAACGGCCTAGTCTGTGGCGACACCGTGGCGGACGTGCGCGTGCCGCACAAGGGCGACGTGGCGGCGCAGGTGATCGAAGGCGCCTACGAGGTGCTGCACGGCTTCGACCGGGCGCAGGAGTCCCGTGATGCCATGCGGGCCATCACGCTGGACAGCGGCGAGGCGGAAGTCTTCGCCCGCGCCGCGCTGGCCCTCAAGTACGACGACCCCGACAAGCCCGCGCCCATCACGGAAAGCCAGATCCTGATGCCGCGCCATATCGACGATTGCCACGCCGACCTGTGGAGTGTGTTCAACCGCACCCAGGAAAACCTCATCAAGGGCGGCCTACGCGCCCGCGCCGCCAACGGACGCCGCCAGAGCACCCGCCCGGTGCAGGGCATCGACAACGGCATCCGCCTGAATCGCGCCCTGTGGCTGCTGGCGGACGGCATGCGCCAGTTGAAAGCCTGACCCCAAGCCCCCCTCATTGCATTCGATAGGAGTGACCAGCATGAACGCCACTATCCATACCGACAGCCAAGACACCACCGCCGCCGCGCTGGAAGTCGCCGACCCGACCAGGCACCTGATGCTGATTCCGCTTTCACAGATGCTGCCGCGCCGTTCCAAGCGCAACGCGCGCAAGACGCCGCGCTTGTCCATCCCGGAGCTTGCGGCCAGTATCGAGCGCCTCGGCCTGCTGCAAAACCTGATCGTGATTCCTGCCCCCGATGGCAAGCATTACGAGGTGGTGGCCGGCGACCGCCGCTTGACCGCCTTGAAGCTGCTGGCGAAGAAGCGCCGCATCCCCGCCGACTACGAGGTGCCGTGCCTGCTGGTGGCCGATGGCAGCGCCCGCACCGTCAGCCTCGCGGAGAACCTGATGCGCGAGCAGATGCACCCCGCCGACCAGTTCGAGGCGTTCGCCGCGCTGGTCAAGGAAGGACGCCCGGTGGAGGACATTGCCGCCGATTTCGGCGTCTCGCCCCTGGTGGTGCAACGCCGCCTGAGACTCGGCAACCTCTCGCCGCGCCTGCTGGCCGACTACCGGGCCGGGAGCGTGACGCTGGAGCAACTGATGGCGCTGGCGATCACCGATGACCATGCCGCGCAAGAGGCCGCGTTCTACGACGCGCCGCATTGGCAGCGCGGCGCATCCGCGCTACGGGAGTGCCTGACCGAGCGCGAAATCGATGCGACGCACCCGCTGGCGCGTTTCGTCGGGCTGGACGCCTATACGGCGGCGGGCGGCGGCATCCGCCGCGATCTGTTCGCGGAGGATGACGCGGGTGTGTACCTGATCGACGCCGCGCTGTTGGAGAGGCTGGTGCGCGAGAAGCTGGACGCGCTGGCCGAGGGCGTGCGCACCGAGGGTTGGGCCTGGGTCGAGAGCGCGCCGCAGGTGAGCTATGCCGACTTGCAGGTGTTCCACAACGCCCCGCGCCAGCGGCGGGAGCCGGCCGGCAAGGAGGCGCGCCGCATCGCCTCGCTGCGCGAGCGCTTGGAGAAGACCGACGCCGCGCTCCAAGACGCCTACGGGGCCGAGGAGGGGGAAAAGGCGGAAGCGCTGCAAGCACTCCGCGAGCAACTGGCGGGCGCACTGTACGCCGCGCAGATGGGCCTGCTGGACTATGCCCCGGACGTGCGCGCGGTGGCCGGTGCCATCGTCACCGTGGACCGGCAGGGGGATGCCGTCATCCATCGCGGCTTGCTGCGCGAGGCCGAGGCCAAGGCCTTGCGCACGCTGGAACGCCTGCGCCGGAGCTTTGCCGGTGGGGAAGGAGTGGAGGACGACCCCGAAAGCGAGGACGTGGAGCCGCCGAAGGCGGCGAACCTGTCCGACCGGCTGGCCCAGCGCTTGAGCGCGCATCGCACGGCGGCGCTGCGGATCGAGGTGGCGCGGCACCCGCAGGTCGCGCTGGCTGCGCTGGTGCATGGCATGGTGCAGGCCGTTCTACAGGAACACCACTACGGTCACGCCCAGCCCCTGGGCGTGCGCCTGACCGTGAAAGACCGGCTGGGA
Source organism: Zestomonas carbonaria (assembly GCF_904061905.1). Lineage (GTDB taxonomy): Bacteria > Pseudomonadota > Gammaproteobacteria > Pseudomonadales > Pseudomonadaceae > Aquipseudomonas > Aquipseudomonas carbonaria. Next base: position 22,349 of record NZ_CAJFCI010000080.1, read on the forward strand.
GACCTGGCCCCGGACTGGCCGGAGTCGCCCGCCGTCATTGCCCAGCATGAGTTGCAGCGGGCATGGCGCGAGCGCCTGCCGCAGGACGGTGGCGAACTGTTCTCTGCGCTGCTGGCGATGCCCCAGGAGGAGCTGGTGCAACTGCTGGCGGTGTGTGTGGCCGCCAGCGTGGATGTGGTGACGCCGCGCGCAGTCCGGTATCAGCCCGGCGCGGAACTGGCGCGGGCGGTTGGGTTGGACATGGCGGCATGGTGGCGGCCGACCGCCGAAGGCTACTTCAACCACATCTCCAAGGCGGTGATCCTCGAGGCCGTGCGGCAGTTCGCCCCGGAGCACGTCACCCGGCTGTCGACGCTCAAGAAGGCCGACATTGCCAGCGAGGCCGAGCGTCTGGCGGACGGCACCGGCTGGATGCCCGCCGTGTTCGTGGCCGAAGGCGACGCGCTGCCTGAGGTTGCGGAGGACGCCGAGACGGCGGAGACGCTGGTGGCATGAGGCTGCCACAAATCCCCGGCGCAACGCGCCGGGGCTTTGTGCTGTCCGCCAAACGCACGGGCATGGCGATGGTCCTGCCCGGTGTCGCCGCGCCAAGCAGAATCCGCACGCCGCCGCCCTTCCTGCGTCGGGCGGCGGCGTGGCGGGCGGCGCACACGTGAACGTGTGCGAACAACAGGCGGGTTCGTGCGGGCACGAACCGCTATTCAGCTGCCGGCCATAGGGCCAGGTCGTCGGCGTACAGGATGATCGGCGGGCTGCCCGGCCGGATAGCTTTGCCGCGGACAATGTCGCCGACGTTGAACTCGATGTAGTTGACCTGGTGGTCGTGTCCTCGGGTGCCCATGGAGCCTAGAGCTCTTAGAGCCTGCGCGTGTCGGCGCAATGCGCCGCCGGGCTTTCGGGCTGCGCCCCGTGTCGCCTGCGGCGTCACGGCCTTCGGCTTCAATCCCTCACGCCTGCGCGCTCCGCTTGCCAGGGCCAGGCACCCCGCCACGAGGGGACAGGGCGCACGGGGCACGCTCGACTTGGCTGCGGCAGGTTGTGCCTCACCAGTTTCATCCAAGCGCAGGAACAGCCCCAAGACCATCTGTCGCCTGATGGTTTGGGCGCTAATCCAGATTTAGATTCTGAGCGATGTACTCGACAAGCTTGGGGCTCGTGTCTGTTCATGACGGTAAACATCAGGTCGCGTTTGCTACGAGAGGGACGTTGGGAACAACGCTTAGCGGCGGTTTTCACTGCTGCATCTGTGCCATGGATTTTGGAGCGCTATCGCCGTGTCAGTGAGGTTCACAGTCGTCTGATGCGTAGGGACGAGGGCGGCATCTACATTCTACGATTTAGAGATTTCTTTTTTGAGTTCTGCAACGCACTTCGGCAGCTCAGTAACGATGATGGTCGAGCTTGGGCCTTTGTCTAGAGCAGCCAACCTAGATGCTGCGCTTACTGCTTCAGGCAGCTTTCTCTCCGCATCAGCCAAGAAGGCTTTTGCCTGCTGCGGTCGCTGAGGTGTCGTTTTTGCCCGAAGCAGCATGCATTGTTTATACAAATCTATTGCTTCAGCTCCAGACATCACAGTGACTGATGCTTCTTTCAGATACTTAACGTAAAGCCCGTATCCGGTTGTAGGGATACCAATAAGTGCCAACAGCAACATCACCAATCTGGCCTTGTTTAATTCCATGGGCTCGCCTAGATGGATTCAAAATCAGGTCTTGATATCTGTATATAAACACAGTGCATGACATCTGCAATTTCTACTTCAAACGGAGGGCCCGCTCCTGTGTTGTCGCCGGGGGTGATAATGATGTGAATCGACCCTGGTCTTATAGACGAATCTGACCGCCGGCCATTGGAGTGGTGGGCTTTTGATAGCACCCCGCCGCAACGGGCGGGACGCTGGGCTACGCCCCAGCTTGCTGCGGCAGGTTGTGCATACGCGTACCGTCCCCGCCGCTGACGGTTGCTAGCTCCAGGTCACGAAGGATGGGCCACAGACAGTCCGCACGGCCTCGCCATGGCGCTTCCAGTCCACGCCTCAAGCCGCTTGCCGCAGGCTGCGGCAAGGGCGTTCTCACCCGTCGTCGGGGGTGTTGGCCTTGCCCGTGCCAGGGGGCAGGCCGCTGAAGCCGTCATGCGGGGATTCCGGGTTGGTCCTGTCTCCTTCCGGGGGCGCTCGGCCCGCTGCGTCCTTGGCTTGTCGTGAATCCTGGCGGGGGCGCGGCTGCGCCTCGGGCCTCATGGCCGCAACCGTCCGGCGCAAACAATTTCCCCTCCGCTGCGCGGATTCCTCGCCCACAAATTCTGTGCGCCTCCCGGTCCTCCACGCTGTTGCGGCCGCTGCGCGGTGCGGCCAGCCCGTCCCCCGCCGGACGGATCACAACAAGGACGCGATGGGCGCGACCTTGGTTACCCCGAAAGGAGAAATCATCATGGCCAACATCGGCACCTTCACCGCCCAGAACGACGGCTTCACCGGCACGGTCCGCACCCTGACGCTCAACGTCAAGGTCAAGTTCGTCCCCAACGACAGGAACAGCGAGAACGCCCCCGACTACCGCATCCAGGCGGCCGGCGGCTACGACATCGGCGCGGCCTGGAAGAAAGTCAGCCAGGCCGAGCGGCCCTACCTGTCCGTGACCCTCGACGATCCTTCGTTCCCGGCGACCATCTACGCCCGGCTGATCGAGGAGGAGGACGGTACGCACAACCTGATCTGGTCGCGCAGCAAATCGGTGGCCTGACGGCCACCTCTTCGCCCCGCCCATTGCGGCGGGGCGCTGTCGCGGGGCTACGCCCTGGAGCTGGCGAGCTGGCTTTCCGTCGCAGCCAGCAGCGCCGCGGTGCTGCAGTCGAGCGCGCCGGCGATCTTGAAGATGATCGCCAGCGTGGGCATGTGCTCGCCGCGCTCGACCTTGCCCATGTGCGAGCGCTCGATGCCGGCGAGGTTCGCCAGCGACTCCTGCGCGATGCCGCGCTCCATGCGCAGCGCGCGCACCGCCGCGCCGAAGGCTTGAGCCAGCTCGGCATCGAAGGTGGTGGAGCCGGCCGGTCGGCCGGGCTGGACGGGTCGCTTCTGCATGGACAGAAGCGTCCGACCGAGAGAGAATCAAAACCACGTTATCTTTAACTCATTGGTGGGATTTCCAGCGCTTTCGTGCTTTTACGGAAACCCGTACCGGCGGATTTCATCAGAACCGCAGAGGCGCCTCCGTGTCTTTCCTGACTTGCGCAATGCCGATTCCACGCCTTGGCGACTTCACGGTTTTGCTGGAATGCACCTCTGTGCATTTGAGCGAATGCACAAATCCGCATCGGCGGATCGGCGCTTCCGTGCGCAAGCGCATCCGTGCATCGGCGCCTTCCGGCTCACGGCCATGACCCTGTCGCTCATCTCCGAGGTGGAGCGCGAGCAGTTGCTGGCGAACGGTCGCTCCCGGGCGGCGGGCCAGGTCGTCGACCCCTTGCCGGTGGTGCGCCTGTTCACCCCCGACGCGCATGCCACTTGGCTTCTGGCCGATCTCGATCCATCAGACGAGGACACGGCCTATGGCCTGTGCGACCTGGGCATCGGCATGCCCGCGCTGGGCACGGTGAAACTGTCCGAGCTGGCCTCCATCGTCGGGCCGCTCGGGCGCCCGGTCATGCGCGACCTGTACTTCCGGGCAACGCGCACGCTGTCGGAGTACACGCGTCTGGCGCGCATCAACGGCTCGATTCTGGATTGACCAATCCACCTGGCTGGCCCTGGCGCACTGTGATCGATCCAGTCTGAGTCCAGACCGAGGCCGTCTCAATCGGCATTGTTGCAGTCAGGCGATGTCACCCTGACCCAATCGGTCATGATGGCCAACGCTCAAGGCTGCAGGCTGCAGGCTGTGCCTGGTGCCGTACCAATGATGGACGGCGGCGCTGTCGCATTCGGACGATCCGCGTAACGCTTCGGAGTCAATCGGTCTTGATGCTGTACGTTTGACGTGTTTCCACCTGATGCTGTGTCGAGGAGGCGCTGACCTCGCGTTGCGAGCCCGTGGCGACGGACCCTGTGCAAAGGGAGGTTGCCTCATGGCCGATCACGACGCTAAGCATTGGTATCCCACCGCGGCCTATCTCTACGTCCTGCACCTGGATGACCTTGCCCTGGCCTGGGAGTACCTGCGCCGGAACCCGGAGTACCGCCGCGACTGGCGGGAGCGCCAGCGCCGGCCCGAGGCGGCTCCACGCTGGGGGCTGCGCCTGCTGGAGGATCCGCGCCTGGACGCGCGTGACGCGCATCCGGCCTGGTTTCCCGACCACCCGGAGCTGATCCAGCTCTATCCCGATGTCGATCCCATGCCCGACGCCACGGTCTTCGACCTCTGGCGCATCCCGGGCAGCAAATGCCTGGTCCACGACGGCCGGCGACTGCTGCTGACGACGCGCTGGCCGGGCTGCCGCCTGCGTCTGGCCCTGGCGCCAGGTCTGGAAGGGGGCATGGCCTACGTCCATGCCGTGCGGGCCTGCGCCAGGCCCTGCGCACGCTACTGCGCCCTCGCGGCCGAGCTGGACAAGCTGGCTGTCGCGGCCGATGCCGCGCCATTCGCGGTGGTTCGGTGCCGGCCGAGTCCGGCCGCGCTGCTGGAGCTGCATACCCTGCAGGCGCTCGACGCCACCCTGGCGGGGGCGTCCTTGCGCGAGGTGGCGCAGGGGCTGTTCGGCCCGACGGCGGTGACCGGTGGCTGGCATGCCGACGGCGGGCTGCGCTCGAAGGTGCGCCGCCTGGTGCGGCGCGGCCGGACGCTGATGCACGGCGGCTATCGCCACCTGGCACAGCTCGATGGGCATGGGGAGGGTCGTTCGACGCGGTCCGCAAAACGACCCTGAGCAGACCTCCAAGCCTTTCTGAGACTGCCTCCATCCGGCTGCGCTGGTGTGGCCGGGCTGTCCTGAACGATGGAGGCTCACCCCATGCGACCCGCTCCCGTACGACCCGCCGCTACCCACGCCAAGCCCCTGCAACCCGCCGCCGCTGTCCAGCCGCAGCGCTACCTGACCAACGACGAGGCGGCCGCCTACCTGCGCCTGTCGCCGCGCACGCTGGAGAAACAGCGCGTGATCGGTGGCGGTCCGCGCTTTCGCAAGTTCGGCCGGCGCGTCATGTACGCCGTCGCCGACCTCGATGCCTGGGCCGACCAGCACAGCTTCGAGGCCACCTCCGATCCCGAATACGCCGAGCGGCACTCGGCCGACAGCCGTGCGCACTGATCGGTGGCTCGCCGGTGGCCATCGCCATGACCGGCTCTGCGTCGGAGCGGGAACAGCTCGACCTGTTCCGCGCGTTGCCGGGCGACATGGCGCCGCGCGACAGCCAGGATCTGATGGCCTATCCGTTCTTCTCGCTGGCCAAGTCGCGGCGCACCACACCGATCGACTTCCAGTCCAGCGGTGTCACGGTGCGTGTGGAGGGCACCCGGGAGCACGGCATCGCCACGATCTGGGATGCCGACGTGCTGATCTGGGCGGCCAGCCAGATTGTCACGGCGCGCGACGCGGGCCTGTCCCCGTCACGGCTGATGCGCGCCACGCCTTACGAGATCCTGCGCTTCATCGGGCGCGGGGTGTCGCTGCGCGACTACCAGCGCCTGAAGGCCGCCCTGGATCGCCTGCAGTCGACCACGGTGGCCACCTCCATCCGCGAGACCAGCGGGCGGCGCCTGCATCGTTTCTCCTGGATCAACGAGTGGAAGGAACTGGCCGACGCTCGCGGCGCGCCGCTGGGCATCGAGCTGATCCTGCCGGACTGGTTCTACGCGGGTGTGCTGGACGCCGCCCTGGTGCTGACCATCGACCCGGCGTATTTCCGCCTCACCGGCGGCATCGAGCGCTGGCTGTACCGTCTGGTGCGCAAGCATGGCGGCAGGCAGCCGGACGGCTGGCAGTTCGACTTCCGCCACTTGCACCGCAAGTCGGGCAGCACGGCCAGGCTCTGCGACTTCGCCTGCGACCTGCGCGCCCTGGTGGCGCGACAGTCGCTGCCCGGCTATGTGCTCGGCATCGAGCGCATCCCGGAGGCCCGCGCGGAGCTGCTGACGTTCCGGCCCGTGTCGCCCACGGCACGGGGATAAGCGCGGTAAAACCTGTGAATGGGCTCGTGCTATCAGGCGTACGGGGTATCGTGCTATCGGGCGTGTCCCTATCGTGCCATCAGGCGTACGAAATCCTCTGCAGGCCAGATCCTGCGCGGGCTCCAGCCTCCCTTAACTTCTCTAACTTAAAAGCTCTAACTTGTTGTAGAGGCGCGTCGTTGCGGTGGACAACCGCGAAACGGCACGGCTAGGTCGGCTTTCCAGTGGGGAGGGCCGCGCCATGATCGTCGCCTTGCTCAACCAGAAAGGCGGCGTCGGCAAGACCACGCTCGCCACCCACATCGCCGGCGAACTCGCGCTGCGCGGTCAGCAGGTGATCCTGCTCGATGCCGACCCGCAGGGTTCGTCACTGGACTGGACGCAGCGCAGAAGCCAACAGGGCCTGCCACGGCTGTTCAGCGCCGTGGGCTTGGCCCGCGAAACGCTGCACCAGGAAGCGCCGGAACTGGCCCGGCGCTGCGATCACATCGTCATCGACGGTCCACCACGCATTGCCGCACTCGCGCGCTCCGCGCTGCTGGCGGCCGATTGCGTGCTGATCCCGGTGCAGCCCAGCCCCTACGACCTGTGGGCCAGCGCCGAGATGGTGGCGCTGATCCGCGAGGCGCAGGTATTCCGGCCGGCGCTACGCGCGGGCTTCGTCATCAACCGGCGCATCAGCACCACGATCATCGGCCGCGAAGCGCGCAACGCGCTCGCCGAACAGCCCCTGCCGGCCCTGCGTTCCGAAGTGCGCCAGCGCATCGTCTTCGCCGACAGCGTGGCCACCGGCCGGCTCGCGTGCGAGACAGCCCCCGACAGCATGGCCGCGCGCGAAATCACCGCGCTGGTGGACGAGCTATTGCGGTGGCCGTCATGAGCAGGGAACGCGGCAAACGCATCGCCATCGGCGCGCGTCCGCCGGCGAATCCGCAGGCCGAAGCGTGGATTCGCCAGGGCGACAGCGCCGACCTCCAGAAAGGCGACCTCTACACCGCGCGCCTGACCCTCGACGTGACGCCCGCCATGCGCGCCCGCATCAAGGTTTTGGCCTTCACCCAGGGCGTGACCGTGGCCGAGCTGCTGCGCGCGCTGCTGGAGCGCGAGTTCCCGGAGCACACACCATGAACACCACCACACAAATGGCAACGCCGCCGTCACCGCAACCGCTCGCCGCACTCGCCAGCAGCACGCCGCTCACGCGCGTTTCGCTCGCGTATGTCGAGCAGCGCATCAACCTCTACCTGCGCTTCGGCCACCCGGCGCGCACCGTCCAGCTCGACCGCTGGCGGCGCTGTGCGGTGTTCCTGCCCACGGTGATCTTCTGCCGCATCCGCTGGCAATCGAACGACTACGGCACCGTGCGCTGGCAGCTCATGGTGCTGCAAGCCTGCACGCCGCTGGACGCCATGCAGAGCATCCCTGGCATTCACCCCGGCGCGCGCATCCTGCTGCACGCCGAAGGCGAACAGAAAACGCGAGCCGTGCTCGCACGGATCGACGCCATCGAGGCGCTGGGCATCGAGCCTGCCGAGGTGTCGCCGGCCTACTGGCGCACGCTGGGCAACCGCTTGGCCGCGCACCTGCCGCTGCCGGACTACAGCGCCGAGCGCCATGCGGCCTGGCTGGCCGGGAGGGCGCTGCAATGACCGCACCCACCACAACGACCGTCGCCGTGCCTCGCTTACGCCGTCGCGTTCGCCTTGCACTGGCCGCACTCGCTGTCTGCGGCCTCGCGGCGCTGGCCTGGGCCGCCTTCGTACAGCCGGCGGTGCGCATCGTCTACAACCCGTCCGACAGCGTGCCGGTCGGCTGGTATCGCATCGCACCGGCGCACGCGCTGCCCGGTGCCTTGCCGGTGGACAGCATCGTGCTCACCACCTTGCCGGCAGACGCCGCCGCGCTCGCTGCGCAGCGCGGCTACCTGCCGTCGCACATCCCGCTGCTCAAACGTGTCGGCGCGGTGGCGCCGCAACACGTCTGCATCGTCAATGGCGTGGTGCGCATCGACGGCGTGCCGGTGGCCGCTGTGCTGCGCGCCGACCGCCGGGGCCGGCCGCTGCCATCCTGGCCGCAGTGCAGGCCACTTGCCCAGGGCGAACTGTTCCTGCTCAACGTCACCAACCCGGCGTCATTCGACAGCCGCTACTTTGGCCCGGCCAGCGCCGCCGCCGTGCTCGGCGTGGCGCAGCCGCTGCGCCTGGAGCCGCAGCCATGACGGCGCATATCCTTGCGCCTTTCGGCGTGCCGCCTTCGCGTTCATGCCGGTGCCACGCGTGTGCCTTCGCACCGCGCTTGGCCCGGCATTCCCCCGTGCAGACAGCTTGCCCCGAGCGCGCCATGCCGCAGGCAGGGCTGGCGCTCGCCGGCGGCTGGGCTGCGCCAGGCGCAGCGCCGCCGGGGCATCGCACCCCCGTGCCGTCAGGCGCGGGGCAGATGCAGGGCAAGATAAAAGGTCGCGGCACTGCGTTGCGCGAAAAGCCAGTCTGCACATGGGGGGAGCGCGGCACGCGCCGGGGAGCGGCACCGTGCCGCGAACAGCGCCAAGGTCGCATAGGCTCTGGCAAAACCGCGTGCATCGCGCCCTCTGGCGCGCTGGACTGCGCTGGGGCCACCCCATGAGCCGGCGCAGCGGCGACGACGCCGACCGCTTCCGAATCCGCCCTGGCGCGCCCAAGGATCGCCCTCAGTCGTTCGTCAACCGCGTGCTCAAGCAGGCCAGCAAGGCCGGTGCCAAGGTCGGCAAGGCAGGCCACCGTCCCGGTGCCCGGCTGGGGCGTGGGCACGTCGCCGCACGCTTCGCCGGGCGGTCGCTGGGCGCCAATGCGCGCCGCGTCACCATCAAGACCCGGCTGGTGAATCTCGCCAAGGCCGGGCCGCGCTCGACCACCACCCACCTGCGCTACATCGAGCGCGAAGGCGTGGACCGCCAGGGCGGGCGGGGCCGTGCCTACGGGCCGATGACCGACGACGCCGACCTGGCCGCCTTCGAGGAACGCGGCCGCGAAGACCGGCACCAGTTCCGCTTCATCGTCTCGCCGGAAGATGCCGAACAGCTCGACGACCTGCGCACCTACACCCGCCACCTGATGCAGCGCATGGAGGCCGACCTGGGCACGCAACTCGATTGGGTCGCCGTCGATCACTGGAACACCGACAACCCGCACACCCATATCGTGCTGCGCGGCAAGGACGACACCGGCAAAGACCTCATCATCGCCCGCGACTACATCGCCGAAGGAATGCGCCGCCGCGCCGCCGAACTGGCCACCGAATGGCTCGGTCCGCGCACCGAACTGGAGATCCAGCAAAGCATGGCCCGCGAGGTGGAGCAGGAGCGCTGGACGGGGCTGGATCGCACCATACAGCGCGAAGCGGTGAACGGCCGGATCAGCCTCGTGCGGCTGGAAGTGCTGCCCCGTCTGCGACCCCAGCGCCTGCTGCTGATCGGCCGCCTGCAACACTTGCAGCGCATGGGGCTGGTGCGCGAACCCGAGCCCGGCGTATGGGCCATTCACCCCAGCTCCGAAGACACCCTGCGGGCGATGGGCGAGCGCGGCGACATCATCCGCACCATGCAGCGCGCGATGGGCGACGCGCAGCGCGAGCTGGCGGTGTTCGAGCCGGGTGACAAGGCGCGCCCGGTCATCGGCCGCGTCGCCGCCAAGGGCCTGGCCGACGAGCTGTACGACAAGGGCTACCTGATCGTCGATGGCACCGACGGCAAGGCGCACTACGTCGCACTGCCACCCCGCACGGAACTGGAGCAGTACCCCAGGGGCGCGGTGGTGGAGGTGAAAGGCGCGGCCGGCGTGCGCGCGGCGGACAAGACCATCGCCGCGCTGGCCGTCGATGGCCTGTACCGCACCGACCAGCACCTGGCCGTGGCCAAGGCGCAGGCCGTGCCCGGCCGCGCCCCCGCCGAGGTGGTCGCCGCCCACGTCCGCCGGCTGGAGGCCCTGCGCCGCGCCGGCATCGTGGAGCGCCTGGGCGGAGGCGTCTGGCAAATCCCGGCCGACCTGCCCGAGCAGGGCCGGCGGCACGACACCCAGCGGCTGGGCGGCGGTGTAGCCGTGGAGCTGAAATCGCACCTATCCATCGAGCGGCAGGCCCGCGTGATCGGCGCCACCTGGCTCGACCAGCAGTTGATCGGTGGCGGCGAGGGCCTGGGCGAGCTGGGCTTTGGCAGCGAGGTGTGGCAGGCGCTCCAGCAGCGCGCCGACTTCCTCGCCGAACAGGGCCTGGCCGAGCGGCGCGGCCAGCGCGTGATCCTCGCGCGTAACCTGCTGCGGACACTGCGCAACCGGGAGCTGACGACGGCCGCGCAGACCATTGCCGCCGACACCGGGCTGGAGCACCGCCCGGTGGGCGACGGCCAACGCGTCAGCGGCGTCTACCGGCGCAGCGTCATGCTCGCCAGCGGGCGCTACGCGATGCTCGATGACGGCAAAGGCTTCAGCCTGGTGCCCTGGAAGCCGGTGGTAGAGCGCTACTTGGGGAGATCGGTTTCCGCCACGATCAGCGGCCAGGGGGCCGCCTGGGATGTGAGCAGAACCATGGGACGATAGATAGATTTGAAAGTCTGGTCATGACTTCCCGAACATTCTAGTTGACATAAAAAGGCCGCCAGGAGCGGCGGCCAAAGTCTCTGGCGGGTAGCCATCGACGGAGTAGCTCTAGCGCACCCCTGCGTTGCGCAGTGCGGCAGGGGTGTAGTCAGCAGCCTGCGCGGGGAAGCCGAATTCGACTGGCGTTTTTTCCTCGTTACGCATGCCGGAAACGATGTAGCGTCCGCTGATCAGGTCATACAGCGCCTCGACCCCGGCCCACGGAATCTGCTTGTCGTAAAGCGGAACCATGAAGCCCTCCGCCGTGCGCCAAAGCGTACCGCGGGCATCGAAGTGATCGGCAAGCGCGATCTGCCAGGTGTCTTCGTCCAGATAGAACGTGCGCTTGGCGTAGATATGGCGACTGCCAGGTTTGAGTGAGCCCTCGATAACCCACACGCGATGCAGCTCGTAGCGAGGGAGGTCGGGGTTGATGTGGCCTGGTTTTACGATGTCGGAGTATTTGAGGTCGGTCGATTCCAGTTGGAAGCTGTTGTAGGGGATGTAGATTTCTCTTTTGCCCAGCAGCTTCCATTCGTAGCGCTCGGGGGAGCCGTTGTACATATCCAGATTGTCGGCGACGCGCTGGCCTTCGGAAGCGGGATAGGGGCCGTCATAGGCGACTTGCGGCGCACGGCGTACACGGCGCTGGCCGGCGTTATAGATCCACGCCATGCGTGGCTCCTTGACCTGATCGAGCGTTTCGTGGACGAGCACCACATCACCCGCCAGACGAGCAGGAGCGGTAACCTGACCCCGGTAATAGAACAGCACGTTGCCAGGCTTGTTCGGGTTGAAATCCCTCAGCTGATCGCGGTAGGTGAACTGCTGCCTGAAGTGAACCAGGTTGTAGGTGCCGTTGGCGAGAGGTGTAGCTTGCACATGGGTACGGCGAAGGCTTCCCCCACGGTAGCGGGTCATATGGTTCCACAGCACTTCGACACCGTTCTGTGGAATCGGGAAGGGGATGGCTGTCTCGAAATTCTGCAGACCGCTCCCTTCCCCGACTAGGGAGGTGTTGATGGCGTTTCTTGCCGCAGCCTGGTACACGAAGTCCGGAAAGTTGGCACTACGATGTGTCGGATAGACGCGCATGCGATAGCTGTCCGGGTAGCGTTTGAACATCGCTTGCTGGCCCGGGGTCAGCTTGTCTGCGTACTGGGTGTAGTTCTGAGCGTTGATGATAAAAATCGGTTGTTCGTTGCGAAATGGATCGCTTGGATAGCCTGTCGCCGGGTTTACGGTTCCGGAGGCTTTCGGCAGGCCGCCAGTCCACTCCGGAATGCTGCCTTCGGCATTACCCGATTTTTCCGCACCGACCGGCGTGAGAGTGGTTCCAAGCTTGGCGGCTTCGCTGGCAGGAACGGCAGCCTGTAGCAGACTGCTGATGGACAGTGAGAGGGTCGCAAGGAGGACAGTAGTCGTTTTCATTGGGGAATCTCGCTTAAAAGGCGACGCTGAAGCTCAGGGCCACGAAGTCTCGGTCGACGTTGACGTTGTAGTTGCCGCCGAAGTAGTCGGTGTACGACAGGCTGGCGCTGTAGGTGTTGAGGTAGGTGGCGTCGATGCCGAGGCTGATGGCTTTTGAGCCTTCGTTGAAGCCGGGCTCCGGGCCATAGCCCTTGACGTCGTGAGACCAGGCGAGGCTGGGGTTGATCTGCACTCCGGGGATCAGGTTGCTGTACTCCCAGATGGCGCGGACACGGTAGCCCCAGGAGCTGCTGGTAACGTAGCCATCATCGGTACAGTGCTGCGGTGCCTGGGCATTGGTGAGAGTGGTGCAGACGCTGTTGTCCGGGTATAGCCGGCCCTGGCCGTAGAGGGTACTGCGGCCGTAGCGTAGGCCTCCCTTGCCTTCCAGTCCGCCGACATAGGTCACACCGGCCTCGCCGATCAGGGTCAGGCGATCGGCCCCCATCACCTGGTCGAAGAAGTGTGTGGCGGTGACCTGTGCCTGAGTGACCTCCTTGCGCCGGTAGCCGTAGAGGTCGAGGTTGTTGGCGGCGGCCATTGCGCCCGAGGATACCACCGGCGTGATGGCTGGGATGCCGACGACGGAGGAAACCAGGTCGACCGGGTTGATCTGCACCGGCATGTTCGGCCGGTAGCTGATCTCGCCGGACAAGGTGGTGCCGGTGGGCAGACCGGTGCTGAAGCTCAGGCCGTAGAGGCGGATGTCCTCGGGGTAAGCGGCGAAGTAGTTCGCGCTGCCAAGGCGGTAGGCCTGCACCAGCCCCTGGCCATCGGCACTGCCGAGAAAGCCGGCGCAGCCCGGAGCGGGAATGCCCAGATTGGCGCAGAGCTGCGGAGCGAAGCCGAGATCCGTGGCATTTGGCCCGGTGGTGGTGCTGAAGTACGGTTGCCGGCTGTGGTAGTTGATGACGTAGCCGGCGAACTCGCTGTTCAGCTCCGGGGCGAACCAACGCAATGCCATACCCCACTGGCCGCTGTCGCGGGCGTCGCGGTCGCCGCTGCGGGGAACCTTGATGCCTTCGTTGGTGAGCTGGATGCCGAACGGGCTGAGCGCGGCCTGGGCGGCGGGGTTCTGGTCGAGCGCCGGCCCCGCGCGCAGGCCGTCGCAACCGTCGGCGATGACGTCGGTCTGGGAGAAGAAGGTGCCGCAGTTGTCGACGACCGTCTGATCCCATTCGAGCTGGTAGAAGCCTTCGACGGAGAGGTTATCGGTGAAGTTTTGCGAGAGGTAGAACATGTTCACCGGGATCAGCCCTTCCTTGATCTCCGAGCCCGGCCGGCGGAATGCAGCGACGTCCACTGGGTTGATGGCGTTGATGCCGCCGGGGATGAAGGTGCTCTCGCCCCAATTGACCACCTGCTTGCCGAGACGCACGGTGCCCGGCAGCTCGCCGATCAGGTAGTTGTGGTAGATGAAGGCATCGAGCAGTTGCCGGCCCGCGGACTTGGCTCCCTCCTTGCGGTTATGGTCGTCAATGTCCTTGAACTCGCGGTGTTCGTCCCTCAGTTCGAAGTCGTACCAGTACTTGCCGCGCAGGAAAATGCCGGTATCACCGTACTTGAGTTCGAGGTCGTGGATACCCTTGAAGATCTTCGAGAAGGTCTTGCCCTGTTCGAAGTTGCGCCGGCCGTCGTCGCCGCTGCGGCCATTGAGCAGCTCCTGCTTGGGGTTGCGCAGCGCCCAACTGGCTCCGACCGAAAGGGTCGAGTCGAACTGACCTTCGATATCGCCGACCTTGAAGGTCACTGCCGATGCCGTCTGGATAGAGAGGGTCGTGAGGCTGATGGCAAGGGCAAGACGGGCTTGCCGCCATGGTGGTTGTCTACGGGTCATTGCGTTACTACCTCTTGTTGTTGTGGTGTGGTGCGTTACGCGAGTCAGCGATTTCCAGGCATGACCGTGCCCATGGCCGGCGCCGGAGCGGCGGCCAGAAATAAGGCAGGGATGGAGCCGGAGAGGGTTAGAGTCGGATGTCCATGGCGTCCTCCCCTAGCGTGATGACGCCCGAGAACCGCTCGGCCATGCCGCTTACGAACAGTCGACGGCTGACGAAGTCGGTTGGGCTGGGGATCAGGTGCGTGAGCACCAGATGGCGGACGTTGGCTTTCTCGGCGAGTTGCGCCAGGGCGAGGGTGTCGGCGTGGTAGGAGAGCACCCGAGTGGCCTGTTCGGCGCGAGCGTGCTGGTCGGTGCGCTTGAAGGCCGCCGCCGCCATATTGATCAGGTGACTGTTGATGGCTTCGTGGACGACCAGATCGGCGTCCTGCATGGCAGGCAGATAGCGTTCAGTGACACGGGTGTCGCCGCTGATGAAGAGCTTCTTGCCCTGGTAGCGCAGGACGTAGCCATAGGCCGGATCAACCGGGTGATGGTCGACGCGGTAGGCGTCGATGGTCACACCGTTCTGCTCGAACACCCGGGTGAATTCCTGGTCGGGAGCGATCCGAACTTCGTGGGGCTCGGCGAAGGCCAGCTCGGGCGAAGTTGCAGGCTGCTTGTGGGCACTGCGGAAACCCACATCGTTCTCGTAGGCCATTGCCAGGCCCTGAACGACCCGTTCGACGCCTGGTGGGCCGTAGACCTCGAATGGCTGTTGGCGACCGCTGTTCCAGGTATGGTTGATCAGCCCGCCCAGTCCGTTGAAGTGGTCGGAGTGCCAGTGGGTGATGAATACGCGGGTCAGCGCCGTCAGCGGCACGTGGTTGTTTTCCACGTTGCGTAATGCATTTTCGCCGGCATCGAACAGGAACAGGAGACCGCCGGCAGCTACCAGGGTACAGGCTTGCCCGCGTGGCGAGCCGGCTTGTGGCGAACCGGTACCACAGAGGATCACGCGGATGGTCGATAGATCCTGAACGAGCGAGTAGTCCGTCTGATCCTTTACCTTGGTGTCTATGAAGGCTTCCTGCAGGCGCTCGCAGCCGCCGAGAGAAAGGGCGAGCAGCGTGAGTGCTGCCAGTTTGGTCAGGGTTCGCATAGGTATTCCTTCTTTTCTTGTTGTTGTCGCTTGATATTGGCGTTCAATTCATCCAGTCGATCTGGAAGCTGTAGCGTCCAAGTGCCCGTCTCAGGGGCTCTTGCTGCAGGCCGGCGGCGATGCGTGCGACCAGTCCGCGGCGGGCGTCCTGGATCACTTCGACGGAGACGTCGGCGAGGCCGATTTCCGCGGCCTCCTGGCGCACCACTCGGGCTATCTCGCGCTGTTGCAGGGCCGGTTTGAAGATCTTGCCCACTGGCGTCACCGGCAGCGCGTCGAGGATCTCGATGCGCTTGGGTAGCGCTGCTCGTTCGCTGATGTGCTGGCTGGCGAAGCCGAGCAGCTCGGTTTCGTCCGTGCACTGTCCAGCGGTCAATTGCACGTAGGCCACCGGTACTTCGCCGGCGTGCGCATCAGGGCAGCCAACCGCTGCGACCAGCGCCACCGCCGGGTGCGCTTGCAGGGCTTCCTCGATCTGCTTCGGATCGATGTTGTGGCCGCCGCGGATGATCAGCTCCTTCTTGCGTCCGGTCAGCCAGAAGTAGCCTTGGGCGTCCTGGCGGCCGAGGTCGCCTGTGTTCAGCCAACGGCGGCCGTCTATGTCGATCCACACCCCGCGGTTGTGGCTGGCGTCCAGGTAGCCGGC
This sequence comes from Zestomonas carbonaria, assembly GCF_904061905.1. Classification (GTDB taxonomy): domain Bacteria; phylum Pseudomonadota; class Gammaproteobacteria; order Pseudomonadales; family Pseudomonadaceae; genus Aquipseudomonas; species Aquipseudomonas carbonaria. The sequence continues at coordinate 38,154 of NZ_CAJFCI010000080.1, forward strand.
GAACACGTTGGGGCCGTGGATGGCGATCACCCCAACCTCGTCGGGCTCGGCGTCGCGCAGGTACGCACCGTGGTCGTCGAGCATCACCGCGCGCATGTCCTGATAGGCCAGGCGCAGGCCGATCGAGCCGATCGGCCGCTCGCCGTCCGGTGGATTGATGGAGGATACGCAGGCACCCTCGGTTAGCCCGTAGCCCTCGAGAATGCGCACGCCGATGCGTTGTTCGAACTCGCGGAACAGTTCGACCGGCATCGGAGCCGCGCCACACAGCGCGTATTGCAGGCTGGACAGGTCGTGGCCGCCGACCGACTGCTGCAACAGCGCCGAATAGACGGTCGGCACGCCGGAGAAGAAGTTGACGCCGAAGTGCTCGACGATTGCCCAGAAGCTCGCGATCAGGCCGTCGCCGCGATAGCCCTGGGGCGTGCCGATGATCACCCGGTCGCCGTGAGTCCAGGGCATCAGTCCGGTGACCAGCTGGCCGTTGACGTGGAACAGCGGCAGGCCGCAGAAGATCACCTGGCCCGGCTCGCGTGGCTGCAGGTTGGCGGCCATCGCCCAGGCATTGAATACTTCCGAGCCGTGGCTGCGGATGGCGATCTTCGGCAGGCCGGTGGTGCCACCGGTGCAGAAGTACGAGGAGTGTTCCTCGGCGCGGATCTGCCGGCCGCTTTTCAGGTGCCCGCCAGGCTGGCGACGCATCAGCGCGCGCAGGTCGTGGATGCGTCGGCTGCGCCGGCGCGCCTTCTCGCGCCAGGCCATCCAGCGCAGAGCCTGACCGGCCAGGGTGCCGACGTAAGGTGCCATGTTGACCCAGACGATGTCGCGCACGCTGGGCAACTGCTCGAGCTGGCTGACCAGCTTCGGCCACAGGTCGACACCCGGCGTCGGTGCCAGGGTGACCACCAGTCTGGCGTTGGCGGCGCGCAGCAGCTCGCCGATCTGCGCCGCCTCGAGCAGCGGGTTGATGGCCATGACGATACCGGCCGCCTCGCCGCCCCAGATGGTGAAGTGGGTCTCCGGCAGGTTCGGCAGCAGGAACGCGACCACGTCCTTCGGCCCTACGCCGAGGTCGTGGAAGGCATTTGCCGCGCGGGTAATGTCGGCCAGCAGCTCGGCGTAGCTCCAGTCGTGGGTGCGCTGGAAGTTCTTGGCGTCGAGGAAGAAGCTCAGCGCGGTGTCGTGCGCATGCTCCGCCGCACAGCGTTGCAAGGCGGCGTAGGTGCTCGCCGGCAGTTCGCGCTGCGACAGCGAGATGCTTTCGATGGCCTGGATGTCGGCCAGGGACTTCACGGCCATCAGACGTACTCCACTACGCGATTGCGTTGTACGCCGAGGTCGATCACACCATCGCTGCTGCGGATGCTGGCCTCGACCAGGTCGCCGGCCTTGAGATACTGGCTGCGCCCGGCCTGAACCTTCATGAAAGCCTGCCACTTGACCCTCTCTGGCAGCAGGGCCGCAATGCGTTGTTTGGTGGGGGAAGGGATCGACAATGCGCAGCCGGCCGGGGTGCCGGTGGCGATCAGGTCGCCGGCGGCGAAGTCCTGCACGCCGGACAGCTCGCTGAGGGTCTCGGCCGGGCCGAATACCAGGTTGGCGGTGCTGTCGTTCTGGCGTACCTCGCCGTTCACCGTCAGGCGCAATTGCAATTGCTTCAGGTAACCCATGTCCTGCGGGCCGAGCAGGCAGAGGAACGGCCCTACCGGGCCGAAGGTGCGGAAGCTCTTGCCCTTGTAGAACTGCATCTGTGGGATCTGGATGTCGCGCGCCGAGTAGTCGTTGACGATTACCACGCCGGCGACGAACTCGTGCAGGGTGGCGTCGGTCACCGTGACCTTGCCGGCGATCTCACGGCGCAGTACCAGGCCGAGTTCGATCTCGTAGTCGAGGAAGCGCACTTGGCGCGGTTTGATCAGCTCGCTGTCAGCGGCGACGATGCAGCTCTGTGCCTTGGTAAAGATCATGTTGAAGTGCTTGGCGTCCGGATCCATGCCGGACTCGATCATGTGCTGGCGGTAGTTGGCACCCTGGCAGACGAACTGCTGGTTGCGTGTCACCGGCGACAACAGCTTGATCTCGGCCAGTGCCAGCTCACCGTCTGGCAGGGCGGCGAGCTCGTCCAGACGGGTGCCGGCGATCAGCTCACCGGTGCTGGCGAACGTGCCGGGGATGGGTGTGATGCGCTCACCACGGATGACGCCCCACTGGCGCTCGTTCTGGTGTTCGAAGTGGACTACGTGGACGGGCATGGAAGCGACTCCTGGTACGACAGTGGCGTTTCTGGGTTGTTGTTCTGTGGCGTTCAGGGGCGGCAGCAACGCAGCGCCGGCCAGCACGGCACCACTCTTCAGCAGGCTGCGGCGGCTCCAGCGGCGCATGGCTGCGGATCTAGCCGAACATCCGCGCCAGCGTGACTAGCTTGCGCAGAGTCAGATCCGGGCTGCGGCGCAGGTTGTGCAACAAGGCGCGCATGGCGGCCAGGTTCATCACCGGCTTGGTGAAGCTCTTGGGCATGCGCTGCCCCCACTGGGCCATGGCCTCCGGGCTTACCGCGTGCAGTCCGGTTGGGTGCTCGGCGGTGAACAGATCGCCATCGCAGTAGTGCTCGTGCTTGTCGCCCCAGGGGTCCTGCCAGTAATCGAAGATCTGGCTGCCAAGGATGTGCCGGCCGATGCCCCAGGCGTGCTTCCAGCCACGCTCGTGCAGCACCCGCTGGCCCATGCCGACGGCGTCGGCGTCGACCACCTCGTAGGCACTATGGCTGTAGGTGGCCATGAAGCCCTGGGCGATCGCTAGGGTGTGGTGGTCGGCCGGGGTATCGCCGAGATCCAAGCGCATGAAAGTCACCGCCGGCGAGCCGTCCGGCAGCACCTGCACGTCACTGGGGATGAAGCCGAAATGCTCGGTGTACCAGGCGCAGGTGGCCTGGTAATCGGCCACTTCGAGCACTACGTGACCGAGCTTGATGATCTCCGGTGGGGCGATCGGCGGGCGCTGGGTAGCGTTGATGCGCGGCACCTCGTCGACCACGTTGAGTGGCAGCGGTGCGCGGTGCGGTATGGCCGGCGAAGGTTGCTGGCCGTGGATCGCCTCGATCAGGAAACCGGACGGATCGGTGAGCCGCACGCACTCGCCACCGCCGGGCGTGACCAGCGACTCGATGGCCGAGGCACCGGGCAGACGGGCGATGTGCTCGAGGTCGGCGCGCGAGGCCAGGGCCAGACCGAAGCCGACGAAGCGCGCCTTGTTCGCCTGGCGGATCCGGTAGCAGTAGGGGGCCGGCCCGGTGCCGCGCAGGTACAGGCAGTCGTCGTCGCGACGAGCCAGGCGCAGACCGAAGTCGGTGAGGAAATGTGCGGCCTTGTCGAGATCCGGGCGCTCGAAGATCAGGTGGGCCAGCGCCTGGGCCTTGACCGTGGGCTGTGGATGCCGCGCTGGCTGGGCGGTATCGAGCGTGGGCTGTGAGTAGTGTTGCGTCATTGTTGTTGTTCTCCGTGGCTTTTTTCGGGCAAAGCCGAACCCTCGACCCCGTCAGGTGGGGTCGTTGGGTGTCTTGTCGGCGGTCAGTTCAACGCGGGGAGCGGCGGCAGTTCACTGGTCGCTAACCGACGCGCGTCCTCTTCCGTCAGGCCGAGCGAGCGCAGTACCAGTTCGGCGGTGTCGCTACCCGCTTCGCGCCAGGTCTTCAGCCCTTCGATGACCAGGAACATGGCACCGAGCGTGGCGCTGGCAACCAGCGAGATCACCGTCACCAGTTGCTCCTGGCGGAAGTTGTAGCGACCGACCTTCAGGCCGTTCAGCAGATCAGTGGTCGCCTGGCTGTAGAACATCTCGCGCAGCGCGGCATCGCTCATGGCGAAGCGGCTGAGGAAGATGCCCCACTGAAGCTCCTCGTGCGTACGGCGGATAAAGAAGCGAATGCCATTGGCCAGGCGCGCGGCCGGGTCTTCCAGGTCGGCGAAGCTCTTGCTGACGCGCAGGTGCATTTCCTTGCTCAACTGGCTGGCGACTTGCCGGAACAACTGCTCCATGCTCTCGACGTTGTTGTAGATGGTGCCGCGTGCCACGCCGGCCTCCTGGGCCAGGTCGCTGATGTTGACCTGGTTGACGCCCTTCTCGGCGAACAGGCGTAGCGCGGCCTGGTGGATGCGGCGTTGCACGGGGTTGAGGGCTTCCATGGGGACTGTCTCCAGAATCGAACCTGAATCAATTGAACACTCATGTTCAGTTGTGGTCAATAGAATTTTTCCGGAGATAGCGGGTGTGGCTCTTTGATCTTGGCGTGACCAGCTGTTTTCATAGGTTTTGGCGTATCGTCGGAATATCCTTTGCTGGATTGAAGGTGTGTTTTGATTGACTGTTTTGAACATTGATGTTCATTATTGCTTCGCGCTGCCCTGTTATTTGACGCACGAGGCATAACAACAATGAGCATCCAGCAAGGCCGCATAGACGTTCACCACCACATCATCCCGCCGGTGTACGCCGAGGCCATCCACCACCACGGTTTGCAGCAGCATGCCGGTGCAGCGCTGCCGAGCTGGACGCCGGAGAAGTCCCTGCAGGTCATGGATGTCAATGGCATACAGCGGGCGATCACCTCACTGACCACCCCAGGTGCCCACCTTGGCGGCGGTGTCGGCCAGGCCAGCAGCCTGGCGCGCGCCTGCAACGAGTACGCCGCCGATCTCTGCCAGCAACATCCCGAGCGTTTCGGTAGCTTCGCCCTGCTGCCGCTGCCGTTCACTGAGGCGTCCTGCGCCGAGGCGATCCACGCGCTGGATGTGCTTGAGGCGGACGGCGTGGTGGTGTTCGGCAGTAACGACGGCGTGTTTCTCGGCGATCCACGTCTCGACGAGTTGATGGCCGAACTGGATCGTCGCGCCGCGCTGGTCTTCGTCCACCCCAATCTGCACCAGAGCAGCGAGCAACTGGGTATGCAGACACCGGGCTTTCTTATTGAATTCCTCTGCGACACCACCCGCGCAGCGGTCAACCTGATCCTCAGCGGTACCTTGGAACGCTATCCGCGCATTCGCTGGATTCTCGCCCATGGTGGTGGTTTCCTGCCCTACGTGGCCTGGCGCGTGTCGCTGGCCGACGCCTTGCCGGCGTTCCAGGAGCGAGCGCCGCAGGGGGCGATGAGCTACCTCAAGCGCTTCTACTTCGACACCGCGCTGTCGCCGTCGCGCTACTCAATGGCGGCGCTCAAGCAGTTGGTCGAGCCATCGCACATCCTCTTCGGCAGCGACTTCCCCTTCGCCCCGGCGCCGCTGACCACCCTGCAGTGCCAGACCCTCGAAGACAACCCGCTGTGGTCGGCCGAGCAGCTCTACGGCATCCATCGCGGCCATGCGCTGGAGCTGCTCCCACAGTACCGCCAGGCCGACGAACAGCCAGTCCCGGCACCGATCTATGCCGGTGAATCCTTTACCAACCGCATGAAGCGCGGCCTGGCCCATCCGGTCGGTGCCTTCGTTGAGCGCGTGCGCAGTCGCTGAGGTTTGTGATGAAACGTCGAGAATTCGTGGTCGGTGCCGGCATGCTCGCTGGTGCTTCGCTGCTGGTCGATGGTTTGCCGGCGCTGGGCGCTCCGGCGGAATTGCCCAAGAGTACGCCGCCGCAGGAAGCGCGGGCGGCGGCGGGGCGCATCGATGTCCACCACCACCTACTGCCGCCGTTCTACGCCGAGGCGCTGCGCCGCCAGGGGCTCGATCGGATTGCCGGCGTGGCGTTGCCGGACTGGTCGCCAGAGCAGTCGCTGGCGCTGCTCGACACCCAGGGTATGCAGACGGCGATCCTCTCGCTGTCCTCACCCGGTGTCTGGTTCGGAGAGGCGCGGGCCGCTGCTGAACTGGCGCGGCGCTGTAACGAATACGCCGCTGAACTGACGCAGCGCCATCCGGGCCGCTTCGGCAGCTTCGGCGCGTTGCCGCTGCCAGCCACCGAGGCGGCCTGTGCCGAGGCGATCCATGCGCTGGACGTGCTCGAGGCCGACGGCGTGGTGCTGCTCGCCAGCAACGCCGGGGTGTTCCTCGGCGATCCGCGCTTCGAAGAGCTGATGGCCGAACTGGATCGCCGCGAGGCGACGGTGTTCGTCCACCCCAACCTACATCCGAGCAGCCAGGCGCTGGGGCTGGAAACACCGGGCTTCCTGCTCGAGCTCGTTTGCGACACCACCCGCGCGGCGGTCAACCTGATCCTCACCGGTACCCTGGAACGCTATCCGCGCATCCGCTGGATTCTCGCCCACGCCGGTGGCTTCCTGCCCTACGCGGCTTGGCGGGTATCGCTGGCCAACGCCATGCCGGAGTTTCAGGACAAGGCACCGCAAGGGGTAATGACCTACCTGCGGCGTTTCTACTTCGATACCGCGCTGGCACCAGCGGCACCATCGATGGCGGTGTTGTACGAGCTGGTCGAGCCGCGTCAGGTGCTGTTCGGCAGCGACTTCCCGTTTGCCCCGGCGAATCTGGTCGAACGGCAGGTCACCGAGCTCGGCAGCGCCTCGCCATGGTCATCGGAGCAGCTCGCCGGCATCGCCCGCGGTCACACGCTGAGCCTGTTCCCGCGCTTTGCAGTGCGCGGCGAGGCGGTGCTCGCGGCACCCCGTTACGCATCCGAATCCACCCTCCACCGGCTGGGGCGGAGCGCCACCCAACCGCTCGCCGCCCTGGCGCAGCGCCTGAAGGACTGAACCCATGAGCACGTTGTTCCAACCATTGCGCCTGCCTAACGGCCAGGTGATCCCCAACCGAATCGCCAAGGCCGCCATGGAGGAGAACCTGGCTGATGCCGAACATGCCCCGGGCGAGGCGCTGATCCGCCTCTACCGCACCTGGGCGGAAGGCGGTGCCGGCCTGATCATCACCGGCAACGTGATGGTCGACCGCCATGCGCTGACCGGCCCAGCCGGCGTGGTGCTGGAAAGTGATCGTCATCTGGCGCGCTTCGCCGACTGGGCCGAGGTCTGCCGTAGCCGGGGTGCACAGGCCTGGATGCAGATCAACCACCCCGGCCGCCAGATGATGGCCAACCTCGGCCAGCCGGCGCTCGGGCCGTCTGCCGTGGCGGTGAACATTCCCGGTCTGGACAAGCTGTTCGCCCAGCCGCGCGCGCTGACAGAAGCGGAGATCGAGCGGCTGATCCAGCGCTACGTGGCCACCGCTGTGCTCGCCGAGCGTGCCGGCTTCAGCGGGGTGCAGATTCATGCCGCGCATGGTTATCTGTTCAGCCAGTTCCTCTCGCCGCTGAGCAACCGCCGCAGCGATCAGTGGGGTGGTAGCCTGGAGAACCGCGCGCGGATTCTGTTGCGCACGGTGGCGGCGGTGCGCGCCGAGGTGTCGTCGCAGTTCTGTGTGGCGGTCAAGCTCAATTCGGCGGACTTCCAGCGCGGTGGTTTCGATGCCGAAGACGCGGTGGCAGTGATGTGGATGCTCAACAAACAGGCGGTGGACCTGGTCGAGCTGTCCGGCGGCAGCTATGAAAGTCCGGCGATGCAGGGCCAGACTCGCGATGGCAGTAGCCTGGCGCGCGAAGCCTACTTCCTCGAGTTCGCCGAACGCATCGCCGCGGAGGCGCGCATGCCGGTGATGGTCACCGGCGGTATTCGCCGTCGCGCGGTGGCCGAGCGTGTGCTGCAGGGGAAGGTGGCGATGCTCGGCATGGCCACCGCGCTGGCGCTCGATCCCGAACTGCCGCGACGCTGGCAGTCCGGCGAGGAAGCCGGCGTTGAGCCGATCGTGGTGAGTTGGAAGAACAAGGCGCTCGCCTCGGCGGCGACCCAGGCGATCGTCAAGCAGCAACTGGCGCGGCTTGGTCGCGGCAAGCGTACCCGGACGCGCACCTCGCCGCTGCTGGCGCTGCTCGGCAGCCAGTTGAAGAGCCGCCGCCAAGCGCGTGATTACCGGCGCTGGGTGAACCGGCTCGGCTGAGCGGGTTCAGCCCGGCAGCGTCTGCCAGGCCAGTTTGCGTGCACGGGCTGGAGTGGCACCAAGTGCTTTGAGGATCATCTCGGCGACCTTGCGGTCGTGATCCTCGACGCCACGGCCTTCCACCACCGCGCGCATGCCGCCGACACCGCAGGACACCACCAAGTCGAGGGCGAGGTTTTCGTCAGGGTAGGTGAACACACCTTCCTTGGCACCGGCGCGCAGGTCGGTGAGCACGGCGGTGGCTATTTTCGAGCGGATCGCCTGGTCGAAGTGCACTACGCGGATCACTGCGCTGGCCCAGTCCGGATCGGCAACGGCGCGGCGGATAAACATCCGCACGCCGATCGCCAGGCGCCGGGCACCGCTGTCGATGCCGGCGCTGAGGGTCGAGATGGTCTCGGAAAACTCGTCGGCCAGGGCGATGCCTACCGCCTCGACCACCTCGTCGCGGGTACGGAAGTAGTTGTAGATGGTGCCACTGGCGACCTCCGCCTCACTGGCGACTTCCAGCAGCGCGACCTCGCCGACCTCCTTTCGCGCAAACAGGCGCAGCGCCGCGTTTATCAGTGTTTGGCGCGTGCGCTCGCGCTTCTTGTGGCCACGGGTCAGGGGGGCGTCGGGCTTGGCTGGAGTGCTCATCGGGCCGCTCATGGAGGAGTTGGCCCCGATGATAATGGAAGCGCCGGCATCGGGGCAGATCGCTCAATGACCGAGCAGAGCCAGGCTTTCGCGTACTAGGTCGGCGGCGCGTGTTTTCGGGCCTTCGTGCATGACTATGCGATCCGGGCGCACCACTGCCAGTGAGTCGGCCGGCGCGTTGCCAAGCAGGCTGTGGCTGAGATCCTCGACGAAGGGCGTAGTGGCAAGGCTCTTCTGGCCATGCAGACCAATCTGCAGGTAACCGCCGCCACAATGTTCCCATTTACGCTGTGCCTCGGCGTCGAGTTGTGCCCGGGGGTCGATGCCGAAGCCGATCAAGGTCAGGCGGTCGCCGACGGTGTCGTCGCTGAGGCCGATGGTACCGTCCGCTGCACGCACCAGCCCCTGCGGGAACAGTCCGCCGCGCCGCAACTGGCGACCACGAACATGGGATACGAACAGGCCGCGCTTGAAGTTGTTCTTCGGCTTGATCTCCAGTTCCTCGAAGTACCGGCGCAACGGCGGCAGCAGACTCAGCATGCGCATCAGGCCGTGGCCAAGCAGTGCCATCGGAGCATTGCGTGGCATCACCAGGCGGCCCATCAACTTGGCCAGGGCAATCATCTCGCGGGCGTGCGGACGACGCTCTTGGTCGTAGCTGTCGAGAATCTTCGGATTGGCTCGGCCATCCAATACCCAGGCCAGTTTCCAGGCCAGGTTGGCTGCGTCGCGCAGACCGGCGACCAGTCCCTGGCCGACGAAGGGGGGAGTGATGTGCGCGGCATCGCCGATCAGGAACACTCTGCCGTTCTGGAAGCGTTCGCAGCAGCGTGCATGGAAGCGGTAGACCGCCTTGCGCTCGATTTTCAACTGATCGCGTTCGATCCAGGGCTGCAGCAACGTGGCGATGTTCTCGTCGCTTTCCATCTGCTCACGGCTCTCGCGGGGGTGGAGCATGAACTCCCAACGCTCGCGGCCACCGGGAGCCGGCATGTGCGGGGTCGGACGGCGATGGTCGCAGAGGAACTCGACGTGATCGATGGCGCGTTGCCCGCGTTCAGCCACGTCGATGATCAGCCAGTCCTCGCTGTAGCTCTGGCCCTTGAAGTCTTGACCAATCAGGCTGCGTACCTTCGAGCTGGCACCGTCGGCACCCACCAGGTAGCGCGCGCGCACCTGCTGCCGGTCTCCGTCCTCGTCGAGCAGGGTGGCGGTGACGCCGTCGCTGTCCTGGCACAAATCCTCCAGCTCGAAGCCGCCGAGGCTCTCGACGCTGTCGAAGCGACGGTACTGCGCGCGCATTGAGCGCTCCAGATCCGGTTGGTAGAAGGTCACCAGCTTCGGATGACCGTCGAGGCTACCGCGGGTGTTGGCACGACCAAACTGGCCGACCAGCGGGCAGCGCATACGCACCTCGGGAATCACGATCTTCTCGAAGGCATCTTCCGTGAGTCCGGCCAATTGCAGGATACGCAGCGCCTCGTTGTCCAGGGCGATTGCGCGTGGCATCAGCAGGATGTCGTGAACCTTGTCAACCACCAGGGTCTGGACACCGTAGCGACCGAGCAGAGCGGCCAGCGTGGCGCCGACCGGGCCATTGCCGATGATCAGTACGTCCACCATCGGCGGCAGTGATTTCTTGTTGTTGTGCATGTCGATCCCTTGTCGTTGTTGGATGTCTGGGTGGTATATTTATGGCAGATTATTCAAAAATGAACATTTTCTCAATATTGGATGTCTGTTGATCCAGAACCCTGAGGAGAAGGTGGAACAATGGAGCTTCGGCATCTGCGCTGCTTCCTTGCTGTTGCCGAAGAACTGCACTTCGCGCGGGCGGCTGAGCGGCTGCACATCGAGCAGTCTCCCTTGTCGCGTGCGATCAAGGAGCTCGAAGAAGAACTGGGCACGCCACTTTTTGTGCGCACTACGCGAAGTACGAAACTTACGCATGCGGGGCGGTTGTTTCTGGAGCATGTGCCGCGCGTATTCACCGTGCTGCAGCAGGCGCGTGACGGCGTGAGGGCCGCTGCCAATGGATTCCGCAGTCAACTGCGGGTAGCACTCTCGGACGGAATTTCTCCCTCGCGCTTTTCTTCGTTCCTGGCGCTATGCCGGCAAGAGGAGCCGGAGATTGGAATTCGCCTGTTCGAAGTGTCGCTGTCGCAGCAGATCAAGGGACTGCACGACGATTTGTATGACGTGGGGTTCGCCCAGTCGGATGAGGTTGGGGATGACATCGTCGCTGTTCCGGCCTGGAGCGATCCCTTGATGGTGGCTGTGCCGGCGCGTCATCCGATCCTGTTCCACAAGCGCATTCCGGTGGAAGAGTTGCTGCGCTATCCGCTGGTATTGTGCGATCCACAGGCTTGTGAGGGCCATGCACGCCAGGTCGAGCGTTTCCTGCGCCAGGCTGAAGCAGAGCCGCTGGTCGCGGAACAGGTGGCCTCCTGCGACCTGATGATGGCGCTTGTTGCCGCCGGTTTTGCCTTGGGGTTGACCGGAGAGTCGTGTATCGCGGCCAGCCGAGAAACTGGCGTTGTTGGTCGCCCATTGGCGGGGTGTCCTCCGGTGCTTACCACCTATCTGCTGCGCTCGACGCGCGAGCCATCGGTGACGTTGGCTCGCTTCATTGAGCGAGTGCAAGGGATTGATCCTTTGGGGGACACCTAGGCCACATCATCCAGCCAGACCGATACCTTGGAGGAAATTGAGCCATGAAGAAGGTCATGCCGTTTCTATGTGTCCTGGCCCTCACGGCCTGTGGCCAGTCCGAAACACCGGCGCCGTCGGCGCTACCCACGGTTGATGAGCTCGCGACCGATCCCGCTCGGCTGAAGGAGCTGCGCCAGCAGTGCAAGCTGGAACGTGAAAAGCTGGGCGACGAGCTGTGCAATCGCGTTGCCGAGGCCACACGCAAACGCTTCTATGGCGATGGAACGGTGCCCTACACACCGCCGAAGGAGCCGCCCAAGTTCTGATCGTGGGCAATCTGCTAAATCGTCTACTTGCTTGTTCAACACGCCGCAATACGCATGCGCTTGCGGTGGTTTCTCCCCATTGGCTCCCGCATGAATTGATGCGCTCCAGTCCAGTTCTATCCCGATAAAGGTCTTTGACCGGCACTGACCCGGCACCGAATCTCGACCGTGCAGCCGCATTTTTGCTGCTTTCACGGGAGAACTTGGGAGCCGTGCCATGCAAGGGACGAACGTGCTGTTCGGGCAGATCGCCGCCGTATTCGGCATCGTGATCGCCGGGGTGTGGATCGCCACGCAATGGACAGCCGCCGCCCTGGGCCATCAGGTACGCCTGGGCCCGCCCTGGTTCGACTGCTTTGGTACGCCGGTCTACCATCCCTGGCGGCTGTTCGACTGGTGGTTCTTCTTCGGCGCCTATGCTCCACAGGTCTTCGACATCGGCGGCGCCATTGCAGCCGCCAGCGGCCTGGTCGCCGTGGGCGTCGCCATCGCCATGTCGATCAGGCGTTCACGCCAGTCGCGCCTGGTCACGACCTATGGATCGGCGCGCTGGGCCGAGGTCGCCGACATCCGCAAGGCGGGCCTGGATCGGCCGGCGGGTGTCTTCCTCGGGCTACATGGCGACCGGTACCTGCGCCACGAGGGGCCGGAGCATGTCCTGGCCTTCGCGCCGACTCGCTCGGGCAAGGGCGTCGGCCTGGTGGTTCCCACGCTGCTGAGCTGGCCGGCCTCGGCGGTCATCCACGACATCAAGGGCGAGAACTGGAACCTCACCGCTGGTTGGCGCTCACGGTTCTCCCACTGCCTGCTGTTCAATCCCACCGACCCGCTGTCGGCTGCCTACAACCCGTTGCTGGAGGTTCGGCGCGGCTCGCATGAAGTGCGCGATGTGCAGAACATCGCCGACATCCTGGTCGACCCGGAAGGCGCGCTGGAGCGCCGCAACCACTGGGAGAAGACCTCGCACGCCCTGTTGGTCGGCGCCATCCTGCACGTGCTCTACGCCGGCGAGGACAAGACGCTGCGCGGCGTCGCCAACTTCCTGAGCGATCCTGAGTGCCCGTTCGAGGTGACGCTGCACCGGATGATGACGACGCGCCACCTGGGCGAGGGGACGCATCCGGTGGTGGCGTCCGCCGCCCGCGAAGTGCTCAACAAGAGCGAGAACGAGCGCTCGGGCGTGTTGAGCACCGCCATGTCGTTCCTCGGCCTGTACCGCGACCCCACGGTGGCCGAGGTGACCTCGCGCTGCGACTGGCGCATCGCCGACCTGATCGCCGCCGGGCATCCGCTGTCGCTGTACCTGGTGGTGCCACCCTCGGACATCAGCCGCACCAAGCCGTTGATCCGCCTGATCCTCAACCAGATCGGCCGGCGCCTGACCGAATCCCTCGACGGCGGCGATGGCGTGGAGCGCCGCCACACGCTGCTGCTGATGCTCGACGAGTTCCCGGCGCTGGGCCGACTGGACTTCTTCGAGTCGGCCCTGGCGTTCATGGCGGGCTACGGCCTGCGCGCCTTCCTGATCTCGCAGTCGCTCAACCAGATCGACAAGGCCTACGGGCAGAACCATTCCATCCTCGACAACTGCCATGTGCGTGTGACCTTCGCCACCAACGACGAGCGCACGGCCAAGCGGATCTCCGAGACGCTGGGCACGGCGACCGAGCTGCGTGCGCAGCGCAACTACGCGGGCCACCGGCTGGCGCCGTGGCTGGGGCACCTGATGGTGTCGCGGCAGGAAACGGCGCGGCCGCTGCTGACCCCGGGCGAGGTGATGCAGCTGCCGCCGGACGAGGCCGTGGTGATGGTGTCCAGCGTCGCGCCGATCAGGGCCAGGAAGCTGCGCTACTACAGCGACGCCAACTTCAAGCGGCGCGTGCTGCCGCCACCCGTCCTCGTGGCCGGGCGCTACGCCGACGCGCCGCCGGTGCGTGGGGACGACTGGAGCGGCCTGGCCATGCCGGTGACGCCCGCGAGCTCGGGACTCGGCGATGGCCTTGCCGCCGACACCGCCGACGATGGCGGTCCGCGCCGTCAGCCCGAACTGTCCGAGACCGTCGACTACAACCCGGAGCAGGCGCCCGCCTGCAGCGACCTGTCACTGCTCGATGACGACGACCCGCAGCCCGTTCTTCCTCGCCAGCTTGATCCGGCCATGCAGCGCGTGGCGCGGCTGGCATCCCTCGACCCCAACGACGGAATCGAACTATGAGCCAGTACCGCCTCAACCTGTTCATCCAGCCCGAGCATGCCCGCCGCCTGGACGAGCTGGCCGCCAAGAAGGGCGTGTCCAAGTCCTCCATCGTCGCGGCGGCCCTGGCGTCCTGGCTGTCGCCGGACGCGGGCGACCAGCGCGAGGCGGCGATCGCCAAGCGGCTGGATCGCCTGTCGCGCCAGTTCGAGCGCCTGGAGCGCGACCAGGCCATCGAGATCGAGACGCTGGCGCTGTTCGTACGCTACTTCCTGACCGTCAGCACGCCGCTGCCCGAGGCGCACCAGGAGGCGGCCAAGGCCCAGGGCAAGGCGCGTTTCGAGCAGTTCGTCGAGCAGCTCGGCCGCCACCTGTCGCGCGGGCGCAGCCTGGTACGCGACGTGGTCGAGGAGCTGTACCCGGACGGCCAGCATCTGGACGAAGCTGCGCAGGGCGAAGCGCGGGAGCGTGTGTCATGAGCACCGCGCCGCCGGCCTGCATTGCCGACTCGTTGGACCGGCGTATCCGCATGCTGCGCACGGCGATGGGGCCGGTGATCGCCGCCGCGCTCGAGGATCCGGACGTGGTGGAGATCATGCTCAACCCCGACCGCACGCTCTGGGTCGATCGCCTGTCGTCGGGGCGCGCGCCGCTGGGCGCGGAGCTGTCCGAGGCCGACGGCGAGCGCATCATCCGCCTGGTGGCCGCGCATGTCGGCGCGGAAGTGCATCGTGGCCAGCCACTGCTGAGTGCCGAGCTGCCGGAAACCGGTGAACGCTTCGAGGGCATCCTGCCGCCGGCGGCGCCGGGGCCGGCCTTCGCGCTGCGCAAGCGCGCCCTGGGCGTCATTCCGCTGGCGCGCTACGTGACGGACGGGATGATGAGCGCCGCCCAGGCCGAGTATCTGCGCGCCGAGGTGCGCGAGCGGCGGAACATCCTGATCGCCGGCGGCACCAGCACCGGCAAGACCACGCTGGCCAATGCCTTGCTCGCCGAGATCGCCGCCACCGGCGACCGCGTGCTGGTGCTCGAGGACACCATCGAACTGCAATGCGCCGCGCGCGACCACGTGCCGCTGCGCACCCGCGCCGGCGTGGTGTCCATGCGCGAGCTGGTGCGCGCCACGATGCGCCTGCGCCCCGACCGGGTGGTGGTCGGCGAGGTGCGCGGCGGCGAGGCGCTGGACCTCGTCAAGGTGTGGGGCACCGGCCACCCGGGCGGCATCGCCACCATTCATGCCGGCTCCGCCCAGGGCGCGCTGCTGCGCCTGGAGCAGCTGGTGCTCGAAGTGGCCGTGAATCCGCCGCGTGCGCTGATCGCCGAGGCGGTCGACGTGGTGATCTTCATCGCCGGTCGCGGCCGCAAGCGCCGGATCGAGAGCATCGCCCGGGTAACCGGCTTCGACGAGGCGGGCTACCACCTGGCGGATGCGCCGGGGGAGCCGCTCGGCGACCAGCTCACGCCCTTTTTCCTGTCCCCGACCACGCCTGGAGAACTGCCATGACGCCGACACGCGCCCCCGCTTTCCGCTTTTCCGTAAATACGGCCTTGTGCCTGGCACGCCTGCGTCGCCTGGCCGGCCCCGCGCAGCGTGGCTTGCTGCTGGCCGCCGTCCTGCTGATGACGGCCGGCACGGCGAGGGCCGCCGGTTCCTCGATGCCCTGGGAAGGTCCGCTCGAATCCATCCTCGCATCGATCCAGGGGCCGGTCGCGCGCATCGTGGCGGTGATCATCATCATCGCCACCGGCCTGGCGCTGGCGTTCGGCGACACCTCGGGGGGCTTTCGCAAGCTGATCCAGATCGTCTTCGGCTTGAGCATCGCCTTTGCCGCCTCCTCGTTCTTCCTGTCCTTCTTCAGCTTCTCCGGCGGGGCGGTCGTATGAGCGCGGGAAGCGACCTGCCGGGCTTCGAGGTGCCGCTGCACCGTTCGCTGACCGAGCCGATCCTGCTCGGCGGTGCGCCGCGCACGGTGGCCATCGCCAACGGCACGCTGGCCGCCGCCGTCGGGCTGGGGCTGCAGCTCTGGCTGCCGGGACTGGTGCTGTGGCTGGTCGGCCACGCGCTCGCGGTATGGGGCGCGCGCGTCGATCCGCAGTTCATGCAGGTGTTCGCCCGGCACCTCAAGCACAAGCCGCTGCTGGACGTGTGAGGGGAGGGCGCCGCGATGCTGAACCTCGCCGAATACCGCCAGCGCCCGGCCCTGCTCGCCGACTGGCTGCCGTGGGCCGGCCTGGTCGCGCCCGGCGTGGTGCTGAACAAGGACGGCTCGTTCCAGCGCACGGCGCGCTTCCGTGGTCCCGACCTCGACAGCGCGACGCAAGGCGAGCTGGTGGCCACCACCGCGCGGCTAAACAACGCGCTGCGCCGGCTCGGTGCCGGTTGGGCCCTGTTCGTCGAGGCCGAGCGCCGGGCCGCGGCGGACTATCCGCATTCGGATTTTCCCGAACCGTTGTCCTGGCTGGTGGACGAGGAGCGGCGCGCGGCCTTCGAGGAGTCCGGCAACCACTTCGAGAGTGGCTACCACCTGACGCTGCAGTACCTGCCGCCGGAGGAGTCGCATGCCCGCGCCGCCAGGCTGATCTATGAGAACACCTCGACGGCCGGCGTGGACTGGCGCGAGCGCCTCACGGCCTTTATCGCGGAGACCGAGCGCATCTTCGACCTGCTCGCCGGCGTGATGCCGGAGATCGACTGGCTGGATGACGGCGAGACGCTGAGCTACCTGCACGCGACGGTCTCGACGCGGCGCTATCGCGTCGGGGTTCCGGAAGTGCCGTTCCACCTCGACACACTGCTGGCCGACGTGCCGCTGCTCGGCGGCCTGGCTCCGATGCTGGGCGATGAGCACCTGCGTGTGATTACCGTGCGGGGTTTCCCGACCTCGACCTGGCCGGGAATCCTGGACGACCTCAACCGGCTGGGCTTCGCCTACCGCTGGAGCACGCGCTTCCTCTGCCTGGACAAGGCCGAGGCGGAAAGGGAGCTCGGTCGCCTGCGCCGCCAGTGGTTCGCCAAGCGCAAGAGCGTCCTGGCGCTGCTGCGCGAAACCCTGTTCCAGCAGGAGAGCCCGCTGCTCGACAGCGACGCCAGCAACAAGGCGGCCGACGCGGATGCCGCGCTGCAGGAACTGGGCGGCGACCAGGTCGCCTTCGGCTTCGTCACCGCGACCGTGACGGTGCTCGATGCCAATGCCGAGATAGCCGACGAGAAGCTGCGCAGGGTGGAGCGCGTCATCCAGGGGCGGGGCTTCGTGACCATCCCGGAAACCCTCAACGCCGTGGAGGCGTGGCTGTCCTCGGTGCCGGGCAACGCCTACGCCAATGTGCGCCAGCCTATCGTTTCGACGCTGAACCTCGCGCACCTGATGCCGGTGTCGGCGGTGTGGGCCGGGCCGGAGAGGAACATCCACCTCGACGGGCCGCCGCTGATCGTCACCCGCACCGAGGGTGCGACGCCATTTCGGCTAGTGACCCATATCGGCGACGTGGGGCACACCCTGGTCGTCGGCCCGACCGGCATGGGCAAGTCGGTCCTGCTGGCCACGCTGGCGCTGCAGTTCCGCCGCTACCCCGGCTCGCGCATCTTCGCCTTCGACATGGGCCGCTCCATGCGGGCCACGGTGCTGGGGCTGGGCGGCGAGCACTATGACCTGGGCGCCGATGGCGCGATCGCCTTCCAGCCGTTTGCGGGTATCGACCAGGCGGGCTATCGCGCCTGGGCGGCCGAGTGGGTCGAAGGGCGCCTGCTGCACGAGGGCGTGGCCGCTGGCCCCGACGAGAAGGCGGCCATCTGGTCCGCGCTTGGCAGCCTCGCCGGCGCGCCGGTCGAACAGCGCACGCTCACCGGCCTGTCGGTGCTGTTGCAGTCGAACGCGCTGCGCCAGGCGCTGGCGCCCTATGTGCTGGGCGGGGCGCACGGCAAGCTGCTCGACGCCGATCTCGATTACCTGGGCATGGCCGATGTGCAGTGCTTCGAGATGGAGGAGCTGATGCCCAGCAAGGCTGCGGTGCTGGCCGTGCTGGGCTACCTGTTCGCGCGCCTGGAGGAGCGTTTCGACGGCGCGCCGACGCTGCTGATCCTCGACGAGTCCTGGCTGTTCCTCGACGACCCGGTGTTTGCCGCGCGTATCCGCCAATGGCTGAAGACGCTGCGCAAGAAGAACGTCAGCGTGATCTTCGCCACGCAGTCGCTCGCCGACATCAAGGACTCGACCATCGCCCCGGCGATCATCGAGAGCTGCGCCAGCCGCATCTTCCTGCCCAACCCCCAGGCGACCGAGCCGCAGATCCGCGTGATCTACGAGGGCTTCGGCCTCAACGGCCGGCAGATCGAGATCGTCGCCACCGCGCAGCCCAAGCGCGATTACTACTACCAGTCCCGCGCGGGCAACCGCCTGTTCGACCTCGACCTGGGGCCGGTCGCGCTCGCCTTCGCCGGCGCCTCGACGCCCCAGGACCAGCGCGCCATCGACGGCGTATTGCGCGACTCCAGTGTGCCGGGCTTCGCCGCCGCCTGGCTGCGTCATTGCGGCCTCGACTGGGCGGCCGATCTGCTGCCGTCCGCGCCATCCGCCGCATCCATCCTCGTTGCCCAACCCCAGGAGGCTTCGCCATGAAGACCCGTGCGCTTTCCGCGTCCCTCGCCGTCGTGCTGTCGGTGTCGTTGCTGGCCGTGCAGCCCGTGTTCGCACTCACCGTGATTGATCCGACCAACCTCGTGCAGAACACGCTGACGGCCATCCGCACGCTGGAGCAGATCAACAACCAGGTACAGCAGCTGCAGAACGAGTCGCAGATGCTCATCAACCAGGCGCGCAACCTGGCGAGCCTCGACTTCAATATCGTCAACCGGCTGCGCTCGTCGCTGGCGAGGAGCGAGCAACTGATCGCCGAGGCGCAGGGGCTGGCCTACGATGTGCGGAACCTCGACCGCGAATTCGCCCGGCTGTACCCGCGGGAGTACGCCGCCACCGTCAGCGGCGACCAGATGTACCGGGACGCCCGCGAGCGCTGGGCGCACACGCTCGATGGCCTGCACACCGCGATGCGCCTGCAGGCGCAGGTGTCGTGGAACCTACGGGAGGATGAGGGCGCGCTGGCCGATTTGGTGGGGCAGAGCCAGTCGGCCACCGGCGCGCTGCAGGCCATGCAGGCGACCAACCAGCTGCTGGCCCTGCAGGCCAAGCAGTCCATCCAGGCGCAGCAGCTCCAGCTCACCCAGGACCGCGCGGCCTCGCTGGAGCTGGCACGGCAGGCGGCGGCCAGCGAGCGCGCCCGCGAGGTACGGCGGCGCTTCCTCGGCGAGGGCACGCCGTACACGCCGCATTCGGTCCGGTTCTACGGGAACTGAGGGAGGCTTCGTCATGAACGACGTGACGGTCATCGACCGCTTCCTCGATACCTTCTCGCGCTACATCGACTCGGGCTTCGGGCTGCTGCAGGGGGAGGTCGCCTTCCTGACCGCCACGCTGATCGCCATCGACATGACGATCGCCGGGCTGTACTGGGCGCTTGGCCATGCCACCGGCCAGGGCGAGGACGTGATGGCGAGGCTGATCCGCAAGGTGCTCTATGTCGGCGCCTTCGCCTACATCATCGGCAATTTCAACTGGCTGGCCGGCATCGTCTTCCGTTCCTTTGCCGGGCTGGGCCTGACGGCGACCGGCGCGCTCAGCATGGAGACCTTCCTGCAGCCGGGGCGGCTGGCGAAGGCCGGCATCGACGCCGGCGCGCCGATCCTGGCGCAGATCGGCGAACTGACCGGCTTCCCCGAGGTGTTCGCCAACCTCGACCCCATCGTCATCCTGTTCCTGGCCTGGCTGGTGGTCATCGTCTGCTTCTTCGTGCTGGCGGTGCAGCTGTTCATCACCCTGATCGAGTTCAAGCTGACCACGCTCGCGGGCTTCGTGCTGGTGCCTTTCGCGCTGTGGAACAAGACCGCGTTCCTCGCCGAGAAGGTGCTGGGCAACGTGGTGTCCTCCGGCGTCAAGGTGCTGGTGCTGGCGGTGATCGTCGGCATCGGCACCGGACTGTTCGCCGAGTTCCAGGTGCACCCCGACGAGCCCTCCATCGACCACGCGCTGGTGGTCATGCTGGCCTCGCTGGCGCTGCTCGCCTTGGGCATCTTCGGCCCGGGCATCGCCACCGGGCTGATTTCCGGTGGCCCGCAGCTGGGGGCGGGGGCGATGGCCGGTGCCGCGCTCGGCGCGGCGGGCATGGCCGTCGCCGTCGGTGCCACCGCGACCGGCGTGGGTGCCGCGGTCGCGGCTGGGGCGCGGATGGCGCCGGCCGCGAAACTGGCCGCCAGGGTGCGCTCGCTCAAGGGCCGGTTTGCCGGCGGCGGCGGGGCTTCATCTGCTGGCAGCGCGGCCACCCTGGGCAAGGCGGCCCAAGGCGCCACCGATGCCAAGGCGCAACCCGCATGGGCCAAGCGCCTGCAACGACGCCAGCGGATCGGCCATGCCGCCACCACTGTCGCGCACACGCTGCGCGGTGGCGACGGCGGCGGTTCAGGCGCTGGCCCGAACCTGCGGGATTCGGATTCGTAAGGAGGACGAGCCATGCGCTTCAGACGACCACGGGTGCGCTACGCCGAGACGCCGCCACCCGCTACCCCATACCAGGCCGCCGCCCAGGCGTGGGACGAGCGCATCGGCTCGGCCCGCGTGCAGGCGAAAAACTGGCGCCTGATGGCCTTCGGTTGCCTGACGCTCGCGCTGCTGATGGCGGGCGGCCTGGTCTGGCGCTCGGCCCAGTCCATCGTGACGCCCTACGTGGTGGAGGTGGACAAGAGCGGCCAGGTGCGCGCGGTTGGCGAGGCCGCCACGCCGTACCGGCCGGCCGATGCGCAGGTCGCCTATCACCTGGCGCGCTTCGTCACGCTGGTGCGCTCGCTGTCCATCGATCCGATCGTGGTGCGGCAGAACTGGCTCGACGCCTACGACTACACCACCGACCGTGGCGCGGCCGTGCTCAACGACTATGCGCGCACCAACGATCCGTTCACCCGTGTCGGCAAGGAGTCGGTGACGGTGCAGGTCAGCAGCGTCGTGCGGGCCAGCGACGCCTCCTTCAACGTGCGCTGGACGGAGCGGCGCTTCGTCAACGGCGCCCCGGCCGGCACCGAGCGCTGGAACGCGGTGATCTCCACGGTCCTGCAAACCCCGCGCACCGAGCAGCGACTGCGCAAGAACCCCTTGGGCATCTACGTCAACGGGCTGTCGTGGAGCCGTGAGCTCGAGGCGTCCGAAGGAGCCAAGCCATGAACCTGTCCTTCCGTAAATCCGCGTTCACTTTGGCCCTGCTTGTCCTGGCCGGCTGCTCCAGCCAGGGCAAGCCGCCGCCGCGTATTTCGCTCGATGAGCCTGTGCAGGCGCAGCCGCTGCCCGAGCCGCAGAAGCCGGTGGAAGTGGTGGCGGTGCCGCAGGTACTCCCGATGCCAGGACAGATGAAGCCGTTGCCAGGGGCTGACAAGGCCAAGTCCGCACCGGAGCCGGCCGACGAGAAGGTGAGGGTGTCACGGGCGAACCAGGAGGCGAGGGTGGCGCCCACGCGAGAGGGCTACGTCAATGCGATCCAGGTCTGGCCCTACAGCGACGGCGCGTTGTACCAGGTCTATGCCGCGCCGGGGCGGGTAACGGTGATCACGCTGCAGGCCGGCGAGGAGCTGGTGACGGTGGCGGCCGGCGACACGGTGCGCTGGATCGTCGGCGACACGTCCAGCGGCACCGGCGACGCGCTGCGCGTCAATGTGCTGGTCAAGCCGATCCGCTCGGATCTGAAGACCAACCTGGTCATCACCACCAGCCGGCGCACCTACCTGATTGAGCTGACCTCCACCGAGCGCGCCTGGATGGCCTCGGTGTCCTGGGACTACCCGAAGGACCGGATGCTGGCCTTGCAACGCCAGGCACGGGCCGCACAGGCGGCCACGCCGATCGATACCGGCCTCTCGCTGGAGAAGATCCGCTTTCGCTACGCGATCAGCGGCAGCAATCCGCCGTGGCAGCCACTGCGTGCCTTCGATGACGGCGAGAAAGTCTATATCCAGTTTCCCGCCGGCATCGCCCAGGGTGAGCTGCCGCCGCTGTTCGTGATTGGCGCGCAGGGGGATGGGCAACTGGTCAACTACCGCTTCCGCTCGCCGTACTACATCGTGGATCGGCTGTTCGGCGCGGCCGAGCTGCGCCTGGGCGGTGACAAGGGCGACGTGGTGCGCATCGAGCGTACGGACGGCGTGACCGGGGGGAACTGAGCATGAGCCAGGATGACAACCCCGACCTTGCCGCGCCACAGGCCGGTAAAGTGGCGCCCGAAACAGTGGCGCTACGCGCCCAACCGCGCCCGGTCACGCGCTTGAACCGGCGTGCCCTGGCGGTGCTTGCCGGCGGACTCTCCGCCGCAGTGCTGGGCGCCACCATCTGGTCGTTGCAGCCAGCGAAGCCTCGGGGCGGAAACTATCCGGCCGAGCTGTACAACGTCGACCGCGTTTCTCGCTCCGAAGGGCTTGACCGACTGCCCTCGGACTATTCCAAGCTGCCGCTGCCGACGCAGCCTCCCGAGCTGGGGCCGCCATTACCGGGCGACCTTGGCCCGGCCATCGTGCAGTCGCAGCGACCTGCCGCATCCAGCTACACGGCACCCGGCCATGATCCCGCCGAGGCCGAGCGGTTGGCTCGGCTGAAGGAGGCGGAAGAGGCGGCCGCCTCCTCGGTGTTCTTCCGCACGGGCGGCCAGCGCCCAGCCGCAACCGCACCGGCCCAACCGGTTGCGGAGAGACCAACACTGGCAGGCTTCGACCCACTGGCAGCCGGTCCAGCTTCGATGGCGGCCCAGCCCGCCGATCCGACAGCCGCGCAGAACCGGCAGGAGCAGAAAGAGGCGTTCCTACAAGGCGGAACTACGGAAATCCGTAATTCCGGGAACCTGCAATTGCCGGCGTCTCCGTACCAGGTCATGGCCGGAACGGTGATCGCCGGCGCGCTGGTGACGGGCATCAAGTCGGATCTTCCGGGTGACGTGATCGGCACGGTGACGGAGCCAGTCTACGATACGGCGACCGGCAAGCATCTGCTGATCCCGCAGGGCTCGCGGATCCTCGGTCGCTACAACAGCCAGGTCAGCTACGGGCAGAGCCGCGTGCAGGTGGTATGGAATCGCATCATCCTGCCGGATACATCCTCGCTGACGCTGGACAACCTCGTGGGCACCGACCCGGCCGGTTACGCTGGTCTGGAGGACGGTGTTGATTGGCATTGGGATCGCATCTTTGCCGGCGCGGCGCTGACGACGCTGCTGGGTATCGGCGCCGAGCTGGCCGCGCCCGAGAACCGCCAGGATGGTGATCGCGTCATCATCGCCGGGCGCGACAGCGTGCAGGACAGCGTGAACCAGGTCGGACAGGAGATGACCCGGCGCAACATGAATATCCAACCCACCTTGACCGAGCGCCCTGGGCTGCCGGTACGCATCATCGTCAACCGGGACCTAGTGCTGAGGCCCTATCAACCGCTATTTGAGTAGAAGAAGCGGGAGAAGTAGTTAGTAAGAGAGGTATTCAAATATATATGTGATTTGAGTCGAAAAGTATTGCGCTTATTTTGGGGCTGTTTCGTGGCTATGTATTGAATAGGCTCCGCTGATCAGATACGAATTTTTATTCGTGTCTAATGGTTAAGCCAAACAACAGCAAGTAGTGCCAGGAATACTAGGGTTTTGCTGTTGCTTGGCTATTCGGGAAAGAACTTGCTAGCTATGCAACACCACCTTCGCCAAGGACTTCTTCTAAAATTTCATTTTCATCCAGAAATTCTACAGATACAGGGCCATCAGCAGGGTTATGTCCTGCGAGGCGCACCTCTTCTATCACTTGTTGCATTGTCGTAACAATCTTGCGTGGTGTGATCTCTGTGAGCTGTGAGGCGATGGTTTCAATCGCTGCCTCATCGAATGGGAAGAAGCCTGTTTCACCATTCGGATTAGCGCGATTACTATTTAGAATCTCGCGAACAAAGGCAACTGTGTCATCTTTGTCAAGAACGACCAGTTCGATCTGGCGATGAATGCGACTTAAGATATAGTCAAAAAATAATATGGACACCTGTGAGATTTCAGCTGAAAGTGCGATCACCATGCAGAAGCAGCTAGGGCAGTTGTCATAGATATGACGAAGAATATCATTGACCTCTCGGGCCTCTTTGACGCTGGATCGCTCTAAGTCATCCAGTTCATCGATAAATAGATATGCACCTTTTTTAAATCTTCTAAGATTGCTCTCCGAAATCTCCATTTCATGAACAAACAGGTTTACCAGGCGGGTAAAAATTATCATGGCCTGATAGTCTGTCAAGGTTTTTGGTGCTACAAGCTTTAGGAAGTCTTCTTCCTTTTGGCAGTGATAGATGTCCTTTGCGAAATTATTTAGTTCCACTGGGTGGATTAATTTCTCAATGATTTTTTCTGCGTCTACGTCATGCCCAAGGCTATGTGCTGTGCGATAAAGCGAAATGCATTCGATAAGGAAATTTTGGTATGCTTTCACATTCGCTATGAGATCGGATTTTGCGATGATGTCATCTAAGAAGGCACCGGCGAAGGTGAGCTTACCTTTTCCTTTTTGGAGCGTTGGAATAAAATAGCACACTGAATCGAATAGATTTTTTTCATCATGAAGAATTCGATTTTGTGCCCAAAGAAGTGCATGGGATTTTCCTGTGCCATAGTTCCCATAGAGCATAAGAAAATTGGCATTTCCAACTTGGTCGGAAAGTGAGCGTTTTAGGTATTTATCGAGCTGCTTTTTCTGTTTTTCATAGCCAACCCAAATTTTGGCTCGGGGATCAGCGGCAAAATTGGGGGTTGAGCGGAAAGGGTTATCCTTCAAATTCGCTTTTTCATAGTAGTCTGCAGGGCCCATCGTCATTTTCTACTCTCCAATTTCTGCCATTGTCCACGGGCCAAAAGGCGTCGCACGTCAGGCAGTTCATAACTGTTTAGCATTAACTCCGCCACATAATCCTCCACGAAGCTTACTTCGTTTTCTGGAGCTGAGTAGCACAGTTCCTCATTAAAGCTCTGGTCTCCCATAGCCATCCCTACTGCTGTTAGATCAGACGAGCCGACGAGAATCAGCGAAGAGTATTTCTCGCTCTCGAGTAAACCGGTCTCATAGCGTCGATTGTTATCGAAAATGAAACAATAAAGTTTTGAATTCAACTGGGGGTACAAATAAATACCAATATTTCGCTCGGCCAGTTTTTCCATCCATTCGATATTCATGTTTTTGGGAGGGGCGGTTATGATTACAACACTTGCCCCGTCTTCAGCCTGTTCGAGTAGAAGCTTGCCAAAAGATTTTGTAGGGGCAAAAAGTTCTTCATCCACCGAAGGAGTGATCAGCCAGATATCTTTATGTGGTAAATTGCGGCGCGAGAATATTTCACGGTGAATTTGAGACGGGGGAATATTGCGTTTGAAGCGACTAATTACCGGGGTGGCAGTACCCAATTGTTGCTGGGCAGCTATAGTGGCTGTCAGTGCTGAAACTTCAGTATCGCCCTCCTGAACAGGCACAGCGGCTTTAATAGTGCCTTCCCCTGGTTTGCTCAGATGATTTTCGACACTATGTTCCCCTGCTCGGAATAGATAAATATTCTCTCCTTTGCGAAGGAAGATGACACGATATGCTGTGGCCTGACGGCTCACATACCGTATCCACGCACCATCAATTCCTTCGTAGGGGTGGTCATCTGAATCTATTCGGAAGCTTCCATCAGGTTTGATGGTTTTTTGAAGGACCCTTCGTGCAAAATTCGCATCATTGTGGTCTTGCAGATCAGCAATGAAATCAGGTAGTAGAAATACAGGCATACTTATCTCTTGATGCTCAAGGCGCCGCCGGTGCGTCTCGACTGCCGTAGTGCCACTCGGCGCTGCTCTCCCTTTTGCTCTGCAAGGATAGCCGCAGGAAGGTCAAGTATCGCATGGTTTTGCGCGTAAGATAGTGCTATAGCCACCGGGTAGGCAATCGTGATTGGTAGCTCTCGCCTTAACATGATTTTTCGCACATGTAAGCTGCGGAATACTTTCATCATGTCTTTAATAAGCTCTACCATGGCGTCTTGATCATCTTCCGGTTTCGAGGTGGCCTGTGCGTTGCCAAAAGCTGCTGAGAAGTCAACAAGACAATTCCATAATCCTTTTGCCTCGCCAAAGATGTTCGGGCGAAGGCCGGACCGAACTAGTTCATAGTCCATAGGCCAATAAGTGAAGCGGTTTTGTCCATCGATGTAACCGCTTTGGCGTAGGCTGTTGAGGAAGTTATGGCCTTTCTGCGTTAATCCTATTTCTCCCTCCCACAGTCCGAGCGAGACTGCCCAATCCCGCCTCCTTGGTGGTACTTTTCGGAGGTAGTCTTCAGAGATATCTATATCATAGTTCTTATCTGAGTTTAACCTGCCTGTAAGTTCGGCATGTAACTGTACAGTACGCCTCAAGGATGCTATAGATTGACCTGACCCTTTACTACCCACATTTTTTTCTTGGCGCTCTATTGTTATAATTCGGTTAATGCGTTGTTCGGTTGCTTTCCCTTTTAATGCTTCAGTTGCAACCATTCGCTTGTTTAGCATCATGGTTGTTAGCGTGTCTTTTATGGCCTGTTCTTCAAACCCTGCCAGCAAAAGATTCACGAAAATCTCGCCATCGTTAGTGAGTATGGCCCAGAGAAAAAGAAAGTCTTGTGCAGTACGTTTTTCTTGTTCATCACTCAGTAGCTCTGACGCGATGGCTAGTGCATCAAGGTTTTCGAGGGCAAGCACATCTCCGGTCGTCCGCTGGATTAGACGAAGAGAATAAAAGAAGTCTGCAATGTGCTTTTCTGCACTCTGGTCTCTGCCCCAGTAGCCCTCACTTTTGCTACCTGTGACAAGCTCATGCCAGCTTGCGGTAGTAATATCGCGATCTTGTAGATATCGGGAGGTCAGATTCCCAATACGATCTGCAGTGAACTCTAAACCTACGGAGTAACCGATCTTCCGCAGCAAGATCGCATAGGGGTCAGAATGGACTGTAGCCGCCATGTGCGCTTACTCTGGGTCGAATTTGAACAAGGACGGCACGACTGCTAGCTTGATCCCCTAAGAAGCACTGGCCAGAATCGAGCACTCGTACCATGTCCCCAAAGTCGGTTAGATTAGTGCCCGCAAATTTCATGGTTTTTACTGATTTTGTTGGAATTCGATCCACTGCTGCATTAATGTCACTTTGAAAGCTCAATCGGTGATTGAAGGTAACATTCACCTGGCTGAGTATACGGTCGTCAAGAGCTGATGGCTGTTGAGTGGCAAGTACTAAGGAGAGCCCGGCATCACGGCCTCGTTTAACGTACTCTACAAGTGCGTCTCGTGCCGGAGAAATATGATCTCTGGGCGCCACTACATGCGCTTCATCGATAACCAGCCAGACACGATCGGGGGTTCCATCGCTCTCAAACGGCTGATCAAAGAAGCTAGCTGTCTTCTTTTTATTGTGATGTCGTCCCAGAATGTCAAAAAGGTTGCGAGCAATAACCGCTGTTATGAGTGACTTGTCCTCATTGCGTAATTCGCGCAGTGAAAGAATATTGCAGGTCCCGTCTTCCAGGAAGTCTCTTATTCTCAGGCCGTCAGCTGAAAATAAGTTAGTGCGTCGGTAGTCATCTAGTTTATAGGTTATGGCATTGCGTGAAGACTCTGCGACGGTCGGCCAATTTGTATCATTGGCGATATAGTTTAGCATGTCTGCAATTTCGAAATCCTGGTCACCTAGAGCTTCAAGTGTTGCTGTAATAATGTGCCCTTGAGGGCTATAGACCTCTTGGCTGAGTAATGCGCACCATTCTTCTGCTCGTACATCCCGAGGTCTAATCTGAAGCTTCTTCTCGGTGCCGAGAAAGGTGGTTGATCCTGGCGGTGTGAAGACCTTTGCTGCTGCTAAATTATTCGGCTTCAAATTCCAACGCTTTAGCTCTTCGAGCTGAATTTTATTTGCCTCAATAGCTTCACGTGGTGCGTAGCCAAGGGTCCAAAATTGGCTCTGGGTGTCGATAATAATTGAGGTGATCGGCTTTACATCGTTTTGGATTGGCGAGGGGCATGCTAGCTTGGATATGCCTTCAACTAGTACGCCAAGATCAAAACTCTTACCGCTTCCGCGAGTGCCGGTGATATAGATTACATGCGGAAAAGTTGTATCCAGCCACGCATCTGCACCTAGGTAGCTCTTGCCCTTAGTGCTTTCCAAGATTTTTCCAACATAGAGCAGGTTGTTGTATTTTTCTTCTTTTAAAGTGCGACCAAAAACAACATTTTGCCCTTTGGAAATATATTGAACTTTTACCAGTGGATCTTCGATTGAGTAGGGGCTTTTATCAATAACCGTACCGAATCGCTCAGCCAACTTGCTCGAGAAACTCATCCTGATATTCCTTGAAAGATAGCCATGCTGGTTCATCGCCGGAGCGAAGCATTAAAACTTTGGTTGGACGCAGTGCGTCTAGGTAATGAATGTGATTGGCTGCTGCGATAAAGGCAATGCGGCCGGTCGCAATAACTTGTTTACGCAAATTGTGTGCAACGATTTTGGCCGTAATTGGGTCGAGATCACTGCAGAACTCATCGAGGAGCCAAACCTCTTCGTCTCGGAGCAAGAGGTCGGCGATCATAGCTCTATATTGCTGCCCGCGGCTCAACATCCAAAAAGGTTTTATAAAGGCTAGTGCCTCTGATAAGCCGACACGGCTAAGGGCAACAAAAGCCTTTTCTGGTGTAAATTTCTCTGCTAAGACCTCGAACACAGGAGCGTCGTCTCGTAGCGGGCGAAGCCAGCCTGCTGAATGCTTCATGCTTCCTGTGCGCTTAACTGTTAGGTTGCCATCTAATGTTTTATCTGGGTCCAGTGAGTTTAAAAAGACACTCTTACCGCTTCCGCTAGTGCCAACTACAAATACTATGTTGCCATTCGAGGCTTTCACTGAAACATTCTGGACTATGTCAGCATAGACTGTATCGCCTTTTAGACCGAACGCGTCCATTACAATTTTCGTTGAACGGGTTTCCGGAATTCGATACGCCGCTCGTATTGATAGGTTACTGATGCTGATCTGCGTACTCTTGGCTGAGAATTCGACCTTATTGAGGGTGGTTTCCTCCGTCGGGGGAAATGCTTTTAGGGCAGCTCGGAGGTAATTAGTCGCGTAGTCATCTAGCGGGCACAGATAATAGGGGATTGGATTGCGAATGACTGATCGCAAGACTGCCCATTCGCCCGTTGTTAGAGAGTCTTGGCTTTGCTCGATCTTGCGGCGGAGAATTTCAAGACCTTCGTCGAAGCTGATCTGCAGTGTTTTACAATAATCTTCCAGTACTCTGAAATATTTGCGCTGCAGGCTCATTATTCCAAATTCACCACCCGGTGCACGCGCCATCGATTGCATGTCCTTCAGGACGCGTGAAATATTTCCTTCGGTTCTTCCAATAAAGCTGAATCCCGAAGATGTGACGAAATCAATATGGCTCAGCATTTCTGCTGAAATTTCCATGAAGATCGGACGTACTCCGCCTATATGCCAGCGCTCAGCTGAGAACGCTTTTGCAGCCTTGATGAGGCGTCGCGTAATGCCAAGACCCCGCAGCTCAGGGCTGACCACGACGCGACCAATACGAACAATGGTGTTCAAATAGTCTTTCATTGCACGCTGATCCCAGCGCTCCCAGCGAATTTCGCGCTTAGGGTGTTCGAAGGGATGGTTAAAAGCTTGGTGCCGAGGCTTGCACATCATGAGCGGCATTTGCAGGTCGATATATCCAGCGGGTAGCCAGCGCTTTCCAAATTTAATGGAAGCATAAAGCACGGCTCGTCGGCCTCCAACAGAAGCAGTTACGCTTTTAGTTTCTTCTTCTTGTGTTTTTTCGTTTAGGGAGTTGTTGGTTTTATAATGAAATTGCTCTAGGAACTCTAGAGCTCGCATGTCGGATTCTGAGTTTATCTCTCGAATGCGAAGTTCAAATTTTTCCTTCCCAATGGAAACCGTATCCTCAATCGAAAACAACGGGGTTAGCGGAATGTCGGGTTCGTTTTCATCTTTGGAAACAACAAAAACCCTATTGTTACCCGCTGCACCAAAGCGAATTTGGTCACCTTTTCCTACAACTGCAAAACGATGTACGCGCAGGGTAACTGGTGCCTCGTCTCCGCCACGCACTGTAATATTTTTGTAGTGCCCCTTTGGGTTTGAGGTTACGACACTATAAGTTTTCGCTGTTTTGCTCATAAAATCATTTTTTCTTTACTGAACGGCACGATGTGCCTTTAACATAGAATCGCTTCTGCAACCATACCATTTTACGGCGCTTGGGGCGAGCAAGTGGTAAAGGAGAGCTTGGCCTATAGCTGTCTCGTTGAAGGCCTGGGGCGCCTAGGAGGGGCGTGCGAGAGGGTAGGGAAGGTAGGCCGTAATCCTTCAGTTTGGGCTGCTAGCGTGCTACAGGTGGGTGCGGGCTCATCTCATCCACACCTTTGCTTCGAGCTGAATTTTTGAAACCTCAGACGCGAGGTACCCCCGACACGGGGTGTTTCGATCTGCAATCTACGACCCTTCCACTCTTCGTCTTCGGGACGGCGGGCTGATCCGACCCTCCAGATGCATAATTGTGCTTAACTTGACTATCTCTTTCGGATCGACAGAAAATTTCTGTGAGCAGTCAGTCATGAGTCTGACTGAGTCCCTGAAGTAACTTAAACCCTTATGTGCTGGAGATGTTTAGTTGGAGCAACTAGAGAGGGCAGGTAGGTATCTTAAGCGGATAGAAAATATCTATGCAGGTATTTTCTCTTCAGTGGGTCATGATAGAGAGGCATTCGATGATGATGTTATTTCTTTTTTTATTCATTGTTATCATGTGCGGGACTGGATAATACATCTCAATAAGATCGGTGTGACTGCGCGGCAAGTGGACGCCTACATAGATCGTCACCGAGCATTAAAGATCTGTGCTGATTTAGCTAACGGATCTAAACACTGTAAGCTGACTCGCTCCTTGCGTACTGATCGCCAGCCGCAAATGGTGGGTAGAGAGCGACATACATCTACCTGGCTTACCGGCGATGAGGGTGGAGAGATAGTGCGGTGCAAGTACACTGTCTTAAGCAATACTGATTTTATTGACGCTTTAGAGCTTGCGACAGAATGTATTTATCTTTGGGATTTGTATGTGAAGGAGCTCAGAGCGCATAACAGCCATGCTAATGAGGGCATTGTGCACTAAAGATTCTCGCATCTTCAGGCTAGTACCGCTGCACAGGAGTTATGACAGTTTGGCAGGGTGTAGGACAGGCAAGCAGTTGTGGTCCACGAGCAGTTCGATGCTGCGGGTGATGCCTGCTTGCCGGCGGATCAATCCATTGCGCTCGAGGTTGAGCACCATTTGATGGACGGAAGGTGCCGTGACGGCGAAAAAGCGCTGCATGTCGCGCTCGGCCGGAGCGCGGCCATTGATCACGCTGTAGGCCCAGATGAAGGCGAGATACTGACCTTGCTTGTCGGTGAAGTCCGGGCAGGCTGAGCGCTCGCCAGACACTGGAAGCGATTTCTGATTCATTCGGAACCCCGGCAGTCAAAGGCTCCTTTGCGCAGGAGGCCATCCGGATGAATCTACGCTATCGAGTCGAACTCGACCAATCCGAGCGTGAGGCGCTTGCTGCCCTGCTAAGCGGCGGCAAGCATGCGGTCCGCAAGCTCAAGCGAGCGCAGATCCTGCTGGCGGCGCACGCTGGCCAGGATGACGCGAGCATTGCCGCCACCGTGTCGGTTGGCGAATCCACGGTGTATCGCACCAAGCGCCGCTTCGTGGAGATGGGGCTGGAAGCGGCGCTGGACGAACAGGCTCGGCGTGGGGCGCAGCGCAAGCTCAGTGGCAAGAAGGAGGCCACCGCCTGCACCAATCCGCCACAGGGACGTGTGCGTTGGACGCTGGAATTGCTCGCCGACACCTTCGTCAAGCTGACCGAGCACGAAGCACTATCGCGCGAGACGGTACGTCGGCGCCTGGCCGAGAACGATCTGAAGCCCTGGCGCAAGGACATGTGGTGCATTCCCAAGGTCGACGCACAATATGTTGCACGCATGGAAGACGTACTCGACCTGTATGCCGAAACCCCGAATCCACAGCACCCGGTGGTGTGCTTCGACGAAAGCCCAACCCAACTCATCGGCGAGGTACGCCAACCGATTCCGGCCGAGCCGGGCAAACCCTTGCGCTACGACTGCGAATACAAGCGCAACGGCACCGCCAATCTGTTCGTCTTCCTCGATGCACACCGTAGCTGGCGCAAGGTGAAAGTCACCGAACGGCGAACGGCCGATGACTTCGCTCAGTGCATGTGCGACCTAGTCGATATCCACTACCCCCAGGCAGCGCGCATCCGGGTTGTGCTGGACAATCTGTCGACCCACACGCCTGCTGCGCTCTACCAAGCCCTGCCACCTGCAGAGGCCCGCCGCATCCTGCAGCGGATCGAATTCCACTACACCCCCAAGCACGCCAGTTGGCTCAACATGGTCGAGATTGAAATTGGCGTGCTGCGAAGCCAGTGCCTGGATCGCCGCATCGACTGCCGCGATCGGCTGATCGCCGAGGTCGCGGCTTGGGAGCAACTGCGAAACGCCAGCGGTGCCCGCATCAACTGGATGTTCTCTACCGAGGCGGCGCGGGAAAAACTGGCTAAAGCCTACCCAGTACCGACTTATGACAAACCGTCATAACCTCTGTGCAGCGGTACTAGTAACCTATGTTGGCTATTCCAAGTTGAGTCCAATGCAACTGATAGGTGAGAGCCTTGCTGATAGGGCTCGTAGCCTCGACGGCATCAATGAGGCGTTGGTAAGTGCCCTAGGGCAGGTTCCCACTATCGACGCTGGCCGAGCAAGGGTATGCGCTTGCTCAGGGACTTTTGCGGGGAATCGTTGAAAATCGTCAGGCACCGTAGGACATCGGTGGCAGCGAGCGCCCTAAGTGATGCTTTTAAAATCAATGGATTATGAGATCGACCTCTGGCATGGGGTGCAAGGGGTAGAGTGTTCGAATCACTCCGTCCCGACCATATACCTCAACGACTTAGGCCGGTAGCGAAAGCTCCGGCCTTTTTCGTTCTTGCAATCTGAGCGTCCTGGTGACCGTTTGGACGAGGCTGTCACGGCTCTCCATAGTGAGGGAGAGAAGCAAGGTGCTATCTAGCCCAAGGGGAGAGCAAAGACGCTTGAAGCAACAATACTGGTACAAGCGTCATTGTCAGTCAGGACTTGCTCGAACCGGATCCCAGGGGGCGTAGCAAGGTAGGAGCAGGCGCTATGGCCTTAAGGTGCGCTTAGGGGGCACGAGGCATTGCCGGCGGTGGCATGAATGAACTCCCATTGCAGCGCCCTAGGTTTTGTACGAAAAGCACTGCCGTAGACCGCGCAGGGTGCAAGCCAGCGTGACCATCGCGGCAAAACTTCTGGCCAACTTGCCGTAGCGGGTGCCGATCCCCGGTTCTCTTTCAGCCAGCCAAACATCCGGGCAGCTCTGGCTTGGGTTTGCGCCTCATGGTGAGCCGCGGGATCACCGGTTGCATCCGGTAGCGGTCGCAGTATTGGCGCAGGTGCTTGGTGTCGTAACCCTTATCAGCCAACAATCAGCGGCAGCGCTTGCGAGGGCGCCACGGTTTTCCGGGA
Source organism: Zestomonas carbonaria (assembly GCF_904061905.1). Classification (GTDB taxonomy): domain Bacteria; phylum Pseudomonadota; class Gammaproteobacteria; order Pseudomonadales; family Pseudomonadaceae; genus Aquipseudomonas; species Aquipseudomonas carbonaria. The sequence continues at coordinate 71,649 of NZ_CAJFCI010000080.1, forward strand.
ATACGTATCTGTTCCAAAAACGGCTGGGTCTGTCCAATGTTGCGGGTTTGTCCTGCTGAAAGCAGGAAGCGTAGAGGCACGCTGTTGGCATCGCAAACCAGGTGAGTCTTGGTGGTCAGGCCGCTTCGGCTGCGTCCCTGGGTATGGTCTAGCGGTTCTTCCGGCCCCCATTTTTCCGGCGCCTAAAGGGGCTCGGGTGGCACGTGCCACGGTGGAGTCGATCATCCAGGTGTCCAGATCGATCAGCCCTTCCTGATTCAGCCAAATATGCAGACGCTCAAGTACCTGGTCGAACGTGCCGTTGTCTCGCCAATCGCGGCGGCGATTCTGCCCGCATCGACTTTTCGTACAGGATCTGGGTTAGACCGGAGAAGACGACGTCCGGCAAGGTGATGTTGCGTATTCGCCCAGAAGTACATGCTGCCGCCACCATTGGCTCAGGGTGCCGGAAAAGTCTGAGCCAATGGGCTGACTAGCTATTCGAACGCGTTACGCATACAGGATAGAAGGGCTCGCTGGCTTTCCTGCGAGCCATGGAGAGCGGGGGCGCAGCGGCTACTTTGGAGGAGGGGCCCTTCGACATGTTTATGCAGGCTCATCCTGAGGCTCGCTCAGGGGGGCATGAATGCTTGCACGGTATGTCTCTTCGGCCAGAAATCTATTGATGAGCGGTGCGACTGCTGTTGGTTGGGTCACCAGGAATAGGTGGCCGTCATCGAGCACATGAAGTTCTGCATTGGGAATGAGCTTGGTCAGCAGGCGCATGTTGATCAGGGGGACCAGAGGGTCGTCGTCGCCGGCCAGTACCAGGGTTGGTTGGCGGATGCGGTGCAGCCAGTGAATGCTGGTCCAGCCGAAGCCCGCGAGTAGTTGCAGGTAATAGCCGCGCCTGCCGCCGGAGCGGATCTTGCTGGAGAACGACAGGGCGAGGTTGGCGTCATGGCGGAAGGCGCCGCCGTAGATGTCCGGAGCGATGCGAGCACCGTACTGGGGTTGGATATAACGCCTCGGAGTGGCCATCTTCCACAGTACCCCGGGCTTGCCCGGCAGCATGAAAAGGCCGGTGGCGGTTGCCGCCAGGATCAGTTTCTTGCAGCGCTCGGGGTAGTCGCGAGCGAACTGCTGGGCCAGGGCGCCGCCCCAGGACACGCCAATCACGTTGACCCGGCCATAGCCCAAGTAATCCAGCATTCGAGCCACTCGTCTGGCCAATCCGGAAAAGCGGTAGGGCAGCAGTGGGGTGGAGGAGCCACCGACGCCGGGTACGTCGAAGGCGATCACCTCCATGTCCGGGGCCAGTGCCTGCACGAAGGGAAACACCAACTCCAGATTGGCGCCAATGCCGTTGAATACCAGCAAGGGGGGCATCGGTGACGTACCGGGGCGGATGGCAATGCGCAGATGCTCGCCATCCAGCTCGACGGTGCGAAAGACGAAGGAGTGGGTCATTCGGTTCGAGTCCTTGAGGAGTCAGGGGGGGCGGGGCGTACCCCGCCGCTGTCAGCGCAGATGCACGTAGGTACCGGGGGCGGCCTCGCCGGCGGAGTAGGCCCTGTTGCCGAGTTTGGTGGGCGCCTTCTTCAGTTTGCCGGCGCGGGCCTGCAGCCACGCTTGCCAGTGGGGCCACCAGGAGCCGCTGTGCTTGGTCGAGCCTTCCAGCCAGTCATTGGCCTCGGCGGGCCGTTCGCTGTTGGTCATGAAGCGTGCCTTGGGGTTGCCCGGCGGGTTGAGGATGCTCTGGATATGCCCGCTGTTGGACAGTACGAACTCGCACTGGCCGCCGAACAGGTGGACCGAGCGGTAGCAGGCTTCCCACGGGGTGATGTGGTCCGTGGTACCGGCCACGCAGTAGAAGTCGCTGGTGACCTGTTGCAGATCGATCGGCGTGCCACAGACCTCCAGCGCGCCAGGGCGGGTCAGCGGATTGTTCCGGTACATGTCGAGGAATTCGCCGTGCAGAGCCGCCGGCAGGTTGGTGGTGTCGTTGTTCCAGTAGAGGACATCGAATTCCGGCGGCTCGTTGCCGAGCAGGTAGTTGTTGATCCAGTAGTTCCAGATCAGGTCGTTGGGACGCATCCAGGCGAACACCTTCGCCAGGTCGCGCCCCTCCAGCACGCCAGCCTGGTAGGAGTGGCGCTTGGCGGCTTCCAGGGTCTTTTCGTCGGCGAACAGAGAAACCTGAGTATCGACACGGGTATCCAGCACACTGACCAGCAAGCTGAAGGCATTGACCTTCTTCTCGCCCTGCGCTGCGTAGTGGCCAAGCAATGAGGACATGGTTCCGCCGCCGGAGCAGGCGCCGAGCATGTTGAGGTCCGTGCTGCCAGTGATGGCCAGGACCGCATCGACCGCTTCCTTGAGCGCTTCGATGTAGGTGGACAGGCCCCACTCGCGCTGCTCCTTGCCCGGATTGCGCCAACTGACCACGAAGGTCTGCAGGCTGCTGCCGACCAGGAAGCGCGCCATGCTCTTTTCCGGCGACAGGTCGAAGGAGTAGAACTTGTTGATCTGCGGCGGCACCACCAGTAGAGGCCGCTCGTGGACCTGCTCGGTGCTCGGCCGGTACTGGATCAGCTCCAGCACTTCGTTGCGGAACACCACGGCGCCTGGCGTAGTGGCCAGGTTGCGGCCGACCTCGAAGGCCGCCTTGTTCACCTGGCTCGGCATACCGCCATTGTCGATGAGGTCCTTGACCAGTTGGGAGAGGCCATCGAGCAGGCTCTTGCCCCCTGTCTCGTAGAAGCGCTTGAGTGCCGCGGGATTGGCTGGGGTGTTGCTCGGCGCCAAGGCATCGGTGACGAGTCCGATGATGAACTGGCCGCGGCTGACATCCTGTTCGGACAGGTTGCTGTCGCTGATCCAGTCGTCGAGCTCCTTGCGCCAGGCCAGGTAGGTCTGCAGATAACGGCGGAAGAGCGGGTTCTGCTGCCAAGTCGGGTCGGTGAAGCGCTTGTCCCGGTCGTCGGGCTGCAGCTCGGACCTGCCGAGCAGGACATTCTTCAGTTCCATACCGAAGGCGAGTGTGTGCTTGGCGCTATGGCGGGGTTGTTTCATCGCTTGCAGCAGCACCATGCGCGCGCTGCTGAGCAGGTCGCGCCCACGTGGGCCGACCACTGGATTCAGGCTCAAGGTGTATTCGGAGGCTTGCCGGGAAAGCTCAGACTTGTCTTTTTGATCCATGGTGGTACTCCGGGGTGGGGCTGTCGTCGCTTCAGTCCACGTCACTGAGAGGAGTGCAGAGGTGCTCGGCGTTGCACATCCTCCCGCACCGGGCCGGTGGTGGGGCGGCGGAGAATTGCAGCTGGACCGTTCAGGCATCGGTCCATCCGCTTCTGTGTCGACATCGGGATGAAAAAGGGGAGGCTGAGCAGTACCTGCTGTTCGGCGGGCATGGCTGTTCACTGCCATGCCCGCACGCTGGCAGGCTTATGACTCGTCGCTGTAGCGCGCGCCTGCGGGGGTGATGTAGCGAGCCGGTTGCAGGCCGCGTTCCCTGATCAGGTGGTCGATCATGCTCATGACTTCGCTGGCGTCGAGGACGCCGAGGTAGTTGCCGTCCTGATCGAAATTGATGTTGGCGCCGCTCACTACCATGATCACTTCGGTCGGTTCGGTGTTGTCGGCGGGGGTGGTGAACTGATGGACCGAGCCTCCCGGCTCGTAGAGATAGCAGCCGGCGGTCTGCGGCTGGTCCGGGTACTCGAGGTAGTACCATTTGCCCGACAGGGTCCACAGGTGCACTGTCCCGGTGTGGTAGTGCACGGGCATGAGAACGCCAGGCTTGAAGATGATGCGCAACACCCAGACGTTGGAGTGGGTGTCGATGAACAAGGGTTGGGAGTCGATGCCGGGGATACCGGGCACCGCGTCTTCGTAGATCGGCAGTTCGCGAGTGTTGAGAGTGAGCAGTTCCTTGTGCTCGTAGACGATGTTCGGCATGGGCATTTGTTGTTCTCCTGTCTGGGTACGACGACCAGGCTATTGGTCTGTCGTCATCCTGCCTCTCCCTCCGTTCCAGATACTTGATGGAACGCGCCAGTTACTTGCTATATCGCGCCTAGAGTTCCTTGGGGTGCTATTCCTTTTCGGGGCTGTATATCCCGAGAGGAGCTGGCGCGATTTGCAAAATAAATGGCGCCTTATGTCCGGAAGTAAACCACCTTCAGCTTCATGATCTGCTCGCCACCCGCGGCCTCTCCGGTGTTTGTCACCTGGAGGAAGACGCCCCGGATGTGGCTTCCAAGAACAATAAGCAGGAAGGTGGTGTATGACCTCACGAGGTGGCCGAGAGGCCAGGAGTGGATTCCGGGCGGCAGCCAGGATCGCATGGGTGTTGAGTCCCTTGGCTTTCGCGATATCCGCCCACGCTGCGGAATTCGATTGGGGCGAGGTCAGCGGAAGGGCGAACGGCAGCATCAGCGCCGGCGGCATCTGGAACGCTGAGACTCCGGACAAGACGTGGATTTTCCAGGGCAATGCCAGCCGCTTGGGCTATGGCAGTGCTGGCGAGTCCAATCCCAGGGGCGCTCGCAACGTCGACGATGGCCGACTGAATTTTCGCAAGCGCGACCTGGTGTCGTCGCCTGTCACGCTGCTCGGCGAGATCGAGCTCAACTACCGCAACTATGGCGCCTTCCTGCGCGGCAAGGCCTGGTACGACTACACGCTGAACAATCGCAAGGTCGACCATGGGCATTCGGCCAATGGCTACCAGCGGGACAGCAAGCTGGACGACAGCCACTTCGATGATCTGGCCAAGTTCCAGGGTATCGAGTTGCTAGATGCCTATGTCTTCGGCGATTTCGACATAGCCGATCGCCCTCTGCACTTGCGCGCCGGCAACCAGGTGGTCAACTGGGGCGAGGGGCTGTTCTTCCAGAACGGCCTGAATGCGATCAACCCGCTCGATGTGGCGGCCTTGCGCCGTCCGGGCTCGCAGCTCAAGGAGGCCCTGCTGCCGGTGCCGTTGCTGTACGCCAACCTGGGGCTGACCGACAGCCTGAGCCTGGAGGCGTTCTACCAACTGAAATGGCGCGAGACGGTACTGGAAGGTTGCGGCACCTACTTCGCGTCGCTCGACATGCTGCAGGACGGCTGCTTCGGCGTGGACGTCACCGGAGCGGGTAATCCCAACGACGAATTCGCCTATGCCAACGACCTGATCGTCCGACGCTCCTCGGACGACGAGCCGTCGGATCAGGGACAGATGGGCATGTCCTTGCGTTATTTCGCCGAGAGCATCGGTACCGAATTCGGCGCCTATGCGATGAACATTCACTCGCGCACCCCGCTTACCGGCGCGCATACCGATCTGCGTCCCGGCGCCGGACCAGGCTGGATTCCCGGTCTGCAGGCCAGTAATGCCGACTACTTCGTGACATTCCCGGAAGACGTCCGCATCTTCGGTCTGAGCTTCTCCACCAACGTCGCGGGGGCCTCGGTATTCGGCGAATACAGCTATCGGCCCAACCAGCCGGTGGCGTTGTTCACCGGCGACACGGTGCCGGCCATCTATGGCAACCCGCTGACTTTCGCCGGCCTGGGGGCGCCGCTGGCCCGGGACCTGCTCGACGCTCCGCCTGGCTCGGTCGTCAACGGCTACGACCGCCTTGAGGTGTCGCAACTGTCGGTGGGTGTCCTCAAGACCTTCCCGCAGGTACTCGGCAGCGACAACCTGTCCCTGATGGGGGAGGTGGCGATGAAGTACATCCACGATCTGCCCGGGCAGGATGAGCGTCGCTACGGCAAGCCGGACCTCTATGGCAGCAACTTGGTCGATGGCCAGGGGCCCGGTTCGCTCGGCTGCTCGCTCGGGGTCGCTCCGCGCTATCAGAAACTGGGTTGCAGCAGCGACGGCTTCACCACGGATTTCTCCTGGGGCTATCGCCTGTTTGCCCAGTTGAACTACCTGGGGCTGTTCGCCGGGGTCAACGTTTCCCCCTACCTGTCGTTCGGCCAGGACGTCCAGGGCTGGTCCTACGACAGTAACTTCGTCGAGGACAGGTTGCTGGGCTCGATCGGCGTGAAAGCCGACTACATGCAGAAATACAGTGCGGACCTGTCCTGGTCCGGTACCGGCAACACTCCCTTCATTGCCACCGACCGCGACTTCATCGCGCTCAGTGTGCGTATGGGCTTCTGATCTCGAGGCACTCCATGAACAAGCATCTTCTTTCTGCCGCCGTTCTCGGCGGATTTATGAGCCTCGTCAGCACTGGTGTCCTGGCCAAGCTCGGTCCCGATGAAATCTCCCGGCTGGGGCAGGATCTGACGCCGGTGGGGGCGGAAAAGGCCGGCAATGCCAGTGGTTCCATTCCCGCCTGGACCGGCGGCCTCGCCACGGCACCCGCCGGGTACCAGGCGGACAAGGGCTATATCGACCCCTTTGCCGAGGAACAGCCACTGTTCAGCGTCACGGCGGCCAACATGGCGCAGTACGCCGACCAACTGAGCGCAGGTCACAAGGCCATGCTGGAGAAGTATCCCAGCTTCAGGATGGCGGTCTATCCGACCCATCGTACCGCGGCCTTGCCGCAGGCCGAATACGACCTGATCCGCCAGGAAGCCGCCACGGTCGAGCTGGCCGATGGTGGCAATGGCTTGCTCAACTACCAGAAGACCAGTGTGCCGTTTCCGATTCCTTCTTCGGGCCTGGAAGTGATGTGGAACCACATGGTGCGTTACCGTGTCGGCGGCTACGTCGATTACCCCACCGAGATGGTGGTGCAGTCCAACGGGGCTTTCACACCGGTGCGGCGCATCCGCAAGGTCGCCATGGCATCGGCGCTGGGCAATCCCGTACCCAATCGGCTCTATTACTTCTGGGCCACCGTGACCTCTCCGGAAAGCCTTGCGGGCACTCAGAACCTGGTGCACGAGCCTCTCGACCAGACCAAGGAGGACCGCCTGGCGTGGCAGTACAACCCGGGGCAGCGCAGGGTGCTGCGCGCGCCGGAGTTATCCTACGACACGCCGCCGGTCACCGCCGACGGCCTGCGCACCAACGATTCGATCGACATGTACAACGGCGCACCCAACAAGTACGAGTGGAAGTTGCTCGGCAAGAAGGAAATGCTGGTGCCCTATAACACCTACAAGCTGGCCGACCGCACGCTGACTTACGACCGGATCATCCAGGCCAATCACCTCAATCCCGACCTGCTGAGGTACGAGCTGCACCGCGTCTGGGTGGTGGAAGCCACGCTCAAGCCGGGCGAGCGGCACATCTATGCCAAGCGGGTGTTCTACGTCGACGAGGATAGCTGGGCCGTGCTCGCCGCGGATATCTACGACGGGCGTGGCGCGCTCTGGCGAGTCGAGGAAGCGCATTCCCTGCAACGCTACGATGTGCTGTCCGCCCTCCACATCAGCGAAGCCTCCTACGACCTGCAGGCCCGCCGCAGCTATGTATTCGGCCTGGCGAACGAGGAAAAGCCAATCACCTTCGGCGTCACCGACACGATCAAGAGCTTCACGCCTGCGGCGCTGCGTCGTAGCGGCCGCTGACCAAGACACCGCTCCGTGGTCTTGGGGTGGCGGGTACCCGACCCGCCACCTCCTTTTTATTTTCTCGAGACTTGTGCCATGCCTTACGTTCGTTCCGCACTTGCGCTCCTGCTCGGCCTGAATATCGGGCTGCTGTCCGGCCAGGCTGCTACAGTGCCCCTGGTCGACCGACTGGCGCGTCCTTCTCCTGTCTCCGGTTCGATTGCCGATTCCGCATTCACCGACATCCAGGCCCGGGATGGCCGGTTGCTGATCGTCGGTGAAGGCGGCCGTGTGCTTCTACGCGCCGCGGATGGCAGCCAGGTCCAGGCGGATGTGCCTGTTGATCTGTTGCTGACCGCCGTGCATTTCGTCGATGCGCAGCACGGATGGGTCGTGGGGCACGACGGGGTCGTCCTCCATAGCGCCGATGGCGGGCACACCTGGAGCAGGCAACTCGATGGCGTGTCCATCAACCGCATCATGCAGTCCTGGGCCGAGTCCGAGGTGGCCCGGCTGGAGGCGGCCCAGGCGGCTGATCCGGACGATGAGGCGCTGGCAGAGGCCCTGGACAGCGCCATCTTTGCCCTCGACGATATCCGCAGCGGCGGCGAGGCGGGACCGTCGCATCCGCTGCTGGATGTCTGGTTCCGCAGCGATCGCGAAGGCTGGGTCGTGGGGGCCTACGGCACGATCCTGCATACCCGCGACGGTGGGAGTTCGTGGGCACTGGTGCCCGGCCTGGACAACCCCGAGCGCCTGCACCTGAATGCCGTGCTCGGCCTGGCCGACGGCAGCTTGCTGGTGGCCGGGGAGGGGGGGCGCCTGTATCGCTCCGAGGATTCCGGCGGGCATTGGCAGCCGGCCAGTCAACTGGCCGATGCTTCGCTGTACCACTTGTTGCAACTGCGCGATGGCCGTCTGCTGGCCCTGGGGTTCGGCGGCGTATTGCTGAGCAGCCTTGACCAAGGACGGAGCTGGGAAGCTCTCGAGGTGCCGGTACGGGTCAGCCTCTACGGTGGCAGCCAACTGGCGGATGGCAGCCTGCTGCTCGCGGGGCACGGTGGTGTCTTGCTGTACAGCCGGGACGGACGGGCGTTCCGCGTCTGGCGCGGCGAAAGACGGGGGGCCTGGATGGGGGCGGTGGAAGCCGATGCGGGGACGGTGGCGCTGATTGGCAGCCATGGGCTACGGATCCTCCCTCTGGATGAGCTGGAGGGACAATTGCAATGAATGCCGAGATCCATGTGGCAACTGGTGAGCGGGGGCTGGAGCGTCTCGTTTCGGTCTGCGAGCGGTTGCTGTTCCGTCATCGCCTGGCGGTGTTGATGTTCTTTCTGGGAGCTTCGTTGCTGCTCGGCTACAAAGCGCTGGAGCTGCGTCCTGACGCCAGCTTCACGAGGATGATCCCGACCAGCCACCCCTTCGTGGCCAACTACCTGAGGTTCGAGGAGGTGCTGCGGCCGCAGAGCAATGTGCTGCGGGTGCTGGTCGAGAACCCGCAGGGAGACATTCTCAGCAAGGAGTTCCTGGAGACCCTGCGGGAGGTCAATGACAGGATCTTCTACATCCCGGGGGTCGATCGCGGCAAACTCAAGTCGCTGTGGACGCCCAACGCCCTGTGGGCGGAAGTCACCAACGAAGGGCTGAGGTCGGGGAAGGTCATTCCGGACGACTATGACGGCAGTCCGGAGTCCCTGGCCCAGGTGCGTCTCAACATCCAGCGCGCCAACATGGTCGGCAGCTTCGTCGCCAACGATTTCCAGTCGGCGATCATCCGCGTGCCGCTGCTCGAGCGCGATCCGGAAACCGGCCAGCCACTCGACTATGGAGCGTTCACCCAGGCACTGGAGAGCGAAGTACGCGACCACTTTGCTGCTCAGGGAGTGAGCATCCGCGTCATCGGTTTCGCCCAGATCATTGGCGACCTGCTGAGCGCGGCATCCGACATTGCCTTGTTCTTCGCCATCACCGTCGCGCTGATCAGCGCCATGCTGTATCTGTACTGCCGCTGCTGGCGCAGCACCGCGGTTACCGTGCTGACCTGCCTGCTCACCGTACTCTGCCAGTTGGGTTTGCTCAGCCTGCTGGGCTTCGGCCTCGATCCCTACTCGATCCTCGTGCCGTTCCTGATCTTCGCCATCGGCATCAGCCACGCGGTCCAGAACATCAATCTGGTGATGAGCGAAATGGGCAGGGGGGCCACATCACTGGAGGCTTCGCAGCGGACCTTCCGCGTTCTGTTCATTCCCGGCTCGACCGCGCTGCTGGCCGATGCCGTGGGATTCGTGACGCTACTGGTGATCGATATCGGGGTGATCCAGCAATTGGCGATCACTGCCAGCCTCGGTGTCTTCGTGGCCATTTTCACCAAGATGTTCCTGCTGCCGGTGCTGATGTCCTATGTCGGCGTCAGCCCGCGTGGCCTGCGACAGCAGAGCAAGCGCGACGAGTCGTCCTGGTCGCTGTGGCGGGGTGTCGCCGCACTGGTCCAGCCGCGATTCGCCTGGCCGCTGGTGGGGCTCGGCCTGGTCCTGCTCGGGTTGGGGTACTACGGTGCGCGCGATCTGAAGATCGGCGACCTGGATGCCGGTGCCCCGGAGTTCCGCCCCGAGTCGCGCTACAACCGTGACAATGCCTACCTGCTGGAGCACTACAGCACCAGTACGGATGTGTTCGTGGTGATGTTCAAGACGCCCCAGGAGCAGTGCTCGCGCTTCCCGGCCGCCGACCTGGCCAACCGCCTGGAGCGGGAGTTGCTCGAGGTCGAGGGCGTGGAGTCGGTGCAGTCGCTGTACCGGACCATGCGCTTCAACATCATGGCCCGCAACGAGGGCAATCCCAAGTGGGCCGAATTCTCCCGCGACCGCTACGTCATGGGCGAGGCGCGCACCGGCGTGCCCGGCGAACTGGTGGACCGCGACTGCAGCATCGCGCCGATCAGCTTCTACCTGTCCGACCACAAGGCCGAGACCCTGGGCCGGGTGGTGAGCGCGGTGACCACCTTCGCGGAGAAGCATGCCGATGGCGATTTCGAGATCCTCATGGCCGCTGGCAATGCCGGCATAGAGGCGGCGACCAACATCGTCATCAAACAGTCCGAACGGCAGATGCTGATCCTGGTCTTCCTCATCATTGGCGCCATGGTCTGGCTGGAGTTTCGTTCGTTGCGGGTGGCCTTCGCCCTGATGGCGCCGCTGTACCTCTCCACCGTGCTCTGCGAGGCTGTCATGGCACAGATAGGGCTCGGGGTGAAGATCGCCACCTTGCCGGTGATCGCCCTGGGCGTGGGCATCGGTGTCGACTACGGCATCTACCTGTACAGCCGGCTGGAGAACTTCCTGGCCCGAGGGTTGGATTTCCAGAGCGCACTTTTCGAGTCTCTGAAGACGACGGGCAGTTCGGTGGCCTTCACTGGCCTGACCCTGGCCCTGGGGGTGGCGACCTGGGTCTTTTCGGCGCTGAAGTTCCAGGCCGACATGGGCTTGCTGCTGGTGCTGCTGTTCCTCTGGAACATGGTCGGCGCCCTGTTGCTCATGCCGGCACTGGCGTCGCTGCTTCTCGGCAGGAAGGGGCGCTGACGGGCCTGTCCCTACACTGCGCGGCGCCGCTGGCGGGCCAGCTTGCGCCGCGCGGAATGATCGGGAACGTGCTGCTTGCGCCACTCGCGCGGGCTCATGCCGAACCAGCGATGGAAGGCCCGTGAGAAGGCGCTGAGATCGGCATAGCCCAGTATCCCGGCCAGTTGGGTGAGGTCGATGGCCGAGTCGCGCAGATGGCTGCTGGCCATGGCCTGGCGGGTCTGGTCCAGCAACTGCTGGAACGAGGTGCCTTCTTCGGCCAGGTAGCGCTGCAGGGTACGGGGGCTGAGCATCAGGTATTGGGAGATCTGCTCGATGCTCACCCGTCCGTTGGGCAGCAGGCTGCGCAGCACCTGCTGCACATGGGTGGGTAGTTCGCGGATGGTGATCTGGTCCAGAGTGCTCAGGTGCTGGCGGATCAGGCGGTGCAGTTCCGGGTCGGCGGAAAACAGCGGCGTTTCGAGCAGGCGGGCATCGAAGATCCAGGCATTGAACGGTGTGTTGAACTGCGGCACCAGCCCGAGCAATCGCTTGTACGACTGAGGCTCGACGACCGGGGCGTGCTGAAGCAGCAGTGCGCTCGGTTGCCAGCGGCTGCCCAGCAGGGTGCGCATCAGTTGCATGGCGACACCAGCGACGATCTCGATGGCCAGCCGCAGATTGGGCAGGTTGTCGATGTCCACGACGTCATAGTGCAGCAGGGCGTGGTCGCCCTCGATCTCCAGGCGGACCTCCGCCGCGCTGGCATGCAGATGGAAATACTGGCTGAGCTCGCGCAGGGCGTCGCCGACGTCCTTGGCATTGCGGATCAGGTAGAGCAGCGGGCCGAAGACCCCGACACCCTGGTGCAGCCCGAACTCCAGGGCGAAGAACGGATTGCCGGAGCGCAGCTCTCCGATTTCCAGCAGCCTGACGAACTTCCGGTAGGAAATGAGGTGCTCCGGGCGCTCCAGCGAGTCGCCGGGCAGGCCGGCGTCCTTCAGCAGTTGCGCCGCCTGCAGGTCATACAGCGCGGCGAACTCGGCCAAGCCATGAAGGGCCGAGGCCCGTGCGAGATCAGTCATGTCGGGTCCGTTATCGTTATTTTGGCGTAATTTATCAGGTTTATGGCGTTTCCGGTCAAATAGTCATTCATCGAAGTCGCTACCTTTTCCAGCAGATTTGCCTCCGATCATGTGTGCTACCTGGGAGTTCGTTCGATGGATAACAAGAAACTGTGGCTGCTGCTGTTTGCGCTCTCTGCCGGGAGCGCCAGCCTGGGTGCGAGTGCCGTCATGGCTGCGGAGCCCGGTGCTGCGGCTCCGACTTCGGCTCACCAGCTTGCGCCTGAAGAACTGCAGACCCTGGTGCGGGATGTCTACCAGTACGCCTACCCGCTGGTGCTCATGGACATCACCATGCGCCAGGCCACCAATGTCGCGGATGCCACCAGTCATCCGCAACGCGCGCCGCTGAATCAGTTCGCCCAATTCCGCAGCCACCCGGCAGCGGGGGACCGGGATGTGGTGCGCTTCAACTTCGACACGCTGTATTCGCTCGCCTGGCTGGATGTCGGCAAGGAGCCCGTGGTTCTGTCCCTGCCGGATGGCAAGGGGCGTTACTACCTGGCGCCGCTGCTGGACATGTGGACGGACGTCTTCGCCGTACCGGGCAGTCGTACGACTGGCGGCAAGGCTGGGAACTTCGCCATCGCTGCCCCTTCCTGGCAGGGTGAACTCCCCGACGGGGTGGAGCTGATCCGTGCCCCCACGCCGATGGTGTGGGCCATCCTGCGCACCCAGACCAACGGGCCGGCCGACTATGCCGCCGTCCACAAGATGCAGGATCAGTATCGTCTGACGCCCCTCAGCCAGTGGGGGAAGGACTACGCCCCGCCGCGCGGACTGCCGGTCGACCCACAGGTCGATAACCTCACGCCGCCCCAGCAACAGATCAACCAGATGAGCGGTATCGAGCTGTTCACGCGCTTCGCGGAGTTGCTCAAGCAGTACCCGCCGCATGCCAACGACTACCCGATCCTGTTTCGTATGAAGCGCCTCGGGCTGGTGCCTGGCCAGGCGTTCGACGTGAAGGGCCTGGACAAGGCCACCGTGGCGGCGATCAACGACGGGGCACGGAAGGGACTGCTGGACATGCAGGATGTCGTCGCGACCGGTGCGATCGGCAAACGGGTCAACGGCTGGAACTGGTTCGAGGGGTTGGGCACCTACGGCACCTCCTACCGCGCACGCGCCACCGTCGCGATGGCCGGGCTGGGAGCGAACCTGCCGGAAGATGCCATCTATCCCAATGCCTATGTGGACGCCGAGGGACGGCCGTTCTCCGGCGAGCATGCCTACGTGCTGCGTTTCGAGAAGGGCCAGTTGCCCCCGGTAGACGCCTTCTGGTCGCTGACCATGTACGACGAGCAGGGCTTCCAGGTCGCCAACCCGATCGACCGCTTCGCCATCGGCGACCGGGACGATCTGCGCTTCGAGCCGGACGGCGCCCTGGAAATCCTCATCCAGCACCGCACCCCGGAGCAGTCGCGCCAGGGCAACTGGTTGCCCGCGCCCGCCGGCAATTTCCAGGTGACCATGCGTCTGTTCTCGCCGCAGTGGGCGGCCCGTACCGGGGCGTGGGTGCCGCCGGCCATCCGCCGGGTCGAGTGACGGCGGCCTATAGCCGCGTACGAATAAGGAAAAGAACATGAAAAAACTGCTGCTGCCTTCTGCCCTGGGTCTGTCGTTGCTCTGTCCGTCCCTGGCGGTACAGGCCCTGCCGTCCCTCACACCCGAGGAGGCTCGCGAAATCGCCCGTGACGCCTACATCTATGGTTATCCGCTGGTGCTGATGCAGGTGACCCGCGAAGTGGCGACCAACGTCGCCGAGCCCGGCGGGATACGCGCCCCGATCAACCAACTGACACATGCGCGGGTGTTCCCGGACGCGTCCTACACCGATGTGGTACGGCCCAATGCCGATACGCTCTACAGCGCGATGAGCTACGACGTGTCCCGAGAGCCCCTGGTCATCGAGGTGCCGGATTCCGCTGGACGCTACTACCTGATGCCCATGCTGGATTTCTGGACCGATGTGTTCACCTCCTCGGGTTCGCGCACCACGGGCAATGGCGCACAGACCCTGGCGGTCGTCGGGCCGGCATGGCAGGGTAGGCTGCCGGCGGGCGTCAGGATGTACCGCAGCCCCACCGCTTCCGGCGTGCTGATCGGTCGCATCCAGACCAACGGCAAGGCGGATTATGCCGCCGTACACCAGTTCCAGGACGGCATGAAGACCTATCCGTTGAGCGCCTATGGCAAGCCCTACGTAGCTCCCAAGGGAACGGTGAATCCGCAGCAGGACATGACAGCTCCGCCGTTACAGCTTGACCGCATGAGCGGCGAGGTGTTCTTCAGCCGTTTTGCCGAGCTCCTGAAGGACAACCCGCCGCACGCCAACGACAATCCGATCCTGGATCGCATGCAGCGTATCGGCCTCGAGGTTGGCAAGGACTTCTCTTACGACGCTGCGCCCCAGGTGGTGCGCGATGCCCTGGACGCGGCACCGGCCGACGCGCTCAAGCAGATCAAGCAGGCCTTCCGCCATTCGGGCGTGACGGCCAATGGCTGGCGCACCAACCTGACGGCCATCGGCACCTATGGCACCGACTACCTGCGCCGCGCCGGCGTGGCCTATGCCGGGCTCGGCGCCAACCCCATCGAGGATGCGATCTACCCGACGGCGTTCGTGGACAGCGAGGGGCGGCCGCTGGACGGCGGGCAGCGCTATGTCCTGCATTTCGCCAAGGAGCAGATTCCGCCGGTACGGGCCTTCTGGTCGCTGACCATGTACGACGAGCGCCAGCTGTTCACGGAAAACCCCATCGAGCGCTTTGCCATCGGTGACCGCGACAAGCTGGTGTTCAATCCGGACGGCTCGCTGGACATCTACATCCAGCGTGAATCGCCTGGCAAGGACAAGGAAGACAACTGGCTGCCGACTCCGGCCAAGGGGCAGTTCTCGATGAACCTTCGCCTGTACTGGCCCAAGGGCCAGGCCCTCGACGGTGTGACCTGGTTGCCGCCTGCCGTCGAACGCGTGGACTGAGCCCTGGCACCGGTGGCCCGCATCGCGGCCACCGGAGCAGTCGTTCTCCTCCTGCCACATCGGCAGGTTCAACTGGCATCGGCAGGTAAATCATTGGCGCGATCGATCAAGTATTGCCTGGTGTCGTCGATGCAGACTCCCTGTGAATGAAGCGCCCGGGTACAGGCGCGGGATGCCCGCATGCCCGGGCTGCAACGGGCCACCCGGTTCTGGAAAGTAGAGGTTCAGATGCAAGACCTGATGATGGCGGACCAGTTGAACATCGGCATGATCATGCGTCACGCCGAGCAGATCGCGGCGGATGTCGAGATCGTTTCCGTGCTCGGCGATGGGACGCGCCATCGCTATACCTATTCGGAGGCCTTCGCTCGCAGCCGCCGGCTGGCCAACGCCCTGGACCGCCTTGGAGTGGCGAGCGGAAGCTGCGTTGCCACGCTGGCCTGGAACGACTACCGGCATTTCGAGCTGTACTACGCCATTCCTTGTTCCGGGCGGATCTGCCACACCATCAACCCGAGGCTGTTTCCCGAGCAGATCGCCTACATCATCAACCATGCCCACGACTCGGTTCTTTTCTTCGATCCGCAGTTCATGCCCCTGCTCGAAAAGCTCCAGGCCGGCCTGCCCGAGGACATGCAGTACGTGGCGCTGTGCGCGGCCGATGCCCTGCCTGCCTCGACGCTGCCGAACCTGAAGAGCTACGAGGCGCTGCTGGCGTGCGAGTCCGATCGGTACGACTGGCCGGTACTGGATGAGCGTACGCCCAGTGGCCTCTGCTACACCTCCGGAACCACCGGCAACCCCAAGGGGGTGCTCTACAGCCACCGCAGCACCTTGCTGCACAACCTGGCCGGCAGCCTGTCGGAGGCGGCTGGCCTGCGGGCCCAGGATACGGTGCTGCCGATAGTGCCGATGTTCCACGTCAACGCCTGGGGCATGCCCTACAGTGCGGCCATGATCGGCGCGAGACTGGTGCTACCCGGGCCGAAGGCCGGGGATGGCGAGACGCTGGCCAGCCTGATCAACGAAGAACGGGTTACCTACGCCTTGGGAGTGCCGACCGTCTGGCTGGCGCTGCTCAATCACCTGGACCGGAGCGGCGTGCCCATCCCCAGCCTCAAGCGCGCGGTGTCCGGAGGTTCCGCGTGTCCGCCGAGCCTGGTCGAGCGCATGGAACACTATGGTGTGACCCTGGAGATCGGTTGGGGGATGACGGAAACCAGTCCCCTGGGTACCTACAACCGCCCTCAGCCGTGGTACCAGGCGCTGGAGGATGAAGAGCGGATACGGCAGAAGGTCAAGGCCGGGCGGCAGGTATTCGGCATCAGTCTGCGTATCGTCGATGAGCTGGGCGTCGAGTTGCCGCGTGACGGCCAAACCTCCGGAGCCCTGCAGGCGCGCGGCCCGTGGGTGTGCGCCGGCTATTTCGGCGGCAAGCCCACAGAGGGCTGGTTCGATACCGGCGATGTGGCCACGCTGGATGAGCGTGGCTACCTGCAGATCACCGACCGCATCAAGGACGTGATCAAGTCCGGCGGCGAGTGGATCAGTTCGATCGATATCGAGAACGCCGTGATGACCCATCCGGATGTGGCCGAGGCGGCAGTGATTGGCGTGGTGCACGCCATATGGGGGGAGCGCCCCCTGTTGCTGGTCGTGCCCCGCCCTGGAACCTCTCCGCAGGCGGACGATCTGCTGGGCTTCCTCGAAGGCAAGGTTGCCAAGTGGTGGATTCCCGACGCCTGTGAACTACTTGCGCAGTTGCCGTACACCGCCACCGGCAAGGTCAGCAAGAAGGAGTTGCGGGAGCGGTTCGCCGACTATCTGTGGCCTGCCGCGGAGCGTTCGCTCCGACCATAGCCCCGACTGCCTCCAGATACAGAAATCTATCCGGTCCGGCCACCGTGTGCTCGGCAGGTCAGGCCGGAGCGCCTATCCAAAGGTTTCCATCATGTCCATCTATGAGCAGGGGCTTGGCCCCCGCGCAGTAAACCATCTCGCCTTGTCCCCCCTTGGCTTCATTGAGCGAAGCGCCAGTGTCTACCCGGACTATCCGGCCGTCATTCACGGCGCCGTCCGGCGGACCTGGGCGGAAACCTACGCGCGCTGCCGGCGTCTGGCATCCGCATTGGCCAGGCGTGGCGTGGGAGAGGGGGATACGGTTGCGGTGATGCTGCCGAACATCCCCGAGATGCCCGAGGCGCATTTCGGCGTGCCGATGGCCGGAGCGGTGTTGAATACCCTCAACACGCGCCTGGACGCGGAAACCATCGCGTTCATGTTGCGCCATGGGGAAGCCAAGGTATTGATCACGGACCAGGAGTTTCATGAGGTCATCCAGGTCGCGCTGCGGATGCTGGATACCCCGCCGCCGGTCGTTGACGTCGATGATCCCGAATACGGGAAGGGGGAGGCGCTGGGGGCGTTGGACTATGAGACCCTGCGCCTTCGTGACCCTGAAACCAGGGACGGCCGATGTAGCGATCGCGGACATCATCGCCTTCTGCCGGGTGCATCTGGCTCGCTTCAAGGTACCCCGCGACGTGGTGTTCGGCCCCTTGCCCAAGACCTCCACGGGAAAGATCCAGAAGTACCTGTTGCGAGAGGCTGCAAAGGATCTGTGAGGCCGGGGAAGTACGAAACCACCTGGGCTACCGGCCAGAAATGACTGGTTCGTCGCGGCATAGGCTGTAGCGCTCGTGGATGTGGGCACACCATTTCTTGATTTCTTTCTGCTCTGGAGTCACCGGATGAAAGCTGTCGTATGTCAGGGAGCGAAGCTCGAAGTTGCCGATCTGCCGGAGCCGGTACCTGGCCCTGGGCAGGTGCTGCTGGAGGTGCTCCGTTGCGGTATTTGTGGTTCTGACCTGCATGCGCGCCACCACTGCGACCATTGGGCTGATGTGATGGGCAGGAGTGGCTACCCGCGCTTTGCCCGCTCCGGGGAAGCGATAGTGTTCGGTCACGAATTCTGTGGCGAGGTGCTGGAGTACGGACCAGGTTGCAGGAAGCGGCTCAAGCCTGGCACGCACGTGTGCGCATTGCCGCTACGCCGTAATGGTGAGCAGGTGGACATGATAGGCCTGTCGAGCGCTGCGCCAGGCGCCTACGCGGAGCGCCTGGTGGTGCAGGAGTCGGCAATGGTCGAGGTTCCCAATGGGCTGGACGCTGATCGAGCGGCGCTGACCGAGCCGATGGCGGTGGCCTGGCATGCCGTGGCGCGTGGCGAGGTCCGGCGGGATGGAATGGCCATCGTCATCGGCTGCGGCCCTGTCGGGCTAGCGGTGATCGCCATTCTGAAGAGCCACGGGGTGGACACTGTGGTCGCAGCCGATTTCTCGCCAGGGCGTCGGGCACTGGCGAAGTGGATGGGGGCGGATATCGTGGTCGATCCCGAGGTGGAATCTCCCTACGAAAACTGCCGGCAGCGCGACTTCGTCGAGGGAGTCGAGGATTTGATGGGGTTGGCGCTGGGGACTCGCGAGCGGCTTGAGCGGCTGCCGGTTCCCTGGTGGCATTCCTGGCGCCTTGCCGAGGCGTTGGGGGCAAAGCCCAAGGCGCCGGTGATCTTCGAATGTGTCGGTGGGCGGCGGGTGCTGCAGTCGATCATCGAGGGGGCTCCGACCTTTTCCCGTGTGGTGGTGGTGGGCGTGTGCATGTCGCCTGACACCATCGAGCCTGCATTGGCGATCAACAAGGAGCTCGACCTGCGATTCGCAGTCGGCTATTCGCCGCTGGAGTACCGCGACGCACTGCACGCTCTGGCTGACGGCAGGATCCTTTGTGACGCGATGGTGACGGGGCACGTTGGGCTGGCAGGGGTGGCGTCCGCATTTTCGGCGCTGGGCGATGCCGACAGACACGCCAAGATCCTGATCGACCCCAAGAGCGCGCTCTCGAGCGTCGCCAGGTTTTGACGGCAGTGACTGCAAGACATTCGTTGAGTGATGGCGAGCCCACCCATGGTGGGCGGCCCACGGCTGGTTGGCCGGTGGGTTGACTGGTAGGGGGTATTCGGTGAGCAAGTGCGATCTTCAAGGCAAGAGGGTATTGGTGACCGGAGCGGCGTCCGGCATCGGGTTGGAAATCGCGGATGCCTTCGCTCGTCGCGGGGCACGTGTATTTCTCGTGGATATCGACCCGGAGGCATTGCAGCGGGCACGGCGGAGTGTCGAGCTGGCGGGCGCCGAATGCTCCGTGGAGGTGTGCAATGTCGCCGACGAGTCGGCGGTGCAAGCGCTGGCGGAGCGCGTGCATGCCGAAGGCGGCCCCATCGACGTATTGGTCAATAACGCCGGGGTGTTTTTCCTGGGTGGTTTCCAGGAGACACCGATTGCGGCGTGGCGTCGCCTGTTGGATATCAACCTGCTTGGCGTGCTGCACATGACGCGAGCTTTCCTGCCCGCGATGCAGGCCTGTGCCGGCCGACGTCGGATCGTGAATGTCGCCTCGCTTGCGGGTTTTCTGCCAGCGCCCAACATGTCGGCCTATGCTGCCAGCAAGCATGCCGTGATCGGACTCTCGGAGGTCCTGGCAATGGAGCTTGCGGCCGCGACTTGTGTCGGCGAGGTCGGAGTACTGGTGGTCTGCCCGGGGATCATCAACACACCGTTGGCCCAGGGGCCGGCGATCGGCAGCAATATCAGCGAGCGCCAGTTGGCGGCCCTGCGAACCTACTATGCGCGAGAAGGCTGTCATCCGCGCCTGGTCGCCGAAGGCATCGCCGAACGGCTATGGAGCGAGCAACCCTTTTTGTTCGTTGGCCCCCAGGCTCGTCCTGGGCACCTGTTGACCCGTCTGTCTCGACGCTTGGCAAGAGCCCTGTCGATTCGTTCGGCGCGCGCCAACGGTTACCTTGAACCGATGCCATGAACCGGTTGGCAGGGAACACGTGGGAGGTGCTTTGCTCCGTGATGGGAGAGACTGCGCCCCACGGCCTCTTGGGGGCGGGGCTTCGTCTCGTTTCTGCTGTGATGTTGAGCCTCGCCATCCCCGGTCTGGCGCTCGCGAGCGAAGGAGCCATGACGCGCCATTCCCCTGGACTCCTGGCCCTTCCCATGGCTGGTGCGGTGCCTCCGCCAGGCAATTACTGGAGTGTTTCAGCGCTTCACTACGCCGGGAGTACTGGAAGGAGTCTTGAGCTGCCGATTGCCGGAGAGATTCGCACAGGGCTCGATGCCGAGCTGTGGGGGCTGGCCGCCACCGGGCTATGGGTGCCGGATATCCAGCCCTCGGCTGGCGCAACCTTTGCCGTGAGCTTGACGCTGCCTTTTCAATACATGGAGGTGACCGGTCATGTGAATGGCTTCCAGCGCACGGATACCGGCGGCCCGCTCGGCGACATTGTCGTTGCCCCTACATGGGGTTGGACCTTCGACGACCAGTTCGTGTCGACAGCTCTGCGCATCTACTCGCCGACGGGGAGTTACGATGAGGACTCGTTGGCCAATACAGGACTGAACTACTGGACCTTTGCGCCGACGGTTGCCTATACCCATCTCGATATGGCTACGGGAAGGGACCTCAGCATCGTCGCAGGGCTCGACTTCAATACGAGAAACGACACCACTGGATTTAGGAGTGGTGTCATTGCGCACATCGATGCGTTGTGGCTTCGGCCGATCTCGCCGCACTGGGCATTCGGGGGCTTTGCTTCGCTGCTCCGGCAGATTTCCGATGACGACGGCCCCTATGCGGAATCGCTGGATGGATTCCGTGGTCGGGTCTGGTCGGTGGGGCCTGTGGTGAAGTTCACTTCCGGCGCTGAGGAACAGGTCACGGCCACGTTCAACTGGGCACCCGAGTTTGGCGTCGAGAACCGTCTGGAAGGCGATGGGTTATACCTGTCAGTTTCAGGGAGGCTCTGATTACCCATCGGCGTTTTGAGTCTGGCGACACGTTGTGTTCTCGTGTCGCAGGTGACGACCTGTGGGCGCAACGCGCTCTTGAAATGGCTTTCTTGCGACGTATCGGCTCACGCTCCGGTGATAGCGAGGATCGTCGTGGGACGCCTGGCTGGCAACATCTGGGCGCGGCCAGAGGGAGTCGGTATGGTGTTGGGCCATTCCCGGTGCTGTTTTGAAGATGCTGCTCTATCCCCATGGGCGGCGGTGGAGATGCTTTTCTGGGCTCAGGGACTTTGGCGGGGAATCGTTGAAAATCGTCCGGCATCGTTGGGCATCGATTGCAGCGAGCACCATTTCCTAGTGTTTAAAAATCAAATCCTTATACCAAGGCGGTTTGTGTAGTGGGCTGCTGATCCCGGACACCGATTCAGGCGAAAACCCTCGCCTTTAGAGAGAGGCCTGCCAACGCTGCCCGAACCTCCGTGGTACCGATCAGCACCGCCAGTAAAGCCAGACGTTCCCGTGTCAGGACCATGCCGTCGATCTCCGATGAAGCAAGCGAGCCGGTTGGCCGGCTCGCTTGCTGCCAGCCCCTATGCCCGTCCTTCGTTCGGGTGGTTGAACGCCAGGAAGTGCCGCACCACGGGTCTGGCTTCGCCTCGATGGAAACGCAGTACTTCGCTCTGGATATCGGCGTCCGCCTTGGAAACCCGATGATGCTGGCGCAAATGTTCGGCCCAGGATTCGACCTGGAACCATTCGAGCATCAGCTCCGGATCGGCCGCATCCTCGGTGATGCCCCAGGCGTAGGCGCCATCGCGACGACGCTCGGACGACAGCCGGGCCAGTGCCTTCAGGAAGTCGGCACGGTCCTCCGTCGCGACGCGGTATTCGATCTGGATCAGCACCGGTCCCCGGTCATGCTCGACCGGCGCCGCTGTCAGTGGCTCGGGCCAGTGTCTGGAGGGCACCAGGTCGGCCTCGCCCTTGGGCAGCTTGAGCCGGTGGGCGACCAGGCCCACCGCGACCAGCCCGGCGGCCCCCGCCAGCAGTGTGAAGGGCACGCCGATCAGTGTCGCCACCGCGCCCCAGCTCAGGCTACCCGCGGTCATGGCACCGTTGAACACCGTGAGATACACCGCCAGCGAGCGACCGCGCACCCAGTTGGGGAGGATGGACTGTGCCACGCCATTGAGTGTGGTCAGCGCAATGATCCAGGCCGCACCCAGCGCCAGCAAGGCAGCCACCGCCATCCATTGCGGCGGCGCGAGCGAGAGGAAGGCCATGACCGACGCCGTCACCAGCGCCGCCGCCAGCAGCAGGCCGTCGGCATTCAGGCGTTCGCGCAGCTTCGGCAGGATGATGGCTCCAGCGATCGCGCCCAGGCCGACGGCGCCAAGCAGGATGCCGTAAAAACCGGCGCCACCGCCGAGCAGGCCGCGCGCGACCAGCGGCAGCAGTGCCCAGACCGAACTGGCCAGGGCGAAGAACACGAAGGCGCGAACCAGGACGACATGCAGCTCGCGGCTGGCGCGGGCGTAACGTAGTCCCGCCCGGAATGCTCCAGGGAAGCGCTCGGCCAGCACATCCTGCGCGGCCACCGGTCGCCGCCACCACAGTAGCGCGGAGATGACGAAAACATAGGTGATGACATCCACCCCATAGGTGAATGCCGCTCCCAGGCTGGCGAGGATAAGACCACCCAGCGCCGGGCCGATGGCGCGGGCGATGTTGATCCCCAGCGAATTGAGCGCCACCGCGTTCTTGAGGTCTTTCTTCTCCACCAGTTCGGGCACGATGGCCTGCCAGGTCGGCCCCATCAGCGCCGCGCCGATGCCGCCGAGGAACGTCAGGGCCACCAGCGAGGCGACCGACTGCAGACCGGCGTACGACAGCAGCATCAGGCAAATGCTGACACTGGCCAGCAGGAGTTGGATGGCGATCAGGAACTTGCGCCGGTCGAGAATATCGGACAGCACGCCGGCGGGAATGGCCAGCAGGAAAATCGGCAGTGTCGCAGCGGCCTGCACCAGCGCGACGGCCGCTGGCGATGGCGACAGGTCCGTCATGATCCAGGCGCTGGCGACATCGCGGATGAAGCTGCCGGTGTTGCCGATGATCGTCGCGATCCACAGGACTGCAAACAGCGTTTGTCGCAGGGGAGCGAAACTACCGGCAGAGGCGGAAACGGACTGTGATGATTCCTTGCTCATGATGCCTCCCGTTCTTTCAGGTCCAGCCAGGCGACCAGCAGGAACCCACCTACCAGTCCGAGATGTTCGAAGAACGAATTGGCGGCCATGAAGCGCTCCTGTCCGGCTGGCAGTTCCCAGAAGCGCAGGGCGATGCCGGTGGCCAGCAAGGTGAACCCTGCCAACCCCAACGCTCCCAGCCAACGCAGCCAGCCGGCGAGAATCATCACGGAGGCCCCCAGCTCGAGCAGAATCACCAGCACCGCGAACAGCGGTGCCGGTGACAAGCCGAAATGGATCATCTCGCCGATTGCGCCCGGAAAGTCCGTGAGCTTGGCCAACCCTCCTTGCAGGTAAGCCGCACACAGGCCGAGGTAGGCGACGAAGCGCGCGGCAGGCGAGCCGAGCACCGGCCGCACGGTAGCGGCCAGCTTGCGCCCGAGCGAGTTGGACGTTGGCATGGGACAGTCTCCTACACGGCCCAGCAGGAGCAGCCCAGGGCGCCGAAGAAACTCCTGGCGTCCGACACCGGGGCGTTGGAGGCCCAGGCACGCGCATGATCATGGCCATGCAGGCCGCAGGAGCTGGCGCAGCCGCACGAAGCCGCGGCCTGGGCGCGTAGCGGCGCCAGCGAGTTCCTTCCAGCGCCCTCGGGCTCGCCCCAGGCGCCATAGCCCTTGAAGGTACGGGTCGGCGACCAGTCGGGCATGGCCGGCGGCAGCGGGTTGTCGTCCAGCGGCGCGAAGTCGCCCGCACCATAGACCACGCGCCCGCCAACCACGGTCAGGTCGGAGGTGAGGAAGGAGATTTCATCCTCGGGCACCGTGAAGTAGTCCTTGCTCGGCACGATCAGGTCGGCGAACTGACCAGCCTGGATGCGGCCGCGCTTGCCTTCCTCGTTGGAGAACCAGGCGACGTTCTCGGTCCACATGCGCAGCGCCGTCTCGCGGTCGAGCAGGTTGGCCCGCGGATACAGCCCGAGGCCGCCGACTGTCTTGCCAGTGACCATCCAGGACAGCGACACCCAGGGGTTGTAGGAGGCCACACGGGTAGCGTCGGTGCCGGCCGAGACCTTCACGCCCTTTTCCAGCATGCGCTTGACCGGCGGCGTTGCCTCGGCGGCGCGGGCGCCGTAGCGCTCGACGAAGTACTCGCCCTGGTAGGCCATGCGGTGCTGCACGGCGATGCCGCCGCCGAGCGCCGCGATACGGTCGATGGACTTCTCCGAGATGGTCTCGGCGTGATCGAAGAACCAGTTGATTCCGGCAAGCGGGATGTCCTGGTTGACCTTCTCGAACACGTCCAGCGCGCGCGTGATGGTTTCGTCGTAGGTCGCGTGCAACCGCCAGGGCCACTTGTTCTGCGCGAGGATGCGCACCACTTCCTCGAGTTCACCCTCCATCTCCGGCGGCATGTCGGGCCGTGGCTGGCGGAAGTCCTCGAAGTCCGCCGCCGAGAACACCAGCATCTCGCCGGCGCCATTGTGGCGGAAGTAGTCGGTGCCCTGCTTGTACTTCACGCTGGAGGTCCACTTGAGGAAGTCCTCCTTCTCTTCCTTGGGCTTCTGCGTGAACAGGTTGTAGGCCAGCCGCACGGTCATCTGGCCCTCGTCGGCCAGCTTCTGGATCACCGCGTAGTCGTCGGGGTAGTTCTGGAAGCCGCCGCCGGCGTCGATCACCCCGGTCACGCCGAGGCGGTTGAGTTCGCGCATGAAGTGGCGCGTGGAATTGACCTGGTAGTCGAACGGCAGCTTGGGCCCCTTGGCCAGGGTCGCGTAGAGGATCATCGCATTGGGCTTGGCCAGCAGCAGGCCGGTGGGGTTGCCGTTGGCGTCGCGGGTGATCTGGCCGCCCGGGGGCTCGGGTGTGTCCTTGGTGTAGCCGACGGCACGCAGGGCTGCGCCGTTGAGCAGTGCGCGATCGTAGAGGTGCAGCAGGAACACCGGCGTGTCGGGCGCGACCGCGTTGATCTCGGCGATGGTCGGCAGGCGCTTCTCGACGAACTGCTGCTCGGTGAAGCCGCCGACCACGCGAACCCATTGTGGCGCGGGGGTGATAGCCACCTGGCGCCTGAGCATGTCCATGGCGTCGGCCAGCGAACGCACGCCGTCCCAGCGCAGCTCCAGGTTGTAATTGAGACCGCCGCGGATCACGTGGGTGTGGTTGTCGAACAGGCCGGGCAGCACGCTGCGGCGCTTGAGGTCGACGACCCGGGTGGCGGAACCCGCCAGGGCCATGATCTCCTGGTCCGATCCTACGGCGAGGAACTTGCCGTCCTTGATGGCGACGGCGCTGGCGACGGGATTGGCGTGATCGAGCGTGGTGATCTGGCCATTGCGGAAGATGATTTCGGGAACGGAATCGGTCACGGTGGACTCTCCTGTTCTGAGGATTTCGGCGACGGCGTTGCGTCCCAATGCGCTACCCAGCGCCAGCGTCGAGGCGGCGCCGAGGAATTTTCGACGGGATGTCATAGGTGGCGGCCCTCATATCCGGGGGTTCGACAATGCTCGCCCCAGAGGCCGTTGCCTGGTGGGCGAGCGCCAAGACAGCTTGTTCAGGTCCGCTCGGTTTCCTCCGCCTGCGGTTCGGCGTGGCGGCCGGGCAGTTGGCCGAACAGATGGCTGGTGGCCTGCGTCTTGTCGCAGGCGGCACTGAAGGCCGTGCCGCCGAGCAGTTGCTTACCGATCGGGATGATCTGTTCGCCGACCAGAATGCCGAGCAGCCCGACCAGGGCAACCAGGGGCGGCGCCGGCGAGCGCACGTTGAGCAGGCTGTAGACGACACCGACCAGCAGGCCGGCGCCCAGGGACAGGACATAGAGCTTCATGCTTCACCTCGCTTCACGGCACCGGTGTGCCGATGCTCCCGTGGCGTGGAGCCATCGCCCGCAGGCGCGCGACGGCTCCTGCCACAGCGGGCCTACTTGGCCGGGTTGGGGCCGATGCGCTCACCGTGCTGCACACGCTCCGGAGCCTTGTGCACCATGGTGTAGGCATAGTCCACGCCCATGCCGTAGGCGCCGGAGTGCTCCTTCACGATCGCCATCACGTCGTCGTAGGTTTCCTTGCGTGCCCAGTCGCGTTGCCATTCGAGCAGCACCTGCTGCCAGGTCACCGGCACGATGCCGGCCTGGACCATGCGGTCCATGGCGTACTTGTGCGCCTCGACCGAGGTGCCGCCGGAAGCGTCGGCGACCATGTAGATTTCATAATCGGTGTCGTGCAGGCACGACAACGCGAAGGTGGTGTTGCACACCTCGGTCCACAGGCCGGAAACGACGATCTTCTTGCGGCCTGCGGCGGCGTTTTTGGCCAGCGCGTCGCGCACGTTCTGGTCGTCCCAGGAGTTCATCGAGGTGCGCTCGAGGAGTTTGTTCTCGGGGAACACGGCCAGCAGTTCGGGATAGGTGTTGCCGGAGAAACCGTCGGTCTCGACGGTGGTGATGGTGGTGGGGATGCCGAACGCCTTGGCAGCCTTGGCCAGACCCACGACGTTGTTCTTCAGGACCTGGCGGTCGATCGATTGCACACCGAAGGCCATCTGCGGCTGCTGGTCGATGAAGATGACCTGGCTGTTCTGCGGAGTCAGGACTTCAAGGTATTTGCTGGACATGGTGACTCTCCTTCAAGGAGTGAGCGGGTTCGAAAGCGGCGACATGCCTTGCTGCCTGCGCAGCATTCGGCCCGTCTCGGCAGCTCTGGGAGCCACCGGTCCCGGCCCAGTGCGGGGGATGCCGCGAAATCCCCCGCACCTCGAGACTTGTGGCTCAGCCGGCTGCGTCCACCAGCACCAGTTCGGCATCCTCGCGAGCCGTGACCCGGATGAGCTCCTCGTCGTGGATCGCGGCGCCATCGCGCGCCTCCAGCAGCACGCCGTTGACCTCGACCTTGCCCTTGGCTGGCACCAGATAACCGTAGCGCTTGGCATCGGCGAAGCGGTACTCGACCGTCTCTCCGGCCTTCAGCGTTGCCCCCAGCACCCGTGCGTCGGTACGGATCGGCAACGCGTCTTCATCGCCTTTCGCTCCGCTGGCCAGGGCCACGAAGTGGCCGGAGCGATCGCCTTTCGGGAACGGCTTGGAACCCCAGGATGGTGGCTCGCCGCTGCGGTCGGGAAAGATCCAGATCTGGAAGATGCGGGTAATCCCCGGCTCCAGGTTGTACTCGGAGTGGCGGATGCCAGTGCCCGCGCTCATCACCTGGACGTCGCCCGCTACCGTGCGGCCCTTGTTGCCGAGGTTGTCCTGGTGAGTGATGGCGCCTTCGCGGACGTAGGTGATGATTTCCATGTCCGCGTGTGGGTGCGGCGGGAAGCCCGAGCCCGGAGCGATGGTGTCGTCGTTCCAGACCCGCAGCGCGCCCCAATGCACGCGCTTCGGATCATGGTATTCGGCGAAGGAAAAATGGTGCTTGGCATCGAGCCACCCATGGTGGGCACCACCGAGGCTGTCGAAGGAACGGCGTTCGATCATGCTGTTCTCCAGGTCGATTTGGTTTCGATGGAGTCACTATAGGTAGTGGGAATTATATTTAGAATGGAATTGATGGAATTTTATGGTTTCCTGTTTTTATGTGTTTGTGGTGATTTTCATAAGGATCATGGAGAATCGTACGGAATCAATATGAGGGGATTGTTTCCAGAGCTGCCATGAAAAAGCTGCCGGATCTCGAAGCGTGGGCGATCTTCGCCAAGGTGGCGGATACGGGCTCTTTCGCCCGGGCCGCGAACGAACTCGGCCTGTCGCAGGCCACCGTCTCCAAGGCCATCACACGCCTGGAAGGGCGGATGAAGACCATGCTGTTCCATCGCACTTCGCGGCGGATGTCGTTGACGGAGAGTGGCCACGTCGCGCTGGAGCGTGCTTCTCGCATCCTGGCCGAGGGCGAAGCGGTCGAGGCCGAGGTGACGGAGCAGTCGACCAGCCTGCGCGGGCTCATTCGGGTGACGGCACCGATGTCGTTTGGTATCTCGCACCTGGCGCCGATACTGCCGGATTTCATGGCGCGCCATCCCGATGTGGTGCTCGACGTCCATTTCAGCGACGAACTGGTCGATCTGGTTGCCCATGGATTCGACATGGCCCTGCGGATCTCGACCCTGGCCGATTCCAGCCTGTTGGCCCGGCGCCTGTGCACCGTGCGCATTCTGCTTGTCGGCACACCAGCCTATTTCGAGCGCCATGGGCGTCCTGGCCACCCACGCGACCTGGCCGGGCATCGGGCACTGCAATACAGCTATTCGCGTGGAGGCAGCAGTTGGCGTTTCCGGCACAAACGGCATGGCGAGTTCACCCAGGCAATGCCCTCGGCATTGCTGGCCAACAATGCCGAGGCGCTGGAGCCGGCCTTGCGGGCGGGCCTGGGCATGGCCCTGCAACCCGAGTTCCTGGCCTGGAAGGACCTGCAATCGGGAGTGTTGGAGACGGTGATGGAGGACTGGCAGGTAGAGCCGATCGCACTGCACATCGTGACCCCTCCAGGGCGCAGCCGCCCGGTTCGCGTGCAAGCGCTGATCGACTACCTGGCCGAGCGCTTCGCGAGTGCGCCGTGGGCGCAGGCCGGCGGGAAGCTGGAGTGAATTGCCACCTGGAATGACTCACCTGATCGGGTGTGTGCTCGATGCATTCCCGATACGGTTCAAGCCATATACCAGGCCGCGTGCGACTTCTATTTCACCTTGGGAGATTCTTTCCCTGCCCTGCGTTCGAACAGTGGCTGGTTGCTGGCCTGGAAGTGTCCTCCTGTGGACCGCACCCGATGACGGAGCGGTACCATTGCCGCCGATCAAGTGCGAGCAAGGAGGAAGCATGAGTGCCCTGAACGATTTTCTCGTCACCAGAGTGTTGCCGCTGTCCGGGGCTGTCTATCGGGATTTCACGGCTTATCTGCGTGACGCGGATGCGTTTTTCGATAGGCAGGGCAGAAGGAATGCACCCTGCCTCAGGTCGGCCCTGTTCGGGTTGCTGATGGCGGCGATGCTGATGCTGCTCGGCCTGCCCGGGATGAGGCAGGCGGGGATAGATATAAGCAATGAGTTCCTGATCTTCGGGACGGTTCTCAACTGGATGCTGCTGGTTGTCTATGGCGGAGCCTATTGGCTGGGGGCCAGGGTTCTGAATGGGCGTGGCGGCTTTCTCGCCGTGGTCAATTCGTTCTTCTTCGTTTCCATTTTCCTGGTTTTCCTCAAGCTGTTCGAGATTCCAACCCGGGCGCTCAAGTTGCGCATGATGGCCGAGAGTTGTGGCGTTGGCGGTGATTTCGGCGCGAGGGTCACCCAGACCATCGCCGCGGACGGCTCTTTGTTGCTGACCGAGAGCCTCGTGTTGCTGGGATACCTGCTGTTCCTCTACCAGGCCTACCGCATGCAGGTGCGCCTGCATGGATTCGGCAGGCTGCGGGGTTTCGTCTCCGCCGTGCTTGGAACCTTGCTGCTGGCCTTCGTTGTCTCGAAGGTTCAGGAGCCGGCCATACATGCGCTGGTGTGCGGCTACTCGAAAACCGGGTGACCCAGTGTTTCATACCTTGTGGGGATCGCTGGTCGGGTTTGTCGGCGACCTGTCCGGCCTGGGGCGCCAATCTCCTGGCCGGGAGCAAGCGAGAAGCTAAGCTGAGTGCCTGCGACTACATCGAGGGGCCGTGAGGTCCTTCGTTTCCCCGTGGGTTCGAGGGCATTCAGATGAAACAGACACCCGAGTTCGACATCATCGTCTACGGCGCTTCCGGCTATACCGGCCGACTGGTGGCCGAGTACCTGAGCCAGGCGTATGGCGGTGATGGCGAGCTGCACTGGGCCATGGCCGGTCGTGATGCCGGCAAGCTGGCCGCCGTGCGCGACGAGATCGGCGCGCCGGCCGACACGCCACTGGTGGTCGCGGACACCGGCGATCCCGCCAGCCTGCGAGCGATGGTCGAGAACACCCGTGTGGTCCTGACCACGGTCGGCCCCTACCAGCTTTATGGCGAGCCGCTGGTCGCCGCCTGTGCCGAGTCGGGGACCGACTATGTCGACCTGTGCGGCGAGCCGGCCTGGATGCGCAAGATGATCGACGCGTACGACGAGACCGCGCGCCGCAGCGACGCGCGCATCGTGTTTTCCTGCGGCTTCGATTCGATTCCCTTCGACCTCGGCGTGTTCTTCCTGCAGCAGGCCGCGCGGGAACGTTTCGGCGTGCCGCTGTCGCGGATCAAGGGCCGGGTTCGCAAGATGAAGGGCACTTTTTCCGGCGGCACGGCGGCCAGTCTCAAGGCCACCCTGGTTGCGGCCAAGGCGGACCCCGCCATCCTCCAGTTGCTGACCAATCCCTTCGCCCTGACGCCTGGTTTCAGCGGCCCGGCCCAGCCGCCCGCGGCGACGCCCGAATACGACGAGGCCCTGGGCAGTTGGGCGGCGCCGTTCATCATGGCGGCCATCAATACCCGCAACGTGCACCGTTCCAATTTCCTCCTGGGCCATGCCTATGGCGAGGACTTCGTCTACGACGAAATGCTCCTCACCGGCCCGGGAGAGCAGGGCAAGGCCATCGCCGAAGCGGTGGCTTCCGACCGCTCTCTGGCCAGCGACAAGGCGCCCAAGCCCGGCGAAGGGCCGAGCAAGGAAGAGCGGGAAAGCGGCTTCTACGACGTGCTGTTCATCGGCGAGACGGCGGACGGCCGGACCCTCAATGCGAGCGTGGCCGGCCAGCGCGATCCGGGCTACGGCTCCACTTCGCGGATGATTGCCGAGAGCGCCCTGTGCCTGCTGCGCGACGCCACCACCACGCCCGGCGGCATCTGGACCACGGCGCCGGCGATGGGCGAGAAGCTGATCCGGCGCCTCACCGAACACGCCGGACTGACCTTCAGGCTGGAGGCGTGAGGAATCATGGCAACCACGACTTCGCTGGATTTCCTGATCGACCGCGCCGACCTGGCCCGTTGCGAATTCCGGGAGACGACGCTGGACCCGGATGCCCTGGCGCCGGGCCAGGTGCTGCTCAAGGTCGACCGCTTCGCCTTCACCGCCAACAACATCACCTACGCGGCCATGGGTGATTCCCTGCGCTATTGGCAGTTCTTCCCGGCGCCGGAGGGCAGGGGGATCATTCCGGTGTGGGGCTTCGCCGAGGTGCAGGCTTCCCGCTGCGAAGGTATCGAGCCGGGCGAGCGTTTCTACGGCTACTACCCGATGTCCACCCACCTGGTGGTGGAGCCCAGGCAGGTGAAGGAGGGCAGTTTCGTCGATGGCGCGGAGCACCGGCGGCCACTGCCGATCATCTACAACCAGTACCTGCGCTGCTCGCGCGACCCGCTCTACAGTGCCGACAGCGAGGCCTTGCAGATGCTGCTGCGCCCGCTGTTCACCACCTCGTTCCTGCTCGACGACTTCTTCGCCGACAACCGCTTCTTCGGCGCCACGCGCCTGGTGCTGACCAGCGCCTCCAGCAAGACGGCCATCGGCATGGCCTACCTGCTGCATCGCGACCGCGACCAACGCGAGCAGCAGTACGAGATCGTCGGGCTGACCTCGCCGGGCAACCGGGCCTTCGTCGAGGGGCTGGGTTGCTACGACCGGGTGTTCGGTTACGACCAGGTGGCCGAGCTGGACGCCACGGTTCCCACCGCGACCGTGGACTTCGCCGGCAGCGGCGAACTGCTCGGGCGCCTGCATGCCCATTTCGCCTCGCAACTGCGTCATGGCTGCCTGGTCGGCGCTTCGCACTGGGACCAGCGCGGCGGGTTGCCGAAGGACCTGCCCGGTCCGGCGCCGCAATTCTTCTTCGCCCCGGCGCAGGCCGAGAAGCGTTTGCAGGAGTGGGGCGGAGCAGGGTTCCAGCAGCGACTGGCCGAGCGCTGGCAGGCGTTCATCGCCTTCGTCGGGGCGTGGATGGAGGTCGAGCCGGGCCTGGGGCCGGAGGCGGTCGAGCGTGTGTACCGGGAGGTGCTGGCTGGCCGGACGAGTCCGCAGGCCGGCCATGTCCTGTCGCTGTCCGAGAGCCCGGGCGCCACGGCATAGACGGGTTGGCCGGGACCTCTGCCGGCCAACCCGTTTTTCCGCAAGCTTTTGACTGAGAGTCAAAGGTCTTTGGAGGAAAGACCGCTTTTTAGGAAGTTATCCAACCCGCAGACTTCGTGTCCTTTCCAGTTTGCTTCAGCGCCTGGACGCTTCACCTCAACCCACTCCAAGGAGACCTCCATGAGCATTCCCGATTTCGGTGTCGGCACCTTCCGCCTGCAAGGCCAGGTCGTGATCGACTCGGTCCGCAACGCGCTCGAACTGGGCTACCGCGCCATCGACACGGCGCAGATCTACGGCAACGAAGCCGAGGTCGGCCAGGCCATCGCCGAGTCCGGCGTGCCGCGTGACGAACTGTTCGTCACCACCAAGATCTGGGTCGACAACTATGCGAAGGACAAGCTGGTCCCGAGCCTGCGTGAAAGCCTGGCCAAGCTGCGTACCGACCAGGTCGACCTCACCCTGATCCACTGGCCGGCGCCGGGCAAGGGCGTGTCGCTGGAGGAGTTCATGACCGCGCTGGCGGAAGCCAAGGCGCAGGGGCTGACCCGGCAGATCGGCATCTCCAACTTCAACATCGAGCTGACCCGCCAGGCCATCGCGGTGGTCGGGGAGGGCGAGATCGCCACCAACCAGATCGAGCTGAGCCCGTACCTGCAGAACCGCAAGCTGGCCGAGTTCCTGCAATCCCAGGGCATCCGCGTCACCTCGTACATGACCCTGGCCTACGGCAAGGTGCTCAAGGACCCGGTGATCGGCGAGATCGCCGCCAGGCACCGCGCCACGCCGGCCCAGGTGGCCCTGGCCTGGGCGCTGCGACTGGGCTATGCGGTGATCCCGTCGTCGACCAAGCGCGAGAACCTGGCCAGCAACCTGCTCGCCCGCGACCTGCGCCTGGACGACGAGGACATGGCTCGGATCGCCACGCTGGAGCGCAACGGCCGCGAAGTCAGCCCGGCCGGGTTGGCGCCGGACTGGGATTGAGGACATCGCGCCGTTGGCACAGGCCGATATCAATCCGGTTGTGAACCGTCCTGGTTCCAGCCAGGGCCTGGGTGAGGGAGCGGAATCGATCACACACCTTGGTTGCCCGACGAAGGTCGCCTGACGCTGCCACCGCCGGGCGGCATCCCTGCCGCCGTGTCCTCAGAAGCCGACGCTGGCCTGGACGAACAGGGTCCGGGGCTGGCCGAGGTAGATGCCCGCGTTATTGTCGCTGGAGCGGGTGTAGTACTGGTGGTCGAAGATGTTCTTCACCCCGACGCCGAGCTTGAGGTTGGAGAACCGTTCGCCGAAGTCGTAGGCGCCGCGCAGGTTCCAGGTCACGTAGCCGGGAATGTCGCCGTACTGGCCATCGGCGGTCGGCTCGGTGATGTAGTCGCCGGTGAAGTTGCCGTTGGCGTCGATCCCGGTGCCGGGGGCGCGCTGGCGTGATTGCGCGTAGCCGTCGAGGTTGTAGGTCCAGCGGTCGACCTGGTAGCGCAGCCCGAGGTTGGCGACCTGGCGAGAGTAGAACGGCAGGTCGCGGCCCTTGAAGGCGGGGATGTCGCCTTCGTAGGTGGCGCGGGTGTAGGTCAGGCTGCCGTTCACGCTGAGGCCGGGGAGCAGGTCGTCGAGGTCGTAGTGCCCCGACAGCTCGACGCCCTGGTGCTTGGTGGCGCCAAGGTTGGTCCAGCCGACGTCGTTGCTGATGTATTGCAGCTCGTCGTCGAAGTCGATGTAGAACAGCGTCAGCTCGCCGCCCCACTGGCCGTCGTTGTAGCGCGTACCCACTTCGTAGGTCTTGGCCTTTTCCGGTTCCAGGCCGTTGGCGGTGTTGTCGCCGCTGCCGCCCTGGCCGAGCTGGAAGTATTGCAGGCTGCCGAACGAGGTCTCGTAGTTGGCGAACAGCTTCCAGGCATCGGAGAGGTGGTACATGACGCTGAGTGCCGGCAGCGGCTCGTTGTAGTCCTTGCTGCGGTGCTTCTCCTGCACCGGCACGCCGTTGGTGCCCACCACCGGACGGTCGTGCCAGTCGGTGTTGATGCTTTCGAAGCGGATGCCGGGGGTCAGCGTCCAGTTGCCGATGTCGATCTTGTCGTCGAGGTAGAAGGCGTTGGCCTCGGTGCCGCCGGTGCGGTCCTGGTAGACGTGGCCATCGGCGCTCGGGCCGGGCGTCGGGGTGGGCGTGTTGTCGATCAGCGCCAGGCGGCTGGCCTGCTCGCGCATCGCTTCCTTGAGGTAGCGGTAGCCGAGGCCGACCTCGTGGGTGGCGTCGCCGGTGAAGAAGATCCGCGAGAGGCGCGGCTCGATGCCGAAGGTGTAGTAGTTGCGCGGGAACGAGCCGAGGAAGCGCTGGTCGCGGGTGGCGATGTGGCTGCCACGGAAGCTGTCGGAGTAGTAGGTGAGTACTTCGAACTGGGTCAGGTCATCGATCTGCCGCAGGTACTTCAACGAGACGTCCTTGCGTCGGCCGCTGAAGTTGTCCCAGTCGCGGTCGGACTGGTAGGGATCGTCGTCGAACTGCGCCTGGGTCAAGCCGCCGGGCATGTCGGCGCTGGCGTCGTAGTAGTGGAAGTTCAGCGAGATGTCGTCCTGCTCGGTCGGCGCCCAGTGGGTCTTGAGCAGCACGTCGTCGATGTCGTTGCCGTTGTTGCTGTCGCGGTAGCCGGCGCCGTTCACTCCGGAATACAGCAGCGCCACGCCCATGCCGTTGTCGGCGCGGCCGCCGACGAACATGCTGTTGAGGTGCTTCCAGCCGCCGTGGGAGGCGTTCTCCATGGTGGTGGAGACATCCCCCGAGAAGGTCTCGGGAATCGCCCGGGTGACGAAGTTGACCACGCCACCGACGTTCTGCGGGCCGTAGCGCACCGAGCCGGCGCCACGCACCACGTCGATGCTGTCGAGGTTGCCCAGGGAGATCGGCGACATCGACAACTGCGGCTGGCCATAGGGCGCGAAGGCCGCGGGCACGCCGTCGATCAGCACGGTCGAGCGCGGCGACAGGCGCGAGGTGAGGCCGCGCACGCCGAAGTTCAGGGAGATGTCGCTGCCGCCGGTGCCGTTGGATTCCTGCACCTGCACGCCGGGGACGGTGCGCAGGGCGTCGCGCACGTTGACCGCGCCTTTCTCGATCATGGCTTCCCGGCGGACCACGGTGCGTGCGCCGGGATGGTTCTGCACCACCTGCTCATCGGCGGTGCCGAGCCAGTCGCCGACCACCGACACGTTGGTCGGGGCGAGTTCCAGGGCGCCGCTGGTGGCTTGCGTCCGGCGCAGGATCACCGAGCCGTCGACGGTCTCGTAGTCCAGGCCGCTGCCTTGCAGCAGGAGGTTCAGGGCCTGCTGCGGCGAGAGGTCGCCGGTCACCGCCGGCGCCTGCTTGCCGTCGACCAGCTCAGGGGTGAAGAACAGTTGCAGGGAGGTCTGTTGGCCCAACTGGCTGAGGGCGGCCGCCAGCGGTTGCGCGGGGATGTCGATGGGCTCGGCGTGGGCCATGCCGATGGCCAGGGCGAGGCTCAGCGGGAGCCAGCGCCGCAGGGAAGAACGAGGAAACTGCTTGGTGGTGTTCACGTAGGTTGTCGTCCTGATGATCCCGTAAGAAAGCCCCGCCACCGGGGTGGTGAAGCACGGTCGGAGAAGAGGACGAACGGCGGAAAAAAATCCTGAATCTAAAGCGGAATTATTTCGCTGCTGCCATCCGGGAGCGTTCTTACCTGCACCGGCAGCAGGCGCGGCAGGGCGCTGAGCAGGGTATCGGTGTCGTCGGAGCTGAACACGCTGGAGAAGCGCAGGTTCGCCAGCGACGGGTCGACGCGGAGCGGCTGTTCCCGGTAGCGGGAGACCTGTGCCGCCACTTCCGCGAGGGTGGCGTTGTCGAACACCAGCTTGCCATCGCGCCAGGAAACGATGGCCTGCAGGTTGACGTCCCGGGCCGGGGCGACCCGTCCCTGGCCGTCGACGCGGGTACCCTTGCCGGCGGTGAGGATCACCGGCTGGTCCGCCGCCTTCCCGGCGACCTGCACCGTGCCTGACTCGACCGCCACCCGCACTTCGCCGCCTTCATGCAGCACGTCGAAACGGGTGCCGGTGACCGTCACCTGGCCAGGGCCGGCATCGATCACGAACGGCCTGGCGGGATCGCGGCTGACGCTGAACAGGGCCTCGCCGGTCTGCAACTCGACCGAGCGGCGGCCCTCCCGGTAGTGGATCTCCAGCCGGGTGCGGCTGTTCAACTGCACCACCGAGCCGTCGGGCAGGGTCACTTCCTGGCGTTCGCCAACGCGGGTCTGCAGGGTTTCCCGGTAGTCCCCCGAGGGATACAGCAACCAGCCCAGCCCGAGCGCGACACCGGCGACCGTCGCGGCGGCGGCCAGTTGGACGAAGCGGCGGCGGCTGGAGGGGCGTTTCTCTTCGCAGAGTTGGCGCAGGCG
Source organism: Zestomonas carbonaria (assembly GCF_904061905.1). GTDB lineage: Bacteria > Pseudomonadota > Gammaproteobacteria > Pseudomonadales > Pseudomonadaceae > Aquipseudomonas > Aquipseudomonas carbonaria. The sequence goes on from NZ_CAJFCI010000080.1 coordinate 108,247, forward strand.
CGCGGCGGGAATCAGGTCGGCGGCGGTCCACAGGCCGTCGAGCAACTCGTATTCCTGGCGATGCCGTTCATGGGCGTCGAGCCATGCCGCGAAGCGGGCCTGTTCTTCGGCGGAAAAATCCCGCTCGCGGCGGCGGGCGAACCAATAGGCCGATTCGTCGCGAACCGGGTCGGGGGAGCGGGGCGCTTTCATGCGGGCTTCCGGTCGACCGGACGGGGCGGGCTGTACATCGTATCCATATGACGGGCTCATCGGGCTGGGGCATCCAGCCGGTCTCGCAGATGCCGTAGGGTCCGGATCATATACCGTTCGACCATGTTTCTGGACACACCGAGGCGTTCGGCGATTTCCGCCTGGCCGAGGCCTTCGAGTTTGTTCCAGACGAACACCTTGCGGCAGTTCGCCGGCAACTCGCTCAGCGCCTGTTCGATCGAGTCGGCGAGCTGGACGGCGTGCATGTGTGCCTCGGGATCGTCCGCCGGCGGGGCTTCGTCACGGTCGGCCACCTCTTCGAGCTGGCTGCGCCGCTCCTCCCGGCGAAACCGGTCGACCGCGATGTTGCGCGCGGTGCGGTGCAGATAGGCGCGCGGTTGCAGGACCGTGGCGTCACCACTTTCCAGCACCTTGACGAAGGCATCGTGGGCGAGGTCCTCGGCATGCTGGCGGTTGCGCAGGCGACGTGTCCAGGTGCCGATGAGTTCTTCGTAATAGTCGAAGAAGCCACTTTTCCGGGACGGTCCATGGGGCATGACGAGGTACTGGCTGGGAATTGGCGAATGATAATACTTCCTATTCATTCCCGTGGGTAGCTCGGCCGGTCGGAGCGCTGGAGCCAAGGCTGCGCTTCCGACCAGAGGCTGTCGCCGGGCCCGGTGTGGCGGCGGGGCAGCCAGTGTTTTCGTTTGAGAAAAGCTCAAGCATCAGGTGTTTTTATATCGTTTGTCGGCCCCTGTCCGGATGCCGAACATACCTCCGTCGAGCCGCCGATGCGGCAATGAAAACAGGAGGTCGACATGAATGTTCTGCCGTCTCTCTGGGGAGGCGAAACGCCCCAGCGGTTACTGGCCTCGCGCAAGCTTTCTTCCGGTGAGATCACTTTCCCGCCGGTCTCGCCGCACTCGCCCCTGGCGGCGCAGTACGAGCCCCTGCCGCTGGCGACCGAAGGAGCCATCTACAGCTACACCGTCATCCATCCGAGCCCCAGGAGCGGCCTGGCTCCGTTCGCCCTGGCGTACCTGGACCTGCCTGGCCCGGTGCGGATCTTCGGGCGGGTCGTCGGTAGCGAGCGTCCCGCCATCGGCGATACCTGCCGCATCCTGCGGGACGACACCTTCGGTTATGTATTCGAACGCGTGGAGGCCCACCAATGAGCCAGATGCATGTCATGGGCGGAGCGATGACCCGCTTCGGCCGGCACGAGGGCGTGATGGCGCCGGAGCTGGCGCAATCGGCGATTCTCGCGGCCGTGGCCGATTCCGGCCTGGCGCTCGGGGACATCCAGGCCATCTACTGCGCCAATGTCCTGGGCGGCATGATCCTGGGGCAAGTGATCCTGCGGGACCTCGGGCTCGACGGCATTCCCGTCTACAACGTCGAGAACGCCTGCGCCAGCGGGGCGACCGCCGTGCACCTCGCCCGGCATGCGTTGCTGGCCGGCCAGTACGAAACCGTGCTGGTGTTCGGCATCGAGCAGCTCACGCAGCTCGGCGGCGGCACCATCCCGCTGCAGCGCAACGATGAGAAGACCGACTTCTATGCCAACGCGGGCATGGTCCTGCCGGCCGTCTACGCCATGCGCGCGACCCGCTTCCTCCACGAACGCGACGCCAAGCCCGCCGACCTGGCCGCCGTGGCGGTGAAGAACCGTCATCACGGTTCGCTGAACGAATACGCCCAGCAGCGCAGCGAGGTGACCCTGGAGCAGGTGCTGGCCTCGCGGATGATCGCCGACCCGCTGACCCTGCTGCAGTGCTGCCCGTCCCAGGTCGATGGCGCGGCGGCGCTGGTGCTCGGCAATCGCCCCGGCCCGCATGCCAAGGATGTCCGTGTCCTCGGTTCGATCGTCGTCTCCGGCCTCTGCGAGGGTGCGCGTGACGACATCCTGGATGCGGAGATCACCGCCCGCGCGGCGCGCCTGGCCTATGAACAGTCCGGCGTCGATCCCCGGGACGTTGGCGTCGTCGAGTTGCACGACGCCTTCACCATCGCCGAGTTGCTCTACTACGAAGCCCTGGGCCTCGCCGCGCCGGGCGAAGCCGTGCCGTTTCTGCACTCCGGCGCGACCGCCCTGGGTGGCCGTGTGCCGGTGAACCCGAGTGGCGGCCTGCTCGCCAAGGGGCACCCGCTGGGTGCCACCGGCGTTGCGCAGATGGTCGAGCTGATGTGGCAATTGCAGGGGCGCGCCACCGGCCGCCAGGCGGGCAGCCCGCGCATCGGCGTCGCCCAGTGCACCGGCGGCGGCATCGCCGGCGTCGATCACGCGGCTTCGTCCGTGCACGTGCTGGGGGTGTGAGATGACTGCGCAACGTTTCCAGGTCGGCCAGGTCGCGGCGGTTACCGGCGCCGCCCGTGGCATCGGCCTGAGCATCGCCACCCGGCTGGCTCGCCAGGGTGTCGTCAGCTATCTGCTCGATCGCGACGCAACGGCCCTCGCCAGCGAAGTCGAGCGGCTGCGGGCGGAAGGGCTGCCCGCCCACGGCATCGCGCTGGACCTGACCGATGGCGCCGCCGTCGGGCAGGCCTTCGCGGAGATCGGCGAGGCGCAGGGCGCGCTGGACTTCCTGGTGAACAACGCCGGGGTGGTTCGCGACAAGCGCTTCCTGAAGATGGCCGAGGAAGACTGGGACCTGGTGGTCGATACCAACCTCCGCGCCCAGTTCCTCTGCTGCAAGGCGGCCCTGCCGCTGATGCTGGAGCGCGGCTTCGGGCGCATCGTCAACCTGTCGTCGCGCGCCTGGCTGGGCGGTTTCGGCCAGGCCAACTATTCCGCCGCGAAGGGCGGGGTGGTGAGCCTGACCCGCAGCCTGGCGATCGAGTTCGCCGCCAAGGGCATCACGGTCAACGCGGTCGCGCCTGGCATCGTCGACACACCGCTGTTCCGTGGTTTCGATACGGAGGTCCAGGCCCGGCTCAAGGAGACGGTCCCGGTGAAGCGCATCGGCACGCCGGACGACATAGCCAACGCCGTGGAGTTCTTCCTCGATCCGGCGAGCTCCTATGTCACCGGGCAGACCCTCTATGTCTGCGGCGGGCGCAGCCTGTCGTCGGCCAGCGTCTGAGGAGGGGCCATGTCCGTTCAACTGGAACTCCACGGGGCGGTCGCGCGGATCGTCCTCGACCGTCCCGAAGCGCTCAACGCCCTGGACATCGGCGCGCTGCGCGAGCTTCGCGAGCATCTGGTCGAAGTGCGTGACCGCCGGGAAATCCGCACGGCGATCATCACCGGCGGCGGCGAGCGGGCTTTCTGCGTCGGTGCCGATCTCAAGAGCACGCGGGAGTCGACCGCCTCCTATGCCGAGGCGGTCTTCCTCGCCAACGAGCCGGCGGCGGATGCGGGGCTCTACATCCGCCTGATCGACCTCACCGACCTCGACCTCCGCAAGCCGCTGATCGCGGCGGTGAACGGCCACTGCCTGGGCGGAGGGCTGGAACTGGCGCTGCAATGCAGCCTGCGCATCGCCTCGGCAAATGCCAGCTTCGGGTTGCCGGAGGCGCTGGTGGGTTCGATTCCCGCTGTCTCCGGCCTGCATCGCTTGCTCAAGGCGGTGCCGTCCGCCCATGCCATGCAGATGGCGCTGACCGGACAGCGCATCGATGCCCGGCAGGCGGCGGCGATCGGCCTGGTGTCGGAAGTCGCCGAAAGCCAGGCGGAACTGAGCGAGCGTGCCTTCGCCCTCGCCGAACGCATCGCCGCCGCGGCGCCGTTGGCCATCCAGGCCTTGCAGTCGCTCTCGACGCAGACCGCGCACCTGTCCGACCACGATGCCCAGCGCCTCGCCGAACTGTACTGGGGCGTGCTGCGGGATACCGAGGATCGTCGCGAAGGCCGCGCCGCCTTCGCCGAAAAACGCACACCGGAATACAAGGGGCGTTAGCCCCTGGAGAGGTTCCCATGCAGTTGAGCAATCCCTTCTTGCAGAGTCTCGGTGTCGAGCTGGTCCAGTGGGCCCCCGGCGAGGCCGAGTTCCACATGTCCATCCAGTCCCGCCACCTGAACCGGCAGGGGATGCTGCACGGCGGGCTGGTCGCGACGCTGCTGGATGCCGCCTGCGGTTACGCGGGGCTGCATGCGGGCGATGGCGAAGAGGAAATCCACGGGGTGACCGTGATGCTGAACATCGCCTACCTGAAGGCCGCCCGCTCCGGGTCCGTCATCGCCAGGGGACGGGTCAGCCGCAGCGGCCGCAGCCTCTACTTTGCCGAGGCGACCCTGGTTTCCGAGGGCGGCGAGCTGCTGGCGACCGCCCAGGGAACCTTCAAGCAGGGAGGTGACCGCCATGCTTCGTGATGCCTTGAAGGGCCTGACGGTGCTGGACTTCACCCAGATCGCCGCTGGCCCGACCAGCAGCATGCTGCTGGCCGACATGGGCGCGCGGGTGATCAAGATCGAGCCGCCGGAAGGCGAGCTGGGACGCACCCTCGGCCCGGCCTGGGTCGGCGACGACAGCGCGCTCTACCACGGCTTCAATCGCGGCAAGCTCGGCGTCTGCCTGGACCTCAAGCACCCGGCCAGCCTGGCCATCGTGCAACGCATGGTGGCCGAGGCGGACGTGCTGATCGAGAGCATGCGCCCGGGCGTGATGGCCCGGCTCGGGCTGGGCTACGAGGCGATGGCGGAGATCAACCCGGCGCTGGTCTACTGCTCGATTTCCGCCTACGGCCAGCGGGGGCCCTATGCCGACCGGGCGGGTGTCGACGGCATCCTGCAAGCCGACTCCGGCCTGATGAGCCTGATCGGCACGCCGGGGGCGCCGCCGTGCAAGGTCCAGGCGCCGGTGGTCGACGTGGTGACCGGCTACATGGCCTGCATGGCGATCCTCGCCAAGCTGCAGGCACGGCAGCGCGACGGGCAGGGCGGGCACCTCGACGTCAGCCTGATGAATTCCGCCCTGGCCCTGCAACAGTCGTCGATCACCAGCTACCTGCGGGACGGCGAACTGCCCACCCGTATCGGCAGCGCGGCGCCTTATTCGGCGCCCAACGAAGCCTTCCAGACCCGGGACGGCTGGATCATGGTGGCGGCCTACAACGGCAATCGCTGGGAGCGCCTGTGCGGCGTGCTCGGCCTTCCGGAACTGGTGACCGATCCGCGCTTCATCAGCTCGGCCCAGCGCGTGGCGCACCGGGCCGAGATGCAGGCGGCGCTCAACGCGGTGTTCGGCGGCCGGACCAGCGAGCACTGGCTGCAAGCGCTGCGCAAGGCCGACATTCTCTGTGCGAAGGTCACCGACTACAGCGACCTGCTGGAGCATCCCCAGCTTGCCGGGAACGGCATGCTGGCGGAGGTCGAGCATCCGAGGCACGGCACCTTGCGCACGGTGGGATTCCCGGTGAACAGCGCCGAAGCGGCGGCCGTGTCCTACCAGCCGGCGCCGGATCTCGGCGAGCATTCGCGCAGCGTACTGCGCTCGTTCGCCTTCAGCGATGCGGAGATCGATGCGCTGATGGGCAGCGGGGCATTGCAGGGGGAGCGGGTACGCCGCGACCTCGCGATGGGTTCCTGAGCCTCGGGGCTACGCCGTGGGAACGCTCCCGCCATCGATCACGTATTCCGTCCCGGTGATCGTCGCGGCCCTCGGCGAAGCCAGGAATGCGATGAGATTCGCCACTTCGACCGGCTTCGACGGGCGTCCCAGCGGAATGCCGCCGAGCGAGTCCATGATGATCCGCTTGCCGCCTTCGTAATCGGTGCCGGCCTGTTGGGCGAGCCGTTCGACCAGGGCCACGGAGGCTTCGGTTTCCACCCAGCCGGGGGACACCCGCACCACGCGTATCCCCTTGGGCGTCACTTCCTTCGACAGGCTCTTGCTGTAGGTCGACAGCGCGGCTTTCGCCGCGGCGTATGCGGTCGTGGCTTCCGGCAGCGGGAACCGGTTCTGGATCGAGGTGACGTGGATGATGACGCCGGAGCCCTGGGCGAGCATGCCGGGCAGCAACGCGCGATCCAGCCGCACGGAGGGGAACAGGTTGAGGGACAGCTCCTTGTGCCATTCCTCCTCGCCAAGCGCGGCAAAGCCACCGCCCGGAGCCGAAGAGCCGCCCAGGACGTGGACGATCACATCCACCCCGCCCAGCCTGTGGTTAACGGCATCCGCAACCGTGGTGCAGCCTTCCGGCGTGGTGAGATCGGCGGCGACGAAGCGCTCCTCGGGGAATGCCTCCGGGCGGACCCGCGCCACTGCCACGACCCGCGCACCATGCTCATGGAACAGCTCGACCACGGCGCCACCGATGCCCTTGGTGCCCGCGGTGACCAGCACGCGCAGGCCTTCGAGTTCCAGATCCATGCCCATCAGCCGATCTCCAGCGAGGCGATCCTGTCGCCGGACAGTCGGAATAGGTGTTCGAGCTGGACGGGGCTGCCCGGGAAGTTGCCAACCACCCTGGCAAGCACCCTGATGCTTGTGCCCTGTTGCGAGGCTTCCAGCGGTTCGACGCTGTACTCGTACAGGCGTTGCGCTTCCTGCAGCCAGGCGCGGATCGCCGCATGTCCCTGATGGGTGCGGCCTTCGTCATGCACCGTCGCGCCGGGTGCGAAGCACTGCGCGAGGAGGGCGCTGTCGGCGCCGTTGCTCACTTCGAAAAAGGTGGCGATCGGGTTGGGTAGCTGGGTGCTCATGATTGCTGCTCTCGGTTGAGGATTGCCGTGCAGGAATCTTCAACATAAGATCACTTTTCATCAAGAACGCACCAAAAAGTAAGCTACTTACCCATGAGTAAGGCATATACACCCGCAACGGCGGCCAGCGGTGTCGAGGAAGTGCTGCACCTGCTCGAAGGTCGCTGGAAGCTGATCATCCTGTTCCACCTGTTCGGCGGCCAGGTGCAGCGCTTCTCCGATCTGGAGAAGCTCATTCCCGGCATTTCGCAAAAGATGCTGGCCCAGCAACTGCGCCAGTTGGAGGCGGACGGGATCGTGTCGCGCAAGCTCTACCCGCAGGTGCCGCCGAAGGTGGAATACCGCCTGACGGACTGGGGACAGGCGCTGTGTCCCGCCCTGGATGCGCTGCTGAAGTGGGCGGAAAAGCGGGAAAGCCTGCAGCCGCAGCCACAGGCGTAGATCCGCTTCAGACCCTCGGTCTTTCCTCGATCCGCACCTGGGCCAGCGACTCCAGCACCTGCACCACGTGGGTCATGTCGCGGCTCGGTTCGCCCGAGTTGATGGCCTGGTCGAAGAACTGCTTGACCACCGCGCAGGTGAAGGCGGGCGCGCCGGTGGCTTCGGCCTCGGCGAGGAACAGGCGGATGTCCTTGCGCATCAGGTCCAGGCGGAAGCCGAAATCGAACTCCCGCTTCATCACCGTGCCGGCGAGCATGTTTTCGCTGGTGTAGCTGCGCGCCGTGCTGACGTTGAGTATCTCCAGCATCTGCCTCGGCTCCAGGCCGGCCTTGATGCCGAACAGCAGCGCTTCGCTGGTGGCCACCAGGGTGGCGCCGACGATCATGTTGTTGACCAGCTTGAGGGTCTGGCCGAGCCCGGCCTGATCGCCGATATGCACGACCTTGCGGCCGAAGCTGGCGAATACCGCTTCGCAGCGCGCGTAGGCGCTTGCATCGCCGCCGACCATCACCGACAGGGTTCCCGCTTCGGCCCCGGCCACGCCGCCGGCCAGGGGCGCGTCCAGCGCGGCGATGCCGCGGTCCTTGAGCGCCTGGTCGAGGCGGCGCGCCATGCTCGGGCCGGTGGTGGAGTGGTCGACCAGGATGCGCACCGTCTCACCCTGGATGACGCCGTTCTCGCCCAGCACCACCTGCTCGACGATCTCCGGCGTGGGCACGCAGACCAGGATGATTTCCGCGACGTCGGCCACTTCCCGTGGAGACGCATGGCTGCGCGCGCCGCGAGCCAGCAGGGGAGCCAGCGCGGCGGGATTGGGGTCGTACAGGTCCAGGGCGAATCCATGGTCGAGCAGGTGACGCGCCATCTTCTGGCCCATGGCGCCGAGGCCGATGAAACCGATGTTCTCGCTCATTGTTCTTCTTGCTCCTGTTCGGCGGATGGGAGGCATCACCCGGGCAGGGACACAGCGTCTTGCAGCGATGCCCGGGTGACGATCCGGCGTGGCCGGATTCCGGCATCCTAGGCAGCCGCGCGATGAGCGGACAAAGCACTTTTTGGCGGGGAGGGCTTGAGGAAAACTCAAGCCGCATTGCGGGTGAGGCGTGCCTGCTCCAGCAGCCACAGGCGGAAGGTGGCCATGTCTTCGCTCTCGGCACGGTGCCTGGGTGTCAGCAGGTAGTAGGTGTAGGCGCCCATATCCACCGTCTGCTCGAAGGGCCTGACCAGGGTGCCTTCGCGCAGCTCCTTCTCCACCAGGAACAGTTGCGCCATGGCGATGCCCTGGCCACCGATGGCGGCCGCGTAGGCCATCGACGAACTCTGGTAGGTCATGCCGGCCCGCGCGTCCACGGTGCCGATGACGCCCGTGGCTTCCAGCCAGTGCGCCCAGTCGTCCGGGCGGGCGATGGAGTGCAGCATGGTGTACTCGGCCACGTCGGCCGGCGCATGCAGGCCGGGTTCGGAGTCGAGCAGGGCGGGGCTGCAGACCGGTGCCAGGACGTTGTCGCTCAGGACGTAGCAGTTGCAGTTGGGCCAGTCCCCGGAACCGAGGCGGATGGCGGCGTCGAGGTCTTCCTTGTGGAAGTCCACCGGGTCCAGCGAGGCGGTCAGCAGCACCTCGATCTTCGGGTGTTCCTGGTGGAAGCTGGCCAGTCGCGGAATCAGCCACTGCATGGCGAAGGTGGTGTAGGCGCGCACCTTGATCTGCCGGCGCTTGGGCGGCCGCTTGAGCTTGCGGGTGGCGTTGCGCAGTTCCTCGATGATCCGCGCCACCGCCTTGAAATACTGCTCGCCGGCGGGCGTGAGGGTGATCTGCCGGTGGCCGCGAATGAACAGCGGCTGCTCCATGTACTCCTCGAGGGTACGGATCTGCCGCGAGACGGCCCCCGGCGTGACGTTCAGTTCATCGGCTGCGAGGGTGATGCTCAGGTGGCGGGCGACGGCTTCGAAGGCCCGCACAGCGTTGAGGGGAGGCAGTCGGTCCATCATCGGAATCTTCTTCTTGGAATAGAGTGTTTTCGCGGATCTTACTGTATATCTGCTTGATAAAAACTCAAGCGAAACACCTGTTTTAATCGTTTGTCGCGGTCTCCGGCGGGTTCCTAGCATCGGCCTCGGAACCCATCACAACAACAAGAGAGTACCGCTCCATGACGACTGCAACCTGGGCCGAACCGCTCGGCCTCCGTCTTTCCCGGCCGTTCCGGATTTCCTTTCTTCACGCTTCGATGATCGGGGAGCATCGCACTCCCCGGAGCTTCGCTGGCGCAGCGGTCCTCCTGGGCGTTGCCCTCAGCACCAGCGCACCGCTGCATGCCGAGTTCCTCGCGGACTCGAAGGCCAGCCTGGAGCTGCGCAACTACTACTTCAACCGGGATTTCCGCCAGGAAAGCGCCGTGCAGAGCAAGGCCGAGGAGTGGGCCCAGGGGTTCCTGCTGCGCTACGAGTCCGGCTACACCGAAGGGCCGATCGGCTTCGGCGTGGATGCGCTGGGGCTGCTGGGAATCAAGCTGGACTCCAGCCCTGACCGCACCGGCACTGGCCTGCTCAAGTCCGACCGGGAAGCGCCGGGCCGCGCCCAGGACGAGTACGGCGAACTCGGCGTGACCGCCAAGCTGCGTGTCTCGAACAGCACGCTGAAATACGGCACCCTGTTCCCCAAGCTGCCCATCGCCCTGTCCAATGACAGCCGGCTGCTGCCGCAGACCTTCCGGGGCACCTGGCTGACCAGTGCGGAAATCGAGAACCTCTCCCTGGACCTGGGCCGCTTCGACCGGGTGAACCTGCGCAACTCCTCGGATAACGAGCGGATGCAGGTGTTCAACGGCGGCGCGCGCAACATCGTGCTGGGCCGCGCCAGGGACAGCGATGCCCTGGATTTCGCGGGCGCCACCTACAAATGGCTGCCGACGCTGACGACCTCCTACCACTACGGCGAGCTGGACGGCATCTACCGCCAGCACTACTTCACGCTCGGTCACAACCTGGACCTGAAGGAAGCGGGGACGCTCAAGTCCGACCTGCTGTGGTCCCGCAGTGTCGACGATGGCGGGAGCAACGTGGACAACCGGGCCCTCGGCGCGATGTTCTCCTATGCGCTCGGTGCCCACAAATTCGGCCTGGCCTACCAGCGCATGTCCGGCGACACCGGCTTCGCCTACGTCAACGGGGCCGACTCCTACCTGGTGAACCTGGTGCAGATCAACGACTTCGGCAACGAGGACGAACACTCCTGGCAGGCGCGCTACGACTTCGATTTCGTCGCGCTGGGCATCCCGGGGCTGAGCTTCATGACCCGCTACCTCTCCGGCGACAACGTCCATGTCGTGGGCCGGGCGGAGGAGGGCAAGGAATGGGAACGCAACTCCGAGTTCGCCTACGTCATCCAGAGCGGCTCGCTGAAAGGGCTCGTCATGAAATGGCGCAATGCATCGAGCCGCAGCAATTTCGGCGGCGATATCGACGAGAACCGCCTGATCGTCAGCTACACGTTGCCACTCTGGTAGGCCTGCCCAACGCACCTTCGCCATGCTCACGCCGCGTTTTCCCGCAGAGGCGAACGCGTTGGCCCGGTCGAGCCAGCGGACGGTGGACAAGTAAACGTTGTCCACACGTCGTCCTTGAGCTCGCGTAGGGTGGAAAACCGCGAAGCGTTTTCCACCAGTCAGGCTGCTACGAACGAGGAATGACTGGAACCCTCGCAAACATGGCTCGCTTCGCCGTTAGCCAGTAGCATGACCGTCTCGGAAATCGCGGACCGGTAAACCCATGCTGACGGTGCAGGACCTCATCGATATCGAAGTGCTGAAACTGCATGCGGTTGCGGGCCTGACCGGTACCAACCGGTTGATCACCTGGGCCCATGCCGTCGACCTGCCGGACCCCTGGCGATGGATTTCTCCGGGCGACCTGGTCATGACGACCGGGGTGGGTATTCCATCCGGCGCGGATGATCAGGTCGCCTGGCTGGAGCAACTGGTGCAGAGCAGTGCCAGCGCGCTGGTGGTCGCTCCCAGGGATGACGCACCGAAACTATCGGGCAAGCTGCTGAAAGCTGCCGATCGCCTGCTGTTTCCCGTTCTTCGCGCCAGCTTCGAGCTGGAGTTCGTCAAGCTCTCCCACTATGTGATCGAAAGCGTTCTGCAGGCCCAGCGCGAGCGCTTCAACGCAAGCGAGCGCCTGTTCCAGACCTATGCCGAAGCCTTGCGCAAGGAACCCGACATGGCCGGGCGCCTTTCGATCCTGGCCGCCACGCTGGACCTGAGCCTGGCCATCGAGGATGCGGTCAGCGGCGTCAATATCGTCGAACCCCGGTCACCCCGGCAGCAACCGGTGCGGGTCGAGCGGATACCGATCGGCGGGCGCACCCGGGCCAACCTCGTCATGGCGCGCAAAGGCGAAAGGACGCTGGATGACCCTATCCTGGTGCGCTCGCTGGTCGGGCTGCTGGGCGTCGAACTCGAACGCCTGATGATCCACCGTGACCTGCAGCGCGAAGAGGGAGCGGCGCTGCTGCGCAGCCTGCTGGAGAGCGAAACGGAGTTCACGCTCGCCCGTCCCATCCTGGAACAGCGCGGCCTGGTCGGCACCCTGGTGAGCCTGGCGATCAAGCCGGGTAGCAACGGCCCCTGGGGCGTGGACGAGTTGCACCAGGCGCCCGCCCTGCACCAGGCGAGCCCACTGCTGCTGAGCGACAAGGGCCTGCTGTTGGCAATCAGTCGTGACGACAACAGCGTCTTCGATGCGCTGCGTAGCAATCTCGGCGAGGGTACCGTGATCGGGGTCAGTGGGCCGATCGCCGCGGCAACGGGATTTCATGAAAGCATCAGGCAGGCTCGCCTGGCCCTGACCCAGGCCCAGGAAGTCGAGGCCGGCGTACTTCGCTACGGCGAGGCCGAGACCGGGCTGATCATGGCACCGAAATCCCTTGCCGAAGCCCGGGCGCTGGTAGGGCGCTACCTGGGCCCGCTGATCGAGCACGACCGCACCCAGGGCGCATCGTTGCTGGCGACGCTCCTGGCCTTCCTGGAAAACGACGGGAACTGGAAAGCCACCGCCTTCGACCTGGGCATTCACCGCCAGACCTTGGTCTACCGGCTGAAACTGGTGGAGCAACTGACGGGGATCAAGCCCACCACCACCCAGGGCATCGCGCGCTTCTGGATCGCGATCCAGGCCGGCAAGAACACCGAGCTGTTCGATGACATCCCTTGAACGCAAACGGCCCCGCACCTGGGTGCGAGGCCGTCCGGTCCTGCTCGCCGACAGCGTCAGTTGCTGGTCGGCATGGCGAACTCGGCACCCTTGGCAATGGCCTGCGGCCAGCGCTGCATGATGCTCTTCTGCCTGGTGTAGAAACGCACGCCCTCTTCGCCATAGGCGTGCATGTCGCCGAACAGGCTCTTCTTCCAGCCACCGAAACCGTGCCAGGCCATGGGCACCGGGATCGGCACGTTGATGCCCACCATGCCGACCTGGATGCGCCGGCCGAACTCGCGGGCGATGTGGCCGTCACGGGTGTAGAGGCTCACGCCGTTGCCGAACTCGTGGTCATTGATGAGCTGCACCGCCTCGGCGAAATCCTTGACCCGCAGGCACGCCAGCACCGGGCCGAAGATCTCTTCCTTGTAGATGCGCATGTCCGGGGTGGCGTTGTCGAACAGCGTGCCGCCCAGCCAGAAGCCGTCGCCGCAGCCTTCGCCTGCCGTTTCACCGTCGAAGCCACGGCCGTCCACCAGCAGCGTGGCACCTTCCTTCACGCCCTGCTCGATGTAGCCGGAGATACGATCGAGGGCCGCGCGGGTGACGATCGGCCCCATCTCGGCTTCGAGGTTGGTGCCATTGAGCACCTTGAGTGCCCGGGTACGCTCGATCAGCTTCGGCATGACCTTCTCGGCGGTCTCGTCGCCGACGAAGACGGCGACGCTGATGGCCATGCAGCGCTCGCCAGCCGAGCCGTAGGCGGCGCCGATCAGCGCATCCACCACTTGGTCGATATCGGCATCGGGCATCACCACCAAGTGGTTCTTCGCCCCGCCCAGGGCCTGGACGCGCTTGCCGTGGCGCGCGCCGGTCTCGTAGATATGGTTGGCGATGGGCGTCGAGCCGACGAACGAGACGGCCTCCACATCCGGATGTTCCAGCAGTGCGTTGACCGCTTCCTTGTCGCCCTGCACCACGTTGAACACACCGTCGGGCAGACCGGCCTGCTTGAGCAGGTCGGCGATGAACAGGCTGGGGCTGGGGTCGATCGGGCTGGGCTTGAGCACGAAGGTATTACCGGTGGCCAGCGCCACGGGGAACATCCACATCGGCACCATCACCGGAAAGTTGAAGGGCGTGATGCCCGCCACCACGCCCAGCGGCTGGCGCAGCGTCCAGTTGTCGATGTTGGTGCTGACCTGGTCGGTGAAGTCGGTCTTGAGTAGTTGCGGTGCGCCGCAGGCGAACTCGACGATCTCGATGCCGCGAGTGACTTCGCCCTGGGCGTCGGTGAACACCTTGCCGTGCTCGGCGGTGATCAGACGGGCCAGTTCGTCGCGGTGCTCGTTGAGCAGGGCCAGGAAGCGGTTCAGCACACGGGAGCGGCGCAGCGGCGGGAGATTGCTCCAGGCCGGGAAGGCGGCCTTGGCGGAGGCCACGGCTACGTCCACATCGGCGTGGCTGGCCAGTTGCACCTGGCCGGTGACGGCACCGGTGGCCGGATTGTAGACCGGCAGTTGCTGGCCGCTGGTGGCTTCCACGGGCGCGCCGGAAATCCAGTTCATGATCGTGTTGGTCATCGGTATTTCTCACTCATGGGGGCGGTACGCGAGCTGCCCACCGCCCCGGACAGTAATGGATGACGGGTTGAAGTCCCCGCCAGCGAGTCGGCTTCGATCAATAGATCGCGTAGACCTTCCTGACCGTCTCCAGCACATCCCAGCGCCCGGTCCAGCCCGGGGGCAGGATGATCAGGTCACCGCCGGTGACCTCCACCGTTTCACCGGTCGCATCGTCCGTCAGTTGGGCGCGGCCGGAGATGATGTAGGTGAACTCGGTATCGGGACGATCGACCACGGGCCATCCGCCCGGCTGGCACTCCCAGACGCCCAGGTTGCCGGTCGCCTCGGGCGCCAGCTTCTGGATCGCGATCTGCGGGTCGCCCTGGTCCGCACCGGCACGCTGGCCGGCGGGATTCAGTGGCAACGACTGGATGGCGGCGGACTTGATGATCGTGAAAGTTGTCACGGCGTACTCCTCTTAATGCGCACCTGTCAGCTTCTCCAGCAACATCGCAGTGCGTGATGGACGATGGGTAATGCGCTCTTCGATGTCGCTCAGCGAAGCCGCGGCGAGCCCGGTGTTCACACCCAGCCAGCGCAGCGGCTCGGGCTCCCAGGACGGAGAGCGGTGATTGACCAGGGGCAGGGCGTTGATCGCCTCGTCCCGGTCGAGGATCAGGTTGCGCAGGATGCGGCCCGCCAGGTTGCTGGTGGCGACCCCGTCTCCCACATAGTTGCCCGCCCAGGCGATACGGCTCTTCCGGTCGATGCTCACCGTGGGGCACCAGTCGCGGGAAACCCCCAGTGCGCCGCCCCAGCGGTGGGTGATGCGTGCATCGGCCAGGTCCGGGAAGAACTCGAGCATCGTTTCGTGGATCTTGCTGTGGACGTTGTCCACCAGATCGGCGTCGTCGGAAATCCGCGAACCCCAGTTGTAGGGCGCGCCGCGACCGCCGAACACCAGGCGTCCCTCGGCCGTGACCTGCCCGTAGACGCGCAGATGGCGCATGTCGTTGAAGGCCAGGCGGTGATCGAGGTTCAGCCGGCGGCGCAGGTCGGCGGGCAGCGGTTCGGTCGCCAGCACCAGCGAGTAGAGCGGGATGACGAAGCGCGAGAGTCCAGGTTGCTGCGAAGTGAACGCCTCGGTGGCGCGCACCGTGAAGCCAGCCCTGACCGAGCCCTGCTCGGTGTGGACGACGCCTGGAGCAAGCTCCGTGGCAGCAGAGTGCTCATGGATGGTCGCCCCCATCCGCTCGACGAGCCGTGCCAGGCCGCGCACGAGCTTGCCGGGATGGATGAGCGCACAGTGTTCGGTGTAGAGCCCACCCAACGTACCCTGGGCACCAACCTTGGCGACGGCTTGCGCGCCGTCGAGGACCTGCCACTGGTCCGGCAGCCCGAAACGTACTGAGGCTTCCACCGTTGCTCTTGCCCGGGCCATCTGTGGTGCACTGCGGGCCAGCGAGAGAAAGCCCTGCTTGGCATAGTCCGCGTCGACGCCCTCCAGGGCGAGCACGCGGCCGATCTCATCGACCGTCTCGTTCATGGCCGCCTGTAGCTTCAGGGCGGCGTCATGGGAATACATCCCGGCGACCCTGGCCAGGGAGATCGGGAAGATCGCCGAGGCCCAGCCACCGTTGCGCCCGGAGGCGCCGAAACCGACTTCGCGCTTCTCCAGCAGCATCACGCGCAGCGACGGATCGCTCTCGAGCAGGTAGTAGGCCGTCCACAGGCCGGTGTATCCCGCGCCGACGATGACGACATCGGCCTCCACCGCTCCCTCCAGACGCGTGCGGGACGGGCCCTGCTCGAACCAGAGCGGCCGGTTGGGTAACTGGGTCAAATCGAGTTTTGCTGACATGCTGTTGGCTTCCCATTGACGGCCATGAACATGGGGTTGATCGGTGGGTTGGCTAGGCGCTTCTCGCCGGCTGCGCCTCGCACCCGGCGCCCCGCTGGCGGGCACGGGACATGCGGACCAGGACATACGAGGCGGCAATCGCGGCGATGGCGATCAGGCATTGCAGGAGGCTGATCTGCATCGTCGGGTCGAAGGCCATGCTCACCAGTACGGCCACGATCGACGCGGTCACCAGCAGCGGCAGCCAGGGATGTCCCCACATCGCGAACTTCAGGGTTCCGTTCTCCACCCATTTGCGGCGGAGCCTGATCTGCGACAGGCAGATCATCAGGTAGACGAAGAGGAAAACCGTGCCGGACGAATTGATGAGGAACTGGAAGACGGTATCGGGCCATCGCGCCGCGATGACGACGCAGCCATACCCCACCAACGTCGAGGCGATGACGCCACGCACCGGTACGCCCTTGCGGCTCACACCGGCAATCCAGCGCGGCGCCTCGTCATTGGAGGCCAGCACGTACAGCAGGCGGGACGAGGTATAGAGCCCGGCGTTCAGTACCGACAGCACGGCCACCAGGATCACGGCGGTCAGCATGTGGCCGGCGCCGGGAATGCCGATGTGCTCCAGGGTGGCCACGAACGGTGACTTGCCGGCCTGGATTTCGGTCCACGGCTGGGCGACGACGATGAAGAAAGTCGCCAGGACGAAGAACACCAGGATACGCAGCATCACGGTATTGACGGCCTTGCGGATGTTGCGCGAAGGGTCTTCGGACTCCGCCGCGGCAAGGGTGGCGACCTCCACGCCGGTCATGGAGAAGATGACCACGACCACGCCAGTGAACAGCGACGCCACGCCGTGGGGCAGGAACCCGCCATGCTCGGTGAGGTTGCCGAGGCTGGCGGTGGAGCCTGGCCAGAGCTGGAAGACATAGGCCCCCGCCACGAGCAGGAACACGATGATGGCCACGACCTTGATGCCGGCGAACCAGTACTCGGCCTCCCCGAAGGAGTGCACCGACATCAGGTTCAACAACGTCATGACCACCATCAGGCCCAGGGCGATGACCCACACCGGGATATCCGGGAACCAGCCATTGATGATCTGGCCGCCGACCACGGCTTCGAAGCCCACCACGATCACCCAGAAATACCAGTACAGCCAGCCCGTCATGTAGCCGGCCGGGCGCCCGAATGCCAGGCGGGCGTAATCGATGAACGATCCTTTGGCAGGATGTGCGGCGGCCATTTCGCCGAGCATCCGCATCACCAGCGCAACGATGAGACCGGTGATGGCATAGGTGATGAAAGCGCCAGGCCCGGTCGACGCGATAACTGCGCTGGAGCCCACGAACAGCCCCGCGCCGATGACGCCGCCCAGGGCCAGCATGCTGATGTGTCGCGTCTTGAGTGCACGCTTCAAGCGCGGGTCGTGCTCTGTCTGGATAGGCACTGGTTGTCTCCTTTTATTATTGGTAATCAACGCTGCCTGTTCAGAAGGTTAGGGAGGTCAGCCGAAGGCGAACATCGACAAAATCCAAGTGGCGAGCCGCTGTGCTGTACAAATGTATGAAGGAGACAAACACGCCATGAGGACGTGGGGAAGCCTCGCTGAATGCCTGTGAAGGCACCGGTGATGAGGGATGTGGGGAGGTAACGAAATGCGAGAAGTGCAACCACTGTCGGCGCATCTTCATCGGTCTGGAAGGAAACCTGCGTTGTGCACGCCAAAGCGCCGCTACCGGCCAGAAGCGGTCGCTCTGCCATCGATCTCACATGGTCTCTAACACGGAGTTAAGAGCTGCCAGCTTGGGCGCTGTGTTAAGTCTGGATGGCTAGATGAGGATTATTTTTAAGTATTGCAGTCAGTATAATCTCTAATCTAGTGCCGATAAAATAACCGCCATTTTTCAGATATGTATGTCCGATGCCAATAAGCTTGCGATCATCTGGGATCAAGTCTTTAAGTACGGGTGGCCATATAAAAATTCCTCCCCCGCTTATTCCATGTGGCAGAGGTGCAGATTGTATCTTGCCAATTGATGGGTCGACGGTTTTGTTTCTGTTGTATTTTGCAACTATGTTGAGTCTAGGTTTGCACCTAAGCGTGGCATAGTCCGAGGCGGCTGCGTGATACGCTCCATAAGCGTACTCTTTTGTAGCTGCCACGCTGCCAGCTACATTATGCTTTCGAATAGGAAAGCCGCCGAATGTCATTAGCTCCTTGTCGCTATAGTCTCCCTTTATTCCGAACTCGCTTTCAGGTATGGCATAAAATAATTCCTTCATTCCTTCAGCGAAGGATTTTTCAAGCTTGAAATATCCGAAGTCCAAGTTGTCGGAATTTCTGCCGTCACTTGGATCGATATAAGAATAGCCTCCATCAATCTCAACAATTTTATTGTCAGAGTGAGGCACCATTAAAGCGCCGCGCTCAAATCCGTCAATAACATGCCCTGCGGTTAATAGAAAAGCCTCCCCTCTAAACTCAATCAACACCCCAGATCCGAGAAGACTGAAGCGCTCACCTTCTATGTCAATAAAGATCGGAACTAATGCCTCAAGATGATTGCGCATATTGCTAGGATTTCTTTCTGGTCAAGTGCGGATTGCGGCTACTATTCAGCGGGCGAAGCTAAATACTTTAACCGCTCAGGTACGTCTTGTTTAATGCTCGCAGTGGTGTTTCGCTTGCTGAGCGTGTTGCACATAATAGTGTACAATTAGCTTTTGCCGACCAAGCGATAAATCTCAACCACATCAAACAGTGTTATCAAATAAAGTCCAGATTTCCGCTTGCGGTCAGAGCAAAAGAAGAAGCCTATTAAATTTTTCCCGCCAGGAATGAAAGGCACAAAATGGTGGCTGTGAATAAACTGATTGCAGAGATCGTATATTGATATTTCGGTGTTTTTCAGCGCCCTGAAGTCGTACTGAGCTTCTTTTGTATTTGTAGCTAGCGATGCGGGCTCTTCGCAGCAAGGGACTTCATGGATATTGTATTTCTTTCCCGATATATGGTCGGGCACTCTCTTTGACTCAATTAATTTTCTAACTGAATAAAAGCCGATGAATATTTCTTTCTCTACCGTGTAGAAGTTTTTCTCGCCCCAACGTTCTTGAATCAGCCTGCGCTCAAGCCTACATGCAAGCTTGAGCAAGTCATTTTTCCAATAGCTAGATTCCTGGATCATAAGTATCTACTCAAGTAGAAGCGCGCTGGCGGGGCTGCGGTATTTAGTAAATGCTCTAAGTAAAGAATGGCTATATTTACTCTTTACTCTAACCCCCGCTCAACCTGGATATGCACTCCAGCACTGGCCGGTCCCGGCCAGAAGCGGACGTTTACGAAGGCTCGATTTTGAGGGTTGGAGGCGTCTACGGAACCGGACCCATAACGAGCCACTAAGGCCTGGAAGAGTGGAGGCTTCGAATCGTCACCGCCAATCAACTACTGCCGTTTTTGTAATCAGCCGATCAACTGTTCTTGAAGCAATATCGCAAATAGTGATTCGACATCGGCATCTGAAGCATCAGCGTCTTTCGCAGGGCGGCCTGAGGACGTATATCCTTCCTCCTCTTCCTCAGCTTCCTTTTCCTCCAAGTACTCTCGGTGCTCGAGCACCTTTCGCTGAGCCAAAGACTCGAAAGCTACACCGTATCGGTTGAGTGCCTTGGTTAGGTCGTTCTCGAAGGAATCTAGTTCGCTAGTGGAGGAAACTTCCGATAGCCTTTCAGCCAGTTCGCCTAAGAAGCCGCACAGTGCCTCGCTTGCTGCGCTCTTGGCCAGTTGCGGTTCCTCCCCATAGACGTCAATCGCCTGGGCGACTGCTTTGATCTCATCCAGAGAAAGCTGATCGCCACCTGAGCTAAGCATGTCTGCGGCAGACTTTATGAGTATGGCGCTGGACGGAAGCGCTTCTTGCTCATCCCCAGAAAGATCTTGAAATTTCTCTAGCGCATGGCGGCATACCATCTCATCGCTCGGATCAATACCTTCGCTTTCGAGCGTTTGGAGTGCGTGCTCGGTCAAGCTGAGCACAGCCTCCTTGACGTTAAGGGAACAGCTCATTTCGAGCCCAAGACGGACAACATGAATAATCGAGCAGTTTTTCGCCGTTTTCACACGCTCAAGTGCATCAGCCCATAAGCCCTCGTCACCCATTTGAAGCCTGCACGCTTGATGGTGCTTTCTGTAAAAGTCCCAGGCGTTGTCCAGCTCTTCAAAGGTGCCTGCCGCTTGTACAACTGAACGGAGCAAATGATCTTCAATAATTACGTTACTCAGAAAGTCCCTGACGCCTGGATTGCTGAAATGCACAAACCCATTGGCGAGAGAGATGATGGAACCTTCAAGCGGTTTTAAGGCCTGCCGGAAGCGGTTGATGGTGGTGGAGTCAGGTATCGACACTCCCATGATGCGGGAGTGTCGCTTGAACGACTGATGTAACGTGTCTATTGACACGTAATATCCGCTGAAGAAGAGTGCGTTCATGACGGTACGAGAATCCTCGCTCAAATGTGAGCGGTACGGTGTCTCCCACAACACCGCAGGATTGTCGAGGACTCCTGAAACAACATCCTGAATAGGAGCGCTTTGGAGTGTTAGATAGTCTGCGGTCGTAAGCAGGTCAATCAATCGGGGACTGAAATTTCGATGATCGATCATCTTTAGATAGAAGCTATCGCTAAGTAATGAGCCTTTCTCTTCCTTACTCAGGTCGGAAAAATAGATGTGGTTGAATACAATCTGAGCACGGATACCCCTTGTGTATGCCCCAACGTCCAGAACGAGTTCGCTGGCCACAATTTTTTCAGATGCAAGTCTCACCGACTGCAATTGAGCCTGTGTAAGTAGGTAGCTGCGTGTGGTTAATACGAACCGAATGTCCTTGTTGCTTCGTACCCGGTTCAAGAAGATGGGAAGTCTTTGGTCCACATTGCGGATGGCTTCGTTCGTTAGACTGATTTGCCCGAGGAAGTCGTCTAGGAAAATCAGGCGCTTCTCTCCTGGCGTGCAGACCTCCATGGCTTCCTTGAGATCGTCGACAACAAAGACGCGCCAATCCTGAGCAAGATGCAACCAAGTCAATACTCGCGCCAGAGTGGTCTTTCCAACGCCAGGCTTGCCTGAAATAATCAGAGCGCCACGCTGCTCTAGTATCGCTTCCGCTTCAGCGACACTACGATTTTGAACGAATCTTGGGACAAGGCTTTTAATCAACTCGAGCTCCGCATCCGTGCGATTATAAATGCCGCTGTGAACGATGCGATCGAGTGTCTCAGTATGCGTTAGCCAGAGCTTGAAGTGCTGTCGCAAGACCTTCGGATGTCGCTCAAGAAGGTTGTTGATGTCCTCTCGCCCGAGTACATCCTCACGGGTAAGCGGTGCATTCGGCATAGCTGCAATCAGTCGATCCTTCAGAGCAGGTGTGAGTCCAACCGACGTTGCAATGATGTAGCGATCCGGCTTTAGCTGATCAATCTTCTGGTCTTCTTTCGCTGCGGTCCTTAGCAAAGCCCTGGCGGGGCTATCGATATAATGCTTTACCTGTATAATGGTTGTCTTCCCGGCTCTGGCGAAGCGGAAATCTACGCCACCATCCTTACCCGGCCCAAAGCTTTCAATCCGAAGCTTGATCTCTTCCTGAAGCAAGTCGCGAACAAGGTTCTCGAAGTCAACTGGAGAAAGTTGTCTGAAGTCGTGCATGGCGGAAACTACCTATGCGCTCGAGCCCAAGCCGCTTCAAAAGCCTTGAAGATATGCGGCATCTCCTGCTCAAACTCCACTTTACTGATGTTCAGACCCACCTCCGTTGCAAGTGCAGTCTTGTCCTTCGATGTCATCGCTCTTACCTCATCGGCGGTCTTTCTCCAAGGTGCCGGGTAACACTCCTCCAAAGCCCCGAAGGGGGAGACGATAATCTGACCAGATTGGCTGAGTGCGTCGTAAGCATTAAGAAACTGCTCAAAATCTCTCTGTCGGTCCGCGTGCGGCTTATCGCAAAGTACGACAAATCGTGTCGCGTAAACAGGCGTCTGGTAGAGCGGCGTGAACGCTACGTTGAGCGCGTGCATGCTTCTCCGCTGCATCTCATGATCACCCTCAGCACGAATTACCTTGACCCAAGGCTGATCGCGATAGAATCGCTGCAAAACACGTGAAAGAAAGTGATCCTCTGATGCACCTTCCACGACAAGGAAGTTCTTCGGGAAGAGCAAGTCTGCCGGCGAGCCGCCCAGCAACTCAAAGACCAGGTCTGGTTTATCTTCTGCACCTACCTCGTTGATGGTTGTCGCTCCCAAATTCTTCGCAATTCGCCAAATAGCCTGCCCCTCAATATCGTCAGCAACCAGAACCGAAGAGTGGGTGTTAATGAATACTTGGTCGCCGTTCTTCGCCAGTTGCAACAGTGCAAGTTTAAGTTGGCGCTGAGCTGTGGGGTGAAGGTGGAGCTCCGCCTCATCGATCAGGAAGAGGAAGCGCTTTCCGAGTTCGTCTGCATCTCGGCGATGGTCAGAATAGGTCTTGAGGATGGCAAGCATGAGAGCCCTCTGCATGCCGTCGCCCTTCTCTTCGGCCAAAGTTTCAATACCGTCATCCACTGCTGTCTCGAAAGACTTCAAGAGGTCGTCAAAGATAGGGGGGGTGACTCCGAATCCAATTTTCGTGCACTCGGGGAACTGCTGTTCGAGGTATTCCTTAACCTTTCCGGCCAGCTTGTCGAGCTCTTGCTTGACCTCAGATCCCTCACCTGTGAATAGCTCGTCAAACTTTGCCTTGAAGTCCCGGTAAGGTGCACTGGTTTCGAGAATGGCGTTGAGCACGCCCGACAGCATCTCGCCAATGGGGGTCTTTTTTCCCCACTTAGACACGTCCGATAGGCGCGCTCTCGTCGCCACGTACTGGAGCCGCGGCACACAGTCATTGAACGCTTTGTCGAAGCCAGCGAAGTTCTTTGCCGTCCATTCCCCCTTGCCCTCATCCCAGAGCAGTCGTTTAGACGGCTCTCTGCTTGTTCGAATCACGCGCAAGACATCACGACCGTCGGCAAAGTTGGAAAACTTGGTTCTGGTACCCTCATTTTTGACAGCGTCAATGCCTGCCAAGATTCCGGAATACTCAATTTCGACCGAGACCTCGTTTGCACGGTCTCGACGGTAGGCGATCTGCCCGAGGTCACCAGATCCGGTGTAAAACCACTCGATAGCCTCGAAGAAGTTGGTCTTACCATGGTTATTCTGCCCCGCGAAAACGTTGAAAACACTTGGCGTAAACTCCGCATGCTGAATGGAGCGGAAGTTTTGGATGGTGATTTTGGTGATGCGCATGCCGGCGTCCTTGCTAATGTGAGATTGCGGGATCAGGGAACTATACGACGGACCTCTCACGGCCGCGACCACTCTGGCAGGAGTAGAGGCGCACCTGTTGCACTTCGTTCCTAAGTCGGCCCAGGTGCGAGAATGCGATTCCGACCGGCCGCTTCTGGCCGATTTCAGCCCGTATCAACAGGTCGCTTCGGGCCGACTTCAGCCAACCCCCCACCCCCCAAATCAAATCGAAAAAACAACACCCGTACGAGACGCCGCATTACGAATGTGCTCCTGCATCGCCTTGCGTGCCGCGTCGGCGGCGTGGCGGGATAGGCAGCGGAGGATCTTGCGGTGTTCCTGCCAGGTTTCCATGGCGCGTTCGGGGCGGATGAAGGGGAGTTTCTGGCTTTCCAGGAAGATCGCCTCGCTGGCGGTGACGATGTTCAGGAAGGCCTGGTTGCCGCTGGCCTCCAGGATTCGCCGGTGGAATTCGAAGTCCAGCCGCGCCGCCGCGTCGAAGTTGCCGGCGCGCAGTTCCACGCGCATGGCGTCGACGTTTTCGGCGAGGGCGTCGATGGCATCGGCGGTCAGTGCGTTGGCTGCCTGTCCGGCGGCGAAGCCTTCCAGTACGTAGCGCAACTGGAAGGTGTCGGCCGCCGATATCTGTTCCGCATAGGGCCAGGAGAACTCCTTGGCTGGCGCGCCGTTGCCGGCCTGGAGAGCCTGCACGAATACGCCTTTTCCCGGTTGCACGCTGACGATACCCAGCGCGCTCAGCGAGGACAGCGCTTCGCGTAGCGACGCACGGCTGACGCCCAGGCGTTCGGCCAGGTCGCGTTGCGAGGGGAGGACGTCGCCGGGTTGGTAGCCACCGTCGCGGATCAGCCTCTGAATGGCCTGCAGGGCCTGTTCGGGCACGGCGCCTCGGACGGGAGTATCGAGCATCTGTTCAGACCAGTCGGTTCGGGGAAATGCTGTTTTACGACCTTTCCGGTGCGCCAGGCAAGCATTGCACCAGGCTGGACCATGGGGCGGAGGCCCTGCCTGATAAGGGGGCGATGCATGCGTTGACCGGTCGGACAGGAACCTCAACTGTTCAGACCAGTAAGACCGCGTAATCCCTGGCGAAAACGATTGGACGGCAGTGTTTTCGCCGCTCCTGGCATGGCCTGTGCACTTCGGACGTTTGCAAAACCACCCGCTGCGACCCGAGGTAATCACCATGAGCAAGTTTCGCAATCTTCTGCTGGCCACTCTTTTCTGCGGTGGCGCGCTGGCGCAGACGGCCGCTCAGGCCGATGTGCTGACCGACATCACCGAACGCGGCGTGCTGAAGGTGGCGGTGCCCCAGGATTTCCCTCCCTTCGGTTCGGTCGGCCCCGATCTCAAGCCGCGCGGCCTGGATATCGACACGGCGCAACTGCTGGCCGACAAGCTCGGTGTGAAGCTGGCGCTGACGCCGGTGAACAGCACCAACCGCATCCCGTTCCTCACCACCGGCAAGGTCGACCTGGTGATTTCCAGCCTCGGCAAGAATCCCGAGCGGGAGAGGGTGGTCGACTTTTCGCAGCCCTATGCGCCGTTCTACCTGGGCGTGTTCGGTCCGGAAGGCAGCCCGGTCGATTCGATCGAGGGGCTTTCCGGCAAGACCATCAGCGTCACCCGTGGCGCCATCGAGGACATGGAGCTCAGCGCCGTGGCACCGAAGGACGCCACCATCAAGCGCTTCGAAGACAACAACTCGACCATCGCCGCCTACCTGTCCGGCCAGGTCGACCTGATCGCCAGCGGCAGTGTGGTGATGTCCGCCATCTCCGCGAAGAACCCGGACAAGGTGCCGGTGCTGAAGATCAAGCTGAAGGATTCGCCCGTGTACGTCGGCCTGGCCAAGGAGCAGCCGGCTCTGTTGGAGAGGGTCAATGCGATCCTCGCCGAGGCGAAGGCTGACGGCAGCCTCGACCGCAACGCCGAGAAGTGGCTGAAGCAGCCGCTGCCTGCCGACTTCTGAGCGAACCCAGCCGATGGCTTATCAATTCGATTTCGTGCCGGTACTGCAGCAGGGTGACCTGCTGCTCAAGGGCGCGCTCTTCACCCTGGAGTTGACGCTGATCGGCATCCTCGCCGGCGTTTCCATCGGCGTGGTCGGGGCGGTGGTCCGCGCCTGGCGCCTGCGGCCCTTCGACTGGCTGTTCGGGATCTACGTGGAGCTGATCCGCAATACCCCGTTCATCGTCCAGTTGTTCTTCATCTTCTTCGGCCTGCCATCGCTCGGCATCCGCATGACCGAGTGGCAGGCGGCGGCACTGGCGATGGTGATCAACCTGGGCGCCTATTCCACCGAGATCATCCGCGCCGGTATCCAGGCGATCCCGCGAGGCCAACTGGAAGCCGCCGCCGCACTGGCGATGAGCCGTTTCGAAACCTTCCGCCACGTGGTCATCCGGCCGGCGCTGGCGAAGGTCTGGCCGGCGCTGTCGAGCCAGATCGTCATCGTCATGCTGGGTTCGGCGGTGTGTTCGCAGATCGCCACCGAGGAGCTGTCGTTCGCCGCCAACTTCATCCAGTCGCGCAACTTCCGCGCTTTCGAGACCTACCTGCTGACCACGCTGCTGTACCTGGCCATGGCCATTCTCCTGCGCCAGGTACTGGACTGGGTGGGCCGCTATCTGATCGTGGGGAGGCGCTGATGGATTTCACCCTGTGGGACATCGTTCGCAACCTGCTGGCCGGGTTGCAGTGGACCTTGCTGCTGTCGCTGGTGGCCTTCGTCTGCGGTGGCGTCGTCGGCCTGCTGGCGCTGCTCGCGCGGATCTCCGACAACCTGACCCTGCGCATCCTGGCGCGCGGCTATATCGAGCTGTTCCAGGGCACGCCGTTGCTGATGCAGTTGTTCATGGTGTTCTTCGGCATCGCCCTGTTCGGCATCGACGTTTCCGCCTGGATGGCCGCGGCCGTGGCCCTGACGCTGTTCACCAGCGCCTTCCTCGCGGAGATCTGGCGCGGTTGCGTCGAGTCGATTCCGCGCGGCCAGTGGGAGGCGTCGGCGAGCCTGGCGCTGAACCGCTTCGAGCAACTGCGCCACGTGGTCCTGCCGCAGGCGCTGCGGATCGCCGTGGCGCCCACGGTCGGCTTCTCGGTGCAGGTGGTGAAGGGCACCGCGGTCACCTCGATCATCGGTTTTACCGAACTGACCAAGACCGGCGGCATGCTCGCCAACGCCACCTTCGAACCCTTCCTGATCTACGGCCTGGTTTCCCTGGGCTACTTCCTTCTCTGCTTCCCGCTTTCGCTGGGCGCCCGCTACCTGGAAAGGAGGCTGCATGCCACTGCTTAGAGTTTCCGCGCTGCACAAGTACTACGGCGACAATCACGTGCTCAAGGGCGTCGACCTCAACGTCGAGCAGGGCGAAGTGGTCGCCATCATCGGCCGCAGCGGCTCCGGCAAGAGCACGCTGCTGCGCACCCTCAACGGGCTGGAATCGATCAACGACGGAGTCATCGAGGTCGATGGCGAATACCTCGACGCCGAGCGCGCCGACCTGCGTTCGCTGCGGCAGAAGGTGGGCATGATCTTCCAGCAGTTCAACCTGTTCCCGCACCTGAGCGTTGGCGAGAACGTCATGCTCGCACCGCAACTGGTGAAGAAGGTCAACAACGCCGAGGCCCGCAGCCTGGCGGAGCGGATGCTGGAGCGCGTCGGCCTCGCGGACAAGTTCGCCGCCTATCCCGACCAGCTCTCCGGCGGCCAGCAGCAGCGCGTGGCCATTGCCCGCGCGTTGGCCATGTCGCCCAAGGTGCTGCTGTGCGACGAGATCACCTCCGCGCTGGACCCGGAGCTGGTCAACGAAGTGCTCAGCGTCGTCCGCGAACTGGCCAAGGAGGGAATGACGCTGATCATGGTGACCCACGAGATGCGCTTCGCCCGCGAGGTCGGCGACAAGCTGGTGTTCATGCACCAGGGACGGGTCCATGAAATAGGGGACCCCAAGGAGCTTTTCAGCGCGCCGAAAACCCCTGAGCTGGCCAACTTCATCGGTAGCGTCAACTGAGCCCTGCCGGTTGCTGCCGTTCGTGGCAGGTGGCAACCGAGCCGATGCGGGTTGACTGATTCACCTCGACGGCGCTGAAGGCTCCAGGCCGCGATCCTGCTCCGCCAATACGGACTCGAGCATGGATGGAAGCCACTCCGGCTTGAAGAGCGACTCCGGTTGCTCTCGCATTTCCGAGAGGCTCCACCACTTCCATTTCTGGATGGTGCTTTGCTCTTCCTCGGTCCATTGCGCGGCATACACAGCCGGGTTCGCCGGGCACTCGACAAGAAAATACCTTTCCAACCATCGGGCCGGGGTGGATCTGGCCACGGCGTAGACCTCATCCCGATCCATCAGCACCTTTCCGATCTCGACAGTCAGCCCTGTTTCCTCATGGAGCTCGCGTGCCGCTGCTTCCACGTAGTCCTCCCCAGGCTTCAGCTCTCCACCCGCGGTGGCCCAGAACGGCGGCTGATGTTCATCGTGATACTGGAACAGCAATAGCCTGCCGTCGGCATCCACGATGATCAGGCGGGCTGACTTTCTTACCGCTATTTCCACGGTCAACTCCTTTTAACGGCTGGTTCTGGCGGGGGGAACGAGTAACGCAGGCTGCGGAGCAATGACTCCCCACCGGCCACGCGCGAAACCAAGGTATCGCTCTTCGATACCCATGGACGATGGTGCGAGCCACCGGCCTGGGAATAGGGTTTCCAGGCCGGTGACCTGGGCCCTGTACGGATCGACGACTTTCCTGCAAGACCTGGTCGTGCCGGCTTCCATTCGCCGCGAGAGCGGTACCCAGACGAGAGCTTTCACCATGACCGACGAGACTACAGGAACCACCCGCCGCGCGCTGATGAGCGCCGGCGTAACGGCGGCAGCGCTGGCAGTGGCCGTGCCTGCCCTGGCGGGCCAATCGAGCAAGGGCGCGGCTTCTGCGAAGGGCGGAACGAGCGGCAAGAGCCAGGGCTCGGGCTACCTCACTCTCAGAGATGGCACGCGTCTTTTCTACAAGGACTGGGGCACCGGCCAACCCATCGTGTTCCATCACGGCTGGCCGCTGTCCAGCGACGACTGGGATGCCCAGATGCTGTTCTTCCTCGGCCAGGGCTACCGGGTCATCGCCCATGACCGGCGAGGCCACGGCCGTTCCACGCAAACATCCGCAGGCAACGAGATGGACACCTACGCTGCCGACGTGGCGGAACTGGTGGCCCACCTGGACCTCAGGAACGCCGTGCACGTTGGCCACTCGACCGGCGGTGGCGAGGTAGCCCGCTACGTCGCTCGCCATGGCGGTGGTGGCCGTGTGGCCAAGGCGGCGCTCATTGGTGCCGTACCGCCGATCATGGTCCGTACGGAAAAGAACCCGGGCGGCTTGCCGCTGACGGTCTTCGACGGTTTCCGCCAGGCCCTCGCGGCAAATCGCGCGCAATTCTACCGGGATGTGGCGGCAGGCCCCTTCTACGGCTTCAACCGGCCGGGCGCCAAGGCTTCCGAAGCCGTGATCGACAACTGGTGGCGCCAGGGCATGACCGGTGGTGCCAAGGCTCACTACGACTGCATCGCCGCCTTTTCGGAAACCGACTTCACCGAAGACCTGAAGAAGATAGAGGTTCCGACGCTGCTACTGCATGGCGAAGACGATCAGGTCGTTCCCATCGACGACTCGGCACGACTGGCCATCAAGCTGCTCAAGCGAGGCACCCTGAAGACCTATCCCGATCTGCCCCACGGCATGTGCACCACCCATGCCGAGGTCATCAATGCGGATCTGCTTGCGTTCATCAAAGGGTGATGGGCAAGCCATCGCGAGGCTCGTCCTCACCGTTGGCGATTGAATGCGAAAAGGTCCGGATGCTGTTGCACCGGACCTTACTGACAAATACGCCGTAATATCGGTTTTCGATGATGGCGAACCAACTCGTACGGCACCGGAAAGTTCATTGATATCCAGCGACCGCCAAGCAAGAAGTTATTGCAACTCCTGTAAGTTTTCCGGCACCCAACAGATACCTTCGTATATATCCCTGCCGCTGACGTATAGCTCTACTGACCCGATGTAGAAGTGCGCCAGGAAGAATCCGTCAATAGCATGGACTCACAGCGGGCGATTCGCTGTAACGAATATGGATCCCTGCATTTCGGAGCTCATATATCGCTCCACCGAACTTGAAGTAGCCACTTCCCGGTTGTTGACCACTGTGAGCGGCTTTCGCCTGAGACTCTTGATCCAAGCAACAGGAGAGCGACCATGACAATGCAACTGAAAAAAAACACCGATCAGAAAAGGACCGCTCAGCGGGAGTTCGAGGAGCTGGTTCCTTCGCGCTATGCGCTGCGGGTCGGCGAGATCGACGTGCTGGTGGTCAGCGATGGGGTGCTGCCGCTGCCGACCGCGACGATGTCCACCAATGCCGACCCGGCCGCCCGCGCGGCCTGGTTCAAGGACATGTTCCTGGGGCCGGACGCATTCGATTGGGCGCTGAACGTTCTCGTGGTGCGTAGCGGCGACCAGACCATCCTCGTCGACGCCGGACTGGGAGGGCAGTTCCCCGGCTTTCCACGGGCCGGGCAGTTCCCCAGGCGACTGGAGGCCGCCGGTATCGACCTGGCGTCCGTGACCGACGTGGTGATCACCCACATGCACATGGACCATATCGGCGGGCTGCTCGTCGACGAAGTGAAGAACCGGCTGCGCCCGGACCTGCGGATCCACGTCGCGGCTACCGAGGTCGAGTTCTGGGCGTCACCCGATTTCTCCCTCACCTCCATGCCGTCGCCGGTGCCGGATGTCCTGCGCTCGACCGCCGAGCAGTTCATGAAGGCATACCACGACAAGCTGCGGACGTTCGAGGATGAACACGAGGTGGCGCCGGGCGTGGTCGCCAAACTCACCGGCGGCCACACGCCGGGACACTGCGTGGTCTACGTGACCTCCGGCGGCGAACGGCTGACCTTCGCAGGCGACGCCCTGTTCCCGGTCGCCTTCGACCACCCCGACTGGCACAACGGCTTCGAACATGACCCCGAGGAGTCGGTTCGCGTTCGAGTTCGCCTCCTGCAGGAGGCGGCGGCAAGCGGTGAACTGCTGGTAGCCACGCACCTGCCGTTCCCCTCCGTTGGCCGGGTGGCCGTCGACGGCGACGCCTTCCGCTGGGTAGCGGCCTTCTGGGACTACTGACCGCTTGTTGGATTCGGGCCTCCGTCAAAGCCAAGGCAGCCTGCTCATGCGGGGTGTAGGGGGCGGATGGAGGCCCAGATCTGAATCATGGGATGAGACGGCGTCTACGAGGTGGGGCGTGGCGAGTTCACCGGCGGGGAACTCATTGCGCTTTCGATAGCCGTCGGTTTTTTCCGAAGCCTTGATGATTCCACTCTTGGCTGAAGGCAGTCAGTAGCAAGTGGCAGCGACCGCCCAGGAGCAGTCAGTCGATCCAGTCTCCGATCAGTACCTGTTTAGTTTGATCGCAATAAATCCATCACACTGAACAGTTGAATTTGACCTGACAGTCGTAGACTCAAAAGCAGGAACTGTCAGGTCAAATTGCGATCACTAAAAGTTGGCGACATCTGGCCCGAATATTTATCAAAACGATCAATTCTTTAAAGCCAAGAACCTTCCTAAGGTACTGGCAATGCCGTGTCAAAGGTGCTGTTCTGATCGTTATGTTCTCCAGTAGTAAAAGGTGCACCTTCAATGTGGTAGACCGTCGGTTCTTCCGAAAAATATTCCTCTAAACCCATCATGAAGATCCGATGGTCTTCACTCGCCTCGAAGCTCGGCGTGTGATCTTCGAGGGATTGCCACCGTACTATCAGGTTGAATAGCTGTGGGGTTTCGATACCTTGCGCAAGCATGTGACCACCGTAACCCTTTGCGCGGCGGAGCAAAGGAGCGACTTTGGTAAATGCACGCCTGAACTGTTCAATGTGTTCTTTGTGAACGGGCAGTAGAGCGATTTCATAAATCATGGGGCATTCCCTCAAATTGGGTTCAACGGTTAAACATGCGCGCTGACGGGATGAGCCTGTGGCTCGACTGCAATCGCGATTTTTCCCTGGAGACCGTTGTTGGGGCTCTCCAGCAGCGCGTGGGCGCGTGGAATGTCGGCAAGCGAATAGACGGCGCCAACGTGTGGCCGCAGCTGACCGCGCGCGACCAGCGCGCTCAACTCATCGAGCTTGCCGCGGTTCTGTCTTGTGAAAACGAAGTGATAACTCGCGTTCTTGCCCCAGGCTTGAACGAGGTTTTGTGGCTGGGCAATGTCCACAATCGAGACCACGCGGCCAAGTTGTGCGAGCGCGTCGGGGCTGCGCGACAATGTGTTGCCGCCGATGGTGTCGAATATCACATCGACTCCGTGGCCACCGGTTTCCCGCAGGATGGCGTCGACGTAATCCTCTTTCTCGTAGTCGATGACCACATCGCCACCCAGACTCCGTGCGAACTCAAAGTTTGCTTCGCGCACGGTGGTGAACACCCTGGCGCCCATGGCTTTTGCCAACTGGATCGCCACATGACCGACACCTCCCGCGCCGCCGTGCACCAGGATGCTCTCACCCACTCTGAGCGCCGCACGTACGACCAATGCTTCCCACGCCGTCCCGCCAACCAGGGTCAGGCTGGCCGCCTCGAGATGGCTCAGCGCCGAAGGCTTCTTACCGACAATGCTTTCGGCAGCAACGTGGTATTCGGCATAACTTCCAGGGCCGTCAAAAATTTGCGGGGTGTACCAGACTTCGTCGCCTGGCACGAAGCTCGTCACACCCGGGCCAACCGCTTCGACAACACCCGATACGTCATGTCCGGTAATGCTCGGCAGTGGCACCAGGTCGGTGTAATCACCACGTCGGACCTGGAAATCCAACGGATTGATGGAGGTTGCGTGTACCCGCACCAGCACTTGTCCAGCGTGCGGCACTGGCTTGGGTACGTCGCGCAGCTCGAACGATTCCGGGCCCCCAAATGATTTAAGTATCAGCGCTTTCATGATAGATCCTCGTTTCGGTAAAAAGGGATATAGGGAATTTTCGATATATAAAGGCAAAAAAATTTACGGGCTTTCCCTATGGTCTCAGTTCATTGTCAGTTCCTCGCTTCGGTAAAAAGGAATATCGGGATTTATCGATATATAAGGGTAAAAAATTACAGCTCCTTTCCTATGAGCTCGGCAAGAGCCCTGATGTTTGCTTCATTGCGCTTGTAGTAAGTCCACTGCCCGATGCGACGGACTTCGACCAGGCCCACTCGTTGCAGCGTCGCAAGGTAATCGGACACCGTCGACTGCGACAGGCCGACGCCTTCTTGAATACTGCTGACGCAGACGCCCACCGTATGAACGTCCCCTTCATCTTGTGGAGGGAAGTTCTTCACCGGATCCTTCAACCTCTTCAGGATTTCAAGGCGCGTACGGTTTGAGAGGGCTTTGAATACTTCGATCAGTTCCATGGCTCGATAATATCGAGATTTACCGATATGTCAATGCGAGAATCAGCCGCCCGTCGGACATGCAATCCGAGGGTTGCTGCCGCAGGATCAGCCAGACTCCGTAGCAACTCTCAAATTTGCTAGCCTCCTGAAAGGGAGGGTTCGTACTCAATTCGCCCTCGCTTTTTGACAGTCCGTTCGCCTTCAAAGTCATCACAAAGCACGTGCGAATGAGGCTGACGGTCCGCACCTGTGAGTACCCCTCTTTGCTAGGGTCTGCACGAAAAGTCGTCGAGCGAAGGTCAGGCGAGGCAAAAATCGGTGAGGAACGGACCGGGCTCGCGATCGAGTTTACGAGTGCTAAATGAGCATTCCGAACCGATTTTTAACGAAGCATCACCGAGCGCAGGCACTTTCGTACAGAGCCTAGTGAGGTGCCTTTGAACGGCTCAAGTTCGGTCCGGTACTCCAACGCCACCCGCGGCAACATTGACGTCACGCTCAAACGGGTCGACTGACCCATAGTCACGTATCTGATGAACCGGATTGCCAAGCTTCTCAGGAGATCACCGTGACAGCTTGGCTGACCGCTTTGGGGCGATTCTGTTGAAAAAGTCCCGTCGCGATTTTTGCCCATGAAAGAGCGTGAGCGACGTTGAAATCTGGTGCGTTCAGAAGACAGAGCTGTCTTGGTTTTTACGTAGCAACGCCGGAATCGAGCGATTTTTGAGCTGCCGAAATGCAGCTCTCTCATAAAGCGACTTTTTCAACAGAATCGGGCGGTAGCTACCTCTCGCCAGAGGCAGCAATCGGCCAGTCGCAGGCTGGCGGACAAGTAAACATTGTCCACCCTGCGTCGCTAAACCGTCCGCAGCGGGTCGGTTACCGCCAACTGTCCCAGTGGGACACACGGTATGCAGCGAGATAGTCAGGACGATCACTGGTGGAAAACGCTCCGCGGTTTTCCACCCTACGCGGACTTGATCGCTATGTAGGATGGACAACGCTTTCTTGTCCACCAGCTTTTGCGAGCGATCGCAATGGGTCGAAATCTGCCTTTGCCGAATGGCCGCTCTCTGCCACTCGCTTCGCTTGAGCTCGTAGACATCCCCGCCATCCTCAAAAGCCCCCATAAACGCCAATGCCCCGCGCCGAGTCCAACTCGGCGCGGGGCATCTGGCTAGGCGTCTGGATTGCCTCAGAGCCGGATGATCACCGACTTGAGCTGGGTGTAGTGGGAGAGGGCGTCGATGCCTTGTTCGCGTCCGTAGCCGCTTTGCTTGAAGCCGCCGCAGGGTGTCTGCACGAAGCCGCCGCTGTATTCGTTGACCACGATCCGGCCGGCTTCCAGGCTGGCGGCGACGCGGTGGACGCGGCCGATGTCGCGGCTCCAGATGCCGGCTCCCAGGCCGAATTCGCTGTCGTTGGCGAGTCGCAGGGCGTCGGCTTCGTCCTTGAAGGGGATGACGCAGAGGATGGGGCCGAAGATTTCTTCCTTGGCCAGGGTCATGTCGTTGGTCACGCCGGTGTAGACGGTGGGTTCGATGTACCAGCCGCCGCCGAGATGGTCGCCGCTGGCGGCCTTGCCGCCGATGGCCGGCTTCAGGCCCTCGCGTTCGGCGATTTCGAAGTAGCTCTGGATCTTCTCGAACTGGGCGCGGGTGGTGATGGGGCCGGAGGTGGCGTCATGTTCCGGGCCGACGCGCAGTGCCGCGACCTCGGCCACCAGTTTCTCGACGAAGCGGTCGTGGATGTTTTCCTGGACCAGCAGCCGGGTGCCGGCGGCACACCATTGGCCGCTGTTCCAGGTGAAGGCGGTGGTCGCGCCCTTGGCGGCGGCGGCCAGGTCGGCGTCGTCGAAGACGATGTTGGCGGACTTGCCGCCGAGTTCCAGGGTCAGCGGCAGGATGCGTTCGGCGGCGATCCGGCCCAGTTCCTGGCCGGCGGTCAGCCCGCCGGTGAAGGAGATCTTGCGCATCAGCGGGTGGCGGGCCATGACCGGGCCGATGACGCTGCCCTTGCCGACCACCACGTTGAACACGCCGGCGGGCAGGCCGGCTTCTTCCACCGCGATGCGGGCGAGTTCCACCAGCGAGGCGGAGGTGTGCTCGGAGGGTTTGGCGACCACGGTATTGCCGGTCGCCAGGGCTGGTGCGATGGCGCGGGCCGCCTGATGCAGCGGGGCGTTCCAGGGCAGGATGGCGCCGATCACGCCGAACGGATCGCGGCGGGTGTAGACGTGGTAGTTGGGGCCCTGGTTGATGACTTCGCCGTCCATGACGTTGACGATGCCGGCGTAGAATTCGAAGTACTGGGCGGTCAGGTCCATCAGGGTGGCCATCTCGCGGCCGGGCTTGCCGGTTTCGGCGCTTTCCAGGGCGCCGAGGCGGTCTTCGCTGCGACGGATGATGCGGGCCAGTTCGACGAGGATGCGGCCGCGCTCGGAAGGCCGCATGTCGCGCCAGGCGGGTTGCGCGTCGGCGGCGGACTGGATGGCGAGCTCCACTTCGCGAGGGCCGCTGTTGGCGACCTCGCCCATTTTCTCGCCGGTGCGCGGGTCGATCTTGTCGACGTAGTGTCCTTCGGCAGGTTGGAGGTACCGGCCGCCGACGTAACTATCAACTTTCAACAACATCTTCGAGTCTCCTCACTGTGTTCCAGGCTCATTCATCGATGGGCCTCTCGTTGTTCGATACCTTGCTCATTACCGTCAAGTTCATCCCT
This sequence comes from Zestomonas carbonaria, assembly GCF_904061905.1. GTDB lineage: Bacteria > Pseudomonadota > Gammaproteobacteria > Pseudomonadales > Pseudomonadaceae > Aquipseudomonas > Aquipseudomonas carbonaria. The sequence continues at coordinate 143,654 of NZ_CAJFCI010000080.1, forward strand.
GGAAGCGGTCTGTCTTCAATGGAGATTTCGGCTGCAAGGCATTGAGAAAAAGTCAATCGAGTCGAGTGGAGGGACCAGGTCCTGTCTATCTCCAAGGCGTATCCAGGTCGCGTTTTCAGGTTGATATTTAGTCAACCGAACAGGGCGGAAAACTCGCTTCACCCCTCATGGGCTTGCTGCCATCGTTCACGCTATCCAACAACAAGAAGTGTGCTCACGGGAGCCAGCAATGAGTAACGACAATAGTGCGGTATATGCCCTCGCGCCCGACGCCGGCGCGGGCCTGGAAACCAAGGGTCGCAAGCTGACCTATGCGGAGAAGAAGGCCATCGTGGCGGCGACGCTCGGCACCATCGTCGAGTACACCGACTGGGTGATCTACGCGACCTTCTCCTCGATCCTCGCCAAGCAGTTCTTCCCGGCCGGCAACAGCCTGACGGCGCTGCTGTCGGTGCTCGCGGTGTTCGCGGTGGGCTTCCTCATGCGTCCCATCGGTGGCGCGGTGCTCGGCGCTTTCGCCGACCGTTACGGTCGCAAGAAGGGCCTGACCCTGTCGATCCTGCTGATGTCGCTGGCCTCGCTGGTCATCGGCATCTGCCCCAACTATGAAAGCATTGGCATCGCCGCGCCGATCATCCTGGTGCTGGCGCGCCTGGCCCAGGGCTTCTCGGCGGGTGGCGAGTTCGGCTCCGCCTCGGCCTTCCTGATCGAGTCGGCGCCTGCCCATCGTCGCGCCTTCGCCGGTTCCTGGCAGTGGTTCGCGATCAATGCCGGCACCCTGGTGTCCTTCCTGCTGGGCTTCGTGCTGGCCTCGGTCGGCAGCGATACCGCCCTGGAGGACTGGGGCTGGCGCGTGGCGTTCGTCATCGCCGCGCTGATGGGCGTGCTGACCCTGTGGATTCGCCTGTCGGTGCGCGAGACCGAGGTGTTCAAGTCGCGCGTCGCCAAGAGCGCCATCGAGAAACGCCCGGTCCGGGAAATCTTCACCAAGCACCGTAAGGATGTCGGCCGGGTCATCGGGATCGCCATGGCGGGCAACCTGCTCAATTACGTGTGGATGGTGAGCTATCCGTCGCAGGTCCATCTGGTCACCGGCATGCCGATCCGCGAGACGCTGCTGTGCGGGGTGATCGCGGTCTCGGTGTCGCTGCTGCTGATGCCCCTGGCCGGCATGCTGGCCGACCGCATCGGCCGGCGCCCGGTGCTGATCGCCTTCGCCGTGTGCTCGATCCTCTGGGCCTGGCCGAGCTTCGGCCTGCTCTACGAGGGTATCGGCCTGGTGGAGGTGGCGATGTTGCAGACCATCTCGATGGTGATCATGACCGGCTTCGGCGCCGCCTCGGCGGTGACCATGGCCGAGCAGTTCCCGGCCGAGGTGCGGGTGACCGGCATCGCGCTGCCGTATGCGCTGTCGGTCACGCTGTTCGGCGGCACCTCGCCCTACATCATGACCGCGATGTCGGGCTGGGGTTATGGGCATCTGTTCTGGATCTACCTGGTGGCGGTGAGCCTGGTGAGTTGCATCGTCTACTTCCGGATGCCGGAGATGATGGGCAAGCCGCTGCGCTGAGCGCGCAGGTAGTGCGAAGGCCGGATCCCGGGGCGGGTTCGGCCTTTTTTCGTTGGGGGCCGGCTTTTATTGGTTCCCCGCGTTCGCGGGGAACCAATAAACACCAGCAACCCTACCGCGCCGCGCGGGCGAATTCGATGAAGGCCTTGAGCGCGGCGGGCACCTGGCGTCGGCTGGGGTAGTAGAGGTGCAGCCCCGGATAGTAGGGGCACCAGTCTTCCAGCACCTGGACCAGGCGCCCGTCGGCGATTGGCTCCTTGACCATGTCTTCGAAGACGTAGGCGAGGCCGACGCCCTGTAGCGCCGGGCCGACCATCAGGTCGACGTCACTCAGGGTCAGGGGGCCGTCCACTTCGATCTCCTGGGCGATGCCGGCGCGTTCGAATTCCCAGCGGTAGTAGTTGCCGCTGGGAAAGCGGTGCCGGATGCAGGGCAGGCGGTGCAGGTCCTGGGGTTTCTGCGGAACGGGGTGGCGCTGGAAGAGTTCCGGCGCGCCGACCACCACCGAGCGCATGTAGGGGCCGATGGCCAGCGACACCATGTCCGCTTCCAGGCGCTCGCCGAAGCGCACGCCGGCATCGAAGCCGGCGGACACCACGTCCACCAGCGCATCGTCCGCGACGACCTCGATGCGGATGTCCGGGTAGACCTCGAGGAAGCGGCTCACCAACGGCAGCAGCACCAGTTGCGCGGCGGGGCGGCCGGCATTGAGGCGCAGGGTCCCGGAGGGTTTGTCGCGGAAGCTGTTGAGGTCCTCCAGGGCGTCGTCGATGTCGCGGAACGCTGGCTTGACGCGTGAGTAGAGGCGTTCGCCCGCCTCGGTCAGGGCCACGCTGCGAGTGGTGCGGTTGAACAGCCGGACGCCCAGGCGTTCCTCCAGGCCGCGCAGGGCATGGCTGAGGGCCGACGGCGACAGGCCGAGATCGACCGCCGCCCGGCTGAAGCTGAGGTGCTGGGCGATGCTGAGGAAGATTGAAAGATCAGCGGCGGAGACAGGTTTCATTTGTGAATTTTGCTCACAGGCTCATGCCATTTTCTTGGGATTATCACATCAGTAATTGAATCTTAGAGTGACGTCAACTCATCGAGAAACCCCCGCATGGTGTGGGGGTTCGAACAGGAGGAGTTGATATGCGCACTTGGCTGATTACTGGGGCATCTCGTGGTTTTGGCGCCCTGATCGCAGAAAAAGCCCTGCAGGCCGGCGATGCCGTCATCGCCACCGCCCGCAAACCCGCCGACGTGGTCGAGCGGCTGGGCGACCATCCCAACCTGCTGGCCGTCCGACTGGACGTCACCCGTGAAAGCGATGCCCTCCAGGCGGTCGCCGAAGGGATCAAGCGCTTCGGTCGCATCGACGTGCTGATCAACAACGCCGGCTATGGCGTGCTCGGCGCGGTGGAGGAAACCAGCGCCGTCGAGGTCGACCGGCTGTTCGCCACCAACGTGTTCGGCGTGCTCAACGTGATCCGCGCGGTGCTGCCGCACATGCGCCGCCAGCGTTCCGGGCACGTGATCAACATCTCCTCCATCGGCGGCTACCAGGCCTACATGGGCTGGGGGGTGTATGGCTCCACCAAGTTCGCGGTGGAAGGCATCACCGAGGCGCTGCACCAGGAGCTGGCGCCCCTGGGCATCCACGCCACCGTGGTCGAGCCCGGCTTCTTCCGCACCGACTTCCTCGACGAGCAGTCGCTGGTGAAGACCGCGCTGGAGCTGCCGGACTACGACGAAACCGTCGGCGCCATGCGCCGCTTTGCCAAGGACGCCAACCACGCCCAGCCCGGCGATCCGGTCAAGTTCGCCGAGGCGATGCTGGCCCTGGTGAATGCCCCGAACCCGCCGCAACGCCTGCCGCTGGGCAGCGACACGCTGGCGCGGATCGAGGCGAAGAACCGTCTCGTCGCCAGCGAGATAGCCGACTGGAAAGAGCTGGCTCTGTCCACCGATTACACGGCCTGAAAAGGCCGTCCCCCATGTGGAGGAAAGACCGATGAAACCGATGAAGAAAATCCTGATTTCACTGGCGGGCCTGCTGATGGCGGGCCAGGTGGTGGCTGGCGAATCCGCTCCGGTGTCGTCGTCCGGGGCGAGCGGCAATGCCGTGAAGTACCGCTACGGCATGGACCTGGATATCGCCCGGGTGGTGTCCCACAGCGATATCCCGAATGTCTGCGGGGTCGTGCCCGTCGAGATGACCTACGAGGACTCGCAGGGTGATCGTCACACACTGCAGTACCGGGTGATAGGTAACGGTTGCCAGGGCTGACGCCCTGGCCGCTTTCTCCGAAGGTCATCGATAGCGGAGCCGCGATCATGAGCGTTCGATTGATGCAAGGGCGTGCGCGCCTGGTGGTTACTCTCCCGGTACTGGCCGCCGCAGCGGCCGCTACCTTCTGGCTGGCGCAGGAGCCCGCGGCTGCTCCTGCTCCGGCGACGATGGTGCCTGCCGTGGAGGTGACCGTCGCCACCGTGGAGAAGCGCGAGGTGCGGACCTGGGACGAGTTTTCCGGTCGCCTCGAAGCGATCGAGCGGGTTGCGATTCGCTCGAGGGTTTCCGGCGAGGTCCAGGCGATCCATTTCGTCGAGGGGCAGCGGGTCGAGCAGGGTGACCCGCTGTTGACCATCGACCCGGAACCCTTCGCGGCCGCCGTGGCCCAGGCCGAGGCGCAAGTCGCCGCGGCGCGGGCGCGGTGGTCCTACAGCCGGAGCGAAGCGGAACGGGCCAGGCGCTTGTGGCCGTCCCGCGCCATCGCCCAGAACCTGGTGGAGCAGCGCGAGAGCGAACTGCTCGAAGCCGATGCCGGCCTGAAGGCGGCCCAGGCCAACCTGCGGATGGCCCGCCTGAACCTGGGCTACACCGAGATCCGCGCGCCGGTGTCCGGCCGTATCGGGCGCCGGGAGGTGACGGTCGGCAACCTGGTGGATGCCGGTCCCAACAGCCCGGTGCTCACCACCCTGGTGTCGATCGATCCCATTCGGGTCAGCTTCGATGCGGACGAACAGGCCGTCGCGCAGGCCCTTGGCGATCCGGCGCGCCGGGACGACCCGTCCGCCGTTCCGGTGCGAATGCTGGGCAACGGTGCGAGCCAGGCCGAGGGACACCTGCAACTGATCGACAACCAGGTCGATTCCCGTACCGGCACCGTCCGCGTCCAGGCGGTATTTCCCAATCCCGATGGCCACCTGACGCCGGGCCAGTTCGCGCGCCTGCGGATGGGCCAGGCCGAGTCCGTCGAGGCGTTGCTGGTGGATGAGCGCGCCATCGGCACGGACCAGAACCGCCGCTACGTGATGGTCGTGGACGCCGACAACAAGGCGACCTATCGCGAAGTATCCCTGGGCGCGCGGGTAGATGGGCTGCGGATCGTCTCGTCCGGGCTGGCCGAAGGGGAGCGCATCGTCGTCAACGGCTTGCAGCGCATCCGCCCCGGCAGCCTCGTCGCGCCGCAACCGGTCGGCATGGACGGCACACGACTCGCGTCCGCCGATTTCCGGGAGTAGCGCCATGAACATCTCCAACTACTTCATCGACCGGCCGATCTTCGCCGGCGTGCTGTCGGTGCTGGTGCTGGTCGCCGGGCTGGTGGCCATTCCCCAGTTGCCGGTATCCGAATACCCGGAGGTGGTGCCGCCCACGGTGGTGGTCAGCGCGCGCTTCCCCGGCGCCAGTCCGGAGGTGATCGCGCAGACCGTGGCGATGCCGCTGGAGGAGTCCATCAACGGCGTCGAAGACATGCTCTACATGAGCAGCCAGGCGACCACCGATGGCCTGCTGACCCTGACGGTCACCTTCCGTCTCGGCATGGACCCGAACCTGGCCCAGCAACTGGTGCAGAACCGCGTGACCCAGGCCGAGTCCCGACTGCCCGAGGAGGTACAGCGGCTCGGCGTGACCACGGTCAAGACCACGCCGGACCTGACCCTGGTGGTGCACCTGTACTCGCCGGGCGAACGCTACGACATGACCTACCTGAACAACTACGCGATCCTCAACGTGCGCGACCGGCTGGCGCGCATCCAGGGCGTCGGCAATGTCCAGGTCCGCGGGGCCGGCGAGTACGCCATGCGCATCTGGCTCGACCCGCAGAAGCTGAGCGAGCGCGGGCTGGCCGCCAGCGACGTGGTGGCGGCGATCCGCCAGGAGAACGTCCAGGCGGCGGGCGGGATCATCGGCGCCAGCCCCAGCCTGTCCGACGTTTCCACGCAGATGTCGATCAGCGTGCAGGGGCGCCTGCAGGACGTGGAGGAGTTCGGCGACATCGTCGTGCGCACCGGTGCGGATGGCGCGGTGACCTACCTGCGCGACGTCGCCCGCATCGAGCTGGGCAGCGCCGAATACGCGGCCCGGGCGCTGATGGACAACCAGCCGGCGGCGGCGCTGTTCGTCCTGCAGGCGCCGGGCTCGAACACCGTGGCGATCGGCAACGAAGTGCGCCAGGCGATGGCCGAGCTGAAACAGTACATGCCCGAGGGCGTGGACTACCGCATCGTCTTCGACCCCACCCAGTTCGTCACCGCCTCGATCCAGGCGGTGACCACCACGTTGCTGGAGGCGGTCGGCCTGGTGGTGTTGGTGGTGATCCTGTTCCTGCAGACCTGGCGCGCCTCGATCATTCCGCTGCTGGCGGTGCCGGTCTCGGTGGTCGGCACCTTCGCGGTGATGCTGGCGTTCGGCTTCTCGATCAACACCCTGACCCTGTTCGGCCTGGTGCTGGCCATCGGTATCGTGGTGGACGACGCCATCGTCGTGGTGGAGAACGTCGAGCGCAACATCGCGGCCGGACTCTCGCCGAGGGAGGCCAGCTACCAGGCCATGCGCGAGGTGTCCGGGCCGATCGTGGCGATCGCCCTGGTGCTGTGCGCGGTGTTCGTGCCGCTGGCCTTCACCAGTGGGCTGACCGGGCAGTTCTATCGTCAGTTCGCCCTGACCATCGCTATCTCCACGGTGATCTCGGCCTTCAACTCGCTGACCCTGTCGCCGGCCATGGCCGCGCTGCTGCTGCAACCCCACGGCGCGCCGAAGGATCGCCTGACGCGGATCATGGATGCCGTGCTGGGGCGCTTCTTCCGTGGCTTCAACCGCCTGTTCGAGCGCGGCTCGGCGGGCTATGGCCGCAGCGTGCGCGGCTCGCTGACGCGCAAGGGGCTGCTGCTGGGCGTCTACCTCGTGCTGGCCGGCGTGACCGTGCTGTTGTTCAGGAACGTGCCGGGCGGATTCGTGCCGGCGCAGGACCGGACCTATCTGCTGGCGGTGGTGCAGTTGCCGGATGGCGCCACCCTGGACCGCACCGAGCAGATCGTCCGCCAGGTCAGCGACATCGCCCTGCGTCACCCGGACGTGCGTGCGTCCCTGGCGTTCCCCGGCATGTCGGTGAACGGTTTCACCAACAGCTCCAACGCCGGCATCGCCTTCGTCAACCTCAAGCCGTTCGCAGAGCGGGTGGGCGAGGCGCACAGCGCCAGGGCCATCGCCGCCGACCTGGGCCGCGAGTTCGCGGCGATCAAGGAAGCGCGGATCGTCATCTTCAGTCCGCCGCCGGTACGCGGCCTGGGCACCACGGGCGGGTTCCGCCTGCAGCTCGAGGACCGGGCGGCGCTGGGCTATCCGGCGCTGGACGACGCCGCCAAGCAGTTCATCGCCGCCGCCTCCCAGGCGCCGGAGCTGACCGGGATGTACTCCAGCTTCCAGGTCAACGTCCCGCAGTTGCAGGCGGAGGTCGACCGGGTCAAGGCGCGGCAACTGGGCGTCGCCGTCAGCGACATCTTCAGCACGCTGCAGATCTACCTGGGCAGCCTGTACGTCAACGACTTCACCCAGTTCGGCCGTACCTACACCGTACGCGCCCAGGCCGACGCGGAGTTTCGCGCGCATGCCGAAGACATCGGCGCGCTGCGCGTGCGTTCGGCCAGCGGCGAGATGGTGCCGCTGGAAACCCTGCTGACGATCCGCCCGGGATACGGCCCGGAGCGGGCCATGCGCTACAACGGCTATCCCAGCGCCGACATCAGCGGCGCGGCCGCGCCGGGCTACTCCAGCGGCCAGGCCCGCGAGGCCATCGAGCGGATCGCCGCCGAGACGCTGCCGGCCGGCATCGCCTTCGAGTGGACCGACCTGACCTACCAGGAAATCCTCGCCGGCAACTCCGCGTTCTGGCTGTTCCCGCTGGCGGTGCTGCTGGTGTTCCTGGTGCTCGCGGCGCTCTACGAGAGCCTGGCCTTGCCGTTCTCGATCATCCTCATCGTGCCGATGGCGCTGCTCTCGGCGCTCACCGGGGTGTGGCTGACCGGGGGCGACAACAACATCTTCACGCAGATCGGCCTGATGGTGCTGGTGGGGCTTTCGGCGAAGAACGCCATCCTCATCGTCGAGTTCGCCCGCGAGCTGGAGTTCGCCGGCCGCACACCGGTGCAGGCGGCCATCGAGTCCTGCCGGCTGCGCCTGCGGCCGATCCTGATGACCTCCGTGGCTTTCATCATGGGCGTGCTGCCCCTGGTGTATTCGAGCGGCGCCGGCTCCGAGGTGCGCCATGTCATGGGGATCACGGTGTTCGCCGGCATGCTCGGCGTGACTTTCTTCGGCCTGTTCCTGACCCCGGTGTTCTACGTCCTGCTGCGTGCCCTGACCGGCAACCGGGCCCTTCGCCGGCATGGCGAGGCGGCGCCGGCCGGTCATTCGGAACGACCGCTGCCCACCTCCTGAAAACCGCTCTCACCAAGGAGACACCCCATGCATGACTTCATGCTTCACCGGCCCACGCGCCTGCTGTTCGGCGAGGGACAGATCGCGCGGATCGCCGAAGAAATCCCGGAATACGCCCGCCTGATGATCACCTACGGCGGCGGCAGCATTAAGCAGAACGGCGTACTGGAGCAGGTCTACCGCGCCCTGGATGGCCGCTTCCACGTCGAGTTCGGCGGCATCGAGCCGAATCCGTCCTACCAGACCCTGTGCCGGGCCATCGACCTGGCGCGGGAGGAGGGCGTCGACTTCATCCTGGCGGTCGGCGGCGGTTCGGTGATCGACGGCACCAAGTTCATCGCCGGGGCCCTGCGCTACGACGGTGATCCCTGGGACATCGTCGCCAAGCGCCAGCGCCTGGTGTTCGACGCGGTGCCCTTCGGCTGCGTGCTGACCCTGCCGGCGACCGGTTCGGAGTTCAACGAGGGCGCGGTGATCAGCCGCCCGGAGACCGGCGACAAGCTGGACTTCCACTCGCCGAACGTGATCCCGCGCTTCTCGGTGCTCGACCCGACCACCACCTACAGCCTGCCGCCCCGGCAGATCGCCAATGGCGTGGTGGATACCTTCGTGCACACCACCGAGCAGTACCTGACCTACCCGGTGGACGCCAAGTTGCAGGATCGTTTCGCCGAGGGGTTGCTGCTGACCCTGATCGAGGATGGGCCGCGCGCCCTGGAGGAGCCCGAGAACTATTCGGTGCGCGCCAACATCATGTGGGCGGCGACCATGGCGCTGAGCGGCTACATCGGTTCCGGCGTACCGCACGACTGGGCGTCGCACATGATCGGCCACGAACTGACCGCCCTGCACGGCATCGACCATGCGCAGAGCCTGGCGGTCGTGCTGCCGTCGCTGCTGCGCCTCACCCGCGAGGCCAAGCGGGCCAAGCTGCTGCAATACGCCGAGCGGGTCTGGAACCTGCGCGAAGGCAGCGAGGAACAGCGGATCGACGCCGCCATCGAGGCGACCCGGGGCTTCTTCGAGCGCATGGGCATGCCAACCCGGCTATCCGGCCATGGGCTCGATGGCAGCGGTATCCCGACGATCGTCGACAAGCTGGTCGAACACGGCATGGTCGCCCTGGGCGAGCACCGTGACATCACGCCGGACATCAGCCGGCAGATCCTGGAAAACGCCATCTGACGAGGAGAGCATCATGAGTACGGCTTCCAACACACCCGTCTGGTTCATCACCGGTTGCTCCACGGGCTTCGGCCGCGAGCTGGCGCGCCACATCCTGGCGCTCGGCTATCGGGCGGCGGTTACCGCGCGCAATCCCGAACAGCTCCGGGAACTGGTCGCGGGGCACGAGGAGAGGGCGCTGGTGCTGGCCCTCGACGTGACCGATCCCGGGCAGGTTCGCGCCGCCGTCAGCGCGGCGGAAGAGCGTTTCGGGCGGATCGACGTGCTGGTCAACAATGCCGGCATCGGCTACTTCGGCTCGTTCGAGGAAAGCGAGATCGACGAGGTCCGGCGTATGTTCGAGATCAACGTCTGGGGCCTGGCCGACATGACCCGCACGGTGCTGCCCGGCATGCGCGGCCGGCGCAGCGGCACCATCGTCAACATCTCCTCGGTCGGCGGCCTGGCGGCCTTCCCGGCGCTGAGCTTCTACAACGCCAGCAAGTTCGCGGTGGAGGCGCTGTCCGAGTCCCTGTCCCAGGAAGTCGCGCCGCTGGGCATCAAGGTGCTGCTGGTCGAACCGGGTCCGTTCCGCACCGAGTGGGCGGGCCGTTCGGCCAACGAGGCGCCGACGACCATCGCCGACTACGATGCGACCGCTGGCGCCCGCCTGCGCATGATCCGTGGCTACAGCGGCCAGCAGCCGGGCGATCCGGTGCGGGCCGCCGCGGCCATCGTGCAGGCTGTCGAAGCCGGGAATCCGCCGCTACGCTTGCTGCTGGGCAAGGCGGCGCTCGCCGGTGCGCGCAACAAGCTGGAGATGTTGCAGCGGGATATCGACGGCTGGGCGACGGTGAGCGAGTCCGCGGACTATCCCGAGGACGAACGCTGATTGCCTGACTACGCCGGGCGCATCGCGCGGTGCGCCCGGCGTGACCCGTTTCCGCAAGCGAAGGAGGGCAATGGTGGCAACGCATCCCAGGAAAAGGGACTTCCCGGTGAGCCAGGTACGCCGCTACCTGGAGCCCGGCCCCGTCGTGCTCGTGTCGTCGAAGTGGCAGGGCAGGACGAACATCATGACCATGGGCTGGCACATGGTCCTGGAATTCACTCCGGCGCTGGTGGGCTGCCTGATCTCTTCCGGCAACCACAGCTTCGGGATGATCCGCGACAGCGGCGAATGCGTGATCAACCTGCCGACCACGGCGCTGACCGACGAAGTCGTCGGGATCGGCAACACCACCGGGGCGGAGATCGACAAGTTCAAGGAGTTCGGCCTGACCCCCGGCAAGGCCCGGCAGGTTGCCGCGCCCCTGATCAGGGAATGCCACGCCAACTTCGAATGCCGGCTGTACGACGACGTGCTGGTCGACAGGTACAACTTCTTCATATTCGAAGTCGTGAAGGCCCACGTGACCGCCTCGCCGGAGCATCCGGAAACACTGCACTACACCGGCGACGGGGTGTTCATGGTGTCCGGCAGGATCATCGACCGGAAGGCGCTCTTCCGGCCGTGGATGCTGTAGCCACGCTGACGCTCTCGTAGGATGGGTGCAACCCATCACCACGGAATCGATGGGTTGCCCCCATCCCACAAAAAAACCGGAGGCTTACCGGCATCAAGCCCTGCGGTTGAGCCCCTTGGCGAGCCGGTCGCCGCCGAACTGGATCAGGCACACCAGGGCCACCAATACCACGATCACGGTGAGCATCACCTGGCTGTCGAAGCGCTGGTAGCCGTAGCGGTAGGCCAGGTCGCCGAGGCCGCCAGCGCCGATGGCGCCGGCCATGGCCGAGGAGTTGATCATGGTCACCAGGGTGATGGTGAAGCCGCCGACGATGCCCGGCAGCGCCTCCGGCAGCAGCACGTGCCAGACGATGTGCCAGCGCCGGCAGCCCATGGCCTGGGCCGCTTCGATCAGGCCCTGGTCGACTTCACGCAGGCTGACCTCGGCGATCCGCGCGAAGAACGGCGTGGCGGCGATGGTCAGCGGCACCACGGCGGCCCACACGCCGTAGGTGGTGCCGACCACCAGGCGGGTGAAGGGGATCAGCGCCACCATCAGGATCAAGAAGGGAATGGAGCGGAACAGGTTGACGATGGCGCCCAGCACCTGATTCAGCCTGGGCGCCTCGAAGATGCCGCCCTTGCCGCTGGTGACCAGGAACACCGCGAGGGGGATGCCGGCCAGCAGGGCGATCAGCGACGACACGCCGACCATCAGCAGGGTATCCAGCAGGCCCTGCCAGAGGCGATCAAACAGCAGCGACATAACCCAGCACCTCCGCGTCGTCCGCCAGTTGGCGGGCGTTTTCCAGTAGTCGTTCGGCGTCCAGCGGCGAGCCGCCGATTTCCAGCAGCAGGTTGCCCAGGGCATGGCCCTGGATGCGCTCGATGCCGCCGTCGATCAGCGTCACCCGCCCACCCAGGGCCGTGCCCAGTGCCAGCAGGTCCGGCTGGCGGCCCGTGCCGGCGAAGCGCAGGCGCAGTACCAGGGCGTCGTCCGGTTGCGAGCGATGGGGTCGCAGGCGCGCCTGCAAGTCGTCCGGCAGGCCGTGTTGCAGCGGCGCCAGCAGGGTGCGGGTGACGGCATGGCGCGGTGCGCCGAACACTTGCCAGACGGGGCCCTGCTCGACCACCTCGCCGTGCTCCAGCACCACCACGCGGTCGCAGATTTCGCGGATCACCGCCATCTCATGGGTGATCAGCACGATGGTCAGGCCCAGGCGCTGGTTGATCTCGCGCAGCAGGGCGAGGATCGACTGGGTGGTTTCCGGGTCCAGCGCGCTGGTGGCCTCGTCGCACAGCAATATCTCGGGATCGTGCACCAGGGCGCGGGCGATGCCGACGCGCTGCTTCTGGCCGCCGGAGAGCTGCGCCGGGTAGACGTCGTGCTTGGCGCGCAGGCCGACCAGTTGCAGCAGTTCGTCCACCTTGCGCCGGCGCGCTTCGCGCGGCACCCCGGCCACCCGCAAAGGCAACTCGACGTTCTGCCGCACGGTCTTGGCCGACATCAGGTTGAAGTGCTGGAAGATCATGCCGATGCGCCGGCGCAGTTCGACCAGGCGATCCTCGTCGTACAGGGCGATGTCGATGCCGTCGATCAGCACCCGGCCGCTGCTGGGCTGTTCCAGGCGGTTGATGGTGCGCAGCAGCGAGGACTTGCCGGCGCCGCTGCGACCGATGATGCCGAATACCTCGCCGCGCTGGATGTCCAGCTCGATGTCGCGCAGCGCCTGGACGCCGTTGGGGTAGGTCTTGCCGAGGCCGGCGAAGCGCAATTGCGCTTCGCCGGCCAGGCTCGCCGCCTGTTGCAGGTGGGAGTCGAAACCGCTCATTCAGCTTTCCCAACCCGGCTGGTAGAGCTTGCCGTGGGCCTTGTCGAGGGCGGCGCGGACCTTGGGCGAGTGCTGGTAGATGTCGATGAACTTGAGCAGGCGCGGGTCGCCGGCCTTCTGCGGCTGGGCGACGAACTGGATGATGTATTCCGGGTTGTCCACGCCGTCGAACAGCAGGGCCGATTCCGGATCGTGGGTGCCGGCCAGGCGGATGTAGTGGGGATAGCCCTGGGCGAGGTCGACTTCATCCAGGGCGCGTACCAGTTGCACGGCTTCCAGCTCGATGATGCGGATGTGCCTGGGGTTGTCGGTGACGTCCGCGAGGGTGGCCTTGTAGCCGACGCCGGGCTTGAGGGTGATCAGCCCGGCCTTCTCCAACAGTTGCAGGCCGCGTCCGCCGTTGATCGGGTCGTTGGCGATGGCCACCTTGGCGCCGTCCGGCAGGCTGGCGAAGTCCTTGTGCTTCTTCGAGTAGAGGCCGACGTTGTTGATTACCCCGCGAGCCACCGGCACCAGGTCGAAGCCGCTTTCCGCCTTGGCGTTCTCCAGGAAGGGGATGTGCTGGAAGTAGTTCACGTCGATGTCGCCGTTGGCCAGGCTGACGTTGGGCGCGATCCAGTCGCTGAACTCCACCAGCTCCACCTTCAGGCCCTGCTTGGCGGCTTCTTCCACCGCCACTTCCAGGGGCGGGGCGAAGGCGGCGGTGGTGCCGAGCTTGAGCGGCTGTTCGGCCTGGGCCAGGCCGCTGCCGAGCAGCAGGCCGAGGGTCAGGGTTTGCAGGGTCTTGCGCATGTCGTCTGTCCTTTGATGAGAGTGGGTGTAGGAGCCAGCTTGCTGGCGATCCCGGTGTTTGCCGTGACGCCGAGCCAGCGGATCGCCAGCAAGCTGGCTCCTACAGGTTCGAGCGGCGGGTGTTTTCGGGCTGGGCGCGCCAGGCCGCGCCGGCGTGTTCCCGAGGCAGTCGCGAGCCCTGGCCGAACAGCTTGTGGCGCAAGGTTCCTTCTTCGTAGGCGGTCTTGTAGCGGCCGCGGCTCTGCAGTTCCGGCACCACCAGGTCGATGAAGTCGACGTAGCTTTCCGGGGTGACGGTGCGGGTCAGGTTGAAGCCGTCCAGGCCAGTCTCGTCGATCCACGCCAGCAACTGGTCGGCGACCTGCGCGGGCGAGCCGATGGCCAGCGGGTAGCGGCCGCCGAGGGCGTGCTGCTGCAGCAGGCGGCGCTTGGTCCAGCCGGTGAAGGTCTTGACCACCGACTCGATGGCGTTGGTCTTGCGCTCGACGATCGGCTCGTCCAGGCCGAAGGCGGCCAGGTCGATGCCGGTAGAGCTGGAGAAATGCGCGATGCCGGCCTCGGGGCTGGCGTAGAGCAGGTATTCGGCGTGCTTGTCGCGGGCCTGCGCCTCGGTCGGCGCGACGATGACGCTGATGCCCATAAATACCTTGATTGCGTCCGCCGGACGGCCGGCGGCCACCGCACTGGCGCGCACCTTATCCACCTGCGCACGCACCGCCGCGTGGTCGCTGCCGCCGATAAACACGCACTCGGCATGCCGCCCGGCGAACAGCAGGCCGCGTTCGGAGGAGCCGGCCTGGTACAGCACCGGGGTGCGCTGCGGCGAGGGCTGACTCAGATGGTAGCCCTCGACCCGGTAGAACTCGCCCTGGTGGCGGACCTTGTGCACCTTGCCCGGCTGGGCGTAGATGCGCCGCTGGCGGTCGGCCAGCACGGCGTCGTCCTCCCAGCTTCCCTCCCAGAGCTTGTAGAGCACCTCCAGATACTCGTCGGCCTGGTCGTAGCGGCGGTCGTGCTCCACCTGCCGTTCCAGGCCCATGGCCTTGGCGGCGCTTTCCAGGTAGCCGGTGACGATGTTCCAGCCGACCCGGCCATTGGTGAGATGGTCGAGGGTCGACATCCGCCGGGCGAAGGTGAAGGGCGGCTCGTAGCTGAGGTTGGCGGTGACGCCGAAACCGAGATGGCGGGTGACGCCGGCCATGGCCGGGACCAGCAGAAGCGGGTCGTTGACCGGCAACTGGATGCTTTCCTTCAAGGTCAGGTCGATGCCGCCCTGGTAGACGTCGTAGACGCCGAGGATGTCGGCGAGGAACAGACCGTCGAACAGCCCGCGCTCCAGCAGTTGGGCCAGGTCGGTCCAGTAGGCCAACTGGTTGAAATCCGTGGAGCGGTCGCGCGGATGGGTCCACAGGCCATGGTTGATATGGCCGACGCAGTTCATGTTGAAGGCGTTGAGAAGAACCTGCTTGGCGGCCATCAGATGGTCCCCCGGCGCGGCGGCAGCTCATCGTTCAGGTAGTAGTTGCCGACCGCGTGGTATTTCCAGCGCACCGGGTCGTGCAGGGTGTGGGTGCGGGCGTTGCGCCAGTGGCGGTCGAGGTTGTACTCGGCCAGGGTGGCGCGGCTGCCGGACAGTTCCAGCAGCTTGCTGGTGGCCAGCAGGGAGGTTTCGGTGCTGATGGCGCGGGCCTCGGCCACGGCGATGGAGGCGGAGGCCACATTCTGCTCGTCCGGCTCCGCCTGGGCGCGGTCGACGAACTCCCCGGCGCGCTCCAGCAAGGCTTCGGTGGCGCTCAGGCGCACTGCCAGGCGGCCGATCTCCTGCTGGGTCAGCGGGTCGTCGCTGGCCTTGTCCACGCCGGCGTCGATCCACGGTCGCGCCTTGTCGCGGACGAAGGCCAGCAGGTCCTGGTAGGCGGCACGGGCGATGCCGGTGTCGATGGCCGCGTGCAGCAACTGGGCCAGCGGCCCCACGGTGGTTGGCCGGTCGAAGGCGGCCTGGAAGGGCACCACGTCGTCGGCGTCCACCGGCACGCCATCGAGGATCACCGAGCCGCTACCGGTGGTGCGCTGGCCGAAGCCGCTCCAGTCGTCGATCACTTGCAATCCCGGCGCATGGCGCGGAACGAAGGCCAGTTGGCCGGCGCCGTGCTCGTCCACCGCCAGGGTGGGGATACGCTGGGCGTAGAGCGCGCCGGTCGAGTAGAACTTGCGTCCGTCGATGCGGTAGCCGGCGCCGTCGCGGGTCAGGCGGGTGTTGCGATCCAGCGCCGTCCTGGTGCCCAGCTCGGCCAGGGCGTTGCCGAAGCGCTGGCCGGCCAGCACCTCGGCATAGAGGCGTTGCTGCTGCTCCCGGGTGCCGTTCACCCGCAGCACTTCCAGGGCGTAGAAATGGTTCTGCGGAATCTGTCCCAGCGAGGCATCGGCCTGGGCGATACGGGCGATCACCCGGGCCAGGGTGACGTTGGAGACGCCGGCGCCGCCGAACGCCTTCGGCACGCTGATGGCCCACAGGCCGGACTGGGAGAACAGCTCCAGTTCGGCATGGGGCAGGCGCCGCTCGCGGTCGCGCTCGGCGGCGTCCTGGGCGAAACGCTCGGCCAGTCGTTCCGCCATGGCAAGGGCCTGGGCATCGCCCTCGATCAGCGCGGTGGTGGTTTTCAGTGGTGCGTTCATGGCTCAGATCCAGGAGTGACGGGCGGGGTGGCGGCCGTTGAGGTGCCAGGCGCCGATGGCGTGGTATTTCCAGCGCACCGGGTCGTGCAGGGTGTGGGTGCGGGCGTTGCGCCAGTGCCGGTCGAGGCCGAATTCGGCCAGGGTGGCGCGGCTGCCGGCCAGCTCCAGCAGCTTCTCGCTGGCTTGCAGGGATATCTCGGTGGTCAGCGCCTTGGCCTCGGCCACGGCGATGGAGGCGCGTGCCGCGCCGTCCACGTCGATGGGCGCGGCGGCCACTTCGTCGAGCACTCGCCCGGCCTTGCGCAGCAGCGCTTCGGCGGCGTGCAGCTCGATCTGCAGGCGACCGATGTCGGCGATCACGTAGGGATCGTCGCTGGCCCGGTCCACCTTGGCATCGATCCACGGCCGCGCCTTGTCGCGGACGAAGGCGATGGCATCGCGCAGGGCGCCGTCGGCGATGCCCAGGTCGATGGCGGCCTGGATCAGTTGCGAGGAGGCGCCTTGCAGGCTCGGCTTGTCGGTCAGCGGGGCGAGCGGGATCAGGTTGTCCGCGTCCACCTCGACCCGGTCGAGCAACACGGTGCCGCTGGCGGTGGTGCGCTGGCCGAAGCCCGACCAGTCGTTGACGATGCGCAGGCCCGGCCGGCCGCGCTGGATGAACGCCAGCACCGGCTGGCCCTGGTCGTCGAGGGCCTTGGCCGCCACCCAGTGGGCGAACAGGGCGCCGGTGGAATAGAACTTCTCGCCGCTGAACAGATGGCGGCCGTTCACCCGTTCGATGCGCGCACGCATGTCCAGGGTGTGCTTGCTGCCGCGCTCGGGGCCGGCGTTGCCGATGCGCCAGCCGGCCAGCACGCTGGCGAACAGGCGGCGCTGCTGTTCCCCGCTGGCGGCGGCCCGCAGCAGGCCGATGACGCCGAACTGGTTCTGCGGAATCTGGCCCAGGGCCGGATCGACCGCGGAAACGATGCGGAATACCTCGGCGATGGTCACGTGGGACAGTTGCGGGCCGTCGAAGACTGCGGGGATGGCGATGCCGCCCAGGCCGCTGGCGGTGAACCGCTCGACCAGTTCCCAGGGCAGCTTGCGCTCGCGGTCGCGCAGCACGGCTTCGGCCTTCGCGGCCTCGGCCAGTTCATGGGCGGCGCGCAAGGCTTCTTCGTCGGTACGCAGGATTCGGGCGGGGTGGAGCGGCGGGGCGATGTCCTGGTCGGAGGCCGGTAAGGCCGGGTGTGAGCCAGGGTTCGCGAATGCTTCCTGGTGGGAAGCGGTGTCCTCTGGGGTGGTCGGACCGGTCATGCAAACCTCGTCTTTCGGGTACGCCCGCTGTAAGGCGTGTCGAGAAGACAAGGCACCGGAGCGGGAAGTGGAATTACGATGCTCCGGTGGTCCGGTCCATATACCTTAAATGGCGATAAATAATTTCATTAAATACCTTTTGGGAATATTCATAGCGCCGCCTGTCGTAGAGGCTTCAGGCCATTAACAGCTTGCCGCCGGCCACCAACAGCAGCAGGGCCAATAGGCGTTGCACCGTCAGCGTCGACAATCGGCGGCTGCCCAGATGGGCGCCGAGCAGGCCGCCGACCGCCACGCTTGCCGCCAGCAATCCGGTTTCGGCGGGTAGCCGCTGCATCGCGCTCCAGTGGCCAGCGAGGGCGGCCACGGAGTTGACCAGTATGAAGGCCGACGACAGCGCGGCGGCGCTCCTGATCTCCGCCCAGCGACAGTGCAGCAGCAGCGGCGCGAGCAGCACGCCGCCGCCCATGCCGGTGAGGCCGGAGAGCAGGCCGATCGTCGCTCCGGCCAAGACCAGTGCCATGCATGGCGGAGGCACGGCTGGCCTGTCCGACGGAGGGCGCAGCAGGGTGGGGATGGCGGCGATCAGCAGGAGCAGGCCGAGCAGGCGCTCGAACCAGGGGCCGGGCAGCGTCCAGTAGCCACCGAGCAGGGCCATGGGCGCGGCGCCGAGGGCCAGCGGGCGGAACAGTTCCCAGCGGAAATGCCCGGCGCGGCCGAAGCGCCAGACCACCAGCAGCGACACCAGGCTGTTCAGCGCCAGGGCCAGCGGTTTGATCTGGGCCGGAGCGAAGCCGAGCAGCGCCATGACGGCGATGTAGCCGGAAGCGCCGGCCTGGCCGACGCTGGCGTAGAGCAGGGCGACCAGCAGGAAGGCCGCGCAGGCCAGGGGGAGAGGGACGTGTTCCACCGCCTCAATGCGCCTGCCCGTGCCAGGGCACCAGCTTGCGTTGCAGGGCGCGCAGGCCCAGTTCCAGGGCGAAGGCGATCAGCGCGATGACCAGGATGCCGAGGATCACCACGTCGGTGACCAGGAACTGCGCCGCCGACTGGACCATGAAGCCCAGCCCGCGCGTCGCCGCGATCAGCTCGGCGGCCACCAGGGTCGACCAGCCGACACCGAGGCCGATGCGGATGCCGGTGAGGATGTCCGGCAGCGCGCTGGGCAGGATCACGTGGCGCACCAGTTGCGCCTGGGTGGCGCCCAGCGACTGGGCGGCGCGGACCTTGGCGGGATCGACGCTGCGCACGCCGGTGGCGGTGGCGATGGCCACCGGGGCGAAGATCGCCAGGAAGATCAGCAGCACCTTGGACAGCTCGCCGATGCCGCACCAGATGACGATCAGCGGCAGGTAGGCGAGCGGCGGGATCGGTCGGTAGAACTCGATCAGCGGGTCGAAGATGCCGCGCACGATACGGTTGTGTCCGATGGCGATGCCCAGCGGGACGGCGGTCAGCACGGCGGCTACCAGGGCCAGGCCGATGCGCCCGAGGCTGGCGCCGAGGTGCTGCCACAGGCTGGCGTCCATGTAGCCTTCGCCCAGCAGGCGCCAGCCACGGGCGAGCACCGCCTGCGGGCCGGGCAGGAACAGCGGTTCGATCAGCCCGGCGGCGGTCACCGCCCACCAGGCCAGCAGCAGGCTGGCGACGGTCAGGCCGCCGATGAGCAGCAGGCTCGGCTCGCGGCGGGGCCGACGGACGGGGGCGGCGGCCTTGTCCAGGGCGGGCAGTTCCAGGCTGCTCATGCGGGCCTCCTCAGCCGTTCGGCGAAGACCTGGGCGAGCACGTGCTCGCGGGTTTCGATGAAGCGCGGGTCAGACTTGATCGCCCGCGCGCTTTCCCCGGCCGTGTAGCGCTGGCCGAAGTCGAGGCGTAGGCGTTCGGCGATGCGCCCGGGGTTGGGCGCCAGGAGAATCAGGTCGGTGGCCAGGAACACCGCTTCCTCGATGTCGTGGGTGATCAGCAGCACCGGCTTGCGGGCACGCTGCCAGACCTGCAGGAGCAGCTCCTGCATCTGTTCGCGGGTGAAGGCGTCGAGGGCGCCGAAGGGCTCGTCCATCAGCAGCACGCGCGGATCGGCGGCCAGCGCACGGGCCAGGCCGACGCGCTGTTTCTGTCCGCCGGACAGCTCCCAGGTGCGCCGCCGCTCGAAGCCGGCCAGATCGACCAGCGCCAGCAGCTCGCGCGCCCGCGCCTCGCGTTCGGCGCGCGGCACGCCAGCCAGTTCGAGGCCGAAGGCGACGTTGCCGAGCACGTTCTGCCAGGGCAACAGGGCGTCGTCCTGGAACACCACGCCACGCTCCGCGCCGGGGCCTTCGACCGGCACGCCGTCGAGGGTGACATGTCCGTCGCTGGGGGCGACGAAGCCGGCGATCAGGTTGAGCAGGGTGGTCTTGCCGCTGCCGGAAGGGCCGAGGGCGACCAGCAACTGGCCGGGGCCGAGGCGGAGGGAGATGTCTTTCAGTACCGGCTCGGCCGTGCCGGGGTACTGTGCGCCGATGCGCTCCAGTTCGAGTAGGGCCATGGGGTTCTCTGCGTGTGTTGAACAAGGCGAAAGGCGGCGTCCCTGCCGCCGTTCGACACCCCGTCCGCGAACGAACGGGAGCCCGATGCTCTGTCGTAGGGGGCGCCGTGCGCACCGTTTACCTGGGGCCGTGTACGGCGTTCCGCCGGGGACCCAATAAACAAACCTCTCAATTGGCCACGTACCGGTTGCTCACATACGGCGCGTAATCCGGCAGCACCGCCTCGACCTTGCCCTGCTCCTTGAGGAACCTGGCGGTGTCGGCGATCGCCTGGGTGGTCGGCGCGCCGAGGGCCAGGGCCTGGTCGGCGGCCAGCGGGAACACGTTGCCCTGCAGCAGCAGGGGGATGTCCTCGGCCTTGGCGCCGGACAGCTTGACCAGCTTGGCGACGTTGTCCTGGTTCGCCAGCCAGCCCTGCGGGTCCTGGCGGTAGTCGGAGTAGGCATCGAGGGTCACCTTGGCGAAGGCGCGCACCACGTCCGGGTGCTTCTCGGCGAAGTCCTTGCGGACGATCCAGGCGTCGAAGGTCGGCGCGCCGAGCTTGCCCAGCTCGCCGGAGGTGATCAGCACCTTGCCGCTCTGCTTGGCGACGCCCAGGGCCGGGTCCCATACGTAGGTGGCGTCGATGTCGCCGCGCTGCCAGGCGGAAATGATCGCCGGCGGCGCCAGGTTGAGGACCTGTACCTTGCCCGGATCGATCTGCCAGTGCTTGAGCGCGGCCAGCAGGCTGTAGTGGCCGGTGGAAACGAAGGGCACCGCGACCTTCTTGCCGACCAGGTCCTGCGGCTGGGCGATGCCGCTGCCGTCGCGGGCGACCAGGGCCTCGGCGGCGCCGATCTGGGTGGCGATCAGGAAGGTCTGGATCGGCAACTGCCGGGTCGCCGCGGCGGCCAGCGGGCTGGAGCCGACGTAGCCGATCTGCACGTCGCCGGAAGCCACGGCAGTGATCACCTCGGCGCCGCTGTCGAACTTGCGCCAGTCGATCTTCGACTGGCTGGCTTTCTCGTAGGCGCCGTCGGCCTGGGCCACCTTGGCCGGGTCGACGGTGGTCTGGTAGGCGACGGTGAAGTCGGCGGCCTGGGCGGTGAAGGCCAGGCCGGAGAGCGTCAGGGCGCTCAGCAGGCGACGCGGGAACAGGCTGGGGACCATGGCGGTTCTCCATCGAAGATCGGCCATGCGTGGGGCCGGATCGTGAAAAAGTGGTTGTTTTCAGAATCCGGTGGTCCGGTTTAAGAAAGCTAAACGATCTAAAAAAGTAAAAATAAATACTTTTTGGGTATTAGCTTAGGCGGGAAAGCTCTTGAGCGGCCGTGCCACCGTGAGCCGGGCCGGCCGCACCTTTCGTTCAGCCTTCGGACGGAAGCTTGAGCTGTTCGGCACGTACGGCGGCCATGAAAGTCTGCATGGCGGAGGAGTGCACTCGGTGACGGCGGGTGATCAGGCCGTAGGGCGGCAGGCGCGGGCCGATCTGGACGGGCAGCACCGCCAGCAGGTGGCGGCCGGGGTAGTCGTTGACCACCGACAGCGGGGTGACGCCAATCATGTCGGTCTGCTGCAACAGCGAGAGCAGGGTCATGATCGAGGTGGTCTCGACGATGCTGCTGGGGATGTCCAGCCGCGCGTTGTGGAAGGTCTGGTTGATGATCGCGCGCATCGGGCTCGGGTGTTGCTGGAGCACCCAGGTCATGTTCTGCAGTTCCGGCCAGGTCAGTTTCTTGGCCTTGGCCAGCGGATTGTGCGCGCCGGCGACGACGCACAGGACTTCCTCGCCGAGGCTGTCGAACTGCAGGTCGTCGGCCCGCGCGCCGCTGGGGATGCGTCCCAGCACCACGTCGAGCTGGTCCTGTTGCAGGGCCTGGACCAGCACGTCGCTGGTATCCACCTGGA
Source organism: Zestomonas carbonaria (assembly GCF_904061905.1). Taxonomy (GTDB): domain Bacteria; phylum Pseudomonadota; class Gammaproteobacteria; order Pseudomonadales; family Pseudomonadaceae; genus Aquipseudomonas; species Aquipseudomonas carbonaria. The sequence continues at coordinate 165,609 of NZ_CAJFCI010000080.1, forward strand.
TGCTCATCGACAGACGCGGGTGGCTCTGCTTGAGGGTGGCGATGGTGCGGGTCAGCAGGCCCGAGGCGAGGGCGGGGATGGCGCCGACCGTGACTCGCCCGAGGTTGCCGGACTCCAGCGCCACCAGCTCCTCGCGCATGCCGGACAGCTCGGCGAAGATCATCCGCGCGTAGTAGATCAGTGTCTCGCCGAAGGGTGTCGCGCGCATGCCGCGTGGCAGGCGCTCGAACAGCTCGACGCCGAGCAGGTCCTCGGCCTCGTGCAGCATCTTGGTGGCGGCCGGCTGGGTCATGCCGATCTCGTCGGCGGCACGGCGCAGCGAGCCCAGTTCCTCCAGCGCCAGCATCAGCCGCAGTTGGCGAAGCCGCAGGCGGCTATGAATGATGCTGGCGTCGGGGATGCGTGACATGGCTCGGCTCATGGTCGGGAGGTCGGCCAAGGGTGACAAGAAATCGCGGGGCTCGCCAGTCGCCGGCGAGTGCGTCGGCCCCGCCGCGAAGGGCGGGACCGGCGGCAGGCCGTCATGCGGCATGGCTGGCCGGCTTGTGGCCGCGCAGGCCCAGCAGGGCCTTGCCGGCGCGGGCGAGCAGGGGCCAGAAGAGCATCACCAGCGCGGCGGTGGTCAGGCTGCCCACCAGCGGGTTGGACCAGAAGATCGATAGTTGCCCGTCGGAGAACAGCATCGACTGGCGGAACGCGTCCTCGGCCTTGTCGCCGAGCACCGCGGCCAGCACCAGCGGGGCGATGGGATAGCCGAGCTTCTTGAACAGGTAGCCGAGCGCGCCGAACACCAGCATCAGCACCACGTCGAGCATCGAGTTGTGCACCGAGTAGGCGCCGATGGCGCAGACCATGACGATGATCGGCGCGATGATCGAGAAGGGGATGCGCAGGATCGATGCGAACAGCGGCACGGTGGCCAGCACCACGATCAGGCTCACCACGTTGCCCAGGTACATGCTGGCGATCAGGCCCCAGACGAAGTCGTGCTGCTCGACGAACAGCGTCGGTCCGGGATGCAGGCCCCAGATCATCAGGCCGCCGAGCATCACCGCGGCGGTGGCCGAACCAGGGATGCCGAGGGTCAGCATCGGCAGCAGGGCGCTGGTGCCGGCGCTGTGGTCGGCGGTTTCCGGGGCGATCACTCCTTCCACTTCACCCTTGCCGAAGTTGTCGCGGTTCTTCGAGAAGCGCCGCGCCAGGCTGTAGCTCATGAACGAGGCGGCGGTCGGGCCGCCGGGAGTGACGCCCATCCAGCAGCCGACCAGGGCACTGCGCAGCCAGCTCAGCCAGTAGCGCGGCAGCTTGGCCCAGGTGCGCAGGATCACCATCGGCGTGATGCGCGCACGTTCGCCACGGAATACCAAGCCTTCTTCCACGGTGCAGAGGATTTCGCCGATGCCGAACAGGCCGATCACCGCTACCTCGAAGCTCAGGCCGGAGAGCAGCCAGGGCTGGTCGAAGGTCAGGCGCAGGTCGCCGGACACCGTGTCCATGCCCACGGCGGCCATGGCGAAGCCGATCATCATCGCCACCACCGTCTTCAGCGGCGGGTTCTTGCTCATGCCGATGAAGGTGCAGAATGCCAGCAGGTAGACGGCGAAGAACTCCGGCGAACTGAATTCCATGGCGAATTCGGCGATGTGGGTGGACAGGAAGGTGAGCAGCAGTACGCCGACCAGGGCGCCAAGCAGGGCGGAGGTGAAGGCGGCGGTCAGCGCCTCGCCGGCCTGGCCGTTGCGGGCCATGGGGTAGCCGTCGAAGGTAGTGGCCACCGACGAGGGTTCGCCGGGGATGTTGAACAGGATCGAGGTGATCGAGCCGCCGAATAGTGCGCCCCAGTACATGCACGACAGCAGGATGATCGCCGACACCGGCGACATGGTGAAGGTCAGTGGCAGCAGCAGGGCCACGCCGTTGGGGGCGCCGAGCCCCGGCAGCACGCCGACCAGGATGCCGAGCAGCACGCCGATCACCATCAGGCCGAGGTGGTGGGCGGTGAAGATCAGGCTCATGCCCTGCATCAGGGATTCGAGTTCGCTCATCGCTTCAGCTCCTCGCCATGGCTAGCAGGTCGCCCAACACGCCGGCATCCAGCGGCACCTTGAACCAGAGGGCGAATATCAGGTAGCTGGCCAGTGTAGCGCCGCCGGCAATCGTGGCGATCAGGGCCAGGCCATAGGGTTTGCCGCGCTGCCGGTCGCGCCACATGAACCAGGCGATGAACAGCGCGGAAGCCAGGTAGATGCCGGTGAACGGCATGGCTGCCACGTAGGCGGCGATCGGCAGGAACACCGCGAGCACCTGGCGGAAGGCCGTGCGGCCGACGAAGGCGCTGCCCATCGCTTGCCAGCGCAGCAGCGCCACGATCAGGTTGCCGAGGCTGGCGGCGCTCAGCAGCAGGCCGATGTAGAAGGGGAAGTAACCGGCTTCCGGGCCGGCATCGCCCCAGCCGATGCCGATCTCCAGGCTGCCGCACATGACGATGCCGCCCAGCGCGGCGGTGAACAGCGCCAGGCCGATCTCCACCCAGCGGGTGGCGACCAGGGGCGCGTCGGAAGATGTGGACATGGGAATCTCCTTCGCATGGGCACGCGCCCACCGCCCGTCACGGGAGGCGGGGATGGGCGCGGAGGGGAGTCACTGGCGCAGCCAGCCGGCGTCCTTGAACAGCGGAATGACGCGCTGGCGGTCGCGCTCGATGTAGGCCACCAACTCCTGGCCTTCGAGGAAGGTCGGCGCCAGCGCGGAGCGTTCGACGTAGGCCTGGAACTCGGGCGTCTGGCTGACTTTGCGCATCAGCTCGACATAGAAGTCGCGCTGCTCGTCGCTGACGCCGCCGGGCAGGAACACGGTGCGCGGGAAGCGGTACTGGTCGATGCCCAGGCCCTGTTCGTGGCAGGTGGGGATGTCCGCCCAGGACTGCTCGGCGGTGACCTTGCCGGTGTAGATCATGCGTTCGCGGCTGAACACGCACAGTGGGCGGACCTGGCCGCCACGCCACTGGCTGAGGCTTTCGGCGGGGTTGTTGAGGTTGGCGGCGATGTGCTTGCCGGCCAGTTGGGTGGAGGCCTCGCTGCCGCTCTTGAAGGGGATGTAGGTGAGCTTGGCGCCGGCCTGCTGGCCGAGCAGCAGGGTCAGGGTCTGGTCGACGTCCTTCGACTGGCTGCCGCCGATACGCATCTTCGCCGCGCTTTTCGGCAGGTCGTTATAGAAGGCCGCCGCATCCGCCCAGGGCGAGTCCTGGTAGGTCCAGAGGATGAAGTCGTCCTCGGCCACCGCCGCCACCGGGGTCAGGTCGGTCCACTGGTAGCCCAGCCTGGCCACCAGCGGCAGCAGGTAGACGTTGTTGGTGCCGATCACGATCTTGTGCGCGTCGCCCTCGGCGAGCTTCATCTCGAGGAAGGCTTCGGCGCCGTTGCCGCCGCCCTTGTTGAGCACCACGGTGCTGACGTCCAGCAGATCGTGCTGGCTGATGGCCGACTGGATCAGCCGGGCGAGCTGGTCGGTGCCGCCGCCGGGACCTCCGGCCACGACGATCTCGACGTTCTTGCCGGGTTTCCAGGCATCCGCCAGGGCGGGCAGGGCGCTGGCGCAGAGCAGGGTGCAACCGGCCAGGAAAGAGGAGGCGTAGCGCGCATATGCGGTTCGCATGGGGTGGACCTCTTGTTGTCTTTGTTATGGATGGCCGGAGTGTGCGAAGCGCACCGATAAGCGTCTACTCAAAATAAGGCATACATCGATAGCCCAGGGTTATCGCTGGAAGACCTGGGCTGAATCGACATTCCCAGGCAAGGCACCGCTTACCGTAGGACCACGCACCGTGAGGTTCCGGGTTGAATGTCGAGCCGTCCCGGTGCCTGGTCGAGCGATAACCTCAGGCAATGGCCATATGAGCAGGTTTGATTAGACGGTTATAGATCCACGGCCGGATAGTTCGCCTACCGGACCGGTCGCTCTCGCCGGGACTACAAAAACAACAAGCAGAGGTACTTTCCATGGCACAGGCCAATCCTGCCGTCATACAGGCTCGCCACGCGGATGACCAAGTGGTCGCGGGCAAGGCGAGCAACGTGCGTTGGCGCATCTTCGCCATCATCTTCGCGCTCACGGTGATCAACCTGGTCGACCGTGTCTCGCTGTCCATCGCCATGCCCACCATCGCCGGCGAGTTCGAGCTGACGCCGAGCATGCAGGGGCTGATCCTCAGCAGCTTCTTCTGGGCCTACGCGCTGCTGCAGATTCCCGGCGGCTGGCTGATCGACCGCTACGGGCCTCGCCGGGTGATCGGCTGGTCCACCGGCCTGTGGGGCACTTTCCAGACTCTCGCGGCGTTCGCCACCGGCGGCCTGTCGCTGATGTTCGCCCGTGTCGCCCTGGGCGCGGCGGAGGCACCGCTGTTCCCGTCCGGCGGCAAGCTCAACTCGCTGTGGCTGGGTTCCGGCGAACGCAGTCGCGGCGCCGTGCTGATGGATTGCGGCGGCCCGCTGGGCGTGGCTCTTGGCGGCTTGATCATCGCCTACCTGATCGCGGTGCTCGGCTCCTGGCGCATCGCCTTCTTCATCGCCGGCATCGCCACCCTGGCGATGGCCTGGCTGGCCTGGTACTACCTGCGCGACAACCCGGCCGAGCACCCCCACGTCAATGCCGCCGAGCTGGAGAAGATCAATGACGGCCGCGCCACCCCGCTGGCCGAGTCCGCCCGGCAGCCCGCCAAGGGACTGGGCATCGCCAGCCGCTCGCTGACCGGCATCCTGCTCGGCCGCGCCAGTTGGGCGATGGTGTTCTTCGGCCTGCTGACCTGGGGCCCGAGCTACCTGGCCCAGGCGCGCGGCTTCGACATCAAGGGCATCGGCGCCGCGACCTTCATCATCTTCCTGTGCGGCGCGGCGGGCTCCCTGGTCGGCGGCTTCCTCTGCGACCTGCTGATCCGCAAGGGCGTGGCTCGCGGCCTGGCGGCCAAGGGGCTGCTGACGGTATCCGGACTGGTGGCGCTGGCCGCTTTCCTGCTGCTGCCGAGCCTGGCCAACCCCTACACGGCGGTGGCCCTGCTGTCGCTGACTGCCTTCTTCCTGATGTGGGGCAGCCTGTACTGGAGCTTCCCGGCGCTGCTGGCGGCGCCGGCGCGGGTCGGGCTGGTCGGCGGCGTGATGAACATGGCCGGCAGCCTGGGCGGGATCGCCGTGCCGATCCTGGTCGGCGTGCTGCTCCAGTACCTGGGCGGCTACTCGGCGGTGCTCGGCTTCTTCGCCCTGTGCTCGGCGCTGTTCATCGCCGGCACCCTGCTGATCTCCCTGGACAAGACCGAGGTGAACCATGGCTGAGTTGTACGACGGGCCGATCGTCGATGCCCATCATCATTTCTGGGACCCACAGCGCAACTACCATCCCTGGCTGTCGGGCTGCGAAACCATCCCGTTCCGCTACGGTGACTACAGCGCGATCAAGCGCCGCTACTTCCCCGAGGACTACCTGGCCGATGCCGGCGAGCACCGGGTGGTGGCGACTGTCTACGTGGAGACCGAATGGGACCCGCGCGACCCGATCGGCGAGACCCGCTTCATCCATGAAGTCGCCGCCCGCTACGGCGCACCCAACGCGGTGGTGGCGCAGGCTTGGCTGGACGCCGCCGATGCCGCCGAGGTGCTGGCTGCCCAGGCCGGCTTCGAGCGGGTGCGCAGCGTGCGCCACAAGCCCGGCGGCCCGGCGCGTCCGGACGAAGTGGGGCAGTGCCGTACCCTGATGAGCGACGATCGCTGGCGGCGCGGCTACGCCGAACTGGCACGCCACGGCCTGCACTTCGACCTGCAGACGCCCTGGTGGAACCTCGCCGAGGCCATGGACCTGGCGCGTGACTTCCCCGAGACCCTGCTGATCCTCAACCACACCGGCCTGCCGTCGGACCGCAGCGAACAGGGCCTGGCCGGCTGGCACGCGGCCATGGCGCGCTTCGCCGATTGCCCCAACGTGGCGGTGAAGATCTCCGGCATCGGCCAGGCCGGCAAGCCCTGGCGGGCCGAGGACAACGCCTGGATCGTGCGCGAGACCATCGCCATGTTCGGCGCCGAGCGGGCGATGTTTGCCAGCAACTTCCCGGTCGATGGCCTGTGCGGCTCGTTCGACGACATCTACGGCGGCTTCAAGCGCATCGTCGCCGACTTGCCGAGCGATCGACAGGAGCAGCTTTTCCACGGCAACGCGCGGCGCCTCTATCGCACCGTGCCGGATGCCATCCGCCTGCAAGACGCAGAGACCGACATGAGGACCCCTGCATGAGCAACCAACCCCTACCACGCCTGGCCATGGTGCTGGGCGATCCCGCCGGCATCGGTCCGGAACTGATCGCCCGCCTGCTGGCCGAACCGGAAGTGCGTGGCAAGGCCCATATCGTGCTGATCGCCGATGAAGAGGAAATGCGCCGTGGCATGCGCATCGCCGGCCGCGAGTTTCCCTATCGCCGCATCGACTCGCTGGAGTCGCTGGACTTCGTCGATGACACGCCGCTGTTCCATCCGTACCGGGGCCAGGCCGTGGGCGAGTTCCCGCGCAGCGAGGCGAGCGTGGTCGGCGGCCGCTACAGCCTGGATACCTTGGCAGTGGCGCTGGACCTGACCCGGACCGGCAGGACCGATGCGATCCTCTTCGGCCCGCTGAACAAGACCTCGCTGCACATGGCCGGCATGGCCCACAGCGACGAGCTGCACTGGTTCGCCGAGTACCTGGACTTCAACGGCCCGTTCTGCGAGTTCAATGTCCTCGACGATCTCTGGACCTCAAGGGTGACCTCGCACGTGGCGCTGGCCGACGTGCCAGGCCTGCTCAGCCAGGCGCGGGTGGTGGAGGCGATCCGCCTGATCGACACCGCGCTCAAGCGCAGCGGCCTGGAAAAGCCGCGCATCGGCGTGTGCGGCCTCAACCCGCACAACGGTGACAACGGCAGCTTCGGCCGCGAGGAGCTGGACATCATCGGCCCGGCGGTGCAGACGGCGCGGGAGCAGGGCATCGATGCCGACGGCCCGTACCCGGCGGACACCATCTTCCTCAAGGTGCAGGGCGACGCGCGGGCTTTCGACGCGGTGGTGACCATGTACCACGACCAGGGCCAGATCGCGATCAAGCTGATGGGCTTCTCCCGTGGCGTGACTGTCCAGGGCGGCCTGCCGATCCCCATCACCACGCCGGCCCACGGCACCGCCTTCGACATCGCCGGGCAGGGCAAGGCCGACGTCGGTGCCACCCGGCAGGCGTTCGAGATCGCCTGCCGGATGGGGCGCAGCCGCCGCTGATTTCCTGAAGCCTCCCCGCGCCGTGCGGGGAGGTTTTTCGCAACCCGACCGGATTCCAACTCCGGGCATTTCGCTCGGAGCGGGAAGGCTTTATCCGCAGAAAAGGAAAACAACAAGAATGAACCGCATCCGCACCCGTTCCGACTCTTTCCTGCCACGCGCCTCGCTGTCGCTGCTGGTGGCCGCTCCGCTGGCGCACGCCATGGCCGGGGAGGGTGGCTTCATCGACGACGCCAGCGTGACCCTCGGCATGCGCAACCTCTACTTCAACCGCGACTTCCGCCAGCCCGGCGCGGCGCAGTCGAAGCAGGAGGAATGGGCCCAGGGTTTCCTGCTCCAGGCCAAGTCCGGCTACACCCAGGGCACCATTGGCGTTGGCCTCGATGTGATCGGCCAGTTGGGCCTGAAGCTGGACAGCAGCCCCGACCGGGCCGGCTCCGGGCTGTTGCCCAAGCATGACGATGGACGTGCCGCGGACGACTATTCGCGGCTGGGCGTGGCGCCGAAACTGAAGCTGTCCAACACGGAGCTGAAGGTCGGCGAACTGATGCCGGAACTGCCGATCTTGCTGCGTAACGACGGCAGGCTGCTGCCGCAGACCTTCCAGGGCGGCATGCTCACCTCCAGGGAATTCGATGGCCTGACCTTGCACGGCGGGCAGATGCGCTCGCTGAGCCAGCGCAACTCCAGCGACCACCAGGACCTCTCGGTGGACGGTCGTAACGGGGCCTTTTCCGACCGCTTCGATTATCTCGGCGGCGAGTACCGCCTCAACGCGGAGAATACCCAGGTCGGGCTGTGGCAGGCGGAGCTGGAGGACATCTACCGGCAGCGTTTCTACGGCTTCAGCCACAAGCACAAGCTCGGCGACTGGAGGCTGAGCGCCAACCTCGGCCTGTTCACCACAGAAGAGGAGGGCAACGCCGAGCTGGGCGACCTGGACAACCGGGCCTTCACCAGCTTCGTCAGCGCCGGCCATGGCGGGCATACCTTCGGCGCCGGCTACCAGCGCATGTCCGGTGACGACGGCATGATCTACATTGCCGGCACCAGCACGCCTCTGGTCAACGACGTGCAGGTGCGCAACTTCACCACGGCCGGCGAGCGCTCCTGGCAGGCGCGCTACGACTACGACTTCGCTGCCCTGGGCGTACCCGGTCTGACCGCGCTGGTCCGCTACATCAGCGGCGACCATGCCGAATTTGCCGGTCGCGACGACGGGCGCGCCTGGGAGCGCGACATCGACGTCAGCTACGTGGTGCAGAGCGGGCCGCTGAAGAACCTGGGCATCCGTTGGCGCAACGCCATGGTGCGCTCCAACCATGTGGCGGACGTCGACGAGAACCGCCTGATCCTCTCCTACAGCCTGCCCCTGTTCTGAGCCCCGGGCGGCCTGCCAAGGTCGCATGCAGCGATGCATGCGACCTTTTTTTGGTTCCCCGCGTTAGCGAGGACGACGGGGGATAGCGAGTGCGTACCCCGAACCCCGTCATTCCCGCGAGCGCGGGACGGTGCTTGCACCGAACGCCCTTCAGGGCGGCCCGAAGGGCGAGCAAAGCGAGTAATCCAGATGCGACGCCTTTGAAAACTCGTCCACGGGGGTAGGAGCGAGCTTGCTCGCGATCCTGACGGCAAAAGCTCGCGAGCAAGAACTGGGCGTCCCCCTCGCGCCTACAGGCCTCCATCCCCTCTCAGAAATCCACCCCGCATCGATAACCACCTTCGGGCATATACCCAGGATGGTATTGCCTGTGGTTATCGGTGGATGTGGAGAAGTGATTAGCCGCTGCGGTGGGGCGTGGATAGAGTCGACCCGTCACCACAGCCGTGGCGACTCCCGACAAGAGGCCCGTCTTGAGTCTGCGCAAGACGAGTGCCGGAACAACAAAGGAAGCACGCATGACTACCATGAGCGATCAAGCCAAGGTCCTGGCCTCGGCTATTTCCACCAGCCGGATGCGGCTACTGCCATTCCTGATCCTGATGTACATCCTGGCCTTCATCGACCGGGCCAACGTCGGCTACGCGCGGGCCTTCCTGCAGGCCGACACCGGGCTCAGCGATGCCGCCTTCGCCTTCGGCGCGAGCATCTTCTTCATCGGCTACGCCTGCTTCGAGGTGCCCAGCAACCTGATGCTGCACCGCCTCGGCGCCAAGGTCTGGCTGTGCCGGATCATGGTCACCTGGGGCCTGGTCTCGGCGGCGATGATGTTCGCCGACAACGCCATGACCTTCTACGTGCTGCGCTTCCTGCTGGGCGTTGCCGAGGCCGGTTTCTTCCCTGGCATCATCCTCTATCTTACCTACTGGTTCCCGGCGCAGAGCCGCGCCCAGGCGCTCGGCCTGTTCTACTTCGGCCTGCCGCTGGCGCTGGTATTGGGCGGTCCGTTGTCCGGCTGGCTGCTGGAGTTCCATGGCGTGTTCGGCCTGACCAACTGGCAGTGGCTGTTCGTGGTCGAGGGACTGATGGCCTCGGTGGTCGGCGTTGCCGCCTACTTCTACCTAGTCAACCGGCCGCGCGACGCACGCTGGCTGAGCGAGGCGCAGAAACAGGCGCTGGAAGGCAAGCTGGCCGAAGAGGACGCGCAGAAGCAGGGCCACAGCCCGCACGGTTTCCTCAGCGCCCTGCGCAGCGGCCAGGTGATGAAGTTCTGCCTGGTCTACTTCACCATCCAGATGAGCGTCTACGGCGTGGTGTTCTACCTGCCGACCCGTATCGCCAGCTTCCTCGATGGCCAGGTCGGCCTGAGCGTCGGCCTGCTCACTGCGATTCCCTGGGCCTGCGCCTTGGTGGTGACCCGCCTGGTGACCCGTCATGCCGACCGCACCGGCCAGCACTGCCTGCTCGCGGTGGCCATGCTGACCATGGCGGCCGCCGGCATCGCCGCCTCGGCCCTGGCCGGCAGCCTGCCCCTGGTGGTGATCGCCTTCTGCTTCGCCGCCGCCGGTTTCGTCGCCGTGCAGCCGCTGTTCTGGACCCTGCCCACCGGCTACCTGAGCGGCGCCGCGGCGGCCAGCGGCATCGCCCTGATCAACTCGCTCGGCAACCTCGGCGGCTTCGTTGCGCCGAACCTCAAGACCCTGATGGAAAACCTGTTCGCCGATCCCCGCGCCGGCATGTTCGCCCTGGCCGTGGTGGGCGTGCTCGGCGCCTGGCTGCTGGTTCGCCTCAATCCTTCCCGACCATCGTCCACCCCGCTGAAAACCGCGCGGGTCGGCTGACCAAAACTACGCAGTGATAGGAGCTGTGATCATGAAAATCAAATCCGTTCGCACCCGTGTCTTCGAGTGGAAAGGCAAGGTCGTACCGCCGCAGGCGCACTTCTGCACCAATGCCAGCGACATCCTGTTCGAGAGGGGCGACGCCATGGGCTCGTTCCGCTTCCATGGCTGGCTGGTGGTGGAGATCGAGACCGACAACGGCATCGTCGGCATCGGTAACTGCGCCCTGGCGCCGCGCGTGGCCAAGGAGATCATCGACCTGTACCTGGCGCCGATCTGCATCGGCGAGGACCCGTTCGACAACGAATACATCTGGCAGAAGATGTACCGCCGCACCCATGCCTGGGGCCGCAAGGGCATCGGCATGGCGGCCATCTCGGCGGTCGACCTGGCGATCTGGGACATCATGGGCAAGGCGGTGAACAAGGCGGTGTTCAAGCTGCTCGGCGGCCGTACCAAGGAAAAAATCTGGACCTACGCCTCCAAGCTCTACGCCAACGACAACCTCGACCTGTTCCTCGAAGAGGCCCAAGGCTACCTGAACCAGGGCTTCACCGCGTTGAAGATGCGTTTCGGCTACGGCCCGAAGGACGGCCCGGCGGGCATGCGCCGGAACATCGAGCAGGTGCGCGCGCTGCGCGAACTGGCCGGCCCGGATGTCGACATCATGCTCGAGTGCTACATGGGCTGGACCCTCGAATACGCCCGCCGCATGCTGCCGAAACTGGCCGAGTTCGAGCCACGCTGGCTGGAAGAGCCGGTGATCGCCGATGACATCGAGGGTTATATCGAGCTGAAGAAGATGGGCATCATGCCGATCTCCGGCGGCGAGCACGAATTCACCGGCCACGGCTTCAAGGACCTGCTCGAACGCCGCGCGGTGGACGTGATCCAGTACGACACCAACCGCGTCGGCGGCATTACCGCCGCGCGCAAGATCAACGCCATGGCCGAAGCCTGGTCGGTGCCGGTGATCCCCCACGCCGGGCAGATGCACAACTACCACCTGACCATGGCCAGCACCGCCTCGCCGATGGCCGAGTTCTTCCCGGTGTTCGACGTCGAGGTCGGCAACGAGCTGTTCTACTACGTGTTCAAGGGCGAGCCGCAGCCGGTGGGCGGCTACATCCAGTTGGACGACGACAAGCCGGGCCTGGGCCTGGAGATCTCCGACGAGTACCTCAGCGACTTCAACATCATCGAGTGATAGCGCGTTGCGCCATCGTTCGATGGCGCTTCGCGTCGTGCAGGAGGAAGCCTCAGATGCGGCTCATTCAATTCGAGAATCAGGCAGGACAGCGCCAGGTCGGCGTCGTCGAAGGCGAGCGGATACAGGTGGTTCGCGGCGTGCACAGCACCCGCGAGCTGGGCCTGGCCGCCATTCGTGCGGGCCGCAGCCTGCGTGACGAGGTGCTGGCCCGTGGCTGTGAAGCCGGCCCGGACTACGCCGGCCTGCTGGAGGCGGGGCGCGTGCTGCCGCCGCTCGACCACGAGGACCCGGCGCACTGCCTGGTCAGCGGCACCGGCCTGACCCACCTGGGCAGCGCCGCGACCCGCGACAAGATGCACCAGCAGGGCCAGCAGGACGAGGCCACGCTCACCGACACCATGCGCGTGTTCAAGTGGGGACTGGAAGGCGGCAAGCCGGCGGCGGGCGAGGCGGGCGCGCAGCCGGAATGGTTCTACAAGGGTGACGGCAGCATCGTCGTGCGGCCCGGCGCCGACTTCCCGGTGCCGCCCTTCGCCGAGGATGCCGGCGAGGAACCGGAACTGGTCGGCCTCTACCTGATCGGCGAGGACGGCCGCCCGTACCGGCTCGGCTACGCCCTGGGCAACGAATTCTCCGATCACGTGATGGAGCGCCGCAACTACCTGTACCTGGCACATTCCAAGCTGCGCTTCTGCGCCTATGGCCCGGAACTGCGGGTCGGCGAGCTGCCGCGTCACCTGCAGGGCCGCAGCCGCATCCTGCGCAACGGTGAGGTGTTTTGGGAGAAAGAGTTCCTGTCCGGCGAGGACAACATGTGCCACAGCCTGGAAAACCTCGAGTTCCACCACTTCAAGTACGCGCAGTTCCTGCGTCCCGGTGACGTGCACGTGCACTACTTCGGCACCGCCACGCTGTCCTTCGCCGACGGCGTCAAGGCGGCGCCTGGCGATACCTTCGAGATCGCCATGGGCGAGTTCGGCGCGCCGCTGCGCAATGGCATCGCCCCTACCGAAGCGCCGCTGGCGCCGGGGCGTGTCGCGGCTCTTTAGAGAGTCCCTGGCGTTTGCCGCGCGTCAGCCGTGTTTCCACGAGAGGCACGCAGCGCGGTTCTTTTTCATTCCGGAGCCTCCGGCTCCAACCCCGTCACCACCCTCGGCGGGGCATCCCGAACCCACGAGGTCAAGGAGATCTTCATGACTGCCATCCTCGGTCACAACTACATCGGCGGCGCACGTAGCGCCGCGGGTGAGGTTTCCCTGCGGAGTCTCGACGCCAGCAGCGGCGAGGCCCTGCCATACGCTTTCATCCAGGCCACGGAGGCGGAAGTGAACGCCGCCGCCGAGGCTGCTGCTGCGGCCTATCCAGCCTATCGCAACCTGCCGGCCGAGCGCCGCGCGGCCTTCCTCGACGCCATCGCCGCCGAGATCGATGCCCTGGGCGATGACTTCGTGACCATCGTCTGCCGCGAGACCGCGCTGCCGGCGGCGCGCATCCAGGGGGAGCGTGGCCGCACCAGCGGCCAGATGCGCCTGTTCGCCCAGATGCTGCGGCGTGGTGATTTCCACGGCGCGCGGATTGACCGGGCACTACCCGAGCGCACGCCGCTGCCACGTCCTGACCTGCGCCAGTGCCGGATCGGCCTCGGCCCGGTGGCGGTATTCGGCGCCAGCAACTTCCCGCTGGCATTCTCCACCGCCGGTGGTGACACTGCCGCCGCGCTGGCCGCTGGCTGCCCGGTGGTGTTCAAGGCGCACAGCGGCCACATGGCCACCGCCGAGTTGGTGGCCGACGCCATCGTCCGCGCCGCCGAGAAGACCGGCATGCCCAAGGGCGTGTTCAACATGGTCTATGGCGGCGGTGTGGGCGAGTGGCTGGTCAAGCACCCGGCGATCCAGGCGGTCGGCTTCACCGGCTCGCTGAGGGGCGGCCGCGCGCTGTGCGACATGGCGGCGGCGCGCCCGCAGCCGATCCCGGTGTTCGCCGAGATGAGCAGCATCAACCCGGTGCTGTTGCTGCCCGAGGCGCTGAAGGCCCGGGGTGAGACGGTCGCTGCCGAACTGGCGGCCTCGGTGGCGCTGGGTTGCGGGCAGTTCTGCACCAATCCTGGCCTGGTCATCGGCATCCGCTCGCCGGAGTTCTCCGCCTTCCTGGAACGCTTCGCCGCGCGCATGGCCGACCAGCCGGCGCAGACCATGCTCAACGCCGGCACCCTCAAGAGCTACGAGAAAGGTTTGGCGGAACTGCATGCCCATTCCGCCATCCGCCATCTGGCCGGCCAGCCGCAGGAGGGCTGGCAGGCGCGGCCGCAGTTGTTCCAGGCCGATGCGCGTTTGCTGATCGAGGGCGACGAACTGCTTCAGGAAGAAGTCTTCGGCCCGACCACCATCGTCGTCGAAGTGGCCGACCGGGCCGAACTGCTGCGTGCGTTGCACGGCCTGCGCGGCCAGCTCACCGCCACGCTGATCGCCGAGCCGGCCGACCTGGAATCCTTTGCCGAACTGGTGCCGGTGCTGGAGCAGAAGGCCGGGCGCCTGCTGGTCAACGGCTACCCGACCGGTGTGGAAGTCTGCGACGCCATGGTCCACGGTGGCCCTTACCCGGCCACTTCCGACGCGCGCGGCACCTCGGTGGGCAGCCTGGCCATCGACCGCTTCCTGCGCCCGGTGTGTTACCAGAACTATCCCGACGCGCTGCTGCCGGATGCCCTGAAGAACGCCAATCCGCTGGAAATCCTGCGCCTGGTGGACGGCAAGCCGACCAGGGAAGCCCTGTCCTGACTGGAAGGCGGCCCCGTTCCGGTGTCAGCCGGGGCGGGGCGCCGACCGAGCGCAAGCCTTGCCCGTTCCTCGGGCCGTTTACCAGTCGCCCGCCAAAAGCACTTATCATTCAAAGGCATATCTTCTGCCCAGGATGGAAATCGCGGGATGCTGTCTGCCGTCAAGCGCTACAAACTGCTTCTCTCCGGCGCATTGGCGCGTTATTTCCCACGGACCACGGCCTATCTGCGCGCCGAGCGCGAGGCGGGCCTGTTGCAGAAGAAGTCCAAGGTGCGGGGGAAGAAGGCGGCCACCGGCAAGCCACGGACGCCCGGCGCGAAGAAACCTTCCGGTTCCCGGAGCAAGTCGGCCAGCGAAGGCATCTACAGTCCCGCGCAGTTGCCGGTCGACGAACAGCAGGTCAAGGCGATGCGCGAGCGCGTGGCCGAGGCCGTCGCCGCCGGGGTGATCAGCGCTCCCTCGGATGAGCAGTGGGCGATGATCCTGGGGCGCCACCCGGTCACCCGGATCTTCGCCGGGGCGGGGTCGGGGAAGTCCACCACGCTGGTGCTGCGGGTGGTGTTCATGCTCTGCCACATGGGCATCGAACCTGGCCGGCTGACGGTGATTTCCTTCACCAACGCCTCCTGCGCGCAATTGCGCGAGCAACTGATCAAGGTCCTGGGGTTCTGGAAGTACCCCTTCGACGCCGCCCAGGCCCGGCAATGCGTGCGCACGTTCCATTCGTCCATGGGCGTGCTGGCCAAGGAGGTGCTGGACAACCCGGTCTGGTTCGAGCAATTGGACGAACCGGGCACCGGGGACAAGGAACCGGACAACCCGCTGACCGCCGCGCGCCTGCGCCCGGCCCAGCAGCGTCTGCTGAAGCAGGTCTACCAGGATTGCTACGCCCGGGAGGAGGGCTTTCGCGAGCGGGTGCACGCCTTGCTGGGGCTGCCGCCGCTGCCGGCCAGCGACGGCGAAGGCAAGCGCACGCGGGTGCCCAGGGCGCCGCTGGATGGCTTTCAGTTGGCCGGGGAGTTCACGCCCTTGCCGTTGTTCGAGGCCTTCTACGTGCAGGCGGGGTTCATGGAAAGCATCGGCATCCGTGTCGACCAGTTGCAGGCCGGGGCGTTGTCCTGTTCGACCCGCGAGCGGCAGTTCGTCGAGGCCCTGGTGCCGTTCTGGAAGCGTTTCGAGGAGCGCCTGCGGGAGCAGGGGATGATGACCTTCAATGCGGCGTTCCAGCGACTCGGCCAGATGCTCGCCGGCGGCGGGGAGGGGATCGCACTCCGCGCCCTGGCGCCTTTCAGCCATTTGCTGATCGATGAGTTCCAGGACATTTCCCCGCAGATCGTCCAGTGGCTGCAGGCCGTCCACCGGGCGTTGGCGCGCCAGGGGCAGGCGGTCAGCCTGATGGCCATCGGCGACGACTGGCAGTCGATCTACGGCTGGCGCGGCAGCTCCCCCGAGCTGTTCATGGACTTCGACAAGTATTTCCCCGGCAAGGGCCGCGCGAAGAAAAGCGCGGTGCTCATGCTGGAGACCAACTACCGCTCCATCGAGCCGGTGATCCGCGATGGCGAGGCGGTGCTCGCCGGCGTCGAGTACAAGCAGGCCAAGACCAGCAAGGCGTACAAGGCGATGCAGGCCGGGGATCACGGCGTCAAGGTGGTGCAGCGTTTCGACCTGAAGGCCCGCCTGCCGGAGCTGATCGCGGAAATCCGCGCCCAGTGCGAACACGTCGCCAGCCGCAAGCTGGCCGACCGTAACGCGGTGCTGGTGCTGAGCCGGCGCAACGAGCCCTTGCAGGCCATCCAGGCGCAACTGGACAAGCAGTTGCCGGTCAGGGCCTACACCATCCATCGCGCCAAGGGCTTGCAGGCCGAGGTGGCGATCATCATCGACGACTGCGCGCCACCGGAAAAGCACCCGCTGCGCAATGCGCTCTACGCTTACTCGGGATTCTTCCGCAACAGCTACGACCAGGCGATGCGGGACGAGAGCCTGCGCCTGGCGTACGTGGCGATTACCCGGGGCGTGAGCCGGGTGCTCTGGTTCACCCGCAAGACCCAGGGCGCGACGCAGTTGCTGGTGGAGCGCGCGCGCCGGCCGTGAGGTCTGGAGTTCGATGGAGCGCGGCGGTATGGTGCCTGGCTTCGAATGGCCGGTCGGAGCGCCATGAACATCGTCGAGGGCCTGTGGTTCGCCCTGAGTCTTGCGCTGGTGTGGACGCTGCTGCTCCTGCCTTACTCCGCCGTGCCGCTGGCGGCCCTGCTGGGGCTTGGCTGGTGGTTTCGCCGCCACCGCTGGGCGAAGGTGTTGCTGGCCGCGACCCTGGCCTGGCTGGCGCTGATGGCCTGGGGCTGGTTCGCGCTGTCTTCTATGTAACTGCTGTCTTTTGCCTGGCCATCCATGAAAAACACTTGGGACATCTTCTGCAGCGTCGTCGACAACTACGGTGATATCGGCGTGACCTGGCGCCTGGCGCGGCAACTGGTCGCCGAGCACGGCCAGGCGGTGCGTCTGTGGGTGGACGACCTGCGCGCCTTCGTGCGGCTATGCCCGGACGCCGATGCGCAGGCCGACAGCCAGTGGCGGCAGGGCGTGGAGGTCCGTGCCTGGCACCGGGACTGGCGGCCGGTCGAGCCGGCCGACGTGGTGATCGAAGCCTTCGCCTGCCACCTGCCGCCGGCCTATGTCGAGGCGATGGCCCTGCGGCCCGGCAGCCTGTGGCTGAACCTGGAATACCTCAGCGCCGAGGACTGGGTGGCGGGCTGCCACGGCCTGGCGTCGCCGCAGTCCAACGGCCTGTCCAAGTACTTCTTCTTCCCCGGCTTCGGCGACGACACCGGCGGCCTGCTGCGCGAACGGGACCTGCCGGCCACGCGCCAGGTCTTCCAGGCCGACCGGCAGGCGCAGGCGGCGTTCCTGCTCGGCCTGGGCGTGCAGCGTCGGCCCGATGCCCGGCTGATCTCGTTGTTCAGCTACGAGAACCCGGCGCTGGGTGGCTGGTTGCAGAGGTTGAGCGAAGAGGCGGAGGCGACCCAGTTGCTGGTGCCGGAAGGGCGGGTTCTCGGCGATATCGAGACCTGGCTCGGCACGGATGGGCTGCGCGCGGGCGATTGCCACCAGCGCGGCGCGCTGGGCATCCATGTGCTGCCGTTCGTGGAGCAGGACGACTACGACCGCCTGCTGTGGTGCTGCGATTTCAACGTGGTGCGCGGCGAGGACTCCTTCCTGCGCGCGCAATGGGCCGCGCGGCCGCTGCTCTGGCACATCTACCAGCAGGAAGAGGGCGCCCACTGGGCGAAGCTGGAGGCGTTCCTCGATCTCTACCTGGCGGACCTGGACGCCGACGCGGCGGCCGCGCTGAGCGCGTTCTGGCGCGCCTGGAATGCCGGCGAGGCGCTGGCGCCGGCCTGGCCGGCGGTGCAACGGGCCTGGCCGGCGCTCTCCCGGCATGCCGAACACTGGGCCCGGCAGTGGGCCGCGCGGGGCGACCTGGCGGCAAAGCTGGTGCAGTTTTGTACAACTCGGCTATGATATGCGGCCTGTTTTTTGTCACTCATCCAAAACGGATATCCGTATGAAAACCGCACAAGAGTTCCGTGCCGGCCAAGTGGCCATCATCAATGGCGCGCCCTGGGTCATCCAGAAGGCCGAGTTCAACAAGTCCGGCCGCAACAGTGCCGTGGTCAAGATGAAGCTGAAGAACCTGCTCAATGGTTCCGCCACCGAGACCGTATACAAGGCCGACGACAAGCTGGAGCCGGTGATCCTCGAGCGCAAGGAAGTGACCTACTCCTACTTCGCCGATCCGCTGTACGTGTTCATGGACAACGAGTTCAACCAGTACGAGATCGAGAAAGACGATCTGGAAAGCGTGATGGCCTTCATCGAAGACGGCATGCAGGACGTCTGCGAAGCCGTGTTCTACAACGACAAGGTGATCTCCGTCGAACTGCCGACCACCATCGTCCGCCAGATCGCCTACACCGAGCCGGCCGTGCGCGGCGACACCTCGGGCAAGGTGATGAAAACCGCCCGCCTGAACAACGGTTCCGAGCTGAAGGTTTCCGAATTCTGCGAAATCGGCGACTTCATCGAGATCGACACCCGCACCGGCGAGTACAAGGCCCGCGTCAAGGCCTGATTCGCGTTTCGCGGACAAGGAAAAGCCCGGCAGATGCCGGGCTTTTTCGTTTCCGTGGAGTGATGGGTTGCACCCATCCTACGGCCGAGCGTGTCTTCTGGGTCCCCGCATTCGCGGGAATCCAATGAGCTTCCGGGTACCCGTTACCGCTTCGCCCAGACACCGGACCTCTACGTAGGATGGGTGTAACCCATCATGACCGAGGTCGATGGGTTTCACCCATCCTACGGCTGGAGCGTGTTCTCTGGGATGACGGGGGGAGGCAGAGTGCGTTCCCCCAAACTCCGTCATTCCCGCGAGCGCGGGAGTCCAATCACCATCTCCCTCCGCCCGTATCGCGCGCATGAAAAAGCCCGGCATTGCCGGGCTCTTTCGTTGTTGAGGGCTTACTGCAGGTGCTTCTTCAGCTCCTCGCCGGCCTGGCGCATGGCCGTGCGTACCGCCGGGACTTCGTTGACCACGTTGAGCAGGCCGTAGTCGTGGATCATGCCGTTGTAGCGCACGGCGGTGACTTCCACCCCGGCCGCGTCCAGCTTGCGGGCGTAGGCTTCGCCTTCGTCGCGCAGCACGTCGAACTCGGCGGTCTGCACCAGTGTCGGCGGCAGGCCCTTGAGCTGCTCGGTGGTGGCCCGCAGCGGCGAGGCGTAGATCTCGGCGCGCTGTTTCAGGTCAGTGGTGTAGCTGTCCCAGAACCACTTCATCATGTTGCGGGTGAGGAAGTGACCCTCGGCGAACTGCCGGTAGGAGCCGTTATCGAAGCTGGCGTCGGTCACCGGCCACAGCAGCAGCTGGTAGCGCAGCTTCGGCGTGCCCTTGTCCTTGGCCATCAGGCTGACCACCGCGGCCATGTTGCCGCCGACGCTGTTGCCGGCCACCGCCAGGCGCGAGCCGTCCACGCCGATTTCCTTGCCGTGCTCGGCCACCCATTTGGTCGCGGCGTAGGCCTGGTTGATCGCCACCGGATACTTGGCTTCCGGCGACGGCGTGTAGCCGACGTAGACCGCCGCCGCGCCGGAGTTGACCACCAGGTCGCGGATCAGCCGGGCGTGGGTGGGATAGTCGCCCAGCACCCAGCCACCACCGTGGAAGAACATGAAGACCGGCAGTTCACCCGTGACGCCCTCGGGGCGGACGATGGTCAGCGGGATCGCCTGGCCATCGGCCTGGATGGTCTTTTCCGAGACGCTGATGCCGGAGAGATCGACCTTCACCGAGTCCTGGGCGCCCACCAGTACGGCGCGGGCATCTTTCGGCGAGAGGGTTTCCAGCGGCTTGCCGCCGCCGGCTTCCAGGGCTTCGAGGAAGGCCTGGGTATTGCGCTCGACGCCGGGGCTGCCGGCGGCGAAGGCGGTGCCGATGGACAGGGCGAGCAGGCTGCCGGTGATCAGGGTGCTGAACGGTTTCATGTCGGGTTCCTCGTGAATGTTGTGGCTGGGGCGGAGGCTCAGATGACGTTCAGGCGAACGTCGATGTTGCCGCGGGTGGCGTTGGAGTAGGGGCAGACCTGGTGGGCCGCGGCGACCAGGTCTTCGGCGACGGCGCGGTCGATGCCCGGCAGGCTGATGTTCAGTTCCACTTCCAGGCCGAAACCGCCGGGGATCTGGCCGATGCCGACCTTGCCGGTGATCGAGGCGTCAGCCGGGAAGGCTTGTTTCTTCTGGCTGGCGACGAACTTCAGGGCGCCGATGAAGCAGGCCGAGTAGCCGGCGGCGAACAGTTGTTCCGGGTTGGTTGCTTCGCCGCCCTGGCCACCGAGTTCGCGCGGGGTGGTCAGCTTCACGTCCAGGTAGCCGTCGGAGGAAATCGCGCGGCCGTCACGGCCGCCGGTGGCGGTTGCAGTGGCGGTGTAGAGGGCTTTGATGGCTTGCATGGTGGTATCTCCAATATGTTTGTCTATTAAATTTTTGCGCGCTAAGTAAGTGCGTGAGGCAGAAGTTAGTCATGTTTTGTTTTGCGCGCAAGATATTTTTTGGAGAGTTTCGCTATAAGCGAGCCATCAGGCAGGAATAAGCGTCTAGATCGCCTGTTGCAGCCTGGCGCGCAGCTCGACGAGTTCCTGCTTGAGGGCCTGGAGTTCGTCCGTGGACTGGCCGGTGGCCTTGAGGATGCAGCCCGGCACCAACTCTGCCTGCTGTTGCAGGGCGCGGCCTTTCTCGGTCAGGCGCAGCTCGACCACGCGCTCGTCGCTGCTGCTGCGGGTGCGCTTGAGCAGGCCTTCGGCCTCCAGGCGCTTGAGCAGCGGGGTGACCGATCCGGGATCGGTGAGCAGGCGCTGGCTGAGTTCGCCGACGGTGAGGCCGTCGTTCTCCCACAGCACCAGCATGGCCAGGTATTGCGGGTAGGTGAGGTTGAGGGCCTGCAGCAGTGGCTTGTAGACCTTGGTCATGGCCAGCGAGGTGGAATAGAGGGCGAAGCAGAGCTGGTTGTCCAGGCGCAGTTGTTCGCAGGTCATGGCGGTCTCCGGAATGTGATCTGGATGCAATTTAGCGCGCATGACAATTGTGTGCAAAGGTACTGTGAGGCGCGCACTTGCCTGAGCCGCCGGCTCTCGTGCACTCTCGCCTGGCCAATCCACAAGCAAGGAGCGCTTCATGAGCCAAGCCGAAAACCCCTACCAGACCCCCGTGGCCGATCTGCAACCGGAGACCGGGGAATCCCCGCTCGCCTCGCGCGGCTCGCGCCTGGGCGCGGTGATGATCGACAGCCTGATCCTCAGCCTGATCACCGTGCCGCTGCTCTATTTCGTCGGCTTCTACGACGGCGTGCTGGAAGGGAAGGAGCCGGGGTTCGCCGAACAGATGCTGGGCCTGGTGCTCGGCGTCGGCGCCTTCCTGCTGGTCAATGGGCACCTGCTCAAGCAATACGGCCAGACCGTCGGCAAGCGCCTGCTGAAGATCGCCATCGTCGACCAGGACGGCAATATCCCGCCCTTGCTGCCGATGTACCTGAAGCGCTACCTGATCTGGACCCTGGCGGTCTACATCCCCTTCGTCGGCCTGCTGTTGCTGCTGGTCAACTACCTGTTCATCTTCCGCGGCGACCGCCGCTGCCTGCACGACCTGGTCGCCGGCACACGGGTGGTGTCGCGCGGCTGAGGTTCAGATCCGGAAGCCCTCGGCGATGTGCTCGGCGAGAGTTTCGGTGACCTGCGACTGACTGTGCGGGTTGCGTACCAGCACGATGCTCGCCATCGGCATGCGTGGCAGCCCTTCGGCCTCGCCGATGATGCGCATGTCCGAGGGGATCAGGCTCTGCAATTGCGCGGTGACCGCCAGGCCGGCGCTGACCACCGCCATGATCGCCGCCAGGCTGGGGCTGGTGTAGGCAATGCGGTACTCGCGCTCCATGGCGTCCAGCGCGTTGCAGGCCCAGTCGCGGCAGAAACATTCCGTGTTGAACATGGCCAGTGGCAACGGCTCCTGTTCGTGGGGGCTGAAGCCCTGGGCCTCGGCCCAGACGATGTGTTCCTGGCGCAGCAACTGGCCGATCTCCTTGCCCGGCTCGCGGGTGACGATGGTCAGGTCGAGGTCGTGGCGTTGCAGCAACTGGTAGGAAGGCTCGCAGTGCACTTCCACCTGGATCAGCGGAAAGCTCTGCGCAAAGCGCGAAAGGATGCCGGGCAGGAAGCGCATCACGTAGTCGTCCGGCGTGCCGATGCGCACCGCGCCGACCATGTGCGGTTCGCGCAGGGTGTTGAGCACCTCGCCGTGCAGCTTGAGGATGCGCCGCGCGTAGCCGAGCAGCACCTGGCCTTCCGGGGTGAGCCGCACCTGGCGGCCGTCGCGCTCGAACACCGGGCGTTGCAGCACGTCTTCTTCCAGCCGCTTCATCTGCATGCTCACCGCCGACTGGGTGCGGTTCACGGCGTCGGCCGCGCGGGTGAAGCCGCCGTAGTCGGCAATGGCGACGAAGGTACGCAGCAGTTCGGTATCGATACTGGGATAGGCTGCCATTCATCAATCTCCGAGATGTACCGCATCAGAAACATTCGTTGGATTGATCCTAATCCCGGCGAGAGACTAGCGCCATCCCCACATGGAGGGCGATGCGATGAAAGGTCAACTCGGTTTTGTCGGAACCCTGCCTTCGAGCAGGCAGCAACCAGAAGGGCGCAACTGGTGGCGAGCGATCGGCCTGAAAGTGCGGCGCTGGCGCGAACTGGCTCACCAGCGTCGGCAACTGGCATCACTCAGCGACGAGATCCTGAAAGATATCGGCCTGAGCCGCGCCGACATCCTGGAGGAAAGCGAGCGGTCATTCTGGGATGATCCGCTCGAGCGTTGAAAGCAGCAGCGGGCATCTGGCGCCGGATGCCCGTCCCACAAGGAAGGAACATGACCCGGAAATACCACCTGGCACAGATCAATATCGCTCGCACCCGCGAGCCCCTGGACCACCCACTGCTGAAGGATTTCGTCGACCAGCTCGACGCCGTCAACGCACTGGCCGAGCGGAGCCCCGGCTTCGTCTGGCGGTTGCAGACGGAGGAGGGCGATGCCACCTCGATCCAGGCGTTCGACGACCCGCTGATCATCGTCAACATGTCGGTATGGGAGTCGTTCGAGGCGCTGAAGACCTTCGTCTATTCCGGCGAGCACCTGCGCGTGCTGCGCAACCGTGGCGCCTGGATGGACAAGCTGTCCACGCCGGCCCTGGCGTTGTGGTGGATTCCCGCCGGCGAAATTCCCACCCTCGAATCGGCCAAGGCCGCCCTGCACCTGCTCGAACGGCAGGGACCGTCGCCGGAAGCCTTCACCTTCGCCAAGCCCTATCCTGAACCGCAAGACCAGCCGGTGTCGGCATGAGCGCCCAGCGCAAAGGCGCCGATGCCTTCCTGTTCCAACTGATGCTGTTGCTGTGCGCCATCTGGGGCATGCAGCAGGTGGCGATCAAGCTGGCGGCCGACGACATCGCCCCGCTGATGCAGGTGGCCCTGCGCTCGGGCATCGCCGCATTGCTGGTGGGCCTGCTGATGCTCTGGCAGCGCGCGGCGCGCGGCTGGCTGGGCTGCACTTGGCGGGCCGGGGTGCTGGCCGGCGCGCTGTTCGCCCTGGAGTTCTTCTTCATCGCCCGTGGCCTGCACTACACCTCGGCTTCGCACATGGCGGTATTCCTCTATACCGCGCCGATCTTCTCCGCCCTGGGGCTGCACCTGCTGTTGCCCAGCGAGCGGCTGCATGCGCTGCAATGGCTGGGAATCGCCTTGTGCTTCGCGGGTGTCGCGACGGCGTTCGGTGGCGGCCTGTCGCTGGACGAGCTCGATACGCGCATGCTGCTCGGCGACGCGCTCGGCCTGCTGGCCGGCATGTCCTGGGGCGCGACCACGGTAGTGGTGCGGGCTTCGAAACTGTCGGAAGCGCCGCCGACCTTGACCCTGTTCTACCAGCTCTTCATCGCCTTCCTGCTGTTGCTGGGGTATGCGGCGGCGGTCGGTCAACTCGGGCCGCTGCGCTGGACGCCGATCAGCATCGGCAGTGTGCTGATGCAGGGCGTGGTGGTGTCTTTCCTCAGCTACCTGACCTGGTTCTGGCTGCTGCGCCGTTACCTGGCCTCGAACATGGCGGTGTTCTCGTTCATGACGCCGTTGTTCGGTGTGACCTTCGGCGTGCTGATCCTCGACGAGCCATTGAGCCTGAACTTCATCGCCGGCTCCTTGCTGGTGCTGCTGGGGATCACCCTGGTCAGCAGTCATGGATGGTTGCGCGAGCGGTTGATACGCATCTAGGGTTGAGGGCTTCGTCAACAGGAGTTAGACATGCCCAGGGCTGAATCCATTTCCCTGCAACAGGCCCGCCGCCAGGCCCTGAGCGCCCAGGGCTTCGGCGCCCGCACACCGCGCGCGGCGATCAAGGCCGGGCATGTCGCGCAGACCATCGAGCGTCTCGGCGTGGTGCAGATCGACTCGGTCAACGCACTGGTGCGTTCGCACTACCTGCCGGTGTTCTCACGCCTTGGCGACTATCCGCAGCCTCTGCTGGAGCGGATCGCCTGGGGCCCGAAGCGCAGCCGCAAGCTGTTCGAATACTGGGGCCACGAAGCCTCGCTGCTGCCGCTCGATCTGTACCCGCTGATGCGCTGGCGCATGTGCCGGGCGGCCAGGGGCGAAGGCATCTACGGCCAGTTGGCGCGCTTCGGTCGTGAGCGCCAGGACGTGATCCAGCGCGTCCTCCAGGCGGTGCGTGAGCAGGGCGCCCTCGGCGCTGGCAGCCTGAGCACCCGTGAGGAGCGCGCCGGTCCCTGGTGGGACTGGAGCGAGGAGAAGCACGCGCTGGAATGGCTGTTCGCCGCCGGCGAGGTGACGGTGGCTGGCCGGCGCGGTTTCGAACGCCTCTACGACCTGCCCGAGCGGGTGATCCCCGCCGAACTGCTCGCCCTCGAACTGGACGAGGCGGAGGCGCAGCGCGGGCTGTTGCTACGCGCCGCCACGGCGTTGGGCGTGGCGACCGAGAAGGACCTGCGCGACTACTACCGCTTCACCCCGGCCGACTGCCGCGCGCGCCTGGCCGAACTGGTGGAGAACGGCGACCTGCTGGAACTGCGGGTGCAGGGATGGGACAAACCGGCCTATTGCCCCGGCGAGCCGAAGACACAGCGGCGCATCGAGGCCAGCGCCTTGTTGTCGCCCTTCGACTCGCTGGTCTGGGACCGCGACCGCACCGAGCGTCTGTTCGACTTCCGTTATCGCCTGGAGATCTACACCCCGGAACACAAGCGGGTGTACGGCTACTACGTGCTGCCCTTCCTGCACCATGAACGACTGGCCGCGCGAATCGACCTGCGCGCCGAACGCGCCCACAGCCGCCTGGCGGTGCATGCCGTGCACGAGGAACAACGAGGGTTGGACGAGGAGGGGCTGCATGCCCTGGCTGTCCAGTTGCGCAAGTTGGCGGACTGGCTGGGGCTGGCGCATATCCAACTGAACTGCACGCGGGTTGGTGGTGTGCGGTTGAGGGGGGTGTTGTAGCCAGGATGAAGCCTGGGGAGGATGGCTGGCTTGGTGCTTCGGAGTTCGTTACCCCTTTCTTACTCTACGGGGGAGGCGGCAATAGAGGAGAGAGTGCCTGATAGTCAGCCCCTCTCCCGAAGGGAGAGGGGACCAGTTCTGCGCCCCACATCACCCATGCATTCCCGAGTGAGGACTGGAGAAGCCTGAACCAGCGCTCCGGATTTCATTCGGGCCACAGCACCCACCAGCTCGCACGGATAGCCCCCTCTCCCTTCGGGAGAGGGCTGGGGTGAGGGGCCGAGGTTCGCCATACGATGAACCTCCAGCCCGCTCCCAGATTGCATCCGGGCTACGGAGCTCTCCCGACCTACCCCCAAACCACAAGCATCAACGTCGCACCTGCTTCAATGTCTCCGCAATCATGAAGGCCAGTTCCAGGGACTGGTCGGCGTTCATGCGCGGGTCGCAGTGGGTGTGGTAGCGGTCGGAAAGCGCGTCCTCGGTGATCGGTCGCGCGCCGCCGATGCATTCGGTGACGTTCTGGCCGGTCATTTCGATATGGATGCCGCCGGCGTAGGTGCCCTCGGCCTGGTGCACGTCGAAGAACTGCCGCACTTCACGCAGTATCTGGGCGAAGTCGCGGGTCTTGTAGCCGCTCGACGCCTTGATGGTGTTGCCGTGCATGGGGTCGGAACTCCACAGCACCTGCTTGCCTTCCTGCTTCACCTTGCGCAGCAGGCGCGGGAAGTTGGCTTCGACCTTGTCGGCGCCCATGCGCACGATCAGGTTGAGGCGGCCGGGGTCGTTGTCCGGGTTGAGGATGTCGATCAGGCGGATCAGCTCGTCCGGGTCCATGCTCGGGCCGACCTTGACGCCGATCGGGTTGCCGACGCCGCGCAGGAACTCGACGTGCGCGCCGTCCAGTTGGCGGGTGCGGTCGCCGATCCACAGCATGTGCGCCGAGCAGTCGTACCAGTCGCCGGTGAGGCTGTCGCGGCGCACGAAGGCTTCCTCGTAGTTGAGCAGCAGCGCCTCGTGGGCGGTGAAGAAGCTCACCTCGCGCAGTTGCGGCGCGGTGTCCAGGCCGCAGGCGCGCATGAACGCCAGGGTTTCGTCGATGCGATCGGCGAGTTGGCTGTAGCGCTCGGCGAGCGCCGAGTTGGCGATGAAGTCGAGGTTCCACTTGTGCACCTCGTGCAGGTCGGCGAAGCCGCCCTGGGCGAAGGCGCGCAGCAGGTTGAGGGTCGCGGTGGCCTGGTGGTAGGCCTGCAGCAGGCGGCCCGGATCGGGTACTCGGCTGGCGGCGTCGAAGCCGATGCCGTTGACGATGTCGCCGCGATAGGCGGGCAGGGTGACGTCGCCGATGGTTTCCTCGCCGGAGGAGCGCGGCTTGGCGAACTGCCCGGCCATGCGCCCGACCTTCACCACCGGGCAGCCGGCAGCGAAGGTCATCACCACCGCCATCTGCAGCAGCACCTTGAAGGTGTCGCGGATCTTCGCCGCGCTGAATTCGAGGAAGCTTTCGGCGCAGTCACCGCCCTGCAGCAGGAAGGCGCGGCCCTGGGTGACCTCGGAGAACTGGCGGCGCAGCTCGCGCGCTTCGCCGGCGAACACCAGCGGCGGGAAGCCGGCCAGGGTCTGTTCGACCTCGGCGAGGCGGGCGGTGTCGGGGTAGACGGGTTGTTGCTGGATCGGCTTGCTTCTCCAGCTTTCGGGGCTCCAGGGTTGGCTCATCACGGGCTCGATTCGACAGGTTCGCTAGATGACCGCATGGTAACCGATTGCCGGCCGGGCTGGCTGTCGATCGCCCCGATAGCCAGGCTGTATCGAGGGGAAAGGCTTGTGCCGTCGATCTTCCTGGTGGGCTGAAGCCCACCCTACGGGAAGTGGTTCAGCGTAGTGTCAGCAGGGCGCCGGTCACGCACAGCAGTACGTAGATGCCGATGCGGAAATGCTGTTCCTGTACCCGGTGATGCAGGCGCTCGCCGAGCAGCACGCCGATGCCGAGCAGCGGCAGGTAGCTGGCGATATGCGGCAGCGCGGGTTGCAGGCTGCCCTTGGCCAGGAAGCCCAGGGTCAGCAGGCTGTTCAGGCTGAACCACACGCATACCAGGGTGGCTCGCAGGCGGGCCTTGTCCAGTTCGGTGCTGGCCAGCGCGTAGACCAGCAGCGGCCCGCCGGAGGCGAACAGGCCGTGGCTGATGCCGGCGGCGCCGATCTGCAGGCGGGTCATCCAGCGCGGCGTGCGCCCGACCGGCTTGCCCTGGCCCATGCGCAGCAGTTCGCGCAGGGCGAACCAGACGATCAGCACGCCGAAGCCCTGCTTCAGAGCGGCGTCGTCGAGCCAGGGGGCGAGGGCGAAGCCGAGCAGGGTGCCGGCCAGCATGCCCGGGAGGATCAGGGCGAACAGCAGGCGGCGGTCGATCAGCGCGCGCAGCTTCCAGGTCAGGTAGCCGCTCATGCAGATGTTCAGCGCCACCAGCACCGGCAGCATGTCCTTGATCGGCAGCAGCAGGGCGCCCAGCGACAGGGCGATCACCACGCTGCCGAAACCGGTCATGGCTTCCAGGGTGTAGGCGACGAAGATGCAGGCACCCAGCCAGAGCCAGGGGTCGATCATGAAATCTTCCTTGTTCTTGTCGGCGCGAAGGGGGAGTTTCAGTCCTCCGCTCTAGATTCTTCGGTCGAGAAAGAGCTTCGCGGGCGACTTGGGGTCAACGAGGCAGTTCGCCGGCGAAGCGCTGGCTCATTTTACGGTAATAAAGGCTTGGAGCGAGACGCCAGAGCAGACTGGCGAGCCAGCTTCCGCGATCCGGGAACAGGCGTTCGCGGTTCTTTTCCGCCGCGTGGAGAGTCAGCCCGGCCATCCAGCCTGCGTCGCGCACCTTGCCGATGGTCGAGCGGGCATGGCCGGCGGGTCGGCCGTCGGCGCCCAGGGCGTGGCGTTCGATGCTGGTGTCGAGGAAGCTCGGGTAGACCAGCAGCAGACGGACGCCGTCCAGCGCCAGTTCGGCGCGCAGCACTTCGAAGAACTGCCCCAGTGCGCTTTTCGCCGCGCAGTAGCCGGCACGGCCGAGCACCGGCATCCAGCCGGCCATCGAGCCGATGGCGACCACCTGGCCACGGCTTTCGCGGAGTAGCGGCAGCGCGGCGAGGGTCAGTTCCGCCGGCGCCTGGTAGTCCACTGCCATGACCTTGCGGAACACCGCCGGGTCGGTGCGGGTGGCGGGCGAGCGGTGGGTGATGCCGGCGTTGTTGATCAGCAGGTCGAGGCGGCCGAAGCGTTCACGGCAGGCTTCCAGCAAGCGCTGGTGCAGTTCGCCGTCGGTGATGTCGCCGGGCAGTGCCTGCACGCGCTCGGCGCCCAGTTCGGCGCAGCGCGCCTGCAAGGTCTCCGCGTCGATATCGGTGAGCAGCAGGTGGTCGCCTCGGGCATGGCAGGCGCGCGCCAGTTCCCAGCCGAGGCCGTTGGCGGCCCCGGTGATCAGGGTGACGGTCATTGCTGAGCGACCGCTTGCGCCGGCGCGGCGGGCTGGGCGGAGAGGCCCTGGCGCAGCTCGTCGCTGTGCTGCCTGATGCTGGCGCGGTAGCTGTCCTTGTGCACGTAGTAGGCCATCCGTTCGAGGTCGAGGTAGTGGTAGCCGCCATCGAGGCGAATGCCCACCCGCTCGCGTTTCAGCGCCTGGAATTGCCTGGCGGCCGCGCTGCCGGCCTGGAGCTGGCGGATATACAGGGCGACCAGTTCGGCCTGCTCGTCGCGACCCTGCCAGCCGAGGCCGGAGGCTTCGACCATGCCCATCATGAACAGGTCGTCGTATTCCGGGTGGAACACGTTGAGGTAGAGCTGCGGCGCCCCGGCGCGTTCCGGCCAGTTGAGGTGGGCGCGGTCGATGAAGGGGTAGTCGAGCTTGTAGCCGGTGCCCATCAGGATCAGGTCGTACTCGGCCCGCTCGCCGTCGCTGAAGGTCACTTGCCGGCCGTCGATGCCGGCGACATCGCGGCGCGCCTTGATATCGCCATGGCCGAGGTGGTGCAGCACCAGCGAGTTCATCACCGGGTGCGATTCGTAGAGCTTGTAGTCCGGGTCGGGCAGTCCGTATTGCGATGGCTTGCCGACCAGGGCGCGCACCAGCAGGCCGTCGAGGCGCTGCTTGAGCGGTCGCGGCAGCTTGATGGCGCCGCCGAAGGTATCGGTCGGCCTGCCGAGGATGAACTTGGGCAGGAAGTAGTAGCCGCGCCGCACCGACAGGTCGACCGAAGCGGCGCGGTGCACGGCGTCGACGGCGATGTCGCAGGCCGAGTTGCCGCAGCCGACCACCAGCACGCGCTTGCCGTCGAACACCGCCGGCGAGCGGTAGTCGCTGGAGTGCAGAAGCTCGCCGCTGAACTCGCCGGGCAGGCGCGGCATGTTCGGCGTGTGCAGGGTGCCGTTGGCGATCAGCACGCCATCGAACCGCCACTCGCGGCGCTCGCCGTCGTGCTCGCTGGTCAGCCGCCAGCCCTTGTCCAGGCGCTCGAGCGAAATCACTCGGGTGCCGAACCGGTAGTGTTCGTAGAGGCCGAAGTGCCTGGCGTAGTCGCGGAAGTAGCGGCGCATCTCGCTGTGGTGCGGGTAGGGCGCCACTTCGTCGCGCATGGGGAATTCGCTGAACTCGGTGGTGCCCTTGGAGGAGATCAGGTGCGCCGAGTCGTACATGGTGCTGTGCGGGTTGTCGATGTCCCACAGGCCGCCGACGTCGTTGTGCAGCTCGAAACCGACGAAGGGAATGCCGTGCTTTTTCAGTTGCCGGGCAGTACACAGGCCCATGGGGCCGGCGCCGATGATGGCGTACATGAGGGAACCTCGACCGTCTTGTTGGAATGGAGGAATTATTCCGTGACCGGCATGGGGCGATTCAATGACAATCGGCGCCGTTAACCACGGGACGGCGGGTCGGCGATGTCACGTCGCGCCTACGGAGGAGGGGGCCGGTGGCCAATGAAGATCTGAAAGAGGAGCGCTTGCTCGCCGAGGTGCACGATGCCTTCGGGGTGATCCGCGTGGTCGAGGTGGGCGACTACCGCTTCCTCGAGTTCGGCGAGGCGATCGAGCAGAGCTGCGTGTTCACCGCCGACCCGAGCTGGCTGGAATACGACTACACCCGCGCCATGCTGATCGGCGCGCTGGCCCATCCGGCTCCGGAAAGCGCGCTGTTCCTCGGCCTGGGCGCCGGCACCCTGACCCAGGCCTGCCTGAAGTTCCTGGCGCTCGAAGACATCGAGGCCATCGAGCTGCGCCCCGATGTGCCGCGCCTGGCCATGCAGTACCTGGGGCTGGACGACGATCCGCGACTGACCCTGCGCATCGGCGACGCCATCGAGCTGCTGCCCACGGCGGAGGCCGCCGACCTGATCTTCGTCGACCTCTACACCGACAGCGGGCCGGGCGTCGGCCACCTGGCCTGGAACTTCCTCGAAGCCTGCCAGCGCAAGCTCGAACCGGGCGGCTGGCTGGTGATCAACCAGTGGGGCACCGACGGCGGCAAGCCGCTCGGCGCCGCGCTGTTGCGTGGTCTGTTCCATCGCCATTACTGGGAGATCCCGGTGAAGGAGGGCAACGTGGTGCTGCTGGTGCCGGCCGACCTGGAGCAGACGCTGGACCTCGCCGCGCTGGCCGAGCGGGCGAAGACGCTGGCGCCGCGATTGGGCTATTCGTTGCAACCGCTGCTCGACGCGCTGCGCCCCGCGACATAGCGTTCGCCGCCATTGTGCACCTGCCTGGTGCATTCCGGATAAAAATCCCGATTGCCTGCACTATCCGGGTGATTTTTTTGGAAACGTCCGGATATTCAGTGCTTTTCCCTGTCGAGGTGGAAGCAGCATTTCCGCTGGCTCTCGCGAAACCTGCGGGCTAGACGCTTTCTGGCGTGTTAATTGCTGGGTTGATGGCTCCTTGATGTCATGTAGTAAGGAGCCCCGCATGTCCAATCTGCACAGTACCGCCATGCACCTTTCGCCCGCCGAGCGCGGCTGGCTGCCCTGGTTCGGCAAGACCGGCAAGCTGGCCATGGCGCGCTCCTGCTGGCTGAATCGCGGTATCTATCCCCAGGTGGAGAAGACCTTCGAAGGTATCGCCCAGACCCGCGTGCGCATCCTGCAGAACTGGGCGCGCGCCAACTGGGAGCACATGGCCGAGCTGGCCGCCGTGCTGGCGAGCGGTTTCCCGGAGTGCGATGGCACGCTCTTGCAGGAAAAACGTCGCCAGGCAGCGGATTTCTCCGAGCTGTTCGTGGTCGAGCGCGGCGGCCGGGTGCTGGCTTCCACCCACGCCGCGCACGTCGGTGCCGGCGATCTGTCGTCGGCGGCGCTCGCCGAGGGGCTCCGGCAGCCTTTCCTGCATGGCCCGTACACCGATCCGCTGACCCTCGCCATCGGCCCGTCCAGCTCGCGCTTCCACGATGCGGTGACGCTGATGTTCTACCAGCCGATCGAGGTCGATGGCGAAGTGCGCGGCTGCCTGTGCGGGCGGGTGCCCAACGACGTGCTCGGCGACCTGATCCAGCGCGAGGCCGGGCACATCTACCCGGAGTCCGGCGACAACTACCTGTTCATGGTCGAGTCGCGCTTCGACCGTGGCATCGCCCAGGGCACCGCACTGTCGCGCTCGCGCTTCGAGGACAACACCTTCAGCCATGGCGAGAACCTGAAGAGCGGCGTGCACACCGACTGGGGCGTGGTGCGCGTGCGCGAGCACACCGAACTGGAACTGCGCTTCACCGACCCGGCCACCGGCCAGTTGCACCCCGGCGTGCGCGAGACCATCCGCAACGGCTCCAACCTGTTCGTCACCTATCCCGGCTATTCCGACTACCGCCACATCCCGGTGATCGGCAAGGGCGTGACCTTCCAGCTTCCCGGCTCGCCGGATCGCTGGGGGATGATGTGCGAAGCCGACCTGGAAGAGGTCTACCGCCGCCGCTCGCTGAGCATCGGCCTGATGAAGGCCTACCTGGCGACGGTCGGCGCGTTGTTCGTCATCCGCAGCCTGCTCCAGCATTTCAGCGGCCTGCCGCTGTGGGCGCTGGACGTGATCGACGGCGGCCTGTTGCTGCTCGGCGCCTGGTGCTTCGCCACCTTCGGGCCGAAGCGCCTCGCCGCGCGGATGGTGGGCATGACCGAGGTGATCCGTACCATCGCCGAGGGCGAGGGCAACCTGCGCCAGCGTCTCGACAGCAGCCGCCTGGTGTCCGATGAAACCGGCGACATGGGGCGCTGGATCAACAGCTTCATCGACAACCTGGACGGCATCGTCGGCCAGGTGATCCAGGCCTCGCTGAGTGTGCGGCAGACCAACGAGGCGATGCTCGACCGCAGCAGCGAGGCCGGCAAGACCACCCGGGAAGTGACCGAGGCGGTACACCGCATGTTGCTGCTGGTCGAGGAGCAACTGGGCGAGATCCAGCAGGCGTCGATGACCGCCGAGGAGATGAAGCAGGCCATGGACGAGGTGGTCGAGCGTGCCCGCGAACGCTTCGAGGTGGTGCGTGCCGGCACCCAGTCGATCCGCGACGTGGTGGCGCGTTCGGCTAGCAGCGTACAGTTGCTCGATAGTCGCATGGGCGAGATCGGCAACATCGTAGGCCTGATCACCGACATCACCAACCAGACCAACCTGCTGGCGCTCAACGCCGCCATCGAGGCGGCGCGCGCCGGCGAGCACGGTCGTGGTTTCGCGGTGGTGGCCGGCGAGGTGCGCACCCTGGCCTCGCGCACCGCCAGCGCGGCGGCCGATATCCGGGGCATGGTCGAGAGCCTGCAGAGCGAGACCCAGCAGGCGGTGGCCTTCATGCAGAGCGGGGTGCGGGACGTGGACAGCGGCCTGCGCATGACCGAGGAGGCGTCTTCGGAGAACCTGCACCTGCACCAGACGGTGGAGCGCATGTTCGAGATCATCCAGCAGCTCAACGAACGCAGCCTGCACTACGGGCAGAGCATTCGCAGCGTCGACCAGGCGTCCGGGGAGATGGGCGAGACCGTCGGCGTGCTGCACAGCAGCGCGGAAACGGTGCGGCACACGGCGAGCAAGTTGCAGCGACTGGTCGGGCAGTTCCGCGTCAGCTCCAGCGCGCTTTCGGCATGACGCAGGGTGGGCTTCAGCCCACCAATCCAGGCTCAGGCTCCGCTCGGTGGGCTGAAGCCCACCCTACGGGGAGATGGGGTTAGCGGCCCTTGAAGTTTCCTGGCCGGCGTTCCAGCATCGCCCGTACGCCTTCGGCCGCATCTTCGCTCGCCATCAGCGCCGGCACCTGGGTGGCGAAGCTGGCGATGGCCGCCGCTTCCCCTTCGGCGACCGCCTGGCGTGCGGAGGCGAGGGTGGCCTGCACGCCGAGCGGCGCCTGGGCGGCGATCCGTTCGGCGAGTTGCAGGGCGCGGGGCATCAGTTCCTCGGAGGCCAGCACTTCCTGCACCAGGCCCAGCCGGTAGGCTTCGAAGGCGTCGAACTCGTCGCCGGTGAGCAGCCAGCGCATGGCGTTGCCCCAGCCGGCGATCTTGGGCAGGCGCAGGGTGGCGCCGCCGAAGGGGAGGATGCCGCGTTGCACTTCCATCTGCGCGAAGCGCGCGTTGCTCGAACACAGGCAGACGTCGGAGGCGAGCATCAGCTCGATGCCGATGGTGAAGCAGTAACCCTGCGCGGCGACGATCACCGGCTTGCTCGTCCGTGGCCCGCCGAACACGCCGAACGGGTCGCAGCTATCTTGCGGCGGCTGCCAGCCGGCGGCGAACGCGGGGCCGATGTTGGCCAGGTCGAGGCCGCCGGTGAAATGCTCACCGTGCGCGAACACCAGGGCGACGCGCGCTTCGCTGTCGCGCTCGAACTCGCCATAGGCCACGAACAGGTCGTTGAACATGTCGAGGTCGAAGGCGTTGCGCTTGGTCGCGCGGTCCAGGCCGATCAGGAACAGGTGACCATGTTTTTCGCGGGTGACACGGCCGCTGGCGCTTTGGGTCATGAAGCAGGGTCCTTGTGCAAGGTGAGAATGGCGCCTGTATAGCGCGACTTCGGTGGACTTGTCCAAGCCCCCGGAAAAAGACCGTCCGGCAGCGGATCGCAAAAACTCGCGCCGTGGTCAGGATTTTCCGGTATAGTTCGCGCCGGTCGTTTTTCCGACCGCGTTTGAGGTAATGCAATCTCCCCCGAAGCCTCGCTTCGGCAGCGTGTCCGCCCGGCGGACTATCCTTGACGATTCATCCATTCACCATTTCGCAAATCCCCGCCAATCAGGCTGCCAGGGTGACCCTCGGGTCGTACACAGGCATGCGCAGCTTTTGGGCATGGGTCTTTGCGGATTTAGAGGCAAAACCCATGACCCAGGTAACCGGCGGCTTCGCCGAGCTCGACCTTCTTCCCAGTATCGTTGCGGCGGTGATCGCCACCGGCTACGAAGAACCGTCGCCGATCCAGGCGCAAGCCATTCCGGTGATCCTCGCCGGCCACGACATGATCGGCCAGGCGCAGACCGGCACCGGCAAGACCGCGGCCTTCGCGCTGCCGATCCTCTGCCGCATCGACCCGGCCAAGAAAGAACCCCAGGCCCTGGTGCTGGCGCCGACCCGCGAGCTGGCCCTGCAGGTCGCCACCGCGTTCGAAACCTACGCCAAGCAGATGCCCGGCGTGAGCGTGGTCGCCATCTACGGCGGCGCGCCCATGGGCCCGCAGCTCAAGGCCATCCGCCACGGCGCGCAGATCATCGTCGCCACCCCCGGCCGCCTGTGCGACCACCTGCGCCGCGACGAGAACCTGCTGTCCACCGTTCACCACCTGGTCCTCGACGAAGCCGACGAGATGCTCAAGCTCGGCTTCATGGACGACCTCGAAGTGATCTTCAACGCCATGCCGGAGAGCCGCCAGACCGTGCTGTTCTCCGCCACCCTGCCGGCCTCGATCCGTGCCATCGCCGAGCGCCACCTGCGCGAGCCGAAGCACATCAAGATCGCCGCCAAGACCCAGACGGTGACCGCCATCGACCAGGCGCACCTGATGATCCACGCCGACCAGAAGATTCCGGCGGTGCTGCGCCTGCTGGAAGTCGAGGACTTCGACGCGCTGATCGCCTTCGTGCGCACCAAGCAGGCTACCCTCGACCTGACCTCGGCGCTGGAAGCCAAGGGCTACAAGGTCGCCGCGCTGAACGGCGACATCGCCCAGAACCAGCGCGAACGGGTGATCGAGTCGCTCAAGGACGGCCGCCTGGACATCGTGGTCGCCACCGACGTAGCTGCCCGTGGCCTTGACGTACCGCGCATCACCCACGTGTTCAACGTCGATATGCCGTACGACCCGGAGTCCTACGTGCACCGCATCGGCCGTACCGGCCGGGCCGGTCGCGAAGGCCGCGCGCTGCTGCTGGTCACCCCGCGCGAGCGGCGCATGCTGCAGGTGATCGAGCGGGTCACCGGGCAGAAGGTCGCCGAAGCGCGCCTGCCCAATCCCCAGCAGGTGCTCGATGCGCGGATCCGCAAGCTGACCGCCAGCCTGAAACCGCTGGTGGGCGAGGCGGAAGCCAGCCATGGCGAACTGCTCGACCGTCTGATCGCCGACCTCGGCTGCGAGCCACGTGCCCTTGCCGCCGCGCTGCTGCGCAAGGTCACCCACGGCCAGACCCTGAGCCTCGCCGAGCTGGAGCGCGAGCAGCCGCTGGTACCGAGCGCCCCGCGCGAGCGTACTCCGCGCAGCGGCGAAGGTCGCGAGCCGCGTGAGCGTCGTGCTCCGCTACCGCTGGCCGAAGGCCGCGTGCGCTGCCGTACCGCGCTGGGTACCCGCGATGGCATCGCTGCGCGCAACCTGCTCGGCGCCATCCTCAACGAGGGTGGCCTGGCTCGCGAAGCCATCGGCCGCATCCAGGTGCGCGAGACCTTCAGCCTGGTCGAGCTGCCGGAAGAGGGCCTGGAGCGCCTGCTCGGCAAGCTCAAGGACACTCGCGTCGCCGGCAAGGCCCTGAAGCTGCGCCGCTACCGCGAAGACTGATCCCCGCCGAATACGAAGAAGCCCCGCCTGTGCGGGGCTTTTTCGTTATGGGCCCGTAGCCCGGATGCAATCCGGGAGGCAGGCGACTCCGGTTCCCGGATTGCATCCGGGCTACGGTGTTCAGTCGAACCGGTAGATATCCATCCCCAGCGCCCCCAGGGTGAATCCCTGGTGGACCAGGCCGAAACGCCCGCCGGCGCCTCGGGCGAAGAACAGCGGCAGCAGGTGCTCGTCGCTGGGGTGGTTGCGCCGCGCATGGGGCGCCTGCCGGCGGTAGTCGAGCAGGGCGGTCTCGTCGTCGCGCTCCAGCCGCTCGACGATCCAGTCGCGGAAGTCCCGGGCCCAGGGTTCGACGACCTCCGGTCCGGCGCGCCAGTCCAGTTCGCCGAGGTTGTGGGTGATGCTGCCGGAGCCGATCAGCAGGATGCCCTGCCTGCGCAGGTCGGCCAGCGCGCGGCCGACGCGGGTCTGGAAGGCCGGACCGAGCTGGCTCGGCAGCGACAGTTGCAGCATCGGGATATCCGCCTGTGGGTACATCAGCGACAGCGGCACCCAGGCGCCGTGGTCGAAGGGGCGACGCTCGTCGATGCCCGCCGGCAGGTCGTGCTCGCCGAGCAGCCGGGCGATGTCCCGTGCCAGATTAGGCTCGCCCGGAGCGGGATACTGGACGGCATGGAGCTCGGGCGGAAAACCACGGAAGTCGTGCCAGGTCGGCGGTTGCGCCGCGCCGGTGAGCAGCAGTTCGGGGCTTTCCCAGTGCGCGGACACCACCAGGATGGCGCGCGGACGGGGCAGCCCGGCGGCCAGGCGGGCGAGGGCGGGGCCGCTTTCGCCCGGTTGCAGGGCCAGCATCGGCGAGCCGTGGGAGATGAACAGGGACGGCAACATGGGAGTCCTCCTGCAATAGAATGCTGCCATCTTCAGCGCTGGAACCATCGGCTTCCAGCGTAAATTCTTGGGCTTTTCAATCGGATTTTCAGGAGAAACCGTGGAGCAGGATTTCTGGCAAGAGCGTTGGGCGCAGGGGCAGATCGGCTTTCACCTGAAGCAGGTCAACCCCTATCTGCAACGGCATTGGAGCAGCCTTGGGCTGGCCAGGGACAGCCGGGTCCTGGTGCCGTTGTGCGGGAAGAGCCTCGACCTGGCCTGGCTGGCCGCCCAGGGGCATGCGGTGCTGGGCGTGGAGCTGGCGGAACAGGCGGTGCGGGACTTCTTCGCCGAGCAGGGGCTGGTCGCCGACGTCGAGGTGCGGGGCGGGTTGCGCATCCACCGCGCCGGCCGACTGGAGTTGTGGTGCGGGGATTTCTTCGCGCTGACCCCGGCGGATGTCGCGGATTGCACCGCCCTCTACGACCGGGCAGCGCTGATCGCGCTGCCGCCGGCGATGCGTGAGCGCTATGTGGCGCACCTCGCGGTTATCCTGCCGGGTGGCTGCGAGGGGCTGCTGGTAACCCTGGAGTACGCGCAGGAGCGGATGGAAGGCCCGCCATTCTCGGTTCCCGAGGATGAGGTGCAGGACTTGCTGGCGGCGGACTGGCAGATCGAGTGCCTCGAGCGAGTGGATGTGCTGGGGGAGAACTGGAAGTTCCTCGAGCGCGGGCTGCCCCGCCTGGACGAGGCGGTCTACCGGTTGCGCAAGCGCGGCTGAATGCAAAAAGGGCGACCCGTGGGTCGCCCTTGTTCCGCAGGCGGGTGGATCAACGCAGTTGGCGCAGGGCCTCGATGCGTTGCTCCAGCGGCGGGTGGCTCATGAACAGGCTCTTCAGGCCGTGCTTGAGGCCGCCGTTGATGCCGAAGGCGGTCAGGCTGTCGGGCATGTGCACCGGTACCCCTTGCTCGGCGCGCAGGCGTTGCAGGGCGTTGATCATCGCGCCGGTGCCGGCCAGGCGGGCTCCGGCTTCGTCGGCGCGGAACTCGCGGCGACGCGAGAACCACATGACGATGGCGGTGGCGAGGATGCCCAGCACCAGTTCGGCGACGATGGTGGCGATGTAGAACGCCGGGCCACGGCCTTCCTCGGTCTTGAAGATGGCCTTGTCGACGAAGTTGCCGAAGATCCGCGCGAAGAACATCACGAAGGTGTTCACCACGCCCTGGATCAGCGCCAGGGTGACCATGTCGCCATTGGCGACGTGGCCGATCTCGTGGGCCAGCACGGCGCGCACTTCATCCGGCGAGAAGCGCTCGAGCAGGCCCTGGCTGACGGCGACCAGCGCGTCGTTCTTGTTCCAGCCGGTGGCGAAGGCGTTGGATTCGTAGGCGGGGAAGATGCCGACTTCCGGCATCTTGATGCCGGCTTCGCGGGACAGTTCCTCGACGGTTTGCAGCAGCCACTGTTCGTGGCGGGTGCGCGGCTGGCTGATGATCTGGGTGCCGGTGCTCATCTTCGCCATCCATTTGGAGATGAACAGCGAGAACAGCGAGCCGGCGAAGCCGAACACGCCGCAGAACACCAGAAGTTGCTGCAGGTCCAGATCGACCCCGTTGGCCGCCATGAACCCATCGAAGCCGAGCAGGCTGAGGGTGATGCTGGCGATCAGGATCACCGCCAGGTTGGTGGCCAGGAACAGCAGGATGCGCATCATGGTGTAAAGCTTCTCCTCACGGCGAAAAAACAGAGTTGTTTAAGTATGCGGGCTATATAAGGGTGCCCCTATGACCGTTCAAGCCGTGCACTATTTCAAACTATGTCGCCTGGCGGGTTCCTGAAAAACCGACGGTGGCGTCAAGGCCGCGCCGGGACAGGCCTTGCGCAGCTCATGCAGGGCCCGCGGGTTGCGCTTGCCCGGCCATTTCTTTCTGCGCTGGTTGCCCTGCCGTGTTGTTCAACGCTCGGCCGGGCCGCTCTGCGACGGCTCGAACAGCAGCCGGGCCAAGCGGGCGACCCGCTCGCTGTGCCGGCTGGACAGCGCCTCGCGCAGTTGGTGGGCGAGGCTGGCCTGGACCCGGCGCACGCTGGCCGGCAGCGGTTCGCCGTCGCGCACGGCGTGGGGAACGGCGCGCGACAGGCGCAGGAAGCCCTTCTCGGTGAGCACCGCCTGGTCCAGGGCGTCGTAGGCGATGGTCGACTCGTAGCGCAGGTAGCCTTCGTCGGCCAGCCACAGCAGGGCGCCCAGGCAGCTCTGGTGGCGTTTGCTCGGCAGGCCGAACTCGTCCGGCTCCTCGCGGCCGATCAGGTCCTCGACGTACAGCGCGACCTTGCGCGGGAAGGCCTGGTAGAGCGCCAGCAGGCCAGCCGCGCAGTCCTTGTAGAAGTCGTCGATCTGCAGGTCCATACGGGCGCCGTCGCGGGTTACTGGCGGTAGGACTTGAGGAAGTTGCCGATGCGCCCGATGGCCTGTTCCAGGTCATCGACGCGGGGCAGGGTAACGACCCGGAAGTGATCCGGCCATGGCCAGTTGAAGGCGGTGCCCTGGACGATCAGCAGCTTCTCGGAGAGCAGCAGGTCGAGGACGAACTTCTCGTCGTTGTGGATCGGGCAGATCTTCGGGTCGATCTTCGGGAAGGCGTAGAGCGCGCCCATCGGCTTGACGCAGCTCACCCCGGGGATGTCGTTGAGCAGTTCCCAGGCGCGGTTGCGCTGTTCGTACAGTCGGCCCATCGGCAGCACCAGGTCGTTGATGCTCTGGTAGCCGCCCAGCGCGGTCTGGATCGCATGCTGGCTGGGCACGTTCGCGCACAGGCGCATGTTGGCGAGGATGTCCAGGCCCTCGATGTAGCTCTGCGCCTTGTGCTTGGGCCCGGAGATCGCCACCCAGCCGGAGCGGAAGCCGGCCACCCGGTAGGACTTGGACAGGCCGTTGAAGGTCAGGCAGAGCACGTCCGGCGCCAGCGAGGCGGTGGAGATGTGCTGCGCGTCGTCGTAGAGGATCTTGTCGTAGATCTCGTCGGAGAAGATCACCAGGTTGTGCTGGCGGGCCAGTTCGACGATGTCCTGCAGGACCTCTCTCGAGTACACGGCGCCAGTCGGGTTGTTCGGGTTGATCAGCACCAGTGCCTTGGTGTTGCTGGTGATCTTCGCCTTCATGTCGGCGATGTCAGGGAACCAGCCGGCCTGCTCGTCGCACAGGTAGTGCACCGGCTTGCCGCCGGCCAGCGCCACGGCGGCGGTCCACAGCGGGTAGTCGGGGGCCGGGATCAGCACTTCGTCGCTGTTGTTGAGCAGCGCCTGCATGGCCATCACGATCAGCTCGGAAACGCCGTTGCCCAGGTAGATGTCCTCGATGCCGACGCCTTCCACCTGCTTCTGCTGGTAGTACTGCATCACCGCCTTGCGCGCGCTGAACAGGCCCTTGGAGTCGCTGTAGCCCTGGGCGGTGGGCAGGTTGCGGATCACGTCCTGGAGGATTTCCTCCGGCGCCTCGAAACCGAACGGCGCGGGATTGCCGATGTTCAGCTTGAGGATGCGGTGGCCTTCTTCTTCCAGACGCTTGGCGTGCTTGAGCACCGGGCCGCGAATGTCGTAGCAGACGTTGGCGAGCTTGTTGGATTTGCTGACCTGCATGTAGGGAGTCCTGAAATTGAGCGAACGCCGCAGAAAAGGCCGGGTGCGAGACGGCTGGAGACGGCTTGGCAGCCTGTAGCGCGGCTGACAGACTGGGGTCTGAAAAATGCCGCAATCATACGTGCGGCCCGATTTCCGGAAAAGGGACCGGGCCGCTTTTTTAGAACACGAGGTAAGCCCATGGAAAAGCTCGACAAACCCCTGGAAGCCTGGCGTGAGGAGCTCAGCGATACGCAGTTCCACATCTGCCGCCTGGGTGGTACGGAGCGCGCGTTCACCGGCGAGTACTACGCCACCAAGACCCCTGGCCTGTACCGCTGCGCCTGTTGCGGGAACGCCCTGTTCGATTCCGACACCAAGTACGATTCCGGCAGCGGCTGGCCGAGCTACTTCCAGCCGGTTTCCGCCGAGTCGATCAGCGAGCATGAGGATTTCAGCCACGGCATGCACCGTATCGAAGTGAAGTGCGCCAAGTGCGATGCCCACCTCGGCCATGTCTTCCCAGACGGGCCGGCGCCGACCGGGTTGCGTTACTGCATCAATTCGGCGTCGTTGAGGTTGGAGCCGCGGGAGGTCGAGTAGGCGGTTGGGGCGTGGAGCTGGATGCAAAGCTCGCTCCCTCACCCTAGCCTCTCCCGGAGGGAGAGGGGACTGATCGAGGCTGCGGTCAGGCGAGGATGTCAAGGCCGGGCCTCGTAACTCCCTCTCCCCTTGGGAGAGGGCTGGGTGAGGGGCGGACTTGCCGGCAGATATGTCATTCAAGCAATCCAGTAACCTGCAATTAAATTGCACGCAATCCAATTGCTCGCTATCTTATCGACCTTTCCTACCCTCCCAGGAGCCACCACCATGGCCGATTCGCTTCTTGACATCCCGGTCGCCACCATCAAGGGCGAGCAGAAAACCCTTGCCGATTTCGGTGCCAAGGCCCTGCTGGTGGTCAACACCGCCAGCCAGTGCGGTTTCACGCCGCAATACCAGGGCCTGGAAGCCCTCTGGCAGCAGTACAGGGACCGCGGCCTGGTGGTGCTCGGCTTTCCCTGCAACCAGTTCGGCAAGCAGGAGCCGGGTGATGAGGGCGCCATCAGCCAGTTCTGCGAGCTGAACTTCGGCGTCAGTTTCCCGCTGTTCAAGAAGATCGAGGTCAACGGCGTCGGCGCCCACCCGTTGTACGTCCAGCTCAAGAAGCGCGCGCCGGGCCTGCTCGGTAGCCAGGCGATCAAATGGAACTTCACCAAGTTCCTCATCGACGGCGAGGGCCGGGAGATCAAGCGTTTCGCGCCGACCACCAAGCCCGAGGCGCTGAAAACCGAGATCGAAGCCCTGCTGAAATGAGCGAGCTGCCTCCGGAACTGGCCTCGCTGCAACTCGACGACCAGTTGTGCTTCAAGCTGTACGCGTCCTCGCGCGCGGTGATCCGCGCCTACAAGCCGATGCTCGACGAGCTCGGCCTGACCTACCCGCAGTACCTGGCGATGCTGGTGCTCTGGGAATGGCAGGACAAACCGCCGGAGCAGCCCACGGTCAAGGCCCTGGGCGAGCGCCTGCTGCTCGACTCCGGCACCCTGACGCCGTTGCTCAAGCGCTTGCAGCAACTGGGACTGGTCGAGCGTCGGCGGGCGTTGCACGACGAGCGCGAGGTGCACCTGTACCTCAGCGAGGCGGGGCGGCGCCTGCGTGATCGGGTGCCGCCGCTGAAGGGGCGGTTGCTCTGCGACAGCGGTATCGCCATCGAGGAACTGCGCGAGTTGCGCGCGCTGCTCGGCGGGCTGCTGGATCGCCTGCTCGCCGCTTCCTGAGGTGGATTGGCGGTTGCCGGCGGGCGGTGCGCTGGCATAATCGGACTCTTTCGAAGCGGGCCGGCCCATCCCCGGGATGCGGCGCAATGCCGATGGCCAGTCCGCCGATCCGCCAAGGAGTGAACCGTGGATTCCCGCCTGAACGCTTTTCTCGAACGTGCCGAGGCCGTGCTGGCCCGCCTGGAACCCTTGCTGCCGACGCCGCGCGTGATGATCGACTGGGAGCGCTGCCTGGCGGCGCGCTGGCATCGCGAAGGGCAGGGCGGCTACTTGCAGCCGCTGGAGGTCAACCTGGACCTGCGCCTGGACGACCTGCTCGGCATCGATCGCCAGCGCGACCAGTTGGCCCGCAACACTCGCCAGTTCGTCGATGGCCTGCCGGCCAACCACGCGCTGCTGTGGGGCGCGCGCGGTACCGGCAAGTCGTCGCTGGTCCGTGCGCTGCTGGCCGAGCATGCCGGCGCGGGCCTGCGCCTGATCGAGATCGAACGCGACCACCTGGCCGACCTGCCGCGCGTGGTGGAGCAACTGGCCAAGCTGCCGCAGCGCTTCGTGCTGTTCTGCGACGACCTGTCGTTCGAAGCCGGCGAGGGCGACTACCGGGTGCTGAAGAGCGTGCTCGACGGTTCCCTGGAGCGGGCGCCGGACAACGTGCTGCTCTATGCCACGTCCAACCGCCGCCATCTGGTGCCGGAGAAGCAGACCGACAACGAGAACTGGCAGATGGTCGACGGCGAACTGCACCCCACCGAGGCGGTGGAGGACAAGATCGCGCTGTCCGACCGTTTCGGCCTGTGGCTGTCGTTCTACCCCTTCACCCAGGATCATTTCCTCGACGTGGTGCGCCACTGGGTCGGCGTCATGGCCGAGACCGCCCGGCTGGACTGGGTGTGGGACGAGGCACTGGAGAAGGAGGCGATCCGCTGGGCGCTGGGACGCGGTAACCGCAACGGTCGCTGCGCCTACCAGTTCGCCCGCTTCTGGGTCGGCCGCCAACTGCTGGGGGTACAGGCATGATCGAACTACCGCGCGATTCGGGCCTCTCGGGCTACACACTGCTGGCGGCGCAACTGGAAGCGTTGCTGGCCGACGAGCGCGACCTGGTCGCCAACGCGTCGCAGTTCGCCGCCTTCCTGTTCCACGAGGTGGAGGGCCTGAACTGGGCTGGTTTCTACCTGGCACGTGGCGACGAGCTGGTGCTTGGGCCGTTCCAGGGGCGGGTGGCCTGCGTGCGCATCCCCCTGGGCAGGGGCGTGTGCGGCACGGCGGCGGCCAGCCGGCAGACCCAGCGGGTCGATGACGTGCATGCCTTCCCTGGGCACATCGCCTGCGACAGCGCGTCGAACAGCGAGCTGGTCATCCCGCTGGTGAAGGACGGCCGGCTGATCGGCGTGCTGGACCTAGACAGCCCCTTGCCGGCGCGTTTCAGCGAGGCCGACCAGCAGGGACTGGAAGCCCTGGCGGCGATCTTCCTGCGCTTGACCGACTGCTGAGACCCTGACGCTTCAGTTCGGACTCTTCGAGCGCCGGGAGCGATCGGTGTCGCTCCTGGGTTGGTGCGTGCGCAGCCTATGGAAACTGGCGCTCACCGTATTTCCCCTGTTTCTTCCTTTCTTTCTTGGGCCTCGCTCTTTTTCTGGGTCCCCGCGTTAGCGGCGGCCCGCGTAGGGGGATGACAGGGGGGGGGGACACCGAGCGTGCCCCAACCCCGTCATTCCCGCGAACGCGGGAACCCAATGAACTCGCATCTCCTCCATCCAGGTCCGTTTGGA
This sequence comes from Zestomonas carbonaria, assembly GCF_904061905.1. Taxonomy (GTDB): domain Bacteria; phylum Pseudomonadota; class Gammaproteobacteria; order Pseudomonadales; family Pseudomonadaceae; genus Aquipseudomonas; species Aquipseudomonas carbonaria. The sequence continues at coordinate 210,265 of NZ_CAJFCI010000080.1, forward strand.
CATTTCCACGTCGCAAATAGGCAAATGACGGCCATGGGCCTTGCGCACAATCGGTCGCAACAGGGCGGAATCGACTGGCGGTGCCATCCCCTTCGAACCGCTGGCTGCAGCGGAATGCGGAGGTGACGGCCCGCCCTGTACGACCCGGCCCACCACGACAAGAGCGACCTCAGGTTGTCGCAGGGAGATCAGCGATGTTCAGCAAGCACGACCAGATCCAGGGCTACGACGATGAACTGCTCGGCGCCATCCTCGACGAGGAGCGTCGCCAGGAGCGCCATATCGAGCTGATCGCCTCGGAGAACTACACCAGCAAGCGCGTCATGGAAGCCCAGGGCAGCGGGCTGACCAACAAGTACGCCGAAGGCTATCCGGGCAAGCGTTACTACGGTGGCTGCGAGCATGTCGACGTGGTCGAGCAGATCGCCATCGACCGCGCCAAGGAACTGTTCGGCGCCGACTACGCCAACGTCCAGCCGCACTCCGGTTCCTCGGCCAACAGCGCGGTGTACCTGGCGCTGCTCGACGCCGGCGACACCATCCTCGGCATGAGCCTGGCCCACGGCGGCCACCTGACCCACGGCGCCAAGGTCAGTTCCTCCGGCAAGCTGTACAACGCCGTGCAGTACGGCCTGGATACCGACACCGGGCTGATCGACTACGACGAGGTCGAGCGCCTGGCCGTCGAGCACAAGCCAAAGATGATCGTCGCCGGTTTCTCGGCCTACTCGAAGACCCTCGACTTCCCGCGCTTCCGCGCCATCGCCGACAAGGTCGGCGCCTACCTGTTCGTCGACATGGCCCACGTCGCCGGCCTGGTCGCGGCGGGGCTGTACCCGAACCCGCTGCCCTATGCCGACGTGGTCACCACCACCACCCACAAGACCCTGCGTGGCCCGCGTGGCGGCCTGATCCTCGCCCGCAAGAACGAGGAGATCGAGAAGAAGCTCAACTCGGCGGTGTTCCCCGGCGCCCAGGGCGGCCCGCTGATGCACGTGATCGCCGCCAAGGCGGTGTGCTTCAAGGAGGCGCTGGAGCCGGGCTTCAAGGACTACCAGCGGCAGGTGATCAAGAACGCCCAGACCATGGCCCAGGTGTTCGTCGAGCGCGGCTACGACGTGGTCTCCGGCGGCACCGACAACCACCTGTTCCTGGTCAGCCTGATCCGCCAGGGCATCACCGGCAAGGACGCCGACGCGGCGCTCGGCCGGGCCGGGATCACGGTGAACAAGAACGCGGTGCCCAACGACCCGCAGTCGCCGTTCGTCACCTCCGGCCTGCGCATCGGCACTCCGGCGATCACCACCCGTGGCTTCAAGGAGGCGCAGAGCGCCGAACTGGCCGGCTGGATCTGCGACATCCTCGACCACCTCGGCGATGCCGACGTCGAGGCGCGGGTGGCCGTGCAGGTCGCGGGGCTGTGCGCGGACTACCCGGTGTACCGCTAAAAGCCGAGCAAGCCGCTGAAGGCTGGACGCTGAACGACAGGCATACGCCGCACGCTCTTTCGTCCAGCTTTCCAGCCTCCGGCGCCTGTCGACGAGGGGCATCATTTTTAGGAGCCAGCACCCATGCAACGTTATTCCGGCTTCGGCCTGTTCAAACACTCGTTCAGCCACCACGAGAACTGGCAGCGCATGTGGCGCAACCCGACGCCCAAGCCGGTCTACGACGTGCTCATCGTCGGTGGCGGCGGCCACGGCCTGGCCACCGCCTACTACCTGGCCAAGGAGTTCGGCGTGCGCAACGTCGCGGTGGTGGAGAAGGGCTGGCTGGGCGGCGGCAACACCGCGCGCAACACCACCATCGTGCGTTCCAACTACCTGTGGGACGAGTCGGCGCAACTCTACGAGCATGCCATGAAGCTGTGGGAGGGCCTGTCGCAGGACCTCAACTACAACGTCATGTTCTCCCAGCGTGGCGTCTACAACCTCTGCCACACCCTGCAGGACATGCGCGACGCCGAACGCCGGGTGAGCGCCAACCGCCTCAACGGCGTGGACGGCGAACTGCTCGACGCCCGGCAGGTGGCCGAGGAGATTCCTTACCTGGACTGTGGCAAGCACACCCGCTATCCGATCATGGGTTCCACCGTGCAGCGTCGCGGTGGCGTGGCGCGTCACGACGCGGTGGCCTGGGGCTTCGCCCGTGCCGCCGACGCCCTGGGCGTGGACCTGTTGCAGAACACCGAGGTGACCGGCTTCCGCAAGCAGGGCGGCGCGGTGGTCGGCGTCGAGACCAATCGCGGCTTCATCGGCGCCAAGCGCGTTGGCGTGATCACCGCCGGCAACTCCGGGCACATGGCCAGGCTCGCCGGCTTCCGCCTGCCGCTGGAATCCCATCCGTTGCAGGCGCTGGTTTCCGAGCCGATCAAACCGATCATCGACAGCGTGATCATGTCCAACGCCGTGCACGGCTACATCAGCCAGTCGGACAAGGGCGACCTGGTCATCGGCGCCGGCATCGACGGCTACAACGGCTACGGCCAGCGTGGCTCCTACCCGACCATCGAACACACCCTGCAGGCCATCGTCGAGATGTTCCCGGTGCTCTCGCGGGTGCGCATGAACCGCCAGTGGGGCGGCATCGTCGACACCACGCCGGACGCCTGCCCGATCATCGCCAAGACGCCGGTGAAGAACCTGTTCTTCAACTGCGGCTGGGGCACCGGCGGCTTCAAGGCGACGCCGGGCTCGGGACACGTGTTCGCCGCCAGCCTGGCGCGGGGCGAGATGCACCCGCTGGCCAAGCCGTTCTCCATCGAGCGTTTCCATACCGGCGCGCTGATCGACGAGCACGGCGCCGCTGCGGTGGCTCACTAAAAGCGCGCGTAGCGCAAAGCTGATGACCCTCTCCCATTCATGGGAGAGGGTGCCCGAAGGGCGGGAGAGGGTGGCGAGGGTGATACCGCGGTCCCTCACCCCCGGCCCCTCTCCCGGAGGGAGAGGGGAGACAAGCATAAGGGCGGGAGAGAACGGTGCGAGCGACACCAAAGCCCTCTCCCCCAACCCCTCTCCCATAAATGGGAGAGGGGAGATTCGTTACGGGAGAGCCTGGCGTCAGATGCCTGGTTCTCCAATCCCTCTCCAGACCGGCGAGGACATAGAAGTTCATCGGAGGCCCCAACCATGCTGCACATCTTCTGCCCCCACTGCGGCGAACTGCGTTCCGAAGAGGAGTTTCACGCCAAGGGCCAGGCGCACATCGCCCGTCCGCTGGACCCGGATGCCTGCACCGACGAGGAGTGGGGCGACTACATGTTCTTCCGCGACAACCCGCGCGGCCTCCACCATGAGTTGTGGGTCCACGCCGCTGGCTGCCGCAAGTACTTCAACGTCACCCGCCACACGGTGACCTACGAAATCCTCGAAACCTACAAGATCGGCGAACGTCCCGGCGTGTCCGAGAAGAAGGCCGTTGATCAAGGAGTACCGGCATGAGCCAGGTCAATCGTCTCCCCACCGGCGGCCGCATCGACCGCAATCAGCCGCTGACCTTCAGCTTCAACGGCCAGACCTACCAGGGCTACGCCGGCGACACCCTCGCCGCCGCGTTGCTGGCCAATGGCGTCGACATCGTCGGGCGCAGCTTCAAGTACTCGCGGCCGCGCGGCATCGTCGCCGCCGGTGCCGAAGAGCCCAACGCGGTGCTGCAGATCGGCTCCTGCGAGGCCGCCCAGGTGCCCAACGTGCGCGCCACCCAGCAGGCGCTGTACGCCGGGCTGGTGGCCAGCAGCACCAATGGCTGGCCGAGCGTGAACAACGACGTCATGGGCATCCTCGGCAAGGTCGGCGGCAAGATGATGCCGCCCGGGTTCTACTACAAGACCTTCATGTATCCGCAGAACCTCTGGCTGACCTACGAGAAGTACATCCGCAAGGCCGCCGGCCTCGGCCGCTCGCCGACCGAGAACGATCCTGATCTCTACGACCATATGAACCAGCATTGCGATGTGCTGGTGGTCGGCGCCGGCCCCGCCGGCCTGGCCGCCGCGCTGGCGGCCGGACGCAGCGGTGCGCGGGTGATCCTCGCCGACGAGCAGGAAGAGTTCGGCGGCAGCCTGCTGGACAGCCGCGAGAGCCTGGACGGACGGCCCGCCGCCGACTGGCTGGCCAAGGCCCTCGACGAGCTGCGGCAGATGCCGGAAGTGATCCTGCTGCCGCGCGCCACGGTGAACGGTTACCACGACCACAATTTCCTGACCATCCACCAGCGTCTCACCGATCACCTCGGCGAGGTCGCGCCGCTCGACGTCGCCGGCCAGCGGGCGATCCGCCAGCGCATGCACCGCGTCCGTGCCAAGCGCGTGGTGCTGGCCACCGGCGCCCACGAACGGCCGCTGGTGTACGCCAACAACGACGTGCCCGGCAACATGCTGGCCGGCGCGGTCTCCACCTACGTGCGTCGCTATGGCGTGGCGCCGGGGCGCCGCCTGGTGCTGTCGACCAGCAACGACTACGCCTATCGCGTGGTGCTCGACTGGCTGGACGCCGGCCTGGAAGTGGTGGCGGTCGCCGACGCGCGCACCAATCCGCAAGGCACCTGGGTGGAGGAGGCACGCCGCCGTGGCGTGCGCATCTGCACCGGTAGCGCGGTGGTCGAGGCCAGCGGCAGCAAGCACGTCACCGGCGCGCGTATCTGCGCCATCGACCCGCAGGGACACAAGGTCGCCAGCCCCGGCGAGCGGCTGGACTGCGACCTGATCGTCAGCTCCGGCGGCTACAGCCCGGTGGTGCACCTCGCCTCGCACCTCGGCGGCAAGCCGGTCTGGCGCGAGGACATCCTCGCCTTCGTGCCGGGCGAGGGGGGCTTCCAGAAGCGTATCTGCACTGGCGCCGTGAATGGTGTCTTCGGCCTCGGCGAGGTCCTGGCCGATGGCTACGATGCCGGTGCCGCCGCGGCTGTCGAGGCCGGCTTCAAGCGGGTCGACGGCAGCCTGCCGAAGGCCGAGAAGCGCAACGAGGGGGAGAGCGTGGCGCTGTTCCTGGTGCCGCACGACAAGCCGACCTCGCGGGCGCCGAAGCAGTTCGTCGACCTGCAGAACGACGTCACCGCCGCCGGCATCGAGCTGGCCACCCGCGAGGGCTTCGAGTCGGTCGAGCACGTCAAGCGCTACACCGCGCTGGGCTTCGGTACCGACCAGGGCAAGCTGGGCAACATCAACGGCCTGGCCATCGCCGCCTGCTCGCTGGGGATCAGCATCCCGCAGATGGGCACCACCATGTTCCGCCCGAACTACACGCCGGTGACCTTCGGCGCCGTGGCCGGCCGTCACTGCGGGCCGCTGTTCGAGCCCAAGCGCTATACCGCCATGCACCGCTGGCACCTGGAGAGCGGTGCCGAGTTCGAGGACGTCGGCCAGTGGAAACGCCCCTGGTACTTCCCGAAAGCGGGCGAGGACCTGCACGCCGCGGTGGCCCGCGAATGCCTGGCGGTGCGCAACGCGGTGGGCATCCTCGATGCCTCGACCCTGGGCAAGATCGACATCCAGGGCCCGGACGCCCGCGAGTTCCTCAACCGCGTCTACACCAACGCCTGGACCAAGCTGGACGTGGGCAAGGCGCGTTACGGCCTGATGTGCCACGAGGACGGCATGGTCTTCGACGATGGCGTCACCGCCTGCCTGGGCGACGACCACTTCCTGATGACCACCACCACCGGCGGCGCGGCTCGCGTGCTGGAGTGGCTGGAGCTGTACCACCAGACCGAGTGGCCGGAACTCAAGGTGTACTTCACCTCGGTGACCGACCACTGGGCGACCATGACCCTGTCCGGCCCGAACAGCCGCAAGCTGCTGGCCGAAGTGACCGACATCGACCTGGACAAGGACGCCTTCCCGTTCATGAGCTGGAAGGAAGGGCTGGTCGGCGGCGTGCCGGCGCGGGTGTTCCGCATCTCCTTCACCGGAGAGCTGTCCTACGAGGTGAACGTCCAGGCCGACTACGCGATGGGCGTCTGGGAGAAGCTGATCGAGGCGGGCAAGAAATATGGCCTGACCCCCTACGGCACCGAGACCATGCACGTACTGCGGGCCGAGAAGGGCTTCATCATCGTCGGCCAGGACACCGACGGCTCGGTGACCCCGGACGACCTCAACATGGGCTGGTGCGTCGGCCGCACCAAGCCGTTCTCCTGGATCGGCCGGCGCGGCATGAACCGCGAGGACTGCCTGCGCGAGGACCGCAAGCAACTGGTCGGCCTCAAGCCGGTGAACCCAGCCCAGGTCCTGCCGGAAGGCGCCCAGTTGCTGTTCGACACCCAGCAGTCGATCCCCATGAAGATGGTCGGTCACGTCACCTCCAGCTACCGGAGCGCGGCCCTGGGCTGCTCCTTCGCCCTGGCGCTGGTCAAGGGCGGGCTGAAGCGCATGGGCGAGCGGGTCTTCGCGCCGCTCGCCGATGGCAGCGTGATCGAGGCGGAGATCTGCAGCTCGGTGTTCTACGACCCGAAAGGGGATCGCCAGAATGTTTGAAGGCCGGCGGCAAGCCGGGACGATGGAATTCGACGGCGCCACGGTGCGCCAGGCAGGTGAACGATGACCGCAGTGAACGTGTATCAACAGCGCCCGGACGGCGCGGCCCACGCCGAATCGCCGCTGTTCCACGCCGGCCTCGACGAACTGGCGGGCAAGGGCAAACGCCAGGCCGGGGTGAGCCTGCGCGAGAAGAAATTGCTGGGTCATCTGGTCCTGCGGGGCGATGCCAAGGACCCGGCCTTCGCCGGCGGGGTACACAAGGCGCTCGGCCTGGAACTGCCGGTGGCCCTGACCCTGGTGGCCAGCGGCGAGACCTCGCTGCAATGGCTGGCCCCCGACGAGTGGCTGCTGATCGTGCCGGGCGGCGAGGAGCTCGCCACCGAGCAGCGCCTGCGCGCCGCCTTGCAGGACCTGCATTACTCGGTGGTGAACGTCAGCGGCGGGCAGACCATTCTCGAGCTGTCCGGGGCGCGGGTCCGCGAGATGTTGATGAAGTCGACCTCCTACGACGTGCACCCGAGCAACTTCCCGGTGGGCAAGGCGGTGGGTACCACCTTCGCCAAGTCGCAACTGGTGATCCGCCATACCGCGGAGGACACCTGGGAACTGCTGGTCCGCCGCAGCTTCGCCGACTACGTCTGGCTCTGGCTACAGGATGCCAGCGCGGAGTATGGGTTGGCCGTCGAGGCTTGAACGTAGGGTGGACGACGCTTTTTTCGTCCACCGAGGGATGGCAAAGGTGGATGGGTGAAGCGTCATCCACCCTACGCGCTGCACCGCCACCGCGCGGAGCATGGGTTGGCCGTCGAGGTTTGAACGTAGGGTGGACGACGCTTTTCTCGTCCACCGTCGGATGGCAAAGGCGGGTGGATGAAGTGTCTCCACCCTATGCGCTGCTCCCTCTCCCACAAGCGGGAGAGGGATGAAAATCATTGGAGTCTGTTATGAGCCGCACCCCCGACACCTGGATACTCAGCGCCCAATGCCCAAGCGTGCTCGGCACCGTGGACGCGGTGACGCGCTTCCTCTACGAGCAGCGCTGCTACGTCACCGAGCATCATTCGTTCGACGACCGGTTGTCCGGGCGCTTCTTCATCCGCGTCGAGTTCCGCCAGCCGGAGGGCTTCGACGAGCCGGCGTTCCGCGCCGGCCTGGCCGAGCGCCTGGCGCCCTTCGACATGAGCACCGAGCTGACCCCGCCGGGCTACCGCGCCAAGGTGGTGATCATGGTCTCCAAGGCCGATCACTGCCTCAACGACCTGCTGTACCGCCAGCGCATCGGCCAGTTGCCGATGGACGTGGCGGCGGTGATCTCCAACCATCCCGACCTGGAGCCATTGGCCCGCTGGCACGGCATTCCCTATCACCATTTCCCCCTCGATCCCGCCGACAAGCCGGCGCAGGAGCGCCAGGTGCTGCGGGTGATCGAGGAAACCGGCGCCGAGCTGGTGGTGCTCGCCCGCTACATGCAGGTGCTGTCGCCGGAGCTGTGCCGTCGCCTGGACGGCTGGGCGATCAACATCCACCACTCGCTGCTGCCCGGGTTCAAGGGCGCCAAGCCATATCACCAGGCCTACCAGAAGGGCGTGAAGATGGTCGGCGCCACCGCCCACTACATCAACAACGACCTCGACGAGGGGCCGATCATCGCCCAGGGCGTGGAGTCGGTGGACCATGCCCATTACCCCGAGGACCTGATCGCCAAGGGCCGTGACATCGAGTGCCTGACCCTGGCCCGCGCGGTCGGCTATCACCTGGAGCGACGGGTGTTCCTCAACGCCAACCGCACCGTGGTTCTCAACCCGTAGGGTGGGCTTCGGCCCACCAAGCGGCGCGGAAACCGCCCTGCCAGGCTTCACCGGCGGTTTCCAGCACAACAGACGCAAGCTCCAGTACAAGGCCGCGCGGCCGTCGGTCGCGCCTTTGTATTCACGACAACAAAAGGAGAGTTACGCAATGTCTGGTAATCGTGGTGTCGTTTACCTCGGCGCTGGCAAGGTCGAGGTGCAGAAGATCGACTATCCGAAGATGCAGGACCCGCGCGGCAACAAGATCGAGCACGGGGTGATCCTCCGGGTGGTTTCCACCAATATCTGCGGCTCCGACCAGCACATGGTGCGCGGCCGCACCACGGCGCAGGTTGGCCTGGTTCTCGGCCACGAGATCACCGGCGAGGTGATCGAGAAGGGCCGCGACGTGGAGAACCTGAAGATCGGCGACCTGGTCTCGGTGCCGTTCAACGTCGCGTGCGGCCGCTGCCGGAGCTGCAAGGAGCAGCACACCGGCGTCTGCCTGACGGTCAACCCGGCGCGCGCCGGCGGCGCCTACGGCTACGTCGACATGGGCGACTGGACCGGTGGCCAGGCCGAGTACGTGCTGGTGCCCTACGCCGACTTCAACCTGCTCAAGCTGCCGGATCGCGACAAGGCGATGGAGAAGATCCGCGACCTGACCTGCCTGTCCGACATCCTGCCCACCGGCTACCACGGCGCGGTGACCGCCGGGGTCGGGCCGGGCAGCACCGTGTACGTCGCCGGCGCCGGTCCGGTGGGGCTGGCGGCGGCCGCTTCCGCGCGCCTGCTGGGGGCTGCGGTGGTGATCGTCGGCGACGTCAACCCGGTGCGCCTGGCCCATGCCAAGGCGGTCGGCTTCGCGATCGCCGACCTGTCCAGGGACACCCCGCTGCACGAGCAGATCGCCGACCTGCTGGGCGAGCCGGAGGTGGATTGCGCGGTCGACGCGGTGGGCTTCGAGGCCCGTGGCCACGGTCATGCCGGCGTGCAGCAGGAGGCTCCGGCCACCGTGCTCAACTCGCTGATGCAGGTCACCCGTGTGGCCGGCAAGATCGGTATTCCCGGCCTCTACGTCACCGAGGACCCGGGCGCGGTGGATGCCGCGGCGAAGATCGGCAGCCTGAGCATCCGCTTCGGCCTCGGCTGGGCCAAGTCCCACAGCTTCCACACCGGGCAGACGCCGGTGATGAAGTACAACCGCCAGTTGATGCAGGCGATCATGTGGGATCGCATCAACATCGCCGAGGTGGTCGGCGTGCAGGTCATCAGCCTCGACGACGCACCGCGTGGCTATGGTGAGTTCGATGCCGGGGTACCGAAGAAATTCGTCATCGACCCGCACAAGCTGTTCAGCGCCGCCTGATCCCAGGCAACTCCACGGCGTCACCCTCGAGGAGCCCACGGGCTCCTCTTTTTTATGGCGGCGGTAAAGGCCATCGCGGGCGTGGCCCGCTCCTACAGGGCGCGATTTAGGACGTAGCCCGGATGCAATCCGGGGAGGGTGGTTGGTTTGTTGTCCCGGATTTCATCCGGGCTACGGGGAGCGTCCTTGCTCCTACAGGTCGGTCTCCATGTCCGTTGTCAGGCGGACAACCGAGCGGCGGCCGGGCGCAAGACCTCGCCACGGACCGGTGCGCCGTTGGCGACGTAGTAGCTGGCGGTGCTGCGCGGCAGCGGCTGGCGGCCGCGAATCCGGTCGGCGAGCTTCTCGGCGATCATGATGGTAGTGGCGTTGAGGTTGCCGGTGATGATCTCCGGCATGATCGAGGCGTCGATCACCCGCAGGCCCTGCATGCCGTGCACGCGGCCGTGGCCATCGACCACCGCCATCTCGTCGTTGCCCATCTTGCACGAGCAGGACGGGTGGAAGGCGGTTTCCGCATGCTGGCGCACGAAGGCGTCCAACTGGGCGTCGCTCTGGCAGTCCAGGCCGGGGCTGATCTCGCGTCCGCGGAACGGGTCCAGCGCCGGTTGCGCCATGATCTCGCGGGTGATGCGGATGGCGTCGCGGAACTCCTGCCAGTCCTGCTCGGTGGACATGTAGTTGAACAGGATGCTCGGGTGTTGGCGCGGGTCCCTGGACTTCAGGTGGATGCGGCCACGGCTCGGCGAGCGCATGGAGCCGACGTGGGCCTGGAAGCCGTGTTCCTTCACCGCGTTGCTGCCGTTGTAGTTGATCGCCACCGGCAGGAAGTGGAACTGGATGTTCGGCCACTCGAACTCCGGGCGGGTACGGATGAAGCCGCCGGCCTCGAACTGGTTGCTGGCGCCCAGGCCCTTGCCGCGCAGCAGCCAGTTGGCGCCGATGCCCGGCTGGTTCCACCACTGCAGGGCGGGGTAGAGCGACACCGGCTCCTTGCAGGAATACTGCAGGTACATCTCCAGGTGGTCCTGGAGGTTGGCGCCGACGCCTGGCAGGTCGTGCACCACCGGGATATCGAGGCCGCGCAGCAGCGACGCCGGGCCGACGCCGGAGCGCTGGAGAATCTGCGGCGAGGCGATGGCGCCTGCGCACAGCAGCACTTCGCGGCGGGCGTGGACGGTCACCGCCTGGTCTCTGGAGCCGTGCAGGTAGGCGACGCCGGTGGCGCGCTTGCCGCTGAACAGGATGCGGTCGGTGAGGGCGTGGGTGACGATGGTCAGGTTCGGCCGGCCGCGTGCCTGGTCCAGGTAGCCGCGCGCGGTGCTGGAGCGGCGTCCCTGCGGGGTGACGGTGCGATCCATCGGGCCGAAGCCTTCCTGCTGGTAGCCGTTGAGGTCGTCGGTGCGCGGGTAGCCGGCCTGCACGCCGGCCTCGACCATGGCGTGGAACAACGGATTGTTGCCGGGCTTGGGCGTGGTCACGCTGACCGGGCCTTCGCCGCCGTGGTAGTCGTTGGGGCCGATGTCGCGGGTTTCCGCCTTGCGGAAGTAGGGCAGGCAGTCCAGGTAGCTCCAGTCTTCGAGGCCGGGCGCCTTGGCCCAGTTGTCGAAGTCCATGGCGTTGCCGCGGATGTAGCACATGCCGTTGATCAGCGAGGAGCCACCCAGGCCCTTGCCGCGTCCGCACTCCATGCGGCGGTTGTCCATGAAGGGTTCCGGTTCGGTCTCGTAGGCCCAGTTGTAGCGGCGGCCCTGCAGCGGATAGGCGAGGGCGGCGGGCATCTGGGTGCGGAAGTCCAGGCGATAGTCCGGGCCGCCGGCCTCCAGCAGCAACACGCTGACGTCGGCGTCCTCGGTCAGGCGGGTGGCCAGTACGTTACCGGCGGAGCCGGCGCCGATGATGATGTAGTCGTATTCCATAAAGCAGCATCCTTCGGATGAAAGCTGCAAGCCTCAAGCTGCAAGTAGAAGCGGGAATTGCTCCGGCTCTTTCTTGCGGCTTGTGGCTTGGCGCTTGTAGCTGTTTTCGTCAGAAAACCGAGACGTAGTCACCCAACTCCACCTGCACCGACTTGATGCGGGTGTAGTGGGCGAGGGTGGTCAGGCCGTTCTCGCGGCCGACGCCGGACTGCTTGTAGCCGCCGACCGGCATTTCGGCGGGCGATTCGCCCCAGGTGTTGATCCAGCAGATGCCGGCTTCCAGCTTGTGGATCACGCGGTGGGCGCGGGCCAGGTCGCGGGTCACCACGCCTGCGGCGAGGCCGTAGTCGGTGTCGTTGGCGCGGCGGATGGCTTCTTCCTCGGTGTCGTAGACGAGGATGCTCATCACCGGGCCGAAGATTTCCTCGCGGACGATGGTCATTTCGTCGGTGCAGTCGCTGAACACGGTCGGGGCCACGTAGGCGCCCTTGGCGAATTCGCCTTCGGTGACGCGTTCGCCGCCGATCAGCAGGCGCGCGCCTTCCTGGCGGCCGGCCTGGATGTAGCCGAGCACGCTCTCCATGTGGGCGAAGCTGGTCAGCGGGCCGAAGTTGGTCTCGGCATCTTCCGGGTTGCCCAGGCGGATGCGCTTGACGCGCTCGACCACCTTGGCCTCGAAGCGGGCCTGCAGGACGCGCGGGACGAACACGCGGGTGCCGTTGGTGCAGACCTGGCCGGAGCTGAAGAAGTTGGCCATCACGGCGATGTCGGCGGCGCGGTCGAGGTCGGCGTCTTCGAAGATGATCAGCGGCGACTTGCCGCCCAGTTCCATGGTCACTTCCTTGAGCGAGGAACTGGAGGCGCTGGCCATCACTTTCTTGCCGGTGGCGGTACCGCCGGTGAAGGAGATCTTCTCGATCAGCGGGTGCTCGGTCAGCCACTGGCCGACTTCGCGGCCGCTGCCGGTGAGCACGTTGAACACACCGTCCGGCACGCCGGCTTCGGTGTAGATCTCGGCCAGCTTCAGGGCGGTCAGCGGGGTGACTTCGCTGGGCTTGAAGATCATCGCGTTGCCGGCGGCCAGGGCCGGGGCGGACTTCCACATGGCGATCTGCGCCGGGTAGTTCCAGGCGCCGATACCGGCGACCACGCCCAGCGGCTCGCGGCGGGTGTAGACGAAGCTGGTCTCGCGCAGCGGGATCTGCTCGCCCTCGATGGCCGGGGCCAGGCCGGCGTAATACTCGATCACGTCGGCGCCGGTGACGATGTCCACGGCGCGGGTCTCGGACAACGGCTTGCCGGTGTCCAGGGTTTCCAGTTCGGCCAGTTCGTCGTTGCGCTCGCGCAGGATCTCCACGGCGCGGCGCAGGATGCGCGAGCGCTGCATGGCGGTCATCGCGGCCCACACTTTCTGGCCCTCCACGGCGCTGGCGACGGCGCGCTCGACGTCCTCCCTGGCGGCGCGCTGGACATTGGCCAGCACCTCGCCGTTGGCCGGGTTGATGGTCTCGAAGGTGGCGCCGCCGCTGGCGTCGACGTAGCGGCCGCCAATGTAGAGCTTCTGTTCTTCGAATCGGGCCATGGGGTGTCCTCTCTTGTCGTGTTGGGCCGCGCAAGGCTTGGCCGGACGGGGCGTGGCGCAAGGGCGCAGGCCTCTCCGGAAGCGGTTGAAATTCAGCCTACTTTATTTTTATTGATCGTTCAAACAACAAAGAATAAGCTGCGCACCACGAACCTCGCTGCGGCAGTTCGCCGCACCCGTTCCAGGCCACCGGCCGACGGTTCCAGCCGTCTCCGGCCGATGGCGCGGCACGCCGCCGACCATGAAGCGGCGTCTGTTTTCATTGCCTCGGAGCCCAACTCCAATGCGTACTGCTTCTCTGCCAACAACAACTACCGAGAAGGCGCGCTTGAATCCGGTCGTCTTTTTCGGGTCCACCGCGTTGATCCTGGTCCTCACCGCCGTGCTGATCGCTTTCCCGGAAGGTGCCGGCACCTGGCTGGGCAAGGCCCAGGGCTGGCTGTCGCGAAGCTTCGGCTGGTATTACATGCTGGCCATCGGCGCCTACCTGTTCTTCGTGCTCTACGTGGCCTTCTCGCGCTTCGGCCACCTGCGCCTGGGCGCCGATCACGAACGGCCGGACTTCAGCTACGCGGCCTGGGCGGGGATGCTGTTCTCTTCGGGGATCGGTATTTCGCTGCTCTATTTCGCCGCTTCCGAGCCGATCGACCACCTCTTCAACCCGCCGGAAGGCGAGCCGGGCAGCCAGCATGCGGCGCGCCAGGCGCTGCAACTGACCTTCCTCCACTGGGGCGTGCATGGCTGGGCCATCTATGCGCTGGTGGGCCTGGCCGTCGGCTATTTCGCCTACCGCCACAAGCAGCCGCTGGCGTTACGCTCGGCGCTTTACCCGCTGTTCGGCGAGCGCCTGATGCGCGGCTCGGTGGGCAATGCGGTGGACTGCTTTGGCATCTTCGTCACCCTGCTGGGACTGGTGACCAACCTCGGCATCGGCTCATTGCAGGTGGCCTCCGGCCTGGAACACCTGTTCGGCATGCCGCACAGCCAGAGCGCGCTGCTGGCGGTGATCCTGGTGATGAGCGTGGTGGCCACGCTGGCGGCGGTGTCGGGGGTGGAGAAGGGCATCCGCCGGCTGTCCAACCTGAACATCATCCTGTTCAGCGGCCTGCTGGTGTTCGTCCTGCTCGCCGGGCCGACGCTGCACCTGCTCAATGGCCTGGTGCAGAACCTCGGCGATTATCTCAACGGCCTGGTGCTGAAGACCTTCGACCTCTACGTCTACACCGGGCAGTCCGGCAAGGGCGAGGAGTGGATGGGGCTGTGGACCCTGTTCTACTGGGCCTGGTGGATTTCCTGGGCGCCGTTCGTGGGCATGTTCATCGCGCGCATTTCCCGTGGGCGGACGGTGCGCGAGCTGGTCTGCGGCGTATTGCTGATCCCGCTGGGCTTCACCCTGGCCTGGCTGTCGGTCTTCGGCAATAGCGCCCTGGATCTGGTGATGAACCAGAACGCCACGGAGCTCGGCAAGGCGGCGCTGGAGCAGCCGGCGATGTCCATCTACCTGCTGCTGGAACACTATCCCTGGTCCAAGGCGGTGATCGGCCTGTCGATCTGCGTCGGCTTCGTGCTGTTCCTCACCCCTGCCGATTCCGGTTCGGTGATGCTGGCCAACCTGTCGCGCAAGGACGGCGACCTGGACGAGGACGCGCCGCACTGGCTGCGTATCTTCTGGTCGGTGGTGATCACCCTGGTGACCATCGGCCTGCTGTTCGCCGGCAACTTCACCGCCATGCAGACGGTGGTGGTGCTGGCCGGCCTGCCGTTCTCGGTGGTGCTGCTGCTCTATATGCTCGCCTTGCTCAAGGCGATGCGCGCGGATTTGGGGGCGCAGCCGGCGGTGCAGGGTGTGGCTCCGGTGGGGCAGGGAGGTGTCTGATCTTTGCCGATGGGTATCGTTTCCCCATCCTGAGGGCGGTGCCTTGTTTTCTGGGTCCCTGCGTTCGCGGGGATGACAGGGGAGACTCCGGGCGTGCCTTCTACCTCGTCATTCCCGCGAACGCGGGAAACCAATCAATCCGAGCTTCCGTAGGATGGGTCGAGGAGCGTAGCGACGATACCCATCACGACAAGCCCTAGGCCTTCCGGACCTTGGCCAGTTGCAGGTCCAGGTATTCGAAAGCGACCTGCAACGCCTGCTCGCTCTTGAAGGCGTCCCCGGAGCCGGAGAGCGCGCTGCGCAGCCACAGGCCGTCGATCAGCGCGGCCAGGCCGAGGGCCGCCGAGCGGGCGTCGGCGAGGTTGAGCACGCGGCGGAATTCGCAACACAGGTTGGAATACAGGCGACGGTCGTTGACCCGCTGCAGGCGTCGCAGCACCGGGTGGTGCATGCTGCTGGCCCAGAATGCCAGCCAGGTCTTCATGGCCGGGCCGTTGACCTGGCTGTCGTCGAAGTTGCCCTCGATGATCGCCCGCAGGTGCGCGCGCGGGCTGTCGTCCTTCAGTGCCGCGCGGCGTTCGCGCACGGCGTCGCTGAGGGCCAGCATCAGGTGCCGCATGGTGGCTTCGAGCAGGCCGTTCTTGTCCTGGAAGTAGTGGCTGATGATGCCGTTGGAGACGCCGGCGAGCCGGGCAATGTAGGCGATGCTGGCATCGCTCATGCCGACCTGGTCGACGGCCTGGAGGGTGGCATTGATCAATTGCGAACGGCGGATCGGCTGCATTCCGACCTTGGGCATCGGGAACTCCATGATGATGGGCGTGGGGCGAAGTCTAGGCGGCTTTTGTTTGAGCAATCAATCAAACAAGGTGACCGGCCGGTCCCGCTTCATCATTTTTCGTTCCGCTGCCGACCGCCAAGGAGGCTGGTCTGGACGCTACTCGGCTCCCTCTCCCTTAGGGTCTGTACGAAAAGTCGCCGAGCGAAGGTCAGGCTAGGCAAAAATCGGTGAGGAACGGACCGGGCTCGCGTTCGAGTTTACGCGCTGTAAATGAGCATTCCGAACCGATTTTTAACGACGCATCACCGAGCGCAGGCACTTTTCGTACAGAGCCTAGGAGCGGGGCGCGTAGCCAGGACTGGGGTGAGGGGCGGTGGTCGGGTTACTGGAAAGGTTTTGGTATTACGAAGATCGGTCCCTCACCCCCGGCCCCTCTCCCGGAGGGAGAGGGGAGCTGTGTCTGTTGCTTTCTGCTGGCGGTCGAGTTCCTGGTTGCCTGCCTGCTTGCTGGTGAGCATCACTCGGCCCTCCCACCCTTGGCGGGAGGGCGATGCCGCTTACTGCAACCACCCGGCAACACGCTCGGGGTTGCTGGCGATCCATTCCTTGGCGGCCTGTTCCGGCTTGGCGCCCTCGCGGATGGCGAGCATCACGCTGCCGACTTCCTCGCTGCTCCAGGAGAAGCGTTCGAGGAAGGCGTTGGCTTCGGGGGCCTTGCTGGCCAGGCCCGGGTTGGCCACGGTATCGATGCGTTCGGCTTCGCCGTAGACCTTCTTCGGATCGTCGAGGAAGCGCAGTTTCCACTTGGCGAACATCCAGTGCGGAATCCAACTGGTCACCACGATCGGCTTCTGCGCCTTCTCGGCGCGGGCCAGGGCAGTGACCATGGCCGGGCCGGAGCTGGGCATCAGCTTGAGGTCGAGGCCGTACTGGTCGATGACGTCCTCGGTGCGGCGCATCACCCCGGCGCCGGCGTCGATACCGGTGATCTTGCCGTCGAGCGCCTGGGTGTACTTGTTCAGGTCCTCGATGCTCCGCGCTTCCACGTAGTCCGGCACCACCAGGCCGATCCTCGCGCCTTCGTAGTTGGTTCCGAGCACCGACACCTTGTCCTTCAGCTTGGTGTAGTACTCGCCGTGGGTGGCCGGCAGCCAGGCGGAGAGGGTGGCGTCCAGGTCGCCGCGCGCCACGCCCTGCCACATGATGGCCGGCTCCACGGGTTTCAGCTCGACCGGGTAGCCGAGCTTTTCCTTGAGGATTTCCCCGGCCACGTGGGTGGCGGCGACGCTGTCGTCCCAGCCGTTGACGTAGCCGATCTTCAGGGTCGGTTTGTCGGCCGCGCCGGCCACGCCCATGCCGAGGGCCAGGGCGGCGGCACCGAGGGTTTGCAGACAGCGGAATTTCAGCTTGCGCATAGGTATTGCTCCGTCAGGTGGATTGGCAGCGGGCTGGGGCCGTTTACCCATTCTTCAGTGCGGGAGGCACGGCGTGGCCCACGACGGCCGAGGGCCGTCGCGGGGGAAAACCAGGGAAAGGAGCCGGGTGCTACAGGCCGAGGTGCTGTTTCACGGCGACGATGCCGTCCTGGCCGTCGAAGGTGGTCACGCCGGCCAGCCACTTGTCGAGCGCGGCGGGGTTGGCCTTGAGCCAGTTGCGAGCGACCGTGGTGGGGTTTTCCTTTTCCAGCACCTTTTCCATCAACTGGCTTTCGATCTCGACGCTGAACTGCAGGTTGTTCAGCAGCCGGCCGACGTTGGCGCAACGGGTTTCGTAGTCCGGCGGTACCACGGTGTAGACCTTGGCGGCGCCGTAGTCGGGGCCGAACACGTCGTCGCCGCCGGACAGGTAGGTGATGTCGAACTGGGTGTTCATCGGGTGCGGCGCCCAGGCCAGGAACACCACCGGCTCCTGTTTCTTCACCGCGCGCTGGACCTGGATGATCATCCCGGCCTCGCTGGATTCGACCATGCGGAAGCCGCCGAGGCCGTACTGGTCGCTCTTGATCATCTTGTCGATCAGCAGGTTGCCGTCGTTGCCCGGCTCGATGGCGTAGATCTTGCCGTCCAACTGGTCCTTGAAGCGGGCGATGTCCTGGAAGCTCTTGAGGCCCGCCTCGGCGGCGTAGGTCGGCACCGCCAGGGTGTACTTGGCGCCTTCCAGGTTCGCTTTCGGCAGTACCTTGACCCCGCCGTTCTTGGTGAAGGGTTCGATCACCGCATCCATCGACGGCGCCCAGTAGCCGAGGAACACGTCGACCTGCCCGCTCTTCACGCCGGTGAAGGCGATCGGTACCGAAGCCATGATCTTGCGCGGGTTGTAGCCCAGCCCCTCGGTGAGCACCATGGCCACGCCGGTGGTGGCGGCGATGTCGGCCCAGCCGATCTCGGCGAAGCGGACCTGCTTGCAGCTCTGCGGTTCCTGCGCCCAGGCGCCGCTCGCGAGTGCCCAGGCCAGCAGGCCGATGGCTGCGATTCTCGATTTCTTCATCTACGACTCCCCGATTTCGATGGTTGAAATACCGTTCATTGACGCTGCAAGCGGGCGGTCAGCCAGGCGAAGCGGCGGCGGCTCGTGGTTTGCGGCGTGCCGAAGCTTTCGGTGATGCGGTCGAGGATGATCGCCAGGAGGACCACGGCCATGCCGCTCTCGAAACCGAGGCCGATGTCCAGGCGCTGGATGCTGGCCAGCACGTCGTTGCCCAGGCCGCCCGCGCCGACCATCGAGGCGATGATCACCATGGATAGCGCCATCATGATGGTCTGGTTGACCCCGGCCATGATCGAGGGCATGGCATTCGGCAACTGCACCTTGAACAGCAGTTGCCAGCCGTTGCAGCCGAAGGACTGGCCGGCCTCGACGATTTCCTTGTTCACCTGGCGGATGCCGAGGCTGGTCAGGCGCACGGCCGGCGGCATGGCGAAGATCACCGTGGCGATGATGCCGGGGACGCGTCCGAGGCCGAACAGCATGGCCGCCGGGATCAGGTAGACGAAGGCCGGCATGGTCTGCATGAAGTCGAGCACCGGGCGGATCACATAGGCCACGCGTTCGCTCTTGGCCGCCCAGATGCCGAGGGGGACGCCGAGCAGCAGGCTGATCAGCGTGGCGGAGAAGGTCAGCCCGAGGGTCACCACCGTCTGCTCCCAGAAGCCGGTGAGCACGATCAGCGCCAGCGAGGCGGCGGTGAAGGCGGCGAACCTGACGCCGATGCGCCATAGGCCGAGGCCGATGAAGATGGCGATCAACACCCAGGACGGCGGCCACATGAGGAGATGTTCGATCAGTTCGGAGAAGCCGCCGACCAGCCCGCCGATCTGTTCGAAGGCGCCGCTGTAGTTTTCCAGCAGGTGTTGGACGAGGTCGTTGACCCAACTGCCCAGATCCAGTTTCTCGCTCATCTTCATTCCCCCCGCAGGTGGCTGAGCAGGCGGCCCTTGCTGATCGCGCCGCAGTACTGTCCGTTCCGGTCGATGACCGGGATGGGGCCTTCATTGATCACCAGGCGCTGGATCACGCTGTCCAGCGGCAGGTCTTCGGGCACCGGTTCGATGGGCTTGAGCAGGTCCTGTTCGAGCGTCAGGGTGCGGCCGCCTTCCACCAGCAGGGCGATCTTCTCCAGGCTGATGGAGCCGCGGAAGGTGTTCTTCTCGTCGACGATGAAGGCGTAGTGCTTGTCCATGGCTTGCAGCTTCTGGCAGACCATCTGCGCGTCCGGCGCCTTGCCGTTGTGGACGAACAGCGGGACGCTGTCGGCCTTGAGCTGGCCGGCGGTGAGGTAGCGGCTGGTGTCGATGGTGTTGAAGAAGTTGCGCACGTAGTCGTTGGCGGGTTGCTCGATGATCTGCTGCGGAGTGCCGACCTGGATCAGCCTGCCGCCTTCCATGATGCCGATGCGGCTGCCGATGCGGATGGCTTCCTCGATGTCGTGGGAGACGAAGATGATGGTGCGGCTCTGCTCCTGCTGCAGGTTGAGCAGCACGTCCTGCATCTCGCGGCGCTTGAGCGGGTCGAGGGCGGAGAAGGCCTCGTCCATGATGATCATCGACGGATCGACCGCCAGGGCGCGGGCCAGGCCGACGCGCTGCTGCATGCCGCCGGACAGTTCGTGGGGATACTTGTGGGCGAAGCTGGCCAGGCCGACCTGTTCGAGCACTTCCATGGCGCGCTTCTCGCGTTCCTTGCGGCCCTTGCCGGCGACTTCCAGGCCGAAGGCGGCGTTGTCCAGCACGCTGCGCGAGGGCATCAGGGCGAAGGACTGGAAGACCATGCTCATGTCGCGGCGGCGCAGGTCGATCAGTTGCGACTTGGGCAGCTTGGCGACGTTCTGGCCGTCGATGAACACATCGCCGGCAGTCGGTTCGATCAGGCGGTTGATCAGCCGGATCAGGGTGGACTTGCCGGAACCGGAAAGCCCCATGAGGACGAATATCTCGCCTTCGTTGACGCTGAAGGAGACGTCACTGACGCCGATCACCGCTCCCCGTTCGGCAAGGATCTTTTCCTTGCTCCAGCCTTGTTGGAGTAAATCGATTGCTTCCTGTGGTTGTGGCCCGAAAACCTTGTAGAGGTTTTGCACCACGATCTTTCCAGCCTGCATGGGATATTTCCCCTTCAGTAGACATCCAGATCAGTTGCACGAAGCCAGGGCCGCGCCGCGAAGCACCTACGGCCTGGTGATGCCGACTGCCTTGCCTGTGTGGATTAACAATGTCGAGGGCGTGCTCGTCCTCTGGCAGTGTTGCGAAACCCATTCCCTGGGGTATGCGACACCTCGACCTGAGGTGCTCGTACTTCCGAAATTTCTTCTAGGCATGCCTTCGTTTCGAGGGGAAGGCTACCGCTTATGGGCTCTTCGGTCCGGAGCGGTGAGCTCTCGGTCTGCCGGCCCACGGGAGCCGGCAGCGACGAATCGGGTGACTCAACGATAAAGCCTTGGGGTCGCGGCAATTATCGGTTTGCGACCTTCATGTACTGAGCGACGACATGCCGCGGATTTATCGGTGGAGATGCCAACTGGCGGTCTCGAAAGGGCAGGGTGCCGGGATCGTATGGCCTCCGCAAGCGCGCCATCGGCGGCGACGTATTTGGATATGCATGAGTCGGTGTGGGACGTCGCCGAGCGGGGGAAAGTTCGATGATGCAGGGCGATCGACAACCTTCCCCGGAGGAGCGCCCCGTGGCCATCAGCGTATTCGACCTGTTCAAGATCGGCATCGGCCCGTCCAGTTCACACACGGTCGGCCCCATGCGCGCGGCGGTTTTGTTCGCCGGTGCGCTGGTCGAGCGGCGCCTGCTGGAACGGGTACGGCGCATCGAAGTACGCCTGTACGGTTCGCTGTCGGCCACCGGCGTCGGCCACGGCACCGATCGCGCGGTGATCATGGGCCTGATGGGCGAGTGGCCGGAACGTATCGACCCATCGCTGATCGAGCCGCGTATCGCCAGCCTGCGCGCGAGCGGCGAACTGCTGCTGGCTGGCCGCCAGCCGGTGTCCTTCGACTGGGAGCGGGACATGCGCCTGCTGGACGAGAACCTGCCTTACCATCCCAACGCCATGACCCTGGTGGCTCATGGCGAGACGAACGAGCTGCACACCGACACCTATTACTCGGTGGGCGGCGGTTTCGTGGTGGACGCTGAGCAGGCGGCGAGCGGGCAACTGGACCAGGACTCCACCGTGCTGCCCTACGATTTCTCCAGCGCCGCCGAACTGCTCACCCTGTGCCGGCGCCACGGACTGCGGGTTTCCGAACTGATGCTGGCCAACGAACTGGCCTGGCGCGACGAGGCGCAGATCCGCGAAGGGCTGTTGCGGCTCTGGCAGGTGATGCAGGAATGCGTGGCCAACGGCCTTCAGGCGGAGGGCATCCTGCCGGGCGGGTTGAACGTGCGACGCCGCGCGGCGCGGCTGCACCGCAGCCTGCAGGAGCTGGGCCGCCCCAACGTGATCGGTTCGACCATGAGCGCGATGGAGTGGGTCAACCTGTACGCGCTGGCGGTGAACGAGGAGAACGCGGCGGGCGGCCGGATGGTCACCGCGCCGACCAATGGGGCGGCGGGGATCATCCCGGCGGTGCTGCACTACTACATGCGCTTCAACCCGGAAGCGAGCGAGGACGACGTGGTGCGTTTCTTCCTGGGCGCGGCGGCGGTGGGCATCCTCTGCAAGAAGAACGCCTCGATCTCCGGCGCGGAAGTAGGCTGCCAGGGTGAGGTGGGCTCGGCCTGCGCGATGGCGGCGGCGGGCCTGGCGGAAGTGCTGGGAGCGACGCCGGAACAACTGGAGAACGCGGCGGAGATCGGCCTGGAGCACAACCTGGGCCTGACCTGCGACCCGGTCGGCGGCCTGGTGCAGGTGCCGTGCATCGAGCGCAACGCGATCGCCGCGGTGAAGGCGATCAACGCGGCGCAGATGGCGCTGCGCGGGGATGGCGAACACTTCATCTCGCTGGACCGGGTGATCCGCACCATGCGCGACACCGGAGCGGACATGCACGACAAGTACAAGGAGACCTCGCGTGGCGGCCTGGCTGTCAGCGCCATCGAATGTTGAACCATTTTCGTCCAGCCGCCGCCCGGACTGCACGTCCATGGGGCGTGCACGGTCGGTGGGGCCTTGCCGTTACCGCCGATATTTCCTTCCGTAGCGGAGTTGTCGCCGCTGCTACCGGAATCCCCACTGGCCGGATTCCAGGGTGACCAGGCGGTCACATGGCGCAGCCCTCGCTCCCCGTACCCAGACCATCCGGCAAGGTTTGGGACGGGTTTTTTATTTTTTATTGAACGGTTAATCAATTTAGGCACGGCATTTGCCTTATCTCACCCAGGGTCTGGTGGAAGCCGTTCCAGAACCAATAACAAAAGAGGCCTCGGACGAGGCTCAGCCGTTTGCCATGCGTGAGGGTGTGCAATGTCAGAGTTCAAGCAAGGGGCTCAGGCCCGTGATCGTGCTCCACAATCCATCGGTTTCCTGTTGTTGGACAGCTTCACCCTGATATCCCTGGCCTCGGCGGTGGAACCGCTGCGCATGGCCAACCACCTGTCCGGACGCGAACTCTACCGCTGGTTCACCCTGACCCAGGACGGCCGGGCGGTGAGCGCCAGCGACGGCCTGCAGATCACCCCCGACGCCGGCTTCGACACCGCCCCCGCGCTGGACATGGTGATCGTCTGCGGCGGTGTGGGCATCCAGAACAGCGTCACCCGCGAGCAGGTGCTCTGGTTGCAGGCCCAGGCCCGCCAGGGCCGCCAGTTGGGTGGCGTGTGCACCGGCAGTTGGGCGCTGGCCAAGGCCGGCCTGCTTGATGGCTACGAGTGCAGCGTGCACTGGGAATGCCTGGCGGCCATGCAGGAAGCCTTCCCGCGCGCGGCGATCACCACCCGGCTGTTCTCCATCGACCGCAACCGCAGCACCTCCTCGGGCGGCACCGCACCGATGGACATGATGCTGCACCTGATCGGCCGCGAGCACGGCCGCGAGCTGGTGGCGGGAATCTCCGAGATGTTCATCTACGAGCGCATCCGCAACGAGCAGGACCACCAGCGTGTGCCGCTCAAGCACATGCTCGGCAGCAACCAGCCGAAACTCCAGGAGATCGTCGCCCTGATGGAGGCCAACCTGGAGGAACCCATCGACCTCGACGAACTGGCCAGCTACGTCGACGTCTCGCGCCGGCAACTGGAGCGCCTGTTCCAGAAATACCTGCACTGCTCGCCGTCGCGCTACTACCTGAAGCTGCGCCTGATCCGCGCCCGCCAGTTGCTGAAGCAGACGCCGATGTCGATCATCGAAGTGGCCTCGGTATGCGGCTTCGTCTCCACCCCGCACTTCTCCAAGTGCTACCGCGAGTACTTCGGCATCCCGCCGCGCGACGAACGTGTGGGGCAGGGGACGGCGAACGTCGTGCGACTGATACCGGCAGTGGTCGGAGAGTCGCTGATACCCTCATCCACGGCCATGGCCGCGCTCTCGCGGGCCCAGGGCGAATCGAGCTTCGCCAGCGTGCGGCTGTAGCCCGTTCCTCGCGTCACCACCGTGCCCGTTGGTGGGGAAGCCGTCGGCAAAAAAAAGCGCCCATGCGGGCGCTTGAGGGTTCGCCTCCCACCAAGGGAGCAGAGCCTATTAGAGGCGAACGTCACGGGTCTCCAACGACGCTGGAGGCACGAGGAGACGAGCAAGTTATAGAGGAGCGATCCTGACGGGACGGTGAGTGCGGGGTGACAAGTCTGTAACCCGGAGCCCGCCGCCCGTTCACAGGACCTGCAGCGGGTATTCGATGATCAGTCGGACCTCGTCCAGGTCCGACTCGAAGGCCGTGGCGCGGGTGGTGGCCTGGCGGAGGCGGAAGGACAGATCCTTCAGCGAACCGCTCTGGACCACGTACTGGGCCTCGATGTCACGTTCCCAGCGTTTCTGATCGGTCAGCGGGTTGCCGTTCTCGTCGCGCCGCATGTAGACGCCGTTGGCGTTCGAGTAGTCGACGTCGCTGCCCCTACCGTAGCGGGTCATGAAGGTCAGGCCGGGGATGCCGAAGGTTTCCATGTCGAGGTCGTAGCGCAGCATCCAGGAGCGTTCCTTCGGCGAGTTGAAGTCGGTGTACTGGATGGCGTTGTCCAGGTAGATCGAGTCGGACTGGCGCAGGTAGTCGAAGTCGTTGTCGCCGTTGTTGCGCTGGTGGCTGAGGGCGAGGCTGTGGGCGCCGAAGCTGACACCCAGCTTGCCGCTCCAGATGTTGGTGTTGAAGTCGCCGAGCAACTGGCGGCCGTCGTCGACCGACTTGTAGTAGTTGAAGCCGCCGAACAGCGAGACGTCATCCGCGAGGGGATAGCTGACGGACGTGCCGCCGTAGTACTGGGTCCAGGCGTCCTTCAGGCGGCTGCCGTACAGGCTGACGCTGACGTTCTCGTTCAACGCGTAGTCGCCGCCCAGGTAGGAGACCCACGGCGAATCGACCGGGCCGGCATAGAAGGTGGCGAAGTTATCGCGCTGCTTGCGTTCCTGCGGCTGGCTCATCGAGTGCAGGCGCCCGGCCTGCACGGTCAGCCCATCCAGGCTGCGGTTTTCCAGGGTGATGCCGCGGAACGACTCGGGCAGCAGGCGCGCGTCGCCGTAGTGGACCACCGGGGTCATCGGGAAGACGTCGCCAGCGCGCAGCACGGTATCCAGCAGTCGCACCTTGGCGGCGCCGCCGGCCTTGGCGTAGTTGTCCTGGGTGTGGCCGTCGTGGTCGCTGGGCAGGATGTCCACCGAGGTACCGGAGCCGTTGCGGCCGTCGCCGCTGTCCAGTTGCAGGCCGAGCATGGCGAAGGCATCGATGCCGAAGCCGACCGTGCCCCGGGTGAAGCCCGATTCGAAGCGGCCTACGATGCCGTGGGCCCAGACCTCCGAGTAGCCGTTGTCGCGTGGCGCCACCGACTGGCCGTGGCGGGCGTCGCGGTTGAAATAGAAGTTGCGGTTGAGGATGTGCAGGCTGCTGCCTTCGACGAAGCCCTCGGCGCCTTCGTCCGCGGAGGCCATGACGGGGCTCAGGCCGGCTACGGCGAGGGAGAGGGCGAGGGGAAGTTTTCGGTAGGTCATCTGTCGCTCCATTGAGGATGGTCTGGCGTGTTGGCAGGCCAGGTCGCGTTCTGGTTATCGTGCCCACGCGCGGCGCTTCCCGTGCGCGGGCGCGGACCATCCTGACGAGCGCGGGATAACCCCGGGATGAGCCGGGGATGACAATTCCGTCAGTTCTTCCAGGGCTCTCTGCTCGGGCATGGGAATCCCTGCACCACGCTGCTCCCTCGCGCTACCATGCCGGCCTCCTTCGTTTCCCGGAGCTCGTGATGAAGCCCTCCGTCATGTCCGTTGCCCGCAAGCTCAAGTTCCATCAACTGGTGGTGCTCGACCAGGTATTGCGCAGCGGCTCGCTGCTGCGTGCGGCGCAAGTGCTCAACCTGACGCAGCCGGCGGTGACCAAGATCGTCCATGAGCTGGAGTCCTATTTCGGCGCGCCCCTGCTGGTGCGTGGCAACCGTGGCGTCAGCGCTACCGAGCTGGGCGAACTGGTGGTCAGCCGTGCGCGCTCCATGCTGGCCGACCTGCGGGCCCTGGCCGACGAAGTGGAGGCATACCGCGACGGCAGCGCGGGCCACGTCATGGTCGGGACACTGATTTCGGCTTCCACCTGGCTGCTGCCCCAGGCGTTGCAGTTGCTCAAGCAGCGGGCGCCCGGCGTGCTGGTGTCGCTGCGGGTGGGGCAGATGGACCAGTTGTTTCCCGCCGTCGCGGTCGGCGAGCTGGACATGGTGGTGGGGCGCGTGCCGGATGACTGGCGCTGGCGCGACGAGGCGCCGCAACTGGAGGTCGAGGTGCTGTACGGCGAGGAGTTGTGCGTGGTGGCGGGAGCCCATCATCCGCTGCACGACCACGGCCCGGTGAGCCTGGCGGACTTGCATGGCTACCCCTGGGTATTGCCGACCAGGGATTCCCTGCTGCGCCGCACCGCGGACCGCCTGTTCGCCGACGCGGGGCTCGATGCCCCGGCCAACATGATCGAATCGCTTTCGGTACTCACCAACGTCTCGCTGATGCAGGACCAGCGAACGGTCGGCCTGTTGCCCCTGGAGACCGCCCGGCAACTGGCCGGGAACGGCATCCTGCGGCCGTTCGATCTCGGCACCACCCTGCAGTTCGGCGACATCGGCTGCTTCTATTCGGCCAGTCGCGAGCCGGGCCCGGCGGCCCGTCTGTTCCTCGACTGCCTGAGGCTGGCCAGCCAGGAGCATGCTTCGCCGGAAACGATTTGAGGCTCATATCCAGGTATTCCAAAACCTAATAGTCGATTCCGGTTTATTGATTATTCGTTTATAGCCGCGATCCATAGACTCCTCCGAAACCAGATTTCGGAGGTGGTCATGTCTTCTACCTTGTTACGGCACTACATCGCTGGCGAGTTCGTTTCCAGCGAACGAACCTTCGCCAATGTCTCCCCGGTCGACGGCCGTGAGCTGGGGCAGGTCTGCGAGGCCGGCCAGGCCCAGGTGAACGCTGCGGTGGAGGCGGCCAAGGCCGCACAGTCCGGCCCGTGGGGCGGCTTCAGCGCGGCGCAGCGTGCCGACCTGCTGGAGCGGATCGCCGACGGCATCGAACGCCGTTTCGACGACTTCGTGGCCGCCGAGGTGGCCGATACCGGCCGCCCCGTACACCAGGCGCGCAGCCTGGATGTCGCCCGTGGCGTACAGAACTTCCGCACCTTCGCCGGGCTGGTTCGCCAGGCCGGTGGCGAGTTCTTCGAGATGCGCACCGGCGATGGCTCGGACGTATTCAGCTACACGGTGCGCAAACCCCATGGCGTGGTGGCGATCATCTCGCCGTGGAACCTGCCGCTGCTGCTGCTCACCTGGAAGGTGGCGCCGGCCCTGGCCTGCGGCAACTCGGTGGTGGTCAAGCCCTCGGAAGACACGCCTTCCAGCGCCACGCTGCTCGCCGAGGTCATGCACGAGGCCGGCGTACCCGCTGGGGCCTTCAATCTCGTGCACGGCTTCGGGCCGGACTCGGCGGGCGAGTTCCTTACCCGCAACGCGGATGTGGATGCCATCACCTTCACCGGCGAGTCGCGCACCGGCTCCAGCATCATGCGCGCCGCCGCCGAAGGCGTGCGCGATGTGTCCTTCGAGCTGGGCGGCAAGAACGCCGCCGTGGTCTTCGCCGACTGCGATTTCGATGCCGCGGTGGCCGGGGTGCTGCGTTCCAGCTTCACCAATTCCGGGCAGGTGTGCCTGTGCTCGGAGCGGGTCTATGTCGAACGGCCGATCTTCGAGCGCTTCGTCGCGGCACTGAAGGCCGGTGCCGAGGCGCTGAAGATCGGCTATCCCGACGAAGATGGCGTGAACATGGGATCGCTGATTTCCCACAAGCACCGCGACAAGGTACTGGGCTACTTCGAGCTGGCCCACCAGGAAGGCGCGACCGTGGTGACCGGTGGTGGCGTGCCCAGGTTCGGCGATGAGCGCGACAACGGCGCCTATGTGCAGCCGACCATCTGGACCGGTCTGTCGGACGACGCCCGCTGCATGCGCGAGGAAGTGTTCGGGCCGGTCTGCCATGTCGCGCCGTTCGACAGCGACGACGAGGTGGTGAGGCGGGTGAACGACTCGGCCTATGGCCTGGCCACCGCGCTGTGGACCCGGAACCTGGGGCGCGCGCACCGGATTTCCCGGCAGTTCCGGGTGGGGATGGTCTGGGTCAATACCTGGTTCCTCCGCGATCTGCGCACGCCCTTCGGTGGCGCACGCCTCTCCGGCCTCGGTCGTGAAGGTGGCCGCCACTCGCTGGATTTCTATTCCGAGATCACCACGGTCTGCGTCAATCCCTAGCGCCTGTTCACGATCTCGCGAGCTAGCGCGCAGCAGATCGTGAACAGGTTCTGACACCAGGAGAACCCTTATGCATCCCTCTCTTGTCGAGGCCGCCGAGCGCCTGCGCCAAGCCCAGGCCGGTAGCCAGCCCTGCGCACCGGTGCGCGACCTGATCCAGGCCGCCAGCGCCGAATTGCAGACCGATCCGGTGGACATGGCCTATGCCGTGCAACGCCACAACAATGCCGCCGCCATGGCCGCCGGACGGCGTCCGGTGGGGCGCAAGATCGGCCTGACCTCCATCGCCGTGCAACGGCAACTGGGCGTCGACCAGCCGGACTTCGGCCTGCTGTTCGCCGACATGGCGCGCGGCGACGGCCAGCCCATCGCCTGGAGCGATACCGCGCAGCCCAAGGTGGAGGCGGAAATCGCCCTGGTGCTGGAGCGTGACCTGTGCCACGAGCGCCACACCCTGGCCGACATCATCCGTGCCACCGCCTTCGTCCTGCCGGCCATCGAGATCGTCGGCAGCCGCATCGCCAACTGGGATATCCGCCTGCTCGACACCATCGCCGACAACGCTTCTTCCGGGCTGTTCGTCCTCGGCAGCCGGCCGGTGACGCTCGACCGCCTCGACCTGGTGCGTTGCGGCATGAACATGAAGCTGCGCGGCGAGCCGGTGTCCGTCGGTGCCGGGGCTGCCTGCCTGGACAACCCGCTGAACGCCGCCCTCTGGCTGGCCGACACCATGGTCCGCCTGGGCGAGCCGCTGAGGGCAGGGGACATCCTGCTCAGCGGTGCCCTCGGCCCCATGGTCGAGGCGCGTCCGGGCGATGTGTTCAGCGCGCATATCCAGGGCCTGGGCAGCGTCACCGCCGCCTTCGCCGATGCGCAGTGAGGGAGCAGCCATGAGCAAGAAACGCAAAGTCGCCATCGTCGGTTCCGGCAATATCGGCACCGACCTGATGATCAAGATCCTGCGCAATGCGCAGTACCTGGAGATGGGCGCCATGGTCGGTATCGACCCGGCGTCCGACGGTCTGGCCCGCGCAGCACGACTGGGCGTGGCCACTACTCATGAAGGCGTGGAGGGACTGACCCGCCTGCCGATCTTCTCCGAGATCGACTTCGTCTTCGATGCCACCAGTGCCGGCGCTCACGTGAAGAACGACGCCTTGCTGCGGGGCCACAAGCCCGGTCTTCGCGTGATCGACCTGACCCCGGCCGCGATAGGTCCGTATTGCGTGCCGGTGGTCAACCTGGAGCAACACCTCGCTGCCACCAACGTGAACATGGTGACCTGCGGTGGCCAGGCGACCATCCCGATGGTCGCGGCGGTCTCCCGGGTGGCCAAGGTCCACTACGCCGAGATCATCGCCTCCATCGCCAGCAAGTCCGCCGGCCCGGGCACCCGCGCCAATATCGACGAGTTCACCGAGACCACCAGCAAGGCCATCGAAGTGATCGGCGGGGCGGCCAAGGGCAAGGCGATCATCGTCATGAACCCGGCCGAGCCGCCCTTGATCATGCGCGACACGGTGTTCGTGCTCAGCGAGGCCGCCGACCAGGCCAAGGTCGAGGCGAGCATCGAGGAGATGGCCGCCGCCGTGCAGGCCTATGTGCCGGGCTACCGCCTGAAGCAGCGGGTGCAGTTCGACGAGGTCCGCGACCTGAACATCCCCGGCCACGGCAAGTTCTCCGGGCTGAAAACCTCGGTATTCCTCGAAGTCGAAGGCGCCGCCCACTACCTGCCGGCCTACGCCGGCAACCTCGACATCATGACCTCCGCCGCGCTGGCCACCGCCGAGCGCATGGCGCAGTCGATGATCAACGGTTGAGGAGCACGGACATGAACGGCAAGAAACTCTATATCTCCGACGTGACCCTGCGCGACGGCAGCCATGCCATCCGTCACCAGTACACCCTCGATGACGTGCGCGCCATCGCCCGCGCGCTGGACAAGGCCAGGGTCGATTCCATCGAGGTCGCCCATGGCGACGGCCTGCAGGGCTCGAGCTTCAACTACGGCTTTGGCCGCCACTCCGACCTCGAGTACATCGAGGCGGTGGCCGAGGTGATCAGCCACGCGAAAATCGCCACCTTGCTGCTGCCCGGCATCGGCACCGTGCATGACCTCAAGGCCGCCTATGACGCTGGCGCCCGCGTGGTTCGCGTGGCCACCCATTGCACCGAGGCGGATGTGTCGAAGCAGCACATCGAGTACGCCCGCGAGCTGGGCATGGACACCGTCGGCTTCCTGATGATGAGCCATATGATCCCGGCGGAAGAGCTCGCTCGACAGGGCAAGCTGATGGAAAGCTACGGCGCCCAGTGCATCTACATGGCCGACTCCGGCGGCGCCATGAACATGCACGACATCCGCGACCGCATGCGCGCGTTCAAGGCCACCCTCAAGCCGGAAACCCAGACCGGCATGCACGCCCACCACAACCTGTCGCTCGGTGTGGCCAACTCCATCGTCGCGGTGGAGGAAGGCTGCGACCGCATCGACGCCAGCCTCGCCGGGATGGGCGCCGGGGCCGGCAATGCGCCGCTGGAAGTGTTCATCGCCGCCGCCGAGCGCCTCGGCTGGAACCACGGCACCGACCTCTACACGCTGATGGATGCCGCCGACGACATTGTCCGCCCGTTACAGGATCGTCCGGTGCGCGTGGACCGCGAGACCCTCGGCCTGGGTTATGCCGGGGTCTACTCCAGCTTCCTGCGCCATGCCGAAGTGGCCGCCGACAAGTACGGCCTGAAGACCCTGGACATCCTCGTCGAGCTGGGCCAGCGGCGGATGGTCGGCGGCCAGGAGGACATGATCGTCGATGTAGCCCTTGACCTGTTGAGCAACGCCCGGGAGTCCCGTCCATGAGTGCCGATATCACCCGCATCGCCACCGCCCTCGACCAGGCCGCGCGCAAGGCCGAGGCCGTGGCCCAGTTCAGTGCCAGCGCAGGCTTTTCCCTGGAGCAGGCCTACCAGATCCAGCGTGCCTCGATGCAGCTCCGCCAGGATGACGGCGAGCGCCTGATCGGCGTGAAGCTGGGCTTCACCAGCCGCGCCAAGATGATCCAGATGGGCGTGGACAGCCTGATCTGGGGCTGGCTGACCGATCGCATGCTGGAAGAGGACGGTGGTCTGGTCAGCCTGTCCCGCTACATTCATCCGCGCGTCGAGCCGGAGGTCTGCTTCCTCACTCGGCGCGCCATCGACCGTCCGCTGACCCTGCTGGAGGCGGCCGACTACCTGGAGGCCGTGGCCCCGGCTCTGGAGATCATCGATTCGCGCTACCAGAACTTCAAATTCAGCCTGGAGGACGTGGTCGCCGACAACTGCTCCTCGGCCGGCCTGGTGGTCGGTCCCTGGTCGCGGGAGTTCGATGCCATCGGCAATGCCGGGGTGCTGCTGCGCATGGACGGCCGCCTGGTCCAGGCGGGTTCGACCGCCGCGATTCTCGGCCACCCGCTGCGCAGCCTGGTACAGGCCTCGAAACTGCTCGGCGACGCCGGGATCGTCCTGCCGGCGGGGAGCCTGGTGATGGCCGGCGCGGCCACCGCGGCGGAGCCCCTGCGCGCGGGCAGCCACGTCAGCGTGGAGATCGAGGGGCTGGGCGAAAGCGGATTCAGTGTTATCTGAATCCGACACACGGGCCGGACAGGACCGCAACAGGAGACAACAGCCAATGAACAATATCCAAGCCACCCTTGTCACCGGCAAGGCCACGCCACGCGGGCGCTTCCCGCACGTCAAGCGCGCCGGCGACTTCCTCTACGTTTCCGGGACCAGCTCGCGGCTGCCGGACAACAGCATCGTCGGCGCCGAGGCGGACGCAATGGGCACCACTCGCCTGGACATCCGCGCGCAGACCCGCGCGGTGATCGAGAACATCCGCGACATCCTGGCCAGCCAGGGGGCCGGTCTGCAGGACCTGGTCGAGGTCAGCAGCTTCCTCGTCGATATGAACGACTTCGGCGGATACAACGAAGTCTATGCCGAGTACTTCGACGAGAACGGCCCGACCCGCACCACCGTGGCCGTGCACCAGTTGCCGCATCCGCACCTGCGCATCGAGATCAAGGCCGTCGCCTACAAGCCGCGCTAGGGATCAACGAGCGCGAAAACACAACAAGAGGAGAGTCCCATGGAACTGCAATATGGCATGCCGCTCAATCTGCTGGACTGGGCCGAACGCAACCGTCATCAACTGAAGCCTCCGGTGTGCAACGCGGCGATCTGGCCCGACGGCAACTACATCATCAACATGGTCGGCGGGCCCAACACCCGTACGGACTTCCATGACAATCCCACCGAGGAAATCTTCTACCAGCTCAAGGGCAACGCCTACCTGAACATCTGGGACCGCGGCAAGTTCGAGCGGGTGGACATTCGCGAAGGTGAGGTGTTCCTGCTTCCGGCGCACGTCATCCACTCGCCGCAGCGTCCCGAGCCGGGGCTGTGCTTCCTGATCGAAATGCGGCGTCCGCAGGGCGCGCTGGATGCCCTGCAGTGGTACTGCCCGGTCTGCGCGACGCTGGTCTGGCGCGTGACCACCCAACTGCAGAGCCTGGTGGACGACCTGCCCAAGGCGTACCAACTGTTCTACACCCAGAGCGACGAGGAGCGGCGCTGCACCCAGTGCGGCACGGTGCACCCCGGGAAGGACTACGATGCCTGGCACCGCCTCCACGCCCAGGCGCAGGAGCGGGGATGAGTGCCTTGAAGATCGACATCCACTCGCACTTCTTCCCGCGCATCACCCAGGCCGAGGCCGCGCGCCTGCACCCGCAGCGCGCGCCCTGGCTGCACACCGACGGGCGCCATGGCCAGATCATGCTCGGCGACAAGCCGTTCCGGCCGGTGCACGATGTGCTCTGGGACCCGCTGCGGCGCATCGAGCACCTGGACGAGCAGGGCCTGGACATCCAGGTGATGTGCGCCACCCCGGTGATGTTCGGCTATGACCAGCCCATCGAGCGTGCCTTGCCCTGGGCGCAACTGATGAACGACCGCGCCCTGGAGATGGCCGCGGTAGCGCCGGACCGTCTCAAGGTGCTGGCCCAGGTGCCGTTGCAGGACATCGAGGCGGCCTGCTGCGAGGCCAGCCGGGCCAAGGACTGCGGCCATGTCGGCGTGCAGATCGGCAACCACGTCGGCGATCTGGACCTGGACGATGCCGGCCTGGAGACCTTCCTGCATCACTGCGCGAAGGAGGGCATACCGCTGCTCGTCCATCCCTGGGACATGATGGGCGGCGAGCGGATGCGCAAGTGGATGCTGCGCTGGCTGGTATCCATGCCGGCGGAAACCCAGTTGGGCATCCTCTCGCTGATCCTTTCCGGCGCCTTCGAGCGCCTGCCCGAGTCTCTGCGCATCTGCTTCGCCCACGGTGGCGGTGGCTTCGCCTTCCTGCTCGGCCGGGTGGACAACGCCTGGCGTCACCGCGACATCGTCCGCGAGGACTGCCCGAACCTGCCGTCCAGCTACGTGAAGCGTTTCTTCGTCGACTCCGCGGTCTTCGACCCGCGCTCCCTGCGCCTGCTGGTGGAGGTGATGGGCGCCGACCGCGTGATGCTCGGCTCCGACTCGCCGTTCCCGTTGGGCGAGCAGAGCATCGGCGCCGGGGTGTTGGAGCACCCGGGGTTGACGGATGCGGACAAGTCGCTGATCTGCGCTGGCAATGCCAGGGAGTTCTTCGGCATCTGAGCGGGGCCTCCGGCCCATTTCGACATCGATTCTGGCCACGCCAACAACACCTACAAGGGAGTTGCCATGAACAGCAGTACCCAACGTGTCAGCGATATCATCGACGACAGCCCGATTTCCGGTTTGCAGTTCAGGGTCCTGATCCTGTGCTTCCTGGTCGTGGTGCTGGATGGTTTCGACACCGCCGCCATCGGCTACATCGCCCCGGAGCTGATCCAGGACTGGGGTATCGAACGCGGCCAACTGGCCCCGGCCTTCGCCGCAGGCCTGTTCGGCATGCTGGTGGGTAGTTTCGCTTTCGGCCCGGTCGCCGACCGGAAAGGGCGCAAGATCGTGCTGCTGATCAGCCTGCTGATCGTCGCCCTGGGCACCCTGGCCTGCGTGCTGGCACCGTCGATCGAGGTACTCACCGTGCTGCGTTTCTTCACCGGCATCGGCCTGGGCGGTGTCTTGCCGAACAGCATCACCCTGTGCTCGGAATATGCGCCGGCGCGCCGGCGGATGCTGCTGGTGACCCTCAGCTATTCCGGTTTCACCCTGGGCCTGGCCCTGGGCGGCTGGGTGGCGGGAATCCTGCTGCCCCTGGTGGGCTGGAAAGGTCTGCTGGTTTTCGGTGGCGTCGCGCCTCTGTTGCTGTTGCCGGTGTTGTATGTGGCGCTGCCCGAGTCCACCTGCTTCATGGCCAACAAGCCCGCCCATACCGAGAAACTGCGCGCCATCCTGACGCGGATCAGCGGGCGGCGGGACTGGGAGGGCGTCACCCTGGTCGGCGATACGTCGCAGCGGGAGGTGCGCTCGCCCGCCGCGGCGCTGTTCGCCGAGGGCCAGGCGTCACGCACCCTGCTGCTCTGGCTGACGTTCTTCTGCTGCCTGTTCGTCTTCTACCTGCTGACCAGTTGGCTGCCGACCATCCTGCGCAGCAGCGGCTACGGCACCGCCGAGACTTCCAACATCGCAGCGATGATCCCTTTCGGAGGCGTGATCGGCGGCATCGTCATGGCGTTGCTGATGGATCGTATCGGCGCGCACAGGGTATTGCCGCCGCTGTGCCTGTTCGCTGCCATCGCCCTGGCCCTGACCGGCACCCAGTTGGGCAGTGGCTTCGGTCTGCTGCTCATGGTCTTCCTCGTCGGCTTCACCCTGACCGGTGCGCTCAACAACCTGAGCATCCTGGCCGCGACGCTGTACCCGACCCATGCCCGGGCCACTGGGGTCAGTTGGGCGCTGAGCGCCGGACGCGCCGGCTCGATCATCGGTTCGATGCTCGGCGCCTGGCTGTTCGGCATCGCCGGAGGGTTGCAGGAGTTCTTCCTGTGGATCGCGTTGCCGGCCCTGGTCGCCAGCCTGGCGCTGTTCCTGATGGGCATGGGGCTGCGGACGGCGAGAAGCGCGCTGCAGGAATGACGCGGCCTCACAACAACAAGAAAGCGAGACCTGAAGAATGAATACAGTGCTCAAGCGCCTTGCATGCCTGTTGCTTGGCTTGTCCTTGCCGGCGCTCGCCGCCGACGCCAAGCAACCGAACATCGTACTGATCGTCGCCGACGACCTGGGTTTTTCCGACATCGGGGCACTGGGCGGCGAGATCGCCACGCCGTACCTGGATGACCTGGCGCAGCAGGGGATGCTCCTGATGGACTTCCACGCCACGCCCAGTTGCTCGCCGACCCGGGCAATGCTGATGTCGGGCAACGACCCGCACCTCACCGGCGTCGGCATGATGGCCGAATGGCGCGGTCGCCTGCCCGAGGGCACGGAGGTTCGTCCCGGCTACGAAGGTGTACTGGCGGACAACGTGCCGACCCTGGCCGAGTTGCTGGGCGATAGCGGCTATCACACCTACATCGCCGGCAAGTGGCACCTGGGCAAGCGCCTGGAGCAGCAGCCGCACAAGCGGGGCTTCGATGAAGCCTACGTCCTGCTGGAAGGCGGTGCCGCCAACTTCAAGCAGGACAACATGGCGTTGCTGCCCAACTACAGCACCACCTATGTGCATAACGGCCAGCCCATCGAGTTGCCGGACGATTTCTACTCCAGCACCTGGTACACCGACCGCCTGATCGAAATGATCGGCAAGCGAACGGGGGACGGGAAACCGTTCTTCGCCTTCGCCGCCTATACCGCTCCGCACTGGCCGTTGCAGGCGCCGGACAGTTACCTGGAGAAGTACCGGGGGCGCTATGACGCCGGCTACGAGGTCATAGCCGAACAACGCCTGGCCCGCCAGCGCGAACTGGGCCTGGTTCCCGCCGAGCATCCCGTGAAGGCGCAACTGGAGGGCGTGCCGGCCTGGTCCGAGCTGAGCCCGCGGCAGCGGCGCGAGTCGGCGCGTGGCATGGAAGTCTACGCGGCGATGGTCGAGTCCCTGGATGCCGAGATCGGGCGGCTGGTCGAATACTTGCGCGGCGCCGGGCTGCTGGAGGACACGCTGATCCTGTTCATGGCCGACAACGGCCCGGAGGCGCGCGCCAGCGCCGATCCCGAATGGGTGGCCAGGAACTTCGACAACAGCCTGGACAACTATGGCCGGCGCGATTCCTTCCTGATGCAGGGGCTGGCCTGGGCGCAGGTGAGTTCGCTGCCCAGCCGGCGTCACAAGATGACCACCTACCAGGGCGGCATCCGTGTGCCGGCGTTCGTGTACTTCCCGGGACGGGTGGAGAGTGGCCGCAGCCAGGTGCTCGCCAGCGCGCGGGACGTGTTGCCGACCCTGCTGGACTTGGCCGGGGCGACTCCGCCCAGCGTGAAATACCGTGGCCGGGACGTCATTCCGCCGCAAGGTGCCTCCTTGCTTCCCCTCCTGCAAGGACGCGACTCGCTGGTGCATTCCCGCGACGAGCCCATGGGCTGGGAACTGAACGGAAACGCCGCCCTGCGCAAGGGCCGCATGAAGCTGCTGTTCGACGTCAAGGACCCGCAGGCGGCCTGGCGATTGTACGACCTCGCCGCGGACCCGGGCGAACGCCGGGATCTCGCGGCGGAGCGGCCGGATGTGCTGGCCGACCTGCTGCGCGACTGGAGGGCCTACGCGCGGCGCAACAACATCCTGCTCGACGAGCACGCCAGGCCGCGCGTGCCGCAGTCGGCGGAACCGCTCAAGCCATGAGGCGGTTGGCTTTCCGCATCGCCGGCGGCGGCCTGCCGCCGGCGATGCGGAGCTCAGGGGGCCCGTAGGCCCTGACGCTTGGGGTTGGAGCGACCCCCTGAAGGACGGCTTTGCCAGCTATCCGTCCTGCCGCTACCCGCCACCTGCTTCGCACCTTTCGACAAGGAATTTCTCATGTTGATGCCTATCGACTACCGGCCTCGTGCCGCCTCGACCATGCCCGCTCGTGGGTGGTCGAGCACCTGGACAGCGCTTTGCCTGTGCCCGCTGTTGCCGCTATTGCCCAACGAAGTCGCGCTGGCCGATGGCGTCCGTTCTCCGCTCGAACAGTCCCGCCCGCTGCGGCCGGGGGCGCCGAGACCGTTGGAGGATTACCGTTTCCTCGACGATCCCGCCAAGCGCGACGATCCTTTCGACGCATTCCGTTACCACCGGCTCTCCGACTCGGCCTGGCTGCAGTTCGGCGGCGAGTTGCGCTATCGCGCGGACAGCGTCGACAGGCCGTTTTTCAACCTGCGTGGCGTGGGCCATGAGGATTACCTCCAGCAGCGTGCCCAGTTGCATTCCGACCTGCATCTGCTGGACGGCGCGATGCGGGTCTTCGTGCAACTGGAGGACACCCGTAGCTGGCACAAGGAACTCCGCGCGCCCACCGACCAGAGCCGCAGCGAAATACACCAGGCGTTCGTCGATGGAAACTGGGGGCTCGGGAGGGCCGGTAACGTGACGGCGAGGGTAGGGCGCCAGGAAATGGCCTATGGCTCGTCCAGTTTCGTGAGCTATCGCGAGTCGCCGAACCTGCGCTACAGCTTCGACGGCGTGCACCTGTCCTGGGCCGGTCCGGCCGGCCACAAGGCCGATGTCTTCGCCGTGCGTCCCGTCGAGCTGCGCGCCGATGGTTCCTTCAATGACGGGACCGATAACGCCAAGACCTTCTACGGCCTGTATGCCTCGCTGCCCCTGGCACCGGAGAGAGGCCTCGATCTCTACGGATTCTCCCTGGAAACCTCCGACCGGCGCCTGGCCGGCGTGTTCGGCGACGAGAAGCGCCATACCCTTGGCGCACGGCTGTTCGGCAAACACCAGGGGTGGGACTGGAGTTGGGATCTGGCCGGTCAGGTAGGGCATCTGGGAGACGCCAGGATACGGGCCTGGGCGCTCTCCAGTGACTCGGGCTACACCTGGGACGCCGAGGGGCGGCCACGCCTGGGGATGCGCATCGACATGGCCAGCGGCGATGACGATCCGGGGGACGATCGGGTGGGCACCTTCGACCCGCTGTTCCCGCGCAACCAGGTCTACGGCGAGGCCAGCCTGACGACGCTGGCCAATGCCGTGGTCGTCGGCCCGACGATCGGCTATTCCCCGCATCCTCGGCTGCGCGTCGAGCCTGCCGTCCTCGGTGTCTGGAAGCACAAGAGCGCCGACGGGGTCTATTTCACCGGCATGAACATGGCGCCGGGCACGGCCGGAACCGGCAAGCGGGCGGGGACGGTCTACAAGACGAACCTGCGCTGGCTGGTCACTCCTAACCTGACCGTGGATCTGGATGGCCTGTTCTACGACGTCGGGACCGCGATCACCGAGGCGGGCGGCGAGGATACGGCCTTCCTGTCGGTTCGCGGCACATTCCGTTTCTGAGAGACGGAATGGTCGATCTGGCGCCTCGCTGAATGCCAGCCGGGCATATCGGATAGTGCCTGAACATCTTTCCGGACATTTCGTTATCGAGATGTCCGGAAGTGTGCGTGGCCTGGTTGAAGGGCGCTTGGCCATATTGAATAACAACTTGTTAATCCGTTGAAAACTCCGGATACAACAGCGTTAGTTGGAGCTTGCGGGGAAGATGGTATTGGTTGCGGCCGCAACTTTTGCGAATGCCAAGTTGTTTCTCCGATAGGGATTTCTTATGAAGAACGAAACCTGTTGCCACACTTCCAGCCCATGCAACGGTGAACGCCGAGGCGTCTTGAAAGCCGCCCTGGGAATTGCCGCCCTGGGGATGACGGGAGGAGCGGCTTTCCTGGGATCGGCGGGTGTCGCCCATGCGGCGGCCCTGACCAGGGCGGAGCGGGACCGGATGACGCCCGGCCAGATCGTGGAGCGCCTGAAGCAGGGCAATGAGCGTTTCCGCACGGGCAGGATGCAGCAGCACGATTACCTGGCGCAGAAACGGGCGAGCGCCGATGGCCAGTATCCGGCGGCGGTCATCCTCAGTTGCATCGACTCGCGCGCGCCCGCCGAGATCATCCTCGATGCGGGGATCGCCGATACGTTCAACGCCCGGGTGGCCGGCAATGTCGCCAATGACGACCTGATAGGCAGCCTTGAGTTCGCCTGCGCGGTAGCGGGCGCCAAGGTCGTCCTGGTCATGGGGCACACGGCTTGCCGAGCAATCAAGGGCGCCATCGATGGCGCCGAGCTCGGCTCGCTGACCGGGTTGCTGGACAGGATAGAGCCGGCCGTGGCGGCAACGCGCTACAGCGGTGAGCGAACCGCGAAGAACGAGGATTTCGTCAACGCGGTAGCCAGAACCAACGTCCTGCTCACCATCGAGAAAATCAGGAATGACAGTGCGGTGCTGGCGGCCCTGGAGCAGGAGGGAAAGATCAAGCTGGTCGGCTCGATCTATCACCTGGTCGGTGGAAGGGTGGAGTTCCTGGCTTGACGATGGCGTGCCTGCCTCATCGGCAGGCACATTCATGTACCGGCAGTAATTCGAGAAAACTCACTGCTCCTCTTGTTGGGATATCAGGAGATTCTTATTCCTGCCCGGTTTTCTTTCAATATTGATATTTATGGGATTCAGGTCTCGCCATTTTGTCGAGTCAGGATATATCTAGTTCCCCTCGATTTTTTCTGACTGCCGAGGTGTCTTGCATGCTGTCTCAGTGTTCCCATGGTGTGTAAGAATTTTCTTAATCTTGCGTGGGAAGGTTTACTTCATGGTGATTTAAGAGGTTTCTTAGAAGCACGCATGAAGATGACCAATGTACCCACGGAGCGCACGATTGTTTTGCCGAGCCGTAGTGGATCATTGGTAACGCGAAGCCCGCTTGAGCGGTCCGTCAGGTCCAGCAGAGGCGACAGGCCCATCCCCCATGAAGAGCGAATACCCGTTCGGCCGGCTCGGCCGGAGCAGGCAGGCGTTCTTCCTATTGGTATCGACACCATTCGCTGAAACGAAGATCGATTGTGCCCGGGCAGCCGCCAGCACCCAGGGCGAAGTATCTGTCTCCGCTTCAGGGGGGCTGGCCCGGTAGTGGGATCGGAGTGATCGCACCGGGAATCTTCGAGCAGACGTTGAAAGGGCCCTGTTACCGGGGCGTGCAATGAACAAGACCAACATATGCCTGGACCCGACAACGCATGGAGAATGACAACTCCCCGATCCCCAAGCTCGCGAAAATCTCGCAACGGCTGAACGTAGGCCTGCTCGTCGTCTGTTTCCTGACACTCCTGTCCGTGGGCATCAGCTACTGGGCGCTGAGCCGGCTGATCCAGGTGGAGCAGGACAAGATCCAGTTGCACTTCATGCGGTTGATAGGGGGGATCCAGGAACACCAGAAGTTCCTGGCCCGTATCGCCCACCAGAGCGATGCCGACACGCAGGCTCGTGATCTGAGCATCGTGCCTCTGCTGCAGCGCCGGGTTGTCGGACAGCGTGGGAATATCGAGCTGCATGAAGGGCGCGAGTTCTCGTTCGCCATGCCCTTCTCCGTGGCAGCCGGGGCACGGCCGCTGAACATCGGCGAACGCTACGGCCCCTTTTCCCTGGGGGTGATGTTGGCGAACTTCTA
This sequence comes from Zestomonas carbonaria, assembly GCF_904061905.1. Classification (GTDB taxonomy): domain Bacteria; phylum Pseudomonadota; class Gammaproteobacteria; order Pseudomonadales; family Pseudomonadaceae; genus Aquipseudomonas; species Aquipseudomonas carbonaria. The sequence goes on from NZ_CAJFCI010000080.1 coordinate 251,008, forward strand.
CAGCCTCTACTGGAGCGTCTCGCCCTTTCCTTCACCGCAGTCCCTGATACTCGACCTCGATGGCGATACGAGCCTGGCGGTGCCGGCGATAGGTAGCCTGCCCATCCAGCGGGACTGGACCTGGGATACCTACCTGGGGGTTGCCGGACGCATCCGTCAGCGGCTGGAGGGGCTTCCCTTGTCCAGGCGAGACCCGCATGTCCGTTGGCTGCGGGCCGAAGCGTTCGATGGGGAAGACCTGGTGCTGCTCGGCTATGTCGTCGTGGAGCTGCCGGCGTCGTTATGGTGGAAGGGAGACGAGGACCACCTGATCGTTGCCACGTCCTTGCTGCGCATGGCGTGTGTCGATGATTACGAGCGGTTGCTGGAGCATCCCATATTCGAGGAGCTGGACCTGATCTCTCCCGAAGGCGAAGTGTTGCTCGGGACGGGAGCGCTGCCACGGGATTACGACGAGGGGCTGAACTTCACCGGTAAAGGTGTGCTGATCAAGCTCGGCAGCGAGCCGGTCGATGGCTGGGTCGCGTTGTATCGAATCAGCTACCAGGGCTTCTTCCACTACGCCAAGTGGCAACTCCTGGGCATTCTGGCCCTGGTGCTGGGCGGTTTGTGCGCCGGCTGGGGAGTGACCCGCCTGTATGCCCGGCGGGTGGTCATGCCCGCTCAGGAAGCTCACCGTCATATCGTGGAGAGCGATGCCTTCAGCCGGGCGATCATCCAGACCGCGCCGGTGGCGGTCTGCGTGTTGCGACGCGATGGCGATCGACGGGTCGTGCTGCATAACGCGCTGGCCCGGGAGTGGCTGGGGACCCCCGAGCAGATCGGCATGCTGGCTCGCGACTGGTGCCTGTTCAAGGAAGACGGGGCGAGCACCGGCAGTGCCTGCACGGTGGTGGCGGGGAGATACCTGCATGTCAGCTTCACGTCGACCCGCTATCAGGGCGAGGACGTGGTGCTCTGCGCGTTCAATGACATTACCGCGCACAGGGATGCGGTCAGCGCGCTCGCCGAGGCCAAGCGTTCGGCGGATGCCGCCAGCGAGGCCAAGAGCGTATTCCTCGCCACGATGAGCCATGAGATCCGTACGCCCCTCTATGGCGTGCTGGGAACGCTCGAACTGCTCGGCCTCACCTGCCTGGACTCCCAGCAGAAGGGCTACCTGTCGACCATCCAGCATTCGTCCGCGCTGCTGCTGCAACTGATCAGCGACATCCTCGACGTGTCGAAGATCGAAGCCGGCGAGATGGCCCTGGAAACCGGCGAGTTCAGCCCGCTGGAAATGGTCGAGGAGGTGCTCCGCTCCTATGCCGCGATGGCGGCGGGCAAGCAGTTGCAACTCTACGGCTGCATCGATCCCGATGTGCCCCGGCAGGTGCTGGGCGATGCCGCGCGAATTCGGCAGATTCTCAACAACCTCTTGAGCAATGCATTGAAGTTCACCGACATCGGCCGCGTGGTGCTGCGCCTGAAGGTGCTCGGGAGAGAGGGCGGCAGAGTCGGTTTGCAGTGGCAGGTGACGGACACCGGCATCGGGATCGCGAAGGCGCAGCAGGAGTGGCTCTTCGAGCCGTTCTATCAGGTCGACTCGCGGCAGCATACGGTCAGTGGCACGGGGCTTGGACTGTCCATTTGCCAGCGGCTGTGCCAGTTGATGCGGGGCAACTTGCAGGTGATCAGCGAGGAAGGCCTGGGCAGCAGCTTCACGTTCGACCTGGAGTTGCAGGAGCTCGATCCGGAGGCCCCGGGCCTGGCGAACTTCGATCTGCGCGGCGAGATGGTTCACCTGCGGGCTCCATCGCGCGAACTGGCGAACAGCGTCGGCCTGTGGCTGAAGCGCTGGGGGGCGATAGTGATGGACGTCGAGCGGATGCCCGGCAGCCCGGGATCGAGAGCGTTGCTTCTGGATCTGTTGCCTGAATCCCTGTCCGATTTCGATTGGCCGGGGCCCCGCGTGATCGCATTGCGTGACGCCACCCCGCAGCCGCGTCATGTCGAAGGGGAGTGGCTGGTCAGCCTGTACAGCCTGAACGGCATCGGCCAGGCGCTGGAACTGGCGCGTAGCGGCCATGACCAGGCGCCTGCCGACGTCGTCGAGTCGGTTCGACCGGAGCGGCTTGGCCTGCGAGTCCTGGTTACCGAGGACAACCCGGTCAACCAGGAACTGCTCAAGGAGCAGTTGGAGGAGCTGGGTTGCACGGTGGTCCTGGCCGTCGATGGAAAGGAAGCCTTGCTTCGCTTCGACGAGGAGGCTTTCGACATTCTTCTCACCGACCTCAACATGCCGCGCATGAGCGGTTACGAGCTGACCCGGGCCTTGCGCGGGCGGGGCGAGACCCTGCCGATCATCGGCGTGACCGCCAACGCACTGCGCGCGGAAGGGGCGCGTTGCCGCGCAGCGGGGATGGATGGCTGGCTGGTCAAGCCGGTCAGCTTGCAGGCGTTGCATGACTGCTTGCTCAAGGTCGGCGGTGGAGTGGCTTCATCGCCAGTGAAGCCGGTCGTCGCGGTGGGGGAGGTGATGCCGCTGGATTCGCTGCGGGTGCCGAAGCACATGCACCAGTTGTTCGTGGACACCATGCTGCAAGACCTCGAGAAGGCTCGCCACGCACTGCGCGGCAACGATCCCGAGGCGCTCTGGCAACAGTTGCATCGCATGCGAGGAGCACTGGCGGCGGTCCAGGCTCGGTCCCTGGAAACCGCCTGCGGCGAACTCGCGGACATCCTGGCTGGCGAGGTCGCATGGGCGATCCTGGAGCCCAGGGTAATGACTCTTTTTGCACGTATCGAGGCGGACCTGCAACACCTGTAGGTTTCGTGTTCATCGAGCGTGGTTGGTGGTATGGGGGGAATCAGCCGGAATATGAAGGCTATGGAACGAATCAGAGTAGTGCTTGCGGACGATCATCCCGTCGTGCTGGCGGGGGTGCGCGAGATCGTCGAGCGTGACGAGCGTTTCGAGGTGATGGGGGAGGCACGCAACTCTTCCGAGCTGGTGAATCTGTGCCGGGAGGTGGGGCCGCAATTGCTGGTGACCGACTACAGCATGCCGGGGGACGGGACCTACGGAGACGGCATCAAGCTGATCGGGTATCTGCTGCGCAACTTTCCCGATACCCGGATACTGGTCTTCACCATGATCAGCAACAGCCTGGTCCTGTCCAGCCTGTACGAGCTGGGCGTGTTCGGCGTCGTGCTGAAGAGTGGCGGCGTCAATGAACTGCACGCCGCCTTGAATGCCATGCTGCACAGGCAACCCTATAGCGGACCGGGCGTCTCTTCGGTGCTCGGCGCGGCCTCTGGCAAGGACGATCTGCAAACGCGCATCTCCGGCCTGTCCCTGAAGGAGTACGAGGTGCTCCGGCATTTCGTGTCGGGCCTTCCAGTGTGCGATGTCGCGCGCGTGCTGAACCGCAGCGCGAAGACGGTGAGCGCCCAGAAGATTTCGGCCATGCGCAAGCTGGAAGTGAAGTCCGACCAGACGCTGCTGGCCTTCTGCGCCCAGGCCAAGCTTTTCCAGTAGGAGGGGCGGCTCCTGCCGGTGCGCACGGCGCGCCTTACCTTGTAGGATGGGTGCAACCCATCGCCATCGGAATCGATGGGTTGCACCCATCCTACGGTCCGCTCCCGTAGGGTGTGCCGCACGCACTGCTTACCAGCGTATTGCCTGGAGTCTCAGGTATCGACTCCCGGCCAGCTCTGCAAGCGACCGGCGCAGACTCCTGGGAGCTCAGACCTTCAGGACCAGCTTGCCGAAGTTTTCCCCGCTGAACAGCTTGAGCAGGGCTTCCGGGAAGGTTGTCAGGCCTTCGACGATGTCCTCCTTGCTCTTCAGCTTGCCTTCGGCCATCCAGCCGGCCATTTCCCTGGCGGCATCGGCGAATTGCGCGGCGTAATCCATCACCACGAAACCTTCCATGCGCGCACGGTTGACCAGCAACGCCAGGTAATTGGCCGGGCCTTTCACCGCTTCCTTGTTGTTGTACTGGCTGATTGCGCCGCAGATCACCACCCGGGCCTTGGGCGCCAGGCGGGTGAGCACAGCGTCGAGGATGTCGCCGCCGACGTTGTCGAAGAACACGTTCACGCCTTTCGGGCATTCACGCTTGAGGCCGGCGGCCACGTCCTCGCTCTTGTAGTCGATGGCGCCGTCGAAGCCGAGTTCGTCGATGAGGAACCGGCACTTCTCCTGGCCGCCGGCGATGCCGACCACCCGGCAGCCTTTGATCCTGGCGATCTGCCCGGCAATGCTGCCGACAGCGCCGGCCGCGCCGGAGATCACCACGGTATCGCCGGCCTTCGGCGCGCCGACGTCGAGGAGGGCGAAGTAGGCGGTCATGCCGGTCATGCCCAGGGCCGAGAGGTAGAGGGGGAGCGGAGCGCGCGATGGGTCGACCTTGTAGAAGCCTTTCGGCTCGCCGAGGAAGTAATCCTGCACGCCGACGGCGCCGTTGACGTGGTCGCCGACGGCGAAGTCCGGGTGTTGCGAGGCGATCACCTGGCCGACGCCGAGGGCGCGCATCACCTCGCCGAGACCGACCGGCGGGATGTAGGACTTGGCGTCGTTCATCCAGCCGCGCATGGCGGGGTCGAGGGACAGGTAGAGGTTCTTTACCAGGATCTGGCCGGCAGCGGGTTCGCCCAGCGGGGTTTCCACGTAGCTGAAGGTGTCGCGGCTGGGCAGGCCGACAGGGCGTTGCGCGAGCAGGAACTGGCGGTTGAGTTGGGCGGACATGGCGGGCTTCTCGTGGAGGAGGGGACTGTCGTTGATAGCCTTGCGGCGGGTTCCGGACAAGTTTCCCCCCGGATATGGAATGACGGGTCATCCAGCATGCTGATCGGGGGATGGATGTTCGATCAGCGGCATGGATGGAGGTATAGCGCGGTACCTGATAGTGCTGCCAGGCCGGGTTCCTCCCTGACTAGACTGGGCATCGTTTTGTCACCCTTGCAGAGGACTCCTACATGAGCATGACCTTCTCCGGCCAGGTCGCCCTGGTCACCGGTGCGGCGGCCGGCATCGGCCGCGCCACGGCGCTGGCGTTCGCGGCCGAAGGCCTGAAAGTGGCTGTGGCCGATCTCGACGCCCAGGGCGGCGAGGGTACGGCCGAACTGATCCGCGCCGCAGGCGGCGAGGCGGTCTTCATCCGTTGCGATGTCACCAAGGACGCCGAGGTCAAGGCTCTGCTGGATCGCGTGATCAACACCTACGGCCGCCTGGACTATGCCTTCAACAATGCCGGCATCGAGATCGAGAAGGGCAGCCTGGCCGAGGGCAGCGAGGCCGAGTTCGACGCGATCATGGGCGTCAACGTGAAAGGCGTGTGGCTGTGCATGAAGCACCAGATCCCGCTGATGCTGAACCAGGGCGGCGGGGCGATCGTCAACACCGCTTCGGTGGCGGGCCTGGGCGCGGCGCCGCGGATGAGCATCTATGCGGCTTCCAAGCACGCGGTGCTCGGCCTGACCAAGTCGGCGGCGATCGAGTACGCGAAGAAGGGGATCCGGGTGAACGCCATCTGCCCGGCGGTGATCGACACCGACATGTTCCGTCGTGCTTGTGAGACGGACCCGAAGAAGGCCGATTACGTTGCCGCCCTGCACCCGATCGGCCGGATCGGCAAGGTGGAGGAGATCTCGGCGGCGGTGCTCTACCTGTGCAGCGATGGTGCGAGCTTCACCACCGGACAGGGGCTGGTGGTCGATGGCGGCATGACGGCGATCTGAGCCGACAGGATCGAAAAAGGCACCGACGAGGTGCCTTTTTTGCATTCTGTTACACCTGTGGCAAACGCTGGCGCGCTAAGCCACTACCGCGACCTTGAGCGGTTGCGCAGAATCCGGCTGTCCCTTCAGGAGAACAATAAGAATGACCGCAAACCTGCTGAGCACGGTATTCCTCCCCCTGGCGCTGGGCATCATCATGTTCGGCCTGGGCTTGTCCCTGACCCTGGCGGACTTCGCCCGCGTGGTCAAATTCCCCAAGCCGGTGCTGATCGGCCTCGTCTGCCAGATCATGCTGCTGCCGCTGGCCTGCTTCTTCATCGCCAAGGGTTTCCAGCTCGAGGCGGCCCTGGCGGTGGGCCTGATGCTGCTGGCAGCCTCGCCGGGCGGCACCACGGCCAACCTCTACAGTCACCTGGCCCATGGCGACGTGGCGCTGAACATCACCCTGACCGCGGTGAACTCGGTGATCGCCATCCTCACCATGCCGCTGATCGTCAACCTGTCGCTGATGTACTTCATGGCGGGCGACCAGGCCATCCCGCTGCAGTTCGCCAAGGTGGTGCAGGTCTTCGCCATCGTGCTGGGCCCGGTGGCCATCGGCATGTGGGTGCGTAGCCGCTTCGCGGAGTTCGCCGAGCGCATGCAGAAGCCGGTGAAGATCGTTTCCGCGCTGTTTCTCGCGCTGATCATCCTCCTGGCGGTGGCCAAGGATTGGGAGACCTTCGTCGAGTATGCCCCGGTGGTCGGCCTGGCGGCGCTGTGCTTCAACCTGCTCAGCCTGGGCGTCGGCTATTTCGTGCCGCGCCTGCTCAATCTGTCGCAACGCCAGGCGGTGGCCATCGGCATGGAGATCGGCATCCACAACGGCACCCTGGCCATCGCCCTGGCGCTGAGCCCGATGCTGCTGAACAACCCGACCATGGCCATTCCGGCGGCGATCTACAGCATCATCATGTTCTTCACCGCCGCGGTGTTCGGCTGGTGGGTCAACCGCGTGCACGGCGCGGAGCTGGCCGCCGAGGCCTGAAAGAGGTGCTTTGGTGGGGTGCGCCACTCCATCGGTGTGCACGAAGAGCTGTCTGTAGGAGCGCGCCACGCGCGCGAATCGCGGGCATGGCCCGTTCCTGCGCTCAGTCCTTGCCCCAGTTGAGGATGAACAGCGTCAGCATCCCCGCGACGATGCCCCAGAACGCCGAGCCGACCGAGAACAGGGTCATTCCCGAGGCGGTGACCAGGAAGGTGATCAGCGCCGCCTCGCGCTCCTTGGCTTCGCTCATGGCTTGGGTCAGGCCGCCGATGATCGAGGCGAACAGCGCCAGGGCCGCGATGGACAGGATCAGCGCCTTGGGCAGCGCCGCGAACAGCGCGGCGAGGGTGGCGGCGAAGATCCCGGCAATGCCGTAGAACACCCCGCACCAGACCGCCGCGGTGTAGCGCTTGGCCGGATCCTCGTGGGCTTCCGGGCTGGCGCAGATGGCCGCGCTGATCGCCGCCATGTGGATGCCGTGGGAGCCGAACGGAGCGAGCAGGATCGACACCAGGCCGGTAGTGCTCAGCAGCGGCGAGGCCGGCACGTCATAGCCGTTGGCACGCAGCACCGCCATGCCCGGCAGGTTCTGCGAAGCCATGGCGACGATGAACAGCGGAATGCCGATGCTGATCGCTGCACTCAGGGAAAAGCTCGGCGTGGTCCACTCCGGCGTGGCGACTTTCAACTCGAAGGCGTGGAAGTCGAGCAGGCCGAAGATCCCGGCCAGCAGGCAGCCGACGATCAAGGCGGCGAGCACCGCATAGCGTGGCAGCAGGCGCTTGCCGAGCAGGTAGGCGAGCAGCATGGCGATCACCAGGGCGGTCTGCTGCTCGGCGGCGACGCAGATCTCCAGACCGATCTTGAACAGCACCCCGGCCAGCAGCGCGGCGGCGATGGAGCCGGGAATGCGCCGCATGATGCGGTCGAAGGTGCCGGTCAGGCCGATCAGCACGATCAGCCCGGAGGCGAGGATGTAGGCGCCGATCGCCTCGCCGTAGGGCACGCCCGGCAGGCTGGTGATCAGCAGCGCGGCGCCGGGGGTCGACCAGGCGACCATCACCGGCGCGCGGTAGCGCAGCGACAGGCCGATGCTGCACAGCGCCATGCCGATCGACAGCGCCCATATCCACGAGGAAATCTGCCCGCTGCTCAACCCGGCCGCCTGGCCGGCCTGGAACATCAGCACCAGCGAACTGGTGTAGCCGGTGAGCATGGCGATGAAGCCGGCGACCACCGCCGAGGGTGAGCTGTCGGCCAGTGGGCGCGGGCGGGCCTGGGTGGCTTCGGTCATTGGAGTTGCCTTGTCAGAGGTCGGAAAGAACGGGGTACAGCGAGGCCACCAGCAGCAGGGCCATGCCGATATTGAACAGGCGCAGCACGCGTGGGTTGTCCAGCCAGTGGCGCAGCAGGCTGCCGGCCATGGTCCAGAGACCTACGCTGGGGCAGTTGACCAGGGCGAACAGGGCGGCGATCAGCACCACGTTGACCAGGAAATTCTCCTGCGGCGTGTAGGTGGTGATGGCGCCGATGGCCATGATCCAGGCCTTGGGATTGACCCACTGGAAGGCCACGGCCTGCAGGAAGCTGAATGGCTTGCCGCGCGCTTCGCCGCCGTTCGGCGCACCGGCGTTGGCGATCTTCCAGGCCAGGTAGAGCAGGTAGGCGGCGCCGGCATAGCGCAGCACCGTGTACAGCGGCGGATAGGTTTCGAAGAGCTGGCCAAGACCCAGTCCGACCGCCACCACCAGGACCATGAAGCCCAGGCTGATGCCGAGCATGTGCGGCACGCTGCGGCGCACGCCGAAGTTCACGCCGGAGGCGAGCAGCATCATGTTGTTCGGCCCCGGCGTCACGGAGGTGACGAAGGCGAAAAGAACGAAGGCGAGCAGCAGTTCTGGGGTCATGGCAGGATTCCCGAGCGACAGGAGCCCAGCCTATGCGTCATGCGGCATGGCGTCGCGGTACAGCGGTTGGAGCAAATAGCGGTACAGTTCCCCCTTATGCCGGAAACGATAGGGACTGTTCCGTAGGGCAGCGACCCGATGCTTTCGTAGGGCGCTACAGGTTGCGCAACGCCTGGTTGACTGCCAGCCAGCCTCTGGCCGCTTCCTCGCCAGCTTCGGCGAAGGCCCGTTGCAGCAGTCGGCTCTGTTCGCGACGCAGCACCGTTTCCAGCTTGACGCCTTCGGCGGTGAGGCCGAGCCGGCGTTTGCGCTTGTCGTCCTCGGCGGCGACGCTTTCCACCAGGTGCATTTCCATCAATTGGCGCAACGGGGGATTCAGCGCCTGCTTGCTGACGCCGAGCACTTCCAGCAGCTCCTTCATGCTCAGCCCCGGATAGCGGGCGATGAAAAACAGGATGCGGTGGTGCACCCGGCTCAGGCCACGGCGCGCGAGCATTTCGTCGGGCCTGGCGGTGAACGCCTGGTAACCGAAGAAGAAGGCTTCCGAGGCGATTTGCTGAGCGGTCGGGTTTTTCAGGTCAAGCATATTGACGTACCTGAAGTCGGCGGCGTAGTTTCGGTCAACCAGTTTGACCCATTTTCCCCTGCCTCCGCTACCGGTGACTCCATGGCCTTCTCCGAACGCATCGCCCGCCTGAAAAGCTCCCTGATCCGTGAAATCCTCGCTGCGGCACAGCGTCCCGAGGTGATGTCGTTCGCCGGTGGCCTGCCGGCCGAGCCGATGCTGCCCAAGGTGGAGTGGGCGGAGATGCCGGCGAGCATGGGCCAGTACGGCATGAGCGAGGGCGAGCCGGAACTGCGCGAGGCGATCGCCGCCGAGGCCCGTTCGCTGGGGATTGCCTGCGAGGCGAGCCAGGTGCTGATCGTCAGCGGTTCGCAGCAGACCCTCGACCTGGCTTCCAAGCTGTTCATCGACCCGGGCACCGAGGTGTTGCTGGAAGCGCCGACCTACCTGGCCGCGCTCCAGGCTTTCCAGCTTTTCGGCGCCGACTGCCTCAGCGTGCCGCAGGAAGCCGACGGCCCCGAGCTGGACGCCCTGCGCCAGCGGCTGGAGCGGCACAAGCCGGCCTTCGCCTACCTGATCCCGACCTTCCAGAACCCGTCCGGCGTTCGCTACAGCGAAACCAAGCGCCAGGCGGTGGCCGAACTGCTCGACGAGTTCGGCGTCACCCTGATCGAGGACGAACCGTATCGCGAACTGGTGTTCGACGAGGGCCGCGCCGCACCCATCGTCAGCCGGCTGCGCAAGGCCAGTTGGATCTACACGGGTACCGTGTCGAAGACCCTGCTGCCGGGGCTGCGCGTCGGTTTCCTGATCGCCACCCCGGACCTGTTCCCGCACCTGCTGCGCCTCAAGCAGTCGGCCGACCTGCATACCAACCGCATCGGTCAGTGGCAGGCCCTGCAATGGCTGGGCAGCCAGAAGTACCGCGAGCACCTGGCCGAGCTGCGCGACTTCTATCGGGTGCGCCGCGACGCCATGCAAGTGGCGCTGGAGGAGCATTTCGCCGACCTGGCCGAATGGAACGTGCCCGAGGGCGGCCTGTTCTTCTGGCTGACCCTCAAGCAGCCGCTGGACACGCGCACGCTGCTGCAGCCGGCGCTGGAGCAGAATGTCGCCTTCATGCCCGGCGAGCCGTTCTTCGCCCAGCCGGAGCAGAACCCGGGCTACCTGCGGCTGAACTTCAGTCATGTGGCGCCGGAACGCCTGGGCGAAGGCCTGCGGCGTTTGGCCAATGTCATCCGCCAGGCGCAGAATGCCGAGGCGGCATAAGGAGACAAGGATATGTACAAGGTCTACGGCGATTACCGTTCCGGCAACTGCTACAAGGTCAAGCTGATGCTGCACCTGATCGGCAAGGAGTCGAACTGGGTGCCGATCGACATCCTCAAGGACGAAACCCAGACCCCGGAATTTCTCGCCAAGAATCCCAACGGCAAGATTCCGGTGCTGGAACTGGAGGACGGCTCCACCCTGTGGGAGTCCAACGCCATCCTCAACTTCCTCGCCGATGGCACCGAGCTGCTGCCGAGCGAGCCGCGCCTGCGTACCCAGGTACTGCAATGGCAGTTCTTCGAGCAGTACAGCCACGAGCCCTATGTCGCGGTGGCGCGCTTCATCCAGCTCTACCTGGGCATGCCCGAGGAGCGCCGCGAGGAGTACGAGGTCTGCCACACGCGCGGCTACAAGGCGCTCCGGGTGATGGAGAAGCAACTGCAGAGCACGCCCTACCTGGTCGGCGACAGCTACACCATCGCCGACATCGCCCTCTACGCCTACACCCACGTGGCCCACGAGGGTGGCTTCGACCTTTCCGGCTATCCGGCGATCCAGGCCTGGCTGGCGCGGGTGGCCGGGCATCCGCGGCATGTGGGTATGCTCGACTGACCGATGGCGGGAGCGGTGGAGCTGGACTAGGTTGTCCTTCCGACTAACTGGACGGAGCTCCCACCATGACCATCTACCGAGGCGGCTGCCACTGCGGCAGGATTTCCTTCAGCGTCAGCGGTGAGATCGACAAGCTGCTGGCGTGCAACTGTTCGCTGTGCAGCAAGCGCGGCGGACTGTTGTGGTTCGTCGGCCGCGAACAGTTGACGCTGGATTCGCCCAAGGCCGACGAACTGCCGACCTATCGCTTCAATACCCGGCGGGTCGCCCATCACTTCTGCGATGTCTGTGGTTGCTCGCCATTCAGCGAGGCACCCGGTTCGGGTGGCAAGGAGATGGCGGCGGTCAACGCGCGCTGCCTGGAGGGCGTGGACCTCGGTGCCTATGAGGTGACTCACTATGATGGGCGCAATCACTGAGTGTTTTTTATTGGGTCCCCGCGAACGCGGGGATCCAATCGACAAACCCCATGAACGAAAAAACCGGCCACTGGGCCGGTTTCTTCATCGCAGCGCCGATCAGTTGATCAGGCTGAGGAATTCGCTGCGGGTCGCGGCATTCTCACGGAATTCGCCGAGCATCACCGAGGTGACCATCGACGAGTTCTGCTTTTCCACACCGCGCATCATCATGCACATGTGCTGGGCCTCGATGACCACCGCCACGCCCAGCGCGCCGGTGACCTGCTGGACGGCCTCGGCGATCTGCCGGCTGAGGTTTTCCTGGATCTGCAGGCGCCGCGCGTACATGTCGACGATGCGTGCCACCTTGGACAGGCCGAGCACCTTGCCGTTGGGGATGTAGGCGACGTGCGCCTTGCCGATGAAGGGCAGCAGGTGGTGCTCGCACAGCGAGTACAGCTCGATGTTCTTCACCAGCACCATTTCGCTGTTGTCGGAGCTGAACAGGGCGCCGTTGGTGACTTCTTCCAGCGTCTGCTCGTAACCGCGGCAGAGGTACTGCATGGCTTTCGCGGCGCGCTTGGGCGTGTCGAGCAGGCCCTCGCGGGTCACGTCCTCACCGAGCTGGCCGAGGATCGCTACGTAGTGCTGTTCCAATGACATGGATGTTCCTGTGGGGTTTATCGCAAAGGCGCAGGGTAGGGTGTGGCAGCCCGGCTGGCAAGGGCGAAGCGCGCCGTGCCGGCCGGCTTTTCGGGACGTCCGGCGTGGATCATTCGTCGCGGCCGTCGAGCATGGTGCGCTTGAGCAGCACGTAGATCGCCCCGGTGCCGCCATGCCTGGGCAGGCAGGAGGTGAAGCCGAGCACCTGCGGGTGCTGGCGCAGCCAGGTGTTGACGTGGCTCTTGATCAGTGGCCGCTTGCCGTCCATGCGCGCCGCCTTGCCGTGGGTGACGCGCACGCAGCGGATTTCCAGGCGGTTGGCCTCGGCGATGAATTCCCAGAGGGTGTCGCGGGCCTTCTCCACCGTCATGCCGTGCAGGTCGAGGCTGCCTTCGAAGCTGACCTGGCCCTGCTTGAGCTTGCGCATCTGGCCGTCCTGCACGCCGTCGCGGGCCCAGTAGAGTTCGTCCTCGGCGCCGACGTCGATGACGAACTGGTCGGACAGTCCATCGACCTTGGTCGATTCGACGCGTTCGGTCGCGGCCTGGCGCAGGGTGGCGAGGCGGGTGCGGTCGGTCTTGGGTTTGCCGGTATCGGCGCGGTCGTGCTTGATCGGCTTGACGCCGCGCATCTCGGTCTTGAACAGGGAAAAATCGTCGTCTTGCATAAGGGCCTCCGCGAGGGGCCCAGTTTAACCGCTCAGACCGCGCGGGCGTCAGTCGTGCTTCTTCATCAGGTGTGGCGACAGGCTGAGGTCGTCGCCACGGCGCAGCCGGCGCCGGCAGGCACGCCAGGCGAGCACGCCCAGCCAGAGGAACAGGAGGCCGACCACCAGCAGGACGATACCGGCGCCGGGCGAGGTGTCGAAGGTGCCGAGTGCCGGCGGGCGACCGAGCAGAGTGGCTGCGCCCGCCATGGACACCAGTACGCCGAGGATGGCGAACAGCGCGGCGAGCGCCGCGCCGAAGCGCCAGCGCCAGACGCGTGGTCCTCGCGGACGCAGGCGGCGAGCATCGAAACCACCGGATAATTTCATGCCGACTTCCTCTACTAGTTATCGGCGGTATGACCGGGCGCCGGCGGCGAGGTTCCGGCCACTGCGCGGATCGCTCCGGGTGGCCGATGAATAACGCGCCGCGCGTCTCAGATCAAGGCAGCCGCATGCGGCACCACCGCCGCGAAGTTGTCCGCCAGGGCCGCCATCTCCGCGCGGTGCAGGTCGGCGGCGCTGATCACCCCGTCGCCGCAGGGCAGGTCGCGGGTGGCGCAGGCGGTTTCCACCAGGGTGCAGCGATAGCCGTAATCCTTGCAGGCGCGGACCGTGGTGCTGATGCTGGAGTGGGTCATGAAGCCGCAGATGATCAGGTCCAGATGGCCGAGGGCCTGCAGGCGGTCGTGCAGGTCGGTGCCGGAGAAGGCGTTGGGCAGGCGTTTTTCCACCACCACCTCGCCGGGGTGCGGGGCCAGTTCCGGCAGGAAGCGTCCGCGCGGGCCGCGCGGGTCGAGGAAGCCATCCGGCACCCCGAGGTGCTTGACGTGAACGATGGACGTCCCGGCGGCACGGGCGGCGCTCAGCAGGCTGGCGATTTCTCCGACCGCGGCGTCCAGCCCCGGCAGCGGCACCAGGCCGCTGCGGTATTCCTCCTGGGCATCGATGATGATCAGGCAGGCGTTCTGCAGGCTGGCAGGCGCATAACTGCGACCGGTGATCTGGAGGAGGGTTTGGGGACGGGACATGCAAGGTACTCCTGACGAACGCGCGATGCCTTTCATTGTCACTCCCCAGCACGGCGCTGTGAACCTCTCTCGGACTTTTCTCCACATGGATGGCATTCGCGGCCTGTCGCTCTACAATGCGCGCCTGGCTTCTGGAGAACCGTCGTGACCGCCGCTACCTCTCAATTGCGCACCTTGCGTGACCATATCCGCTGGGCCGTCAGCCGCTTCCATGCCGAGGGCCTGTTCTTCGGCCATGGCACCGACAATGCCTGGGACGAAGCCCGCCAACTGGTGCTCGGCGCCCTGCACCTGCCCTGGGAGGTCTCCGACGGCTACCTGGACTGCCGCCTAGAGGACGACGAGCGCGAGCACTTGCAGGCGCTGCTGCGGCGGCGCATCGAGGAACGGGTGCCGACCGCCTACCTGTTGGGTGAGGCGTGGTTCTGCGGGCTGCCGTTCGTGGTCGATCAGCGTGTGCTGATCCCGCGCTCGCCGATCGCCGAGCTGATCCAGCAGCGCTTCGAGCCGTGGCTGCCGCGCGAGCCGGCGCGCATCCTCGATCTTTGCACCGGTTCCGGCTGCATCGGCATCGCCTGCGCCTACGCCTTCCCCGAGGCCGAGGTGGCGCTGGCCGACCTGTCCTTCGAGGCGCTGGAAGTGGCCTGGCAGAACATCGAGCGGCACGACCTGGAGGATCGCGTCTACACCGTGCAGGGCGACGGTTTCGCCGGCCTGCCGGGGCAGCGCTTCGACCTGATCGTTTCCAACCCGCCCTATGTCGACGCCGAGGATTTCGCCGACATGCCCGCCGAATACCACCACGAGCCGGCGCTCGGCCTGGCCTGCGGCGACGATGGCCTGGACCTGGTGCGGCGCATGCTGGCCGAGGCGGCCGACCACCTGACCGAGCAGGGCGTGCTGATCGTCGAGGTGGGCAACAGCCAGGTTCACGTGCAGGCGCTGTATCCCGAGGTGGACTTCACCTGGCTGGAGTTCGAGAGCGGCGGCCACGGCGTGTTCCTGCTCGCCGCCAAGCAGTGCCGCGAGCACCGGGCACTGTTCCAGGCGCGTCTCAAGGGGTGATTGTCGTGATGCTCCGTCGCGGCCGCGACGGAGCATCGATGGACCCTAGCGGGTCGCGATCCAGATGAGCAGGCCGGCCTGGAACACGGCGAAGGCCACCAGGCAGGTGATGGTGAAGCGCAGGGTGCCGTCTTCGCGCTTGAACACGGCGATGCGTTCTTCCAGCTTGCGGATCTTGTTTTCCTGTTCCTGGAGGTTGCGGTCGGCCTGTTCGAGCATGGCGGCTGCGTCCTGCAGGCCAACCACCTGGACCTTGTCCTTGTGCCAGTCCGGATGCAGCGAGCTGACCCGCTCGGCGCTGTATTGCGCCTTGAGTTGCAGGGCATCCTGATACTCGACGTCGAAGCCCTGGGAGCGCAGGAAATGGTCGCGGCGGGCGCGGGCGTCGTCGCTCAAGGCGTCCTTGATCCCCAGCGCGCCGCCCTCGACCCGGTAATGCGCCCAGCGCTGCCTGGCCCAGGCGATGCCCTGGGCGAGCAGGAAGCGGCCCAGGCCGCGGTTCACCGGTTCGATCTGCAAGCCGCTGTCGGCGCCGAAGCGGATTTCCTTGCCTCGGTGATCGGCCCATACCTCCAGCAGGTTCATCTCGCGGCGCAGGCGTTGGCCGGGCAACTGGACGGTCAGGCGCAACAGGCTCTGCGCCGGAGTGTGGCGCTCGACCCGGCCGAGCTGGACGAAACGCAACGGCCGCACCCCGGTGTACCGGTCGGTCGGCAGCGGGGCGAGACGCAGCAGGTGGAACTGCTCGGGGCCGAGCTCGGCCCAGGGATGCGCCTGTACGGGCTGTTCCGGCGTGTCGGTGGTCGAGGTGCTGGTCTCGGTCATGGCGTTGGTCTGGAACGGTTATGCCTGTCGATACGGCTTTATCGGCCGTTCATGGCCCGGCTGGAGGGTGGCTATGTGCCATTTCTGCGAACGAAGTCGATGACGCCGTCGACGAGCTGGCGCGCCAGCGGCAGGTCCGGGTCGCTGTAGGAGGCCAACTGGCGCCGCACATCGTCGGGCACGATGCGCAGCACGTGGTTCATGCCGGGCACCAGCAGCAGCTCGGCGTCGGGCTTGGCGGCCTTGAGCGCTTCGGCATCCTTCACCCCGACCTGGATGTCGTGGCTGCCCTGGGCGACCAGCGCCGGGATGCGCAGCCGGGCGAAGGCGGCCGCCGGGTCGTGGCGGAACAGCGAGATCAGGTAGGGCTGCACGCTGGGCCGGAACAGCACCTGCAAGGCGTCCGGTACCTGCTCGGAAGTCTGGCCGGCCTTGAGGCTGGCGATCAGGGCTTCGCTCTGTGCCAGCAGCGGAGGCGGCAGGCGGACCTGCAACTGCTCGCGCAGCACCTGGTCGATGGGCCGGGAGGCACCGGCGATCGATACCAGCGCCGCCGCTCCGGCGCGTTCGGCGGCCAGGGCGGCGATCAACGCGCCTTCGCTGTGGCCGATCAGGGTCAGCTTCGAGAAGCGTGAGTCCGCGTCGAGCAGGCGACCCCAGGCCGCCGCGTCGTCGACGTAGCCTTCGAGGCTGAGGTCGCGCTCGTCCGATCCGGCTGCCCGGCTGGCGGCGATACCGCGCTTGTCGTAGCGCACGCTGGCGATGCCCTGGATGGCGAGCGCCCGGGCCAGACGCTTGAGGCTGTCGTTGCGCCCGCCGAGCGGGTTGTTGCCGTCGCGGTCGGTGGGGCCCGAACCGGCGATCAGCAAGGCGACCGGCACCGGATCGGCGCTTTTCGGCAGCAACAGGGTGCCGTGCAGGATGCCCGTTCCGGTGTCCAGCTCGATCGGCCGGTTCAGCACGGTGAAAGGGCTGGCGCTGGCTATGCCGGCGAACAGGGAAAGGCTCAAGAGGATCACTCGCAGCATGATGGGGACTTCGGAAGGGCGATCTGCCTTGGAGGAGCGAGGCGGCAGAAGGTTCGTGGATGAACTGCCTCGGCGCCGCGGGTATACTCCCGGACCCTGAGAACCTGGCTGATTCTGCGGAGCGTTTCGATGTCCGGCAACACCTACGGCAAGCTGTTCACTGTCACCACCGCCGGCGAGAGCCACGGTCCGGCACTGGTCGCCATCGTCGACGGCTGCCCGCCGGGCCTGGAGCTGTCGCTGGAAGACCTGCAACACGACCTCGATCGCCGCAAGCCGGGTACCAGCCGCCACACCACCCAGCGCCAGGAAGCGGACGAGGTGGAAATCCTCTCCGGGGTCTTCGAAGGCCGGACCACCGGCACGCCGATCGGCCTGCTGATCCGCAACACCGACCAGAAGTCCAAGGACTACTCGGCGATCAGGGACCTGTTCCGCCCGGCCCACGCCGACTATACCTATCATCACAAGTACGGCGTCCGCGACTACCGTGGCGGCGGCCGCAGCTCGGCGCGCGAGACCGCCATGCGCGTGGCGGCCGGCGCCATCGCCAAGAAGTACCTGGCGAGCCTGGGCATCAGCGTGCGCGGCTACATGAGCCAGCTCGGCCCGATCGAAATCCCCTTCAAGGCCTGGGACAGCGTCGAGCAGAACGCCTTCTTCAGCCCCGACCCGGACAAGGTGGCGGAGCTGGAGGCCTACATGGACCAGTTGCGCCGCGACCAGGACTCGGTCGGTGCGAAGATCACCGTGGTCGCCGAGGGCGTGCCGCCGGGCCTCGGCGAGCCGATCTTCGACCGCCTGGACGCCGAGCTGGCCCATGCGCTGATGAGCATCAACGCGGTGAAGGGCGTGGAGATCGGCGCCGGTTTCGCCAGCGTCGCCCAGCGCGGCACCGAGCACCGCGACGAGCTGACGCCCGAAGGTTTCCTGTCCAACAACGCCGGCGGCATCCTCGGCGGGATTTCCTCCGGCCAGCCGATCGTCGCCCACCTGGCGCTGAAGCCGACTTCCAGCATCACCACGCCGGGCCGCTCCATCGACGTGAGCGGCAACCCGGTGGACGTGGTGACCAAGGGCCGTCACGACCCCTGCGTCGGCATCCGCGCCACGCCCATCGCCGAGGCGATGATGGCCATCGTGCTGATGGACCACCTGCTGCGGCAGCGCGCGCAGAATGCCGGGGTAAGCGTGACCACGCCGGTGCTGGGCCAGCTTTGAGAGGCCGCGCCCGTAGGGTGGGTTAGGCGCCTCTCCGTGGCCAATGGCCGGACCACGGAGCCGCGGGCGCCGTAACCCACCAACCGAGCCAACCCTGACCCGCCGGTGGGTTATGCGGCACGGCAGGTCCGGCGCGGCACAGAAAGCATGGTGTCGCGTCGCTAACCCACCCTACGTCGGTACCTGTTCCAGACCATGACTGCCTTGCCGTACTGGCGCCTGTCCAGCTTCTACCTGTTCTATTTCTCCCTGCTCGGCGCCACGGCGCCGTTCCTGGCGCTGTATTTCCATCACCTGGGCTTCTCCAGCGCGCGTATCGGCGAACTGGTGGCGATTCCCATGCTGATGCGCTGCGTGGCGCCGAACCTGTGGGGCTGGCTCGGCGATGTCACCGGCCGGCGCCTGGCCATCGTGCGTTTCGGCGCGTTCTGCACGCTGATCTGCTTCGCCGGTATCTTCGTCAGCCACAGCTACGCCTGGCTGGCGCTGATCATGGCGGCGCACGCCTTCTTCTGGCACGCGGTACTGCCGCAGTTCGAAGTGATCACCCTGGCCCACCTGCGCGAGCAGGCGTCGCGCTACAGCCAGATCCGCCTGTGGGGCAGCATCGGCTTCATCCTCACCGTGGCCGGGCTCGGCAAACTGTTCGACCTGTACAGCCTAGACGCCTATCCCTGGGCGCTGGTGGCGATCATGGCCGGGATCGTGGTCAGCAGCCTGTGGGTGCCCAACGCCCAGCCCAGGGCGCATGGCGGAGAGGTGGGTGAGGGCGGCTTCCTCGCCCAGTTGTGGCGGCCCGGCGTGCTGGCCTTCTACGCCAGCGTTGCCCTGATGCAGCTCAGCCACGGGCCGTACTACACCTTCCTGACCCTGCACCTGGAGAGCCTCGGCTACTCGCGCGGCCTGATCGGCCAGTTGTGGGCGCTGGGCGTAGTCGCCGAGGTGCTGCTGTTCCTGGTGATGAACCGCCTGCTGGCGCGCTTTTCCCTGCACCAGGTGCTGCTCGCCAGCTTCCTGCTCGCCGCCCTGCGCTGGCTGCTGCTCGGCAACCTGGCGGATCATCTGTCGGTCCTGCTGTTCGCCCAGTTGCTGCACGCGGCGACCTTCGGCAGCTTCCATGCCGCCGCCATCCATTTCGTCCAGGGCAGCTTCGGTCCCCGCCAGCAGGGCCAGGGGCAGGCGCTCTACGCGGCGATGGCCGGTATCGGCGGTGCCCTGGGCGCGCTGTACGCCGGCTATAGCTGGAGCAGCCTGGGGCCGGCCTGGACTTTTGGCATCGCCAGTCTGACGGCGCTGGCCGCAGCCGTTATCATCGCCAACCGTCTACCCCGATTCGCAATACGAGAGGAACGCGCATGAGCCGCGAACAACTGGCCCAGGAAATCATCGACGCCGGGCGTTTTCTCTACGGGCGCGGCTGGTCGCCGGCCACCAGCAGCAACTATTCGACGCGCCTGTCCGCCGACCAGGCGCTGCTCACCGTGTCCGGCAAGCACAAGGGCCAGCTCGGCCCGGACGACGTGCTGGCCACCGATCTCGACGGCAACAGCCTGGAGCCGGGCAAGAAGCCTTCGGCGGAAACCCTGCTGCACACCCAGCTTTACCGCTGGAAGGCGGAGATCGGCGCAGTGCTGCACACCCACTCGGTGAACGCCACCGTGTTGTCGCGGCTGACGCCGGGCGATCATCTGGTGCTCGAGGACTACGAGTTGCAGAAGGCTTTCAGCGGCGTGACCACCCACCAGGGCCAAGTGCTGGTGCCGATCTTCGACAATGACCAGGACATCGCCCGCCTGGCCGCCAAGGTGCAGCCCTGGCTGGACGACAACCCGGATTGCGTCGGCTACCTGATTCGCGGGCACGGTCTTTATACTTGGGGGCCGCGCATGAGTGATGCGCTGCGCCAGGTCGAGGCCTTCGAGTTCCTGTTCGAGTGCGAGCTGAAAGTGCGCAGCATCGCGAACGCCTGATCGCCGTCGATGCTTCCTTCCACCGAAGATGCCTGACCAAAAAGAAAGCCGGCCCCGACCCGCGAGTCGTGCGGGAGGAGGCACGAGGAGTAACCGCCAATGAGCCGATTGACCGTCTATCACGAATCCAGCCCCGAACTGCCGAACAAGGTCCTCACCCACGTCGAGGACATCGCCGCGACCCTCGCCGAGGTCGGCGTGCGTTTCGAGCGCTGGGAAGCCCAGGCACCGATCAGCGCTGGCGCGAGCCAGGACGAAGTGCTGGCCGCCTACCGCCCGCAGATCGACAAGTTGATGAACGAGCGAGGCTATATCACCGTCGACGTGGTCAGCATGAACCGCGACCACCCGCAGAAGGCCGAGCTGCGTGCCAAGTTCCTCGACGAGCACCGCCATGGCGAGGACGAAGTGCGTTTCTTCGTCGCCGGGCGCGGGCTGTTCACCCTGCACATCGAGGATCATGTCTACGCCGTGCTGTGCGAGAAGAACGACCTGATCTCGGTGCCGGCCGGTACCCGCCACTGGTTCGACATGGGCGAGGAGCCGCATTTCGTCGCCATCCGCCTGTTCAACAACCCCGAGGGCTGGGTGGCCAAGTTCACCGGCGAGGACATCGCCAGCCGCTTCCCGCGCCTCGACGACTGAACGTGGTGGGTTGGGTTTCGCAGGCCCAGCCCACTCCGCTCACCGACACCGCGCTTTTGTAGGAGCGGCCCATGGCCGCGATATGCCGGCACGGCCATGGGCCGCTCCTGCAATTCCATCTCAGCTCATGTGGAATCCCGTATGCCCATCAAAGCCATCCTCACCGACATCGAAGGCACCACCAGCGCGGTGAGCTTCGTGTTCGACGTGCTGTTCCCCTATGCCGCCGAGCACCTGCCGGAGTTCGTCCAGGCCCATGCCGGGGAGCCGGAGGTGACCGCCCAGCTCGACGCGGTGCGCGCCGAAGCGGGCGAGCCGCAGGCCAGCGTCGGGCGGGTGATCGAGATCCTCCTGCAATGGATCGCCGAGGACCGCAAGGCCACGCCGCTCAAGGCGTTGCAGGGCATGATCTGGCAGCAGGGCTACGAGGCCGGGCAGCTCAAGGGGCACGTCTACCCGGATGCGGTGGAGGCGTTGAAGCGCTGGCACGCCGAAGGCTATGCGCTGTACGTGTACTCGTCCGGCTCGATCCAGGCGCAGAAGCTGATCTTCGGCTGCTCGGTGGCCGGCGATCTCAGCCCGTTGTTCTCCGGCTACTTCGACACCACCTCCGGGCCCAAGCGCGAGGCGGCGTCCTACGCGCGGATCGTCGCCGAGATCGGCGTGCCGGCGGACGAGGTGCTGTTCCTCTCCGACGTGGTACAGGAGCTGGACGCCGCCGAGCAGGCCGGCCTGCAGACCATCGGCCTGGCCCGCGAGGGCGGGACGCTGGAAGGCCACCAGACGGTGGTCAGCTTCGCGGTGATCGACCTCGACGCTCTATAGAACCGTTCGGGCTATGCTGGGGTTACCCTTCGCATAGGAGCGTCGTCATGGATTTTGGTGGCAGCCTGGTTGGTCTGATCATCCTGGCCCTGGATATCTGGGCCATCCTGCACGTGGTGAAAAGCAGTTCGGAAACCGGCATCAAGGTGTTGTGGATCCTGCTGATCGTGCTGCTGCCGCTGCTCGGCCTGGTCCTCTGGGCGGTGGCTGGGCCGCGCGGCAATTTGCGCTTCTGATCGGCCTCGGAAGCACGCCTTGGACAAGGCAATCGCCTAGAATGGGCCTCTGTTCCGGGAGGCTGCGATGCGAATTCTTGCCGATGAAAACATTCCCCTGATCGACGCCTTTTTCGGCGGCTTCGGCGAAATCCGCCGGCTGCCGGGTCGTGCCATCGACCGTGCGGCGCTGGCCGATGCCGACGTGCTGCTGGTGCGTTCGGTGACCCGGGTCGATCGCGACCTGCTGGCCGGTAGCGCGGTGCGCTTCGTCGGCACCTGCACCATCGGCACCGACCACCTCGATCTCGACTATTTCCACGAGGCCGGCATCGCCTGGTCCAGCGCTCCGGGCTGCAATGCGCGCGGCGTGGTGGACTACGTGCTCGGCAGCCTGCTGGCGCTGGCGGAGATCCATGGCGCGGATCTTTCCCGGCGTCGCTACGGCGTGGTTGGCGCCGGCCAGGTCGGTGGGCGTCTGGTCGAAGTATTGCGTGGCCTGGGCTGGAATGTGCGGGTCTGCGACCCGCCGCGCCAGGCCGCCGAGGGTGGTGATTTCGTCGGTCTAGACGAAATCCTCGCCGAATGCGACGCCATCAGCCTGCATACCCCGCTGGACACGACCACCCTCCATCTGCTGGATGCCGGGCGACTGGCTCGCCTGCGGCCCGGCGCCTGGATGGTCAACGCCAGTCGTGGCGCGGTGGTCGATAATCGTGCACTGCGCGAACTGCTGGAGCGGCGCGAAGATGTCGAGGCGGTGCTGGATGTCTGGGAAGGCGAGCCGCAGGTGGATGTCGACCTGGCGCGGCTATGCCGGGTGGCCACTCCGCATATCGCCGGCTACAGCCTGGAGGGCAAGCTGCGCGGCACCGCGCAGATCTACCAGGCGTTCTGTGCCTATCTCGGTCGGGCGCCGGAAGTCCGACTGGATGAATTGATGCCGGTTGCCTGGCTGGCGGAGGTCGGGCTGGATGCCGATACGCCGGTGGACTGGGCGCTGGCCACGCTGTGCCGCGCGGTGTACGACCCGCGCCGCGACGACGCCGATTTCCGCCGCTCGCTGCGTGGCGATCCGTCCGAACGCCGCGTGGCTTTCGACAACTTGCGCAAACACTATCCGGTGCGCCGCGAGATCGATGGTCTGCGTGTGCGCCTGAACGGCGAGGCACCCGGGTTGGCGGGGCTGGTGAAGGCGCTGGGCGCGACGCTTCTGTAGATCGCGTCGCGCCCCTGTGCCGTTCAGTCTTTCTTGGGCGAACCCATGCAGGTCTTGTCCATTTCGCGGCAGGCGCGCTGGACCATCTGCTCGGTGATCGGGATCTCCCGGCCCTGGGCGTCGATGATCGCGCCGCCGACCGGCTGCTGCGGCGGGCGAGCAGGCGTCCGGCGTCCGGAATTGGTGTTCTGCAAGCTCATGGCCTGTCTCCTTTCTCATCAGGTTATGAGATCAGTCTAGGGCGTCCGGATGAACGCCGAGTGACAATGGAAACACCCCGAAACGGTGCGATGCCCGACCAGGGGAGGCAGGATGACGGAGTCCGTCATGAAAGGGGCGCAGGCACCCGGGCAAGGTTGCCCATGATCTTATTCGTGCCGGTCGAGCGGGCCGGCACATGTTCGAACGAGGTAGGCATGACGCTATTTCATCTTGGCCTGATCATCAATCCGCTGGCCGGTCTCGGCGGACCAGCGGCACTCAAGGGTAGCGACGGGGTAGCCGCCGAAGCCCTGGCGCGTGGCGCCGAACCACGCGCGGCCCAGCGCACGCGCATCGCCCTGGAGTGCCTGCGGCCGCTGGCCGAGCGCATCGAGTTCCTGACCTTTCCCGGCCCGATGGGCGGCGACCTGCTCGCCGAGATGGGTTTTCGCCACCGCCGGGTCGGTGAACTGGACGGAGAGACCACCAGCGCCGCGGACACCCGCCGCGCCATCGAATGCCTGCAAGAGGCCGGGGTGGCGCTGATTCTCTTCGCCGGCGGCGACGGCACCGCCCGCGACGTCTGTGCGGCGGCGCGCGAGGGCCAGCCGGTGCTGGGCATCCCGGCCGGGGTGAAGATCCATTCCGGGGTCTATGCGATCAGCCCGCGCGCGGCCGGCGAACTGGCCCGGCGGCTGGTCGAGGGTGGCCTGGTGCGCCTGGCCGGCGGCGAAGTGCGCGACCTCGACGAGGCGGCGCTGCGCGATGGCCGGGTTGCCGCGCGCTGGTACGGCGAACTGACCGTGCCGGAGGAGGGCGGCTTCATGCAGCAGGTCAAGCAGGCCGGCATGGAATCCGAGGAACTGGTGCTCGCCGAGCTGGCCGCCTGGCTGGAGGACACCTGGGAGCCGGGCGTGCGCTACGTGCTCGGCCCCGGCTCGACCCTGCACGGGCTGGCCGCCAACCTCGGCCTGCAGACCACGCTGCTGGGCGTCGACGTGATCGAGGACGGCCGGCTGATCGCCACGGACGTCACCGAGGCGCAACTGTTCGAGCTGGTCGACGGCCACCCGGCGCGTCTGCTGGTCACCGCCATCGGCGGCCAGGGACACATCCTTGGGCGCGGCAACCAGCAGATAAGCCCGCGCGTGCTGCGATCCATCGGCCTCGACCACCTGCGGGTGGTGGCCACCAAGCGCAAACTGAGGACGCTGGAGGGCCGTCCGCTGCTGGTGGACAGCGGCGACCCGGCGCTGGACGAGGCGTTCCCCGATGCGGTGCGGGTCTGGGCCGGGTATAAGGAGGAGCTGTTGTATCCGGTGGGGCATCTGTAGGCGCGAGATCACTGGCGATTTCCGGTCGAGGCCGGGGGCGCGGATAAGTCCAGGAGGAAGTCATGTACCAAGGCGGTTGCCTGTGCGGCGGGGTGCGTTATCAGGTCGAAGGGGAGCTGGCTCCGATCCAGATCTGCCATTGCGGCCAGTGCCGAAAGGCGCAGGGTACGGCGTTCGTCACCAACATCCCGGTGGCCGAGGCGGATTTCCGGTTGCTCCAGGGGGACGAACGACTCAAGGCGTTCGAGTCCTCGCCCGGCAAGTGGCGGGTGTTCTGCGACCAGTGCGGTTCGCCGCTGTTCAGCCGCACCGCCAGGTTGCCCGGCGTGCTGCGCATTCGCGCCGGCAGCTTCGATGGTGAGCTGGCGACCCGGCCAGTGGCGCACTTCCATGTGGCATCCAAGGCCAACTGGTGGACCATCGGCGATGATCTGCCGCAATTCTCCGACACCGACCGGAAGGCTTGACCCAGGAGCCCCGCGTCCCTCCACAAGAGCGACTTCATGACTTGGTTTTCCTCCCGCCAGCGCAATGCCCTGCGTCTGGCCCGGCGCTTCGTCGCGCCGTACCGCTGGCAATTGGTCGGCGCGCTGGTGGCGCTGCTGTTCACCGCGGCGATCACCCTGTCCATCGGCCAGGGCATCCGCCTGCTGGTCGACGAGGGGCTGCTGACCCAGTCGCCGCAGATGCTGGAGCGCTCCATCGGGGTGTTCATGCTGCTGGTGGTGGCGCTGGCGGTCGGTACCTTCACGCGTTTCTACCTGGTGTCCTGGCTCGGCGAGCGTTTCGTCGCGGATATCCGCAAGCGGGTGTTCGACCACCTGATCGAGCTGCATCCGGGCTTCTACGAAAGCAATCGCGCATCGGAAATCCAGTCGCGACTGACCGCCGATACCACGCTGTTGCAGACGGTGATCGGCTCGTCGCTGTCGATGGCGCTGCGCAACACGCTGATGCTGGTTGGCGGGGTGATCCTGCTGTTCGTCACCAATGCCAAGCTATCGGCCATCGTGCTGGCCGCGCTGCCGCTGGTGATCGCGCCGATCCTGCTGTTCGGCCGGCGGGTGCGCAGCCTGTCGCGACAGAGCCAGGACCGCGTGGCGGACGTCGGCAGCTACGTCGGCGAGGCGCTCGGGCAGATCAAGACGGTGCAGGCCTACAACCATCAGCAGCAGGACAAGGTCCGTTTCGCCGACACCGTGGAGAGCGCTTTCGAGACCGCCCGCAAACGCATCGCCCAGCGTGCCTGGCTGATCACCGTGGTCATCGTCCTGGTGCTCGGCGCGGTGGCGGTGATGCTCTGGGTCGGCGGCATGGACGTGATCGCCGGGCGGATTTCCGGCGGCGAGCTGGCGGCCTTCGTGTTCTACAGCCTGATCGTCGGCATGGCCTTCGGCACCCTGAGCGAAGTGATTGGCGAGCTGCAACGCGCGGCCGGCGCGGCCGAGCGGATCGCCGAACTGTTGCAGGCGCGCAACGAGATCGTCGCGCCGGCCGGTGGCGAGCGGCTGCCCGAGCGGGTGGCGGGCCGCATCGACATCGAGGCGTTGCGCTTCGCCTATCCGACTCGGCCGGAGCGGCTGGTGATCGACGGTCTCGACCTGCGGGTGGAGGCGGGCGAGACCCTGGCCCTGGTCGGTCCTTCCGGCGCCGGCAAGTCGACCCTGTTCGACCTGCTGCTGCGCTTCTTCGACCCGCTGTCCGGGCGCATCCTGATCGACGGCCGGCCAATCGAGCGCCTGGACCCGCGCGACCTGCGTCGCTGTTTCGCGCTGGTATCGCAGCATCCGGCGCTGTTCTTCGGCAGCGTCGAGGACAACATCCGCTACGGCCGGCCCGAGGCGACGGCGGCCGAGGTGGAGGCGGCGGCGCGGGCGGCGCACGCCCACGAGTTCATCCTGCAGATGCCGGATGGCTATCGCACCCATCTGGGCGAGGGTGGCCTGGGGTTGTCCGGCGGGCAGCGCCAGCGCCTGGCCATCGCCCGCGCGCTGCTGGTGGACGCGCCGATCCTGCTGCTCGACGAAGCCACCAGCGCCCTGGATGCGCAGAGCGAGCACCTGATCCAGCAGGCGCTGCCGGCCCTGATGGCCGGGCGCACCACCCTGGTGATCGCCCACCGCCTGGCCACGGTGCAGGGCGCCGACCGCATCGCGGTGCTCGACCATGGCCGGCTGGTGGCCATCGGCACCCATGCCGAGCTGGTGGCCGGCAATCCGCTCTACCGGCGCCTGGCCGAGCTGCAATTCGGCGCACTGGAAACGTGACGCAGGGTGGGCCGGGCGGCGTTCCGCTCCGGCCCACCAGGACATTTGGGGTCTTCAGACTTCCGGTTGCGGCGCCTTGCCCTTCACCGTCGCCGCCGCGCCGGTGGAGGCGAGCATGATCGCGGCGATCGCCAGCCACTGCTCCAGGCTCAGCCGCTCGCTCAGGAACAGCAGGCCGGACAGCGCGGCGATGGCCGGCTCGATGCTCATCAGGGTGCTGAAGGTGCGTGCCGGCAGGCGGGTCAGGGCGACCATCTCGAGGTTGTAGGGCAGCGCCGAGGACAGTACCGCCACGCCCAGCGCCACCGGCAGGATCGCCCAGGAGAACAGCGCGCTGCCGGCCTCGATCAGGCCGACCGGGAACACCAGCAGGGCGGCGACCACGGTACCCAGTGCCACGGTGTGCCCGCCGTGTTCGGCGCCGGCCTTCTGGCCGAAGACGATGTACAGCGCCCAGCTCAGCCCGGCACCGAGGGCCAGCGCCATGCCCAGCGGGTCGAGCGCTGTGCTGTTCAGGTCATGGGGCAGCAGCAGCCAGAGGCCGAATGCGGCCAGGGCGATCCACAGGAAATCCAGCCAGCGGCGCGACGACAGCAGCGCCAGCCCCAGCGGGCCGGTGAACTCCAGGGCTACCGCGATGCCCAGCGGCACGGTCTGCAAGGCCATGTAGAACATCAGGTTCATGCTGCCCAGCGCGGCGCCGTAGGCCAGCAGCGAACGGCAGGAACGCAGGTTCAGGTTGGCGCGCCAGGGGCGCATCAGCACGGTGAGGATGATCGCCGCCAACCCCAGGCGAAGCGCCGTGGTGCCTTCGGCGCCGACCAGCGGGAACAGGCCCTTGGCCAGGGCAGCCCCGCCCTGGATCGAGGCCATGGCCACCAGCAGAAGACCGATCGGCAGGAGGATGGAAGAGGTCTGGGAGCGCGGCATGGGACGGAGTCCGGAATGATTTGGAAGGAGAACGGCGGCGATGTCTCGGGCCGCATATGGGGTGCGCCAATAAAAAAACCGGCCATGAAGGCCGGTTTCCGGGACCTTCGCGCCGCTTAGCGGTATTCGCAAAGATAGGCGGTATCGCTGGCCACCTTGAGCTGGAACTTGCTGTTGGCCGGCACGGTGAAGTTGCTGCCCGCCTCGAACGTCTGCCAGTTGTCGCTGTCCGGCAGCTTGACGGTCAGGGCGCCGGCGATCACGTGCATCACCTCCAACTGGCTGGTGCCGAACTCGTACTCGCCGGCAGCCATCACGCCGATGGTGGCGGGACCGGCGGCCATGTCGAAAGCGATGGATTTGACGGTGCCGTCGAAGTATTCGTTGACCTTGAACATGCGGGAATCCTCGGGAGGGGCTGAAAAAGGCGAAACAGTATGCCCAAGGGACATAAAACCGTCATCCGCTTTATTGGGCGCTTTCCCGGGGTTGTAACAGGCTGAAATCCGCTGATTGGCGCCGCCGGCTCAGGGGATTACCAGCGGCAGCAACCGGGCGGTATTGCGGGCATCTTCCAGCGCCCGGTGCTGCTGGCCCTGGAAGGCGAAGCCGGCCAGTTGCAGCGCCGTGTGCAGGCCCACCGGGCGGGGCAACTGGCGCTCCTTGGCGAAGCGCTGCTTGAGGTTGAGGTGCGGCACCTGGCCGAGCAGGCTTTCCAGGCCGTGCTGGCGCCATTCCAGTTCCAGTTGCCTGCGGTCGTAGTCGCCCCAACTGACCCAGCCGAGCAGGCGGTCGCGATGCGTGCCGATCCAGCGCTCGAATTGCGGCCAGACGGCCGGGAAGGCCGCCGCGCTGTCGACGCTGGCCTGGCTGATGTGGGTGAGCTCGCGGCAGAAGGCGGTCAAGCAGGGGCGCCGTAGCGGGCGGACGAAGCGCTGGAAGTGGTCCACCTCGCGGCCGGTGGCGTCGACCAGGCTGGCGCCGATCTCGATGACCTCCATTTCCTCCACCGGCCAGCCACCTTCCTCGGTGGTGGCCTCCAGGTCGATAACCAGCCAGAGTCCCATGGTGCCTCCTCATGTTGCTGGCAGTATGGAAGGCCGCGACGGGCTCGGCAAACCGCGTGCTAGGCTGTCGGCAAAGCGAACGAGAAGGAGTATGGCGATGGCTAAGGTGGCATTTATCGGGCTCGGTACCATGGGTTTCCACATGGCCGGGCACCTGGCGTGCGAAGGCCATGAAGTCTGCGTGTACAACCGCAGCGCCGCCAAGGCGGAGCTGTGGTGCGACGAGTTCGCCGGCGAATCCGCGCCGACCCCGCGCGAGGCGGCGAAGGACGCGGAGCTGGTGATGACCTGCGTGGGCAACGACGACGACCTGCGCAGCGTGTTGCTGGGTGCCGATGGCGCCTTCGCCGGGATGGCGCCGGGCAGCGTGCTGGTCGATCACACCACCGCCTCGGCGGAGGTGGCCCGCGAGCTGGCCGCTCTGGCCGCCGAGCATGAGCTGGGCTTTCTCGACGCGCCGGTGTCCGGCGGCCAGGCCGGGGCGGAGGCGGGCATGCTGTCGGTGATGGTCGGCGGCGACCAGGCCTTCTACGACCGCGCCGCGCCGGTGATCGAAAGCTACGCCAAGCTGGTCAAGCGCATGGGCCCGGTAGGCAGCGGCCAACTGACCAAGATGGTCAACCAGATCTGCGTGGGCGGCCTGGTCCAGGCCCTCGCCGAGGCACTGAACTTCGCCCAGGCCGCGGGGCTCGACGCGCAAGCGGCGATGCAGGTGATCAGCCATGGCGCGGCGCAGTCCTGGCAACTGGAGCATCGCCACCAGACCATGCTGGAAGGCAAGTTCGACTTCGGCTTCGCCGTCGACTGGATGCGCAAGGACCTGGCGATCATCCTCGAGGAAGCCCGGCGCAACGGTGCGCAGTTGCCGGTGACGGCGCTGGTCGACCAGTTCTACGCCGAGGTGCAGGCCATGGGCGGCGGCCGCTGGGACACTTCCAGCCTGATCGCCCGGCTCAGGCTGGCCAGATAGTTGGCGTGATCGGTCGCAATGACCGGCGCGACTCGTCCCTGGCCGACATCGAAAGCTATGTCATGATTCGGCGAGCTGGAGCCAGGCAGGTGGAAATGGCCGAAAGCGCGGAGCCTACGGGTGTAGATGAGCCGCCCGAGGCCATTTCCAACGGCGCATGGCCGATGCTCAGCAGATCATGCGCGGAAGATGAAATACACCGCGCCGAGAAGGCATAGCCCCGCCCACAGATAGTCGAGCTTCAATGGCTGCTGCATGAACAGCACGCTGAACGGCACGAAGATCGCGAGGGTGATGACTTCCTGCATGATCTTCAACTGGCCGACCGACAGCTCGGTGTAGCCGATACGGTTGGCCGGCACCATGATCAGGTATTCGAACAGAGCGATGCCCCAGCTCACCAGGGCGGCGATGACCCAGGGCTTGCTGTTCATGGTCTTCAGGTGGCCGTACCAGGCGAAGGTCATGAACAGGTTGGAGAGGCTGAGCAGGAAGGCGGTCTGCATCCAGATCGGCATGATGATGATCCCGTAAGCGAGGCGGCGCGCAGGTTAAGCGGTGCGTGGTCCGTTGCCAAGCGGGTGATGAATGGATAAGGAACGGTCGATGGGCTGGTTGGGCAGGGGGGCGGTCGCGTTGGCCGCGTTGGGGGTGGTGGCGGCGGGCTGGTATGCCTGGCAGGGCGGGCGCGAGCGGCCGGTATGGAGCGAGTTGCACGTGCCGCCGGCTTTCGCGGCGCCGCGCAGTTTCTCGCTTGGCGAGTACGAGTTCGCCTGGCGGGGACGGGGTTTCGATCTGCATCGCGCGGCGCATCCGGAGAAGAGCTTGTGGGCGGCCCAGGGCGGCTTTCTGGCCGCCGGCATCGGCCATGCCCGGGTCGAGGAGCATCGCGGGGCGATGTTTGTCGACGAGCGCCGTGGCCTGTTGTGCCGCGAGCAGAGCGTCGAGGGTTTCCGGCTGGTCGGCCGGCAACTGGCCATCGACGGCCACCTGCGCTGCACCGACGGCCGGATCAGCGCCTACCGGTTGAGCCTGGAGGACGACGGAGCGCGTGGCCTGCGCCTGGCGGTGCAACTCGACGACCCGGCCCTGAACCGCCTCTACCTGAGCTGGTCGCGCGATCCCGACGAGCACTTTTTCGGTTTCGGCGAGCAGTTCAGTCATTTCGACCAGGCTGGCCGCCGCCTGCCGATCCTCGTACAGGAGCAGGGTATCGGCCGTGGTCTGCAACCGATCACCCTGGGGGCGAACCTGACCGCCCGCGCCGGCGGCGACTGGTGGACCAGCTATGCGCCGGTGCCGCACTACCTGACCAGCAAGCTGCGCAGTTTCTTCAGCGAGTCGGGCGCCTACCAGGTGTTCGACCTGCGCGACGAGCGCCGCGTGCAGTTGGAGGTACACGAAGGGCGGCTGGCTGCGCGTCTGTATGCCGGCGACAGCCCGAGCGAGCTGGTCGAGGCGCATACCTCGCTGGTCGGGCGCATGCCGCCGCTGCCGGAGTGGACCCAGCATGGCGCCATCGTCGGCCTGCAGGGTGGCACCGCGCGGGTGCGCGGCATCCTCGACAAGCTGGAGCGTGCCGGCGTGCCGCTGGCCGGGGTCTGGTTGCAGGACTGGGTCGGCCAGCGCAGCACCAGCTTCGGCAAGCAGTTGTGGTGGAACTGGACCCTGGATGAGCGGCACTACCCGCACTGGCCGGAACTGAGCGTGGAGTTGCGCGGCAAGGGCGTGCGCACCCTGGGCTACGTCAACCCGTTCCTGGTCGACGTGGCGGAAAAGGGCGGTGGGGCGCGCAACCTGTACCGCGAAGCGCTCCGCCAGGGCTATCTGGTACGCGATGCGGCGGGGCAGCCGCTGTCGCTGCTCAACACCAGCTTCAGCGCTGGCCTGGTCGATCTCAGCAATCCCGCCGCTCGCGCCTGGCTCAAGCAGGTGCTCAAGGAGGAAATGCTCGCCCGGGGCTTCTCCGGCTGGATGGCCGACTTCGGCGAAGCGCTGCCGTTCGAGGCGCAGTTGGCCAGTGGCGAGGACGCTGCGCTGGCGCACAACCGCTACCCCGAAGAGTGGGCACGGCTCAACCGTGAACTGGTGGAGGAGGTTGGCGGCGCCGGGGAGCTGCTTTTCTTCACCCGCGCGGCTTACAGCCGTAGTCCCGGCTTGACCACCAGCATGTGGCTGGGCGACCAGTTGGTCACCTGGGACCGTCACGACGGGCTGCACAGCGCCCTGATCGGCCTGCTCAGCGGCGGGCTGTCCGGCTTCAGCCTCAACCACAGCGATACCGGCGGCTATACCACCATCCGCAACTGGTTGAAGGATTACCGGCGCAGCGAGGAACTGCTGCTGCGCTGGATCGAGTTCTCCGCTTTCACCAGCCTGCTGCGCAGCCACGAAGGCAACCGCCCGCAAGACAACCGGCAGGTCTACGATTCACCTGTCGCCCTGGCCCATCTTGCCCGCTTCACCGGTGTCTTCACCGCCCTGGCGCCTTATCGCGCCCGACTGATGGAGGAAGCCGCTCAACGCGGCCTGCCGCTGGTACGGCCGCTCTGGCTGCACTATCCGGACGACCCCGCCAGCCTGGAGGAGCCGCCGCGCAGCTTCCTGCTCGGCGACCAACTGCTGGTGGCGCCGGTACTGGAGGAGGGTGCAGATACGCTGGAGGTGGCACTGCCGGCCGGGCGCTGGGTGCACCTGTGGTCGCAGCGCGAGTTCGTGGCGCGTGCGGGAGGCCGGGTCAAGGTCGCCGCGCCGCCGGGCCAGCCGGCGGTGTTCTATCCCGTCGGCTCGCTGGTCGGCGAGGAACTGCGCCGCGCACTGGACGTCCGGGGACTGCTGACTTCCCCGGTATCCGCCGAGTAGAATCGCGCCCGCTTGTCATATCGAAACATCGAGGTCGCCTCCTCATGAACTGCCGCGCCGGCTGCGGTGCCTGCTGCATCGCCCCCTCCATCAGCTCGCCGATCCCCGGCTTGCCGCAGGGCAAGCCGGCCGGCGAACGTTGCCTGCACCTGACGGTCGAACACCTTTGCGGATTGTTCGGCAAACCTGAACGACCCGCCGTGTGCGCTGCCTTCCAGGCCGACCCGGTGGTCTGTGGCGACAGCCGCGAGGAGGCGATCCGCCTGCTTGGCTGGCTGGAAGGGGCGACGGCGGCCTGAACGCCGGACCAGTACGGAGAATGGATGGGATGAAGATGTTGCGGGGTATGGTCATGGCCGGTGTCCTCGGCCTGCTGCTGGGAGGCGCTGCGCAGGCCGAGGACTGGCAACTGGCCAAGGACGAGAATGGCATCAAGGTCTACCTGAGCAGTGTGCCGGGCTCCAAGTACAAGGCCTATCGCGGTGTGGCCGAGATCAAGGCCGACGTGCAGGCGATCAATGCCTTGCAGGAGGACGTTCCGGGCTCCTGCGCCTGGATTCATGCCTGCGCCGAGATGAAGCTGCTCAAGCACGAGGGAGACGACGTCTGGACCTACTCGCGGATCGACATGCCCTGGCCGGTGACTGGCCGCGACCTGGTGCTGCACGTTTCGACCGAGAAGAGCGCGGATGGCAGCATCGTCCGCCACCTGAAGGCCGAGCCGGGCTATATCCCGGAAGCGAAGGGCGAGATCCGCGTGCCCAGGCTGGTCGGCGAGTGGCGGATGACGCCGAAGGGGCAGGGCGTCACCGAGGTGATCTACCAGGTGCAGACCGAGCCGGGCGGCAGCATCCCGTCCTGGCTGGCCAACAGTTTTGTCGTCGATGCGCCCTTCAATACCCTGAACGCGCTACGCGACAAGGCGGAAAAGGGGCTCTGAAACCCGTATTCCGTCGGTGACCGGCGATGCCCGCTTCGGCGGGCATCGTCGTCTTTGCGATTGTGTTGATCTGGCTCATGGAGACCCTTGGCCGGGCGATCTAGGATAAGCTCGGTTCATGGCGATTGCCGGTCCTTGCCGGCCTCTCGTCGGTGGGCGGTGTCGCGGGCGAACCGCGGTTCCGCGAAACATGGATGGAGCGAAGCAATGGCGAATCTCAGGCAAATATTGGCGGCCACCGATCTTTCCTCTCCGGCGCGGCAGGCGGTCAGGCGCGCGGCCTTGCAGGCCGCCGAGAGTGGCGCGCTGCTCGATCTGCTGCACGTGATAGGCCGGGCGCCGCTGGAGCGGCTGCGGAACCTGGTGGCGGACCTCCCGCAAGGCCTCGAACAACGGATGGCGGACGACGCTCGGGCGGAATTGAACCGGCTGGCCGAAAGTCTGCATCAGGAATATGGCGTTTCGGCGGGCGTGCACGTGGTGACCGGCCCCCTGCTGGCCGAGCTCGATAACCAGGCCGATGCGTTGCAGGCGGGCCTGGTCGTCATGGGCGGGCGAGGGGAGAGCTTCATGCGCCATCGGGTGCTGGGCTCGACTGCCGAACGCATGGTCAGCAAGACTAAGCGTTCCATGCTGGTGGTCAAGCAGGCGGCGCGGGTGCCCTACAAGACACTGCTGGTCCCGGTGGACTTCTCCTCCGAATCGCTCGCGGCCCTGCGGATCGCGAAAGCCGTCGCGCCCAATGCGGAAATCATCCTGCTGCATGCCTTCGAGGTGCCCTTCGAGGGCAAGCTGCGCCTGGCCGGCGTCAAGGAGGATGTGATCCATGGCTACCGGGCGGCCGCCCGCCAGGAGTCGCTGGCGAAGATGCAGGCGTTGTGCGAACAGGCCCAATTGCCGCCGGGTACGGCGCGGTTGCTGGTGCTGCAGGGCGATGCCGCGCGGCGCATCCTCGAGCAGGAACAGGAGCAGGTGTGCGACCTGATCGTGATCGGCAAGCATGGCGAGAACAAGCTGGAGGAACTGCTGCTGGGCAGTACCACCAAGCATGTGCTCGAGGAGTCGCAGAGCGACGTGCTGATATCTGTCTGACTGAGCTGGGCCGGATACGAAAAAGGCTGCCGATCGGCAGCCTTTTTCTTTTGCTGGACGCTTAGTTGCGTTCTTCCAGCGGCACGAAGTCGCGCTTGTCGTAGCCGGTGTACAACTGGCGCGGACGGCCGATCTTGTACGGGTTGGAGAGCATTTCCTTCCAGTGCGAGATCCAGCCCACGGTACGCGCCAGGGCGAAGATCACGGTGAACATGCTGGTCGGGATGCCGATCGCCTTGAGGATGATGCCCGAGTAGAAGTCCACGTTCGGGTAGAGGTTGCGCTCCTTGAAGTAAGGATCGTTGCGCGCGATCTCTTCCAGCCTCATCGCCAGTTCGAGTTGCGGGTCGTTGATGCCCAGTTCGGCCAGGACTTCGTCGCAGGTCTGCTTCATGACCTTGGCACGCGGGTCGAAGTTCTTGTACACGCGGTGGCCGAAGCCCATCAGCTTGAACGGATCGTTCTTGTCCTTGGCCTTGGCCACGAACTTATCGATGTTCTCCACGCTGCCGATCTCGTCCAGCATGGTCAGTACCGCTTCGTTGGCACCGCCGTGCGCCGGGCCCCACAGCGCGGCGATGCCGGCGGCGATACAGGCGAACGGGTTGGCGCCGGAGGAGCCGGCCAGGCGTACGGTGGAGGTGGAGGCGTTCTGCTCGTGATCGGCGTGGAGGATGAAGATCTTGTCCATCGCCTTGGCCAGCACCGGGCTGATCGGTTTGATCTCGGCCGGGGTGTTGAACATCATGTGCAGGAAGTTTTCCGCGTAGGTCAGGTCGTTACGCGGGTACATCATGGGCTGGCCCATGGAGTACTTGTAGGTCATCGCCGCAATGGTCGGCATCTTGGCGACCAGGCGCATGGCGGAAATCTCGCGATGGCGCGGATTATTGATGTCCAGCGAGTCATGGTAGAAGGCGGAGAGGGCGCCAACTACACCACACATGATGGCCATCGGGTGGGCATCGCGGCGGAAGCCGTTGAAGAAGCTCTTCAACTGCTCGTGAACCATGGTGTGGTTCTTGATGGTGCTGACGAACTTGGCCTTTTCCTCTGCGCTCGGCAGCTCGCCGTTGAGCAGCAGGTAGCAGGTTTCCAGGTAGTCGGATTTCTCGGCCAGTTGCTCGATCGGGTAGCCGCGGTGCAGCAGAATGCCATTATCACCATCGATGTAGGTGATCTTCGACTCGCAAGAGGCGGTGGACATAAAGCCAGGATCAAAGGTGAAGCGACCCGTGGAGGTCAGGCCCCGCACGTCGATGACATCGGGACCAACGGTGCCGCTCAGGACAGGCAGCTCGACGGGGGCTGCGCCCTCGATGATCAACTGCGCTTTTTTGTCAGCCATTGTGAGGCCTCCTATTTATGCTTGAAATCACCAGACTGCCCCCCACGCAGGGCCCGCCACACTATAGAGAGATAAATTTGAAAGTCAATTTGCGAAAACCCAGGCGGCAGAGGGGTTTGCGCGTTATTTCCGGGGGAAAAGGAAGCCTATTTACGCCTTTTATATAGGGCGCGCAATCGACCTTTGGGGGGTGGCCATTGCATTGTCATTAGTATCCTAACTGTCTATACTCTGCGCCCGGCCGCCAGGGGCTTTAGGGCCTGTATTCTGGAGGCTGGCACTCCCTGGGTAGTGGGTACCTGACCAGTGCACTTCCCGACAACTTTGCCCTGATCGTTAGGGGCCCTTCAGTGTGAAAATAAAGCCGTGAATAGCCAAAGACCTGTAAACCTCGACTTAAGGACGATCAAACTCCCAGTCACTGCTTACACGTCCATCCTGCACCGGATTTCCGGTGTCATCCTCTTCCTGGGTATCGCCGTGCTGCTGTTCGCACTCGATAAGTCCCTGGGTTCGGAGGAAGGCTTCGAGCAGGTGAAAGCGTGTCTGACCAGCCCGCTGGCCAAGCTTGTGACTTGGGGCCTGCTGTCCGCTCTGCTGTATCACCTGGTGGCAGGTATCCGCCACCTGATCATGGATATGGGGGTCGGCGAGACGCTGGAAGGCGGCAAGCTGGGCTCGAAAATCGTCATCGCCGTTTCCGCGGTGCTGATCGTCCTGGCGGGGGTGTGGGTATGGTAACCAACGTAACGAACTTCTCACGCTCCGGGCTCTACGACTGGATGGCCCAGCGCGTTTCCGCGGTCGTTCTCGCGGCATACTTCATCTTCCTGATCGGATACCTCGTGGTGCATCCGGGCCTCGGCTACGCCGAGTGGCATGCACTGTTCTCACACTCCGCGATGCGCATCTTCAGCCTGCTGGCTCTGGCCGCGCTCATCGTGCACGCCTGGGTCGGCATGTGGACCATCACCACCGACTACCTGACCCCCATGGCCATCGGTCGTTGGGCGACCGGCGTGCGTTTCCTCGTCCAGGCGGCTTGCGGCGTGCTTCAGTTCGTCCTGTTCGTCTGGGGTGTGCAGATTCTGTGGGGTTTCTGATTCATGGCTAACATTCGTACTCTTTCCTATGACGCCATCATCGTTGGCGGTGGCGGCGCTGGCATGCGTGCCGCGCTGCAGCTCGCCCAGGGTGGCCACAAGACCGCGGTAGTCACCAAGGTCTTCCCGACCCGCTCGCATACCGTGTCCGCCCAGGGCGGCATCACCTGCGCCATCGCTTCGGCCGACCCGAACGACGATTGGCGCTGGCACATGTACGACACCGTCAAGGGCTCCGACTACATCGGTGACCAGGACGCCATCGAATACATGTGCTCCGTGGGTCCGGAAGCCGTGTTCGAACTGGAACACATGGGCCTGCCGTTCTCCCGTACCGAGCAGGGCCGCATCTACCAGCGCCCGTTCGGCGGCCAGTCCAAGGACTTCGGCAAGGGCGGCCAGGCGGCCCGTACCTGCGCGGCGGCCGACCGTACCGGTCACGCCCTGTTGCACACCCTGTACCAGGCCAACCTGAAGAACGGCACTTCGTTCCTCAACGAGTGGTACGCCGTCGACCTGGTGAAGAACCAGGATGGCGCCATCGTCGGCATCATCGCCATCTGCATCGAGACCGGCGAGACCGTCTACATCCGCTCCAAGGCCGTGGTCCTGGCCACTGGTGGTGCCGGCCGTATCTACGCCTCCACCACCAACGCCCTGATCAACACCGGCGACGGCGTGGGCATGGCCCTGCGTGCCGGCGTGCCGGTGCAGGACATCGAGATGTGGCAGTTCCACCCGACCGGCATCGCCGGCGCCGGTGTACTGGTCACCGAAGGCTGCCGTGGCGAGGGCGGTTATCTGATCAACGCCCACGGCGAGCGCTTCATGGAGCGCTACGCGCCGAACGCCAAGGACCTGGCCGGCCGCGACGTGGTCGCCCGTTCCATGGTCAAGGAAGTGATCGCCGGCAACGGCGTCGGCCCGGACAAGGACCACGTGCTGCTCAAGCTCGATCACCTCGGCGAGGAAGTGCTGCACAGCCGCCTGCCCGGCATCTGCGAACTGTCCAAGACCTTCGCGCATGTCGACCCGGTCGTCGCGCCGATCCCGGTCATCCCGACCTGCCACTACATGATGGGTGGCGTCGCCACCAACATCCATGGCCAGGCCATCACCCAGGATGCCAACGGCAACGACAGGATCATCGAAGGCCTGTTCGCCGTGGGCGAAGTGGCTTGCGTGTCGGTCCACGGCGCCAACCGCCTGGGCGGCAACTCGCTGCTCGACCTGGTGGTGTTCGGTCGCGCGGCCGGTTTGCACCTGGAGAAGGCGCTCAAGGAAGGTATCGAGGTGCGTGGCGCCAGCGATACCGACATCGAGACTTCCCTCAAGCGCCTGGCTGGCGTGAACGAGCGCAGCACCGGCGAAGACGTCGCTCCGCTGCGTAAAGAGCTGCAGCAGTGCATGCAGAATTACTTCGGCGTATTCCGCACCGGCGAATACATGCAGAAGGGCATCGCCCAACTGGCCGAACTGCGCGAGCGTATCGCCACCGTGAAGATCGCCGACAAGAGCCAGGCGTTCAACACCGCGCGTATCGAAGCGCTGGAACTGCAGAACCTTCTCGAAGTGGCCGAGGCTACCGCGATCGCAGCGGAGGTCCGCAAGGAATCCCGTGGCGCGCATGCCCGCGAAGACTTCGAAGATCGCGATGACGAAAACTGGCTGTGCCACACCCTGTACTTCCCGGGTGAGAAGCGCGTGTCCAAGCGTGCCGTCAACTTCGCGCCGAAGACCGTTCCGGCGTTTGAACCCAAAGTTCGTACTTATTAAGGGTGGCCGATATGTCGCTAGCCAAAATTCTGAATGTCAGCGTTTACCGCTACAACCCGGAGAAAGACGCTGCGCCCTTCATGCAGGACTTCCAGGTCGACATCGACGGCAAGGACCTGATGGTGCTGGACGTGCTGGCCCTGATCAAGGAACAGGACGTGACCTTCTCCTACCGTCGCTCCTGCCGCGAAGGCGTGTGCGGTTCCGACGGCATGAACATCAGCGGCAAGAACGGCCTGGCTTGCATCACCCCGCTGTCCAGCGTGGTGAAGAACAACAAGCTGGTCGTCCGTCCGCTGCCTGGTCTGCCGGTCATCCGTGACCTAGTCGTCGATATGAGCATCTTCTACAAGCAGTACGAGAAGGTGCAGCCCTACCTGCAGAACGACACGCCGGCTCCGGCCATCGAACGTCTGCAGTCGCCGGAAGAGCGCGAGAAGCTGGACGGTCTGTACGAGTGCATCCTGTGCGCTTGCTGCTCGACCTCCTGCCCGTCCTTCTGGTGGAACCCGGACAAGTTCCTCGGTCCCGCCGCACTGCTGCAGGCCTACCGTTTCCTGGCCGACAGCCGTGACACCAAGACCCAGGAGCGCCTGGCATCGCTGGACGATCCGTTCAGCGTGTTCCGTTGCCGCGG
This sequence comes from Zestomonas carbonaria, assembly GCF_904061905.1. Classification (GTDB taxonomy): domain Bacteria; phylum Pseudomonadota; class Gammaproteobacteria; order Pseudomonadales; family Pseudomonadaceae; genus Aquipseudomonas; species Aquipseudomonas carbonaria. The sequence goes on from NZ_CAJFCI010000080.1 coordinate 290,456, forward strand.
CATCATGAACTGCGTGAACGTTTGCCCGAAAGGTCTCAACCCGACCAAGGCGATCGGCCACGTACGCAACATGCTGCTGCAAAGTGGTACCTGATAGACCGTTGTAGCTGTACCCTGCGGCGTCGGAATTGTCCGGCGCCGTGGTTTTAGGCGAACCGCAGCTCACAAAGTCGCGGTTCCTACTTGAAAATCGAAGACCAGCAGGGGCATCCGGGCTGGTACCCGGACTATCTGCGGGATCCGAAGTGGCTTTTACCCGAGTCGCTGACCAAGGACTTTTAAAGCTGATGCGGTTTCCACGCCGGTGGTGGCCCCTTACCGAGGGTGACCAAGCATGCAAGAAAGCGTGATGCAGCGCATGTGGAATAGCGCCCACCTATCCGGTGGCAACGCTGCATATGTGGAGGAGCTTTACGAGCTCTACCTGCACGATCCGAACGCCGTGCCAGAAGAGTGGCGGACCTACTTCCAGAAGTTGCCCGCCGACGGCAGTGTGGCGAACGATGTTTCGCACTCCACTATTCGCGATCACTTCGTCCTGCTGGCCAAGAACCAGCGCCGTGCCCAGCCGGTTTCCGCTGGCAGCGTCAGCAGCGAGCACGAGAAGAAGCAGGTCGAAGTCCTCCGCCTCATCCAGGCCTACCGCATGCGCGGCCACCAGGCCTCCCAGCTCGATCCCCTCGGTCTCTGGAAGCGTCCGGCCCCGGCTGATCTGTCGATCAACCACTATGGGCTGACCAACGCCGACCTCGACACCACCTTCCGCACCGGTGAACTCTACATCGGCAAGGAGGAGGCGACTCTGCGGGAAATTCATCAGGCCCTGCAAGAGACATACTGTCGCACCATCGGCGCCGAGTTCACCCACATCGTCGATTCCGAGCAGCGCAAGTGGTTCCAGCAGCGCCTGGAAAGCGTGCGCGGCCGTCCGGCGTTCTCCGCTGAAGTGCAGGGCCACCTGCTCGAGCGCCTGACCGCTGCCGAAGGCCTGGAGAAATACCTGGGCACCAAGTACCCGGGCACCAAGCGTTTCGGCCTGGAAGGCGGCGAGAGCCTGATCCCGCTGCTGGACGAGATCATCCAGCGCTCCGGCTCCTACGGCACCCAGGAAATCGTCATCGGCATGGCCCACCGTGGCCGTCTGAACGTACTGGTCAACACCTTCGGCAAGAACCCGCGCGACCTGTTCGACGAGTTCGAGGGCAAGAAGGTCGAGGGCCTGTCCTCCGGTGACGTGAAGTACCACCAGGGCTTCTCCTCCAACGTCATGACCCCGGGCGGCGAAGTCCACCTGGCCCTGGCGTTCAACCCGTCCCACCTGGAAATCGTTTCCCCGGTGGTCGAAGGCTCGGTGCGCGCCCGCCAGGATCGTCGCAGCGACGCCAGCGGCGAGAAGGTGCTGCCGATCTCCATCCACGGCGACGCGGCCTTCGCCGGCCAGGGCGTGGTCATGGAAACCTTCCAGATGTCGCAGACCCGCGGCTACCGGACGGGCGGCACCATCCACATCGTGATCAACAACCAGGTTGGTTTCACCACCAGCCGTCCGGAAGACTCGCGCTCCACCGAGTACTGCACCGACGTGGCGAAGATGATCCAGGCGCCGATCTTCCACGTGAACGGCGACGATCCGGAAGCCGTGCTGTTCGTCACCCAGTTGGCCGTCGACTACCGCATGCAGTTCAAGCGCGACGTGGTCATCGACCTGGTCTGCTACCGTCGTCGCGGCCACAACGAGGCCGACGAGCCGAGCGGTACCCAGCCGCTGATGTACCAGCAGATCGCCAAGCAGCGCACTACCCGTGAGCTGTACGCCGACCTGCTGATCCAGCGTGGCACCCAGACCGCGGAAGACGCCCAGGCCCGGATCAACGACTACCGCACGGCGCTGGACAATGGCCTGCACGTGGTCAAGAGCCTGGTCAAGGAGCCGAACAAGGAACTGTTCGTCGACTGGCGCCCCTATCTGGGTCACGCCTGGACCGCTCGTCACGACACCAGCTTCGATCTCAAGACCCTCCAGGACCTGGCCAGCAAGCTGCTGGAAATCCCGGACGGTTTCGTACTCCAGCGCCAGGTCGCCAAGGTGATGGAAGACCGCGCCAAGATGACCGCCGGCGGCATGCCGATCAACTGGGGCTACGCCGAGAACCTGGCCTACGCCACCCTGTTGTTCGAAGGCCACCCGGTGCGCATGACCGGCCAGGACGTCGGCCGCGGCACCTTCTCGCACCGCCACGCGCAGTTGCACAACCAGAAGGACGCCAGCACCTACCTGCCGTTGCAGCACCTGTACAACGGTCAGCCGCGCTTCGAACTGTACGACTCCTTCCTCTCGGAAGAAGCCGTGCTGGCCTTCGAATACGGCTACGCCACCACCACGCCGAACGCGCTGGTGATCTGGGAAGCGCAGTTCGGCGACTTCGCCAACGGCGCCCAGGTGGTGTTCGACCAGTTCATCTCCAGCGGCGAGCACAAGTGGGGCCGTCTGTGCGGCCTGACCATGCTGCTGCCGCATGGCTATGAAGGGCAGGGCCCTGAGCACAGCTCCGCGCGTCTGGAGCGCTTCCTGCAACTGTGCGCCGAGCACAACATGCAGGTCTGCGTACCGACCACCCCGGCACAGGTCTACCACATGCTGCGCCGCCAGGTGATCCGTCCGCTGCGCAAGCCGCTGGTGGCCCTGACGCCGAAGTCGCTGCTGCGCCACCCGCTGGCCATCTCGACTCTGGAAGAACTGGCCGAAGGCTCGTTCCACACTGTCATCGGCGAGATCGACCAGATCGATCCGAAGAAGGTGGATCGCCTGATCCTGTGCAGTGGCAAGGTGTACTACGACCTGCTGGCCAAGCGTCGTGCCGAAGGTCGGGAAGACATCGCCATCGTGCGCATCGAACAGCTCTATCCGTTCCCGGAAGAAGACCTGGCCGAAGTGCTGGCACCGTACAAGAACCTCAAGCACATCGTCTGGTGTCAGGAAGAACCGATGAACCAGGGCGCCTGGTATTGCAGCCAGCACCACATGCGTCGCGTCGCCACCGCACACAAGAAGGGCCTGTTCCTCGAGTATGCCGGCCGCGATGGTTCGGCTGCCCCGGCCTGCGGTTACGCCTCGATGCACGCGGAGCAGCAGGAAAAACTGCTGCAAGACGCCTTTACTGTTTAACGCCTTCGAACCTTGAGGAGACTGCCAGGCGGCGAGAGAGGATGGAACGGGCCGAATCGATCGGCCTCCGGAATCGTCGCATCGCCCCTGGCGCTCCTTCTCGAAGAAGAACTCGAATTTAAGGAATCCTGATAATGGCTATCGAGATCAAAGCCCCGACTTTCCCCGAATCGGTTGCCGACGGCACCGTCGCGACCTGGCACAAGAAGCCGGGCGACGCGGTCAAGCGTGATGAACTGATCGTCGACATCGAAACCGACAAGGTGGTGATGGAGGTTCTCGCCGAAGCCGACGGCGTGCTCGCCGAAATCGTCAAGAACGAAGGCGACACCGTGCTCAGCGGCGAACTGCTGGGCAAACTGAACGAAGGCGCCGCTGCAGCCGCTCCGGCCGCCGCACCTGCCGCTGCCGCCCCGGCTGCACAGGCCGCCGCGCCTGCCGCCGCTGCGGAAGACGCCATCCTCTCGCCGGCCGCCCGCAAGCTGGCCGAGGAGAACGGCCTCGACCCGAACAGCATCGCCGGCACCGGCAAGGGTGGCCGTGTGACCAAGGAAGACGTACTGGCCGCCGTCGAAGCCAAGAAAGCCGCTCCGGCTCCGGCCGCCAAGCCGGCTGCCCCGGCCGCCGAGGCGCCGCTGTTCGCTGCCGGTGACCGCGTCGAGAAGCGCGTGCCGATGACCCGCCTGCGCGCCAAGGTCGCCGAGCGCCTGGTCGAGGCCCAGTCCTCCATGGCCATGCTGACCACCTTCAACGAGGTCAACATGAAGCCGATCATGGACCTCCGCAACAAGTACAAGGACCTGTTCGAGAAGACCCACAACGGCGTGCGCCTGGGCTTCATGTCCTTCTTCGTCAAGGCCGCCGTGGAAGCGCTGAAGCGCCAGCCGGGCGTCAACGCCTCGATCGACGGCAACGACATCGTCTACCACGGCTACCAGGACATCGGCGTCGCCGTGTCCAGCGACCGTGGCCTGGTGGTTCCGGTGCTGCGCAACGCCGAGCACATGAGCCTGGCCGAGATCGAGGGCGGCATCAGCGCCTTCGGCAAGAAGGCCAAAGAAGGCAAGCTGACCATCGAAGACATGACTGGTGGTACCTTCACCATCTCCAACGGTGGTGTGTTCGGTTCGCTGCTGTCGACCCCGATCGTCAACCCGCCGCAGACCGCGATCCTTGGTATGCACAAGATCCAGGAGCGCCCGATGGCCGTGAACGGCCAGGTGGTGATCCTGCCGATGATGTATCTGGCGCTGTCCTACGACCACCGCCTGATCGATGGTAAGGAAGCCGTGACCTTCCTGGTTACCATGAAAGACCTGCTGGAAGACCCGGCTCGTCTGCTGCTGGATATCTAAGAAGCCGCCCCAGGCTCCTTATCCAGTATTCCCCCTCGGCGGCCCCCACAAGGGGCCGTCCGCTCCATTCGAGAAGGAATCAGTTATGACCCAGAAATTCGACGTGGTAGTCATCGGTGCCGGCCCCGGCGGCTATGTAGCCGCGATCAAGGCAGCTCAACTCGGCCTGAAGACTGCCTGCATCGAGAAGTACCAGGGCAAGGACGGCAAGGTCTCCCTGGGCGGCACCTGCCTGAACGTGGGCTGCATTCCGTCCAAGGCACTGCTGGACAGCTCCTACAAGTACCACGAGGCTCACGAGGGCTTCAAAATCCACGGTATCGAAGCCAAGGGCGTGACCATCGACGTACCGGCGATGATCGCTCGCAAGACCCAGATCGTTAAGAACCTGACCGGCGGCATCGGTGCGCTGTTCAAGGCCAACGGCGTGACCCTGGTGGAAGGCCACGGCAAGCTGCTGGCCAACAAGCAGGTGGAAGTCACCGGCCTGGACGGCAAGGCCCAGGTCCTGGAAGCTGCGCACGTGATCATCGCCTCCGGTTCCAAGCCGGTGGAAATCCCGCCGGCTCCGGTCGACCAGGACGTGATCGTCGACTCCACCGGCGCCCTGGAATTCCAGAGCGTGCCGAAGAAGTTGGGCGTGATCGGCGCCGGCGTGATCGGCCTGGAGCTGGGTTCCGTCTGGGCCCGCCTGGGCGCCGAAGTGACCGTCATCGAAGCACTGGACAAGTTCCTGCCGGCCGCCGACGAGCAGATCGCCAAGGAAGCACTGAAGGTCCTCACCAAGCAGGGCCTGCAGATTCGCCTGGGTGCCCGCGTGACCGCCACCGAGATCAAGAAGAAACAAGTCACCGTCAGCTTCACCGACTCCGAAGGCGAGCAGAAGCAGGTGTTCGACAAGCTGATCGTGGCCGTCGGTCGCCGCCCGGTGACCACCGACCTGCTGGCCGCCGACAGCGGTGTGAACCTCGACGAGCGTGGCTTCATCTTCGTCAACGACCAGTGCGAAACCAGCGTTCCGGGCGTCTACGCCATCGGTGACGTGGTGCGTGGCGCCATGCTGGCCCACAAGGCCTCGGAGGAGGGCGTGATGGTCGCCGAGCGCATTGCCGGCCACAAGGCCCAGATGAACTACGACCTGATCCCGTCGGTCATCTACACCCACCCGGAAATCGCGTGGGTCGGCAAGACCGAGCAGCAACTCAAGGCCGAAGGCGTGGAAGTCAACGTCGGCACCTTCCCGTTCGCTGCCAGCGGCCGTGCCATGGCTGCCAACGACACCACCGGCCTAGTCAAGGTCATCGCCGATGCCAAGACCGACCGCGTACTGGGCGTGCATGTGATCGGCCCGAGCGCCGCCGAACTGGTGCAACAGGGCGCCATCGGCATGGAGTTCGGCACCAGCGCCGAAGACCTCGGCATGATGGTGTTCTCGCACCCGACCCTGTCCGAAGCGCTGCATGAAGCGGCGCTGGCGGTGAACGGCCACGCCATTCACATCGCCAATCGCAAGAAGCGCTAAGAAGCCGTCCACGGACCGGTGACGCCGGGCGGGTCGAAGAACCCGCCCGTGTCGCGATGTCCGTGAGCGATTTCTGCAACGAAGAACCACGACGGATTGCCCGTCGTGGGCCTTTCCGAAGGCTCACCGCGGAAACACCCGTCGGACTGCATGGCAGTCACAGGTGGCGCGGCATTGGCAAATGCAGCGTCGAAATGCGCAATACCTAAACGAAGACGGTAGACAAGCATGAATCTCCACGAGTATCAGGGTAAGCAGCTTTTCGCTGAATACGGCCTGCCCGTATCCAAGGGCTTCGCCGTGGACACCCCGGAAGAAGCCGCAGCAGCCTGCGAAAAAATCGGTGGCAGCGAGTGGGTCGTCAAGGCCCAGGTCCACGCTGGTGGCCGCGGTAAAGCGGGCGGCGTGAAGCTGGTCAAGAGCAAAGAAGACGCGAAAGCCTTCGCTGCCAACTGGCTGGGCAAGAACCTGGTGACCTACCAGACCGACGCGAACGGTCAGCCGGTCAGCAAGATCCTGGTGGAATCCTGCACCGACATCGACAAGGAGCTGTACCTCGGCGCCGTGGTCGATCGTTCCAGCCGCCGCATCGTGTTCATGGCTTCCACCGAAGGTGGCGTGGACATCGAGAAAGTGGCCCACGACACCCCCGAGAAGATCCTCAAGGCCACCATCGACCCGCTGGTCGGCGCTCAGCCGTACCAGGGCCGCGAGCTGGCCTTCCAACTGGGCCTGCAAGGCGACCAGATCAAGCAGTTCACCCACATCTTCGTCGGCCTGGCCAAGCTGTTCCAGGACTACGACCTGGCCCTGCTGGAAGTGAACCCGCTGGTGATCAAGAAGGACGGCAACCTGCACTGCCTGGACGCCAAGATCAACATCGACTCCAACGCCCTGTACCGTCAGCCCAAGCTGCGCGCCATGCACGACCCGTCCCAGGACGACGCCCGTGAAGCCCATGCGCAGAAGTGGGAACTGAACTACGTGGCGCTGGAAGGCAACATCGGTTGCATGGTCAACGGTGCCGGCCTGGCCATGGGCACCATGGACATCGTCAACCTGCACGGCGGCAAGCCGGCCAACTTCCTGGACGTAGGCGGCGGCGCAACCAAGGAGCGCGTGACCGAAGCGTTCAAGATCATCCTCTCCGACAGCAACGTGGCTGCCGTTCTGGTGAACATCTTCGGCGGCATCGTCCGCTGCGACATGATCGCCGAAGGCATCATCGGCGCCGTCAAGGAAGTCGGTGTGAAAGTTCCGGTCGTGGTCCGTCTGGAAGGCAACAATGCCGACCTGGGCGCCAAGGTCCTGGCCGACAGTGGTCTGAACATCATCGCGGCAACCAGCCTGACCGACGCTGCCCAGCAAGTCGTCAAGGCCGCGGAGGGTAAGTAATGAGCGTCCTGATCAACAAAGACACCAAAGTCATCTGCCAAGGTTTCACCGGTTCGCAGGGTACTTTCCACAGCGAACAAGCCATCGCCTACGGCACCAAGATGGTCGGCGGCGTGACCCCCGGCAAGGGCGGCACCACCCACCTGGGCCTGCCGGTGTTCAACACCGTCAAGGAAGCCGTGGAAGCCACCGGCGCCGAAGCTTCGGTCATCTACGTCCCGGCTCCGTTCTGCAAGGACTCGATCCTGGAAGCGGCGTTCGGTGGCATCAAGCTGATCGTCTGCATCACCGAAGGCATCCCGACCCTCGACATGCTGGACGCCAAGGTCAAGTGCGACGAGCTGGGCGTACGCCTGATCGGCCCGAACTGCCCGGGCGTGATCACTCCCGGCGAGTGCAAGATCGGCATCATGCCGGGTCACATCCACCTGCCGGGCAAAGTGGGCATCGTCTCGCGCTCCGGCACCCTGACCTATGAAGCCGTGAAGCAGACCACCGACGCCGGTTTCGGCCAGTCCACCTGCGTGGGCATCGGTGGCGACCCGATCCCGGGCTCCAACTTCATCGACATCCTCAAGCTGTTCCAGGAAGACCCGCAGACCGAAGCCATCGTCATGATCGGCGAGATCGGCGGCAGCGCTGAGGAAGAGGCGGCGGCCTACATCAAGGCCAACGTGACCAAGCCGGTGGTGTCCTACATCGCTGGTGTCACGGCACCGCCCGGCAAGCGCATGGGCCACGCCGGCGCCATCATCTCCGGTGGCAAGGGCACCGCGGACGAGAAGTTCGCCGCCCTGCAGGACGCCGGTGTGAAGACCGTGCGTTCCCTGGCCGACATCGGCAAGGCCCTGGCCGAGCTGACTGGCTGGGAAGTCAAGAACGCCTGAGGCGCCTTGGCTTGAGCTGAACGAAGGCCACCCTCGGGTGGCCTTCGTTTTGTGTGATCTTGCGTTCAGGCGACACAATCGTGCCGTTATTGGACAGTCTGACCTGTGTCAATGACGTCGGCGGGCCTGTTTCGTTAGGCTTGCAACCATTCTGCGAAGATGCCCCAAAAGGGTAGGCGCGCGCTGCAAAGGTTCGCCCCAAACGGGCGGATGACGTTTTCCCTGATCCCTTGGGAAACCCCGGAACTCATGACCTTCTGTAAGCGGTATTTCCCTCTATGACTCGTTTGAAAAGCCTGGACCTGCTGGCTCTGGGATTCATGACCTTTGCCCTGTTCCTCGGGGCGGGCAACATCATCTTTCCACCCAGCGCCGGCATGGCGGCGGGGGAGAACCTCGCCCAGGCCGCCATTGGCTTCCTGCTCACCGGCGTCGGCCTGCCGCTGCTCACCGTGGTGGCCCTGGCCCGCGTGGGCGGTGGCCTGCCGACCCTCACCGCGCCGATCGGCAGGTTCGCCGGCGTGGCCCTGGCGGTCGCCGTCTACCTGGCGATCGGCCCGCTGTTCGCCACGCCGCGCACCGCGGTGGCATCCTTCGAGGTCGGCATCGTGCCGTTCACCGGCGAAAGCGCCACGGCGCTGTTCGCCTACACCACGGCCTATTTCGCAGCCGTGCTGTTCCTGGTGCTGAACCCGGGCCAACTGCTCGACCGGGTCGGCAAGATCATCACCCCGGTGCTGATCGCCGCCTTGCTGGTGCTCGGCTGTGCCGCGTTGTTCGCGCCGGCCGGCGATATTGGCGTGTCGACCAGCGAATATCGCAACGCGGCCCTCACCCAGGGCTTCCTGCAAGGCTACCTGACCATGGATGCGCTGGGCGCGCTGGTGTTCGGCATCGTCATCGCCACGGCGATCCGCGATCGCGGCGTATCCGAGCCGAGCCTGATCACCCGCTATTCGGTGATCGCCGGGATCATCGCCGCCATCGGCCTGTCGCTGGTCTACCTGTCGCTGTTCTACCTCGGCGCCACCAGCCAGGAACTGGCCGGTGACGCGCAGAATGGCGGGCAGATCCTCACTGCCTACGTGCAACACACTTTCGGCAGTGCCGGTATCGTGCTGCTGGCGGTGGTCATCACGCTGGCCTGCCTGACCACCGGCGTTGGTCTGATGGCCGCCTGTGGCGAGTTCTTCAGTGACCTGCTGAAGGTTCCGTACAAGCCCGTGGTGATCGTGCTGACCCTGTTCAGCCTGGCGGTTTCCAACCAAGGCCTGACCCAGTTGATCGCCGTCTCGGTGCCGGTCCTGGTTGGTCTCTATCCGCTGGCCATCGTGCTGGTGGCGCTGAGCCTGGCGGACCGCCTGTGGGTGTCGTCGTCCCGAGTGTTCGTGCCGGTGATGGCGGTGGCCCTGGTGTTCGGTGTGGTCGATGGCCTGGCCGCCGCCGGCTTCTCGCAACTGGTGCCGGACCTGTTCGGCCGCCTGCCGCTGGCCGGGCAGAGCCTCGGCTGGCTGGTGCCGGTGCTGGTGACCCTGGCCCTGGCGGCGACCGTCGACCGGGCATTGGGCAAGCCCCAGGCGCAACTGGCCTGAGTGACGAGATGAAAGGCCGCCCGCATGGCGCATGCGGGCGGCCTTTTTCATGCCCGCGGGACAGGTGCGGCTGGCTATAATCGCCGGGCCTATACAAGGAGTTGGTATGTTCGCGCTCGACGAAAATCTGCTGGCGGTGCTGTGGTTCCTGGCCTGGTGGCTCGGGTATACCCGTTACGCGATCTGGAAGGGCAGGGATACGGCCTGCCTGGCCAGTGTCCTGCACCTGTACCGGGAAGACTGGATGCGCCGCCTGATGCTGCGCGACAACCGCATCGCCGATGCCAACGTGATCGGCAATCTCGAGCGCAACGCTTCGTTCTTCGCTTCCAGCACGCTGATCATCCTGGCTGGCATCCTCACCCTGCTGGGGGCTTCGGAGCGCGCGGTGTCGTTGCTCGCCGACCTGCCGTTCGTGCAGCAGACCACGCGCAGTCTGTCGGAGATCAAGCTGCTCTGCCTGGCCGTGGTGTTCGTCTACGCCTTCTTCACCTTCAGTTGGTGCATGCGCCAGTACAACTTCGCCGCAGTGCTGGTCGGCTCGGCGCCGATGATCGGCGAGCGCCACGTCACCGAGCAGGAGCGCAAGGCGTTCGCCGAGCGTGCGGCGCGGGTCATCTCGATGGCCGCCAACCAGTTCAACCTGGGCCTGCGCTCGTACTATTTCGGCATGGCGATCCTCGCCTGGTTCATCACCCCCTGGCTGTTCATGCTGGTCACCACCGGCGTGGTGCTGGTGCTGTACCGGCGCGAGTTCCATTCCGACGTGTTGGAGGTGATGGTGCAGACGCCGGCGGTGACGGTGGAGCTCCCGAAGGAGAAAAGCGAATGACCCGGAAAGCACAAGGCCCGCATTGGCGGGCCTTGGCATGTCGGGTCGTGCGGACGGGCACTATTCCTTGACGGCATCCTTGGCGTCTTCGACCGCTTGCTCGGTCGCGTCGGCCGCCTCGGAGGCCTTTTCCTTGATGGCTTCACCAGCCTCGTCGGCTTTCTGCGAGATGGCCTCGCCGGTTTCCTCTGCCTTCTGCTGGATGGCCGAGCCGGCCTCCTTGGCGGCATCACCGGCGGATTGCACGGCGTCAGCCGCAGATTCCTTGGCTGACTCCATCTTTTCTTCCGGGGTCTTTTCGCAGGCGGCGAGGCCCAGGGTGGCGGCCAGGATCAGGGCATAGCTCAGGGGTTTACGCATGACTCACTCTCCGGTGGTGACATATCCAAAAGTTGAAGATTGGAGCGCCACTACCGGCGGAAGTTCCATGCAATGCGTGACCGAAAGGGCGTTTGCGGTGCCGTTCGCGACGGCAGCGAGTATCATGCGCCCCTTTTCAATACCCAGTAGCGGACAAGATTCATGAGCGACATCGCTATCGTGGAGCGCGCACAGCGCTTCCTCGGCGTCCTGCGCCATTGCCAGGTGCTTGGCATGACGGTGCACAGTGCCGATGCCAACGGCCTCATCCTGCGTTTGCCGTACAGCGCGCAGATCATCGGCAACCCGGAAACCGGGGTGATCCACGGCGGCGCGATCACCACCCTGATGGACACCACCTGCGGCATTTCCACGGTCTGCGTGCTGCCGGACTTCGAGGTCTGCCCGACCCTCGACCTGCGCATCGACTACATGCACCCGGCCGAGCCGCACAAGGACATCTACGGGTTCGCCGAGTGCTACCGGGTCACCCACAACGTCATCTTCACCCGTGGCTACGCCTACCAGGACGACCCCGCGCAGCCGATCGCCCACGTGGTGGGCACCTTCATGCGCATGGGCAAGCCGATCGCCAACCTGGCCGGGAAGGAGGGCGGGCAATGAACATGGACCTCAACAAGCTGGTCGCCGAAGCCCACGAGAAGAACGACTACGACACGCTGCTGGACCTGATCCCCTACGCCAGGCTGCTCGGCATCGAGTGCCTGCGCCTGGGCGACGACATGGTGTTCCGCCTGCCGGCGAACAAGGACTGCATCGGCAACCCGATGCTGCCGGCGATCCACGGCGGGGTGATCGCCGGTTTCATGGAGCATGCGGCGATGCTCCACCTGCTGATGTTCATGGGCATTCCACATTTGCCGAAAATCATCGACTTCTCGATAGATTACCTGCGCGCCGGTCATTATCGTGACACCTATGCCCAGTGCCAGGTCTGGCGACAGGGTCGCCGCGTCGCCAACGTGGCGATCACCGCCTGGCAGACTACCCAGACCGAGCCGATAGCCACGGCACGTGCCCACTTCAAGGTCGACGAACCTTGATCGGGACGCGACGCCGGTCGGTTCGCGACCTGTAGAAGGAAGCTTCATGGATGCGTTGCTGATTCTCGGCGGCTTGCTGCTGATCCTCACCGGCCTGGTCTGGCTGGTCATGCTCGCCTTCGGTACCGGCCTGCTGTGGGGGATCGCCAGTCTGCTGCCGCCGCTGAACCTGGTCTACGCGCTGCGTCACTGGCGGGTCGCCCGCAAGGCAGTGGTGCTCGGCGCGCTGGGGTTCATCCCGCTGGTGGTCGGCCTGACGCTGCTGGCCAGCCGCGACAGCCAACGCCTGGAGGAAATCTTCAGCCTGCGCTGGCTGCAGCCCGAGGTGAAGACGCCGACCGACTTGACCTTCAGGCTGCACGGAGAGCTCAATGGCCAGCCCTTCGCCCCGCAACAGGGCGAATTGATCGATGGCGTGCTGAGCCTGCGCGAGGGCCAGGACTTCTTCGCCCGCCGCGAGATCAGCATCCGCCTGCTGCAACCGGTCAAGGGAGCGGTCGAGGTCGACGTGCTGCCGCAGGACTCCGGCCCGCAGCCGGAAGTGTTGGTCAGTTGGCTGCTGCCGGAGCAGGAGTTGCCCGAGGCACGCCGCCTGAGTCGCGGCTACACCCTGCACCTGAAACTCGAGCCCGAGGCTCCGAACAAGCTGGTGGGCGACTTCCACCTGGTGCTGCCGCCGCAGTTCAGGACCGCGCTGACCGGCCGCGTCGAGCTGTTCAGCGACCGCCTGCGCTATCGCGACGGCAAGGTCGATACCGGGTACGACTCGCGGGATACCCTCGACTATGTGATCGAGGACTACCTGCAGCGCCGTTTCGCCACCCGCGACGTGCAACTGCACAACCTGCCGCCGGTCAACCTGCCGGCCGCCAGCCTCGACCTGCAGGTGGAGGCGATCATCGACGGGCAGGTACGAGGTTTGCCGCTGTTGTTGCGCAAAGGCACCCGTGGCTGGCGCGTGCAGGGTGACCGCTTCCCGGTTCTGCCGGCCGAGCCCGTGGCGGCCTCGCGGGGGACGGAGGTGGATCCTTCGGCGAGCGTCGCCACCAGCCGGGCGCTGGACCGCCGCCAGCGTTTCAGCCTCGATCGCCTGCAAAGCAACCCGAGCCGTTACCAGAACCTCGCCATGCGCGTGGAAACCGTGCGCGGTGCCCAGGCCGAGGGGCGCTTCACCGGCATCGACACCGCCGGACAGATCGTCATCCGCCGCAACCTGGGCAGCGGCGCCGGCGAAGCCAGCTTTGCCCTGCGTCCGGACGAGATCACGCGTATCGAACTGCTAGAGCCTTGACGACGCAGGGCCGGCATTGCGACGGATAGCGGTTAACCCGGATTTCCGTCGCAGTTCGTCTACCTGAGCGAATGGATCGTTCGCCCAGGAGAAACGCCATGCTACCCACCCCGATTCGTCCGCCGCTGGTCGGCGGCCTGCTGCTCGCACTGGCCGCCTGCAACGCCTCGTCGCCCGAGGCCCCACTCGGCCAGTCCGCGCCGCAACCGCTGGAAGAAACCCGTAGCCAGCCGGCCACCCAGGCCAAGCTCGCCGCACGCGCCGAACTGTACGCCGTGCCTGCGGCAATGCCGGCGCCGCTGGCCGATGCGGCCCTGCCGTATTACCGCGACGAGGGACGGGAGCAGTACCAGCGTCTCGACGACAACCCCGTGCACGCGGTGGCCGAGACGCCGGTGTCGACCTTCAGTATCGACGTGGACACCGGCGGTTACGCCAACGTGCGCCGCTTCCTCGACGGCGGCCGCCTGCCGCCGGCGGAGGCGGTGCGCCTGGAAGAGATGGTCAACTACTTCCCCTATGCCTATCCGCTGCCGCAGGGCGACGCTCCGTTCGGCGTCGGCACCGAGCTGGCGGCGACCCCGTGGAATCCCCGGACCCGTCTGCTGCGCATCGCCATCAAGGCTTCGGACAAGCGCGTCGAGGAGCTTCCGCCGGCCAACCTGGTGTTCCTGGTCGACGTCTCCGGCTCCATGGATCGTCCCGAGGGACTGCCGCTGGTACAGGGCGCCCTCAAGCTGCTGGTCGAGCAGTTGCGCAGCGAGGACAAGGTGTCGCTGGTGGTCTACGCCGGCGAATCGCGGGTGGTGCTGGAGCCGACTTCCGGCCGCGACAAGGTGAAGATCCGCGCGGCCATCGAGCAGTTGCGCGCTGGCGGCTCGACGGCCGGCGAGTCGGGTATCCAGCTCGCCTACCGGCAGGCGCGGCAGGGCTTCATCGCCGGCGGCATCAACCGCATCCTGCTGGCCACCGACGGCGACTTCAACGTCGGCATCAGCGATTTCGACAGCCTCAGGCAACTGGCCGCCGACCAGCGCAAGAGCGGTGTGTCGCTGACCACCCTGGGCTTCGGCACGGGCAACTACAACGAGCGGCTGATGGAGCAACTGGCCGATGCCGGCGACGGCAACTACGCCTACATCGACAACCTGCGCGAGGCGCGCAAGGTGCTGGTCGACCAACTCAGCTCCACCCTCGCCACCGTCGCCAGGGACGTGAAGCTACAGATCGAGTTCAACCCCGCGCAGGTCAGCGAATACCGCCTGCTCGGCTACGAGAACCGCCAGCTCGAGCGCGAGGACTTCAGCAACGACAAGGTCGACGCCGGGGAGATCGGCGCCGGGCACACGGTGACCGCGCTGTACGAGATCGTCCCGGCCGACGCCAAGGGCTGGCTGGAGCCGCTGCGCTACCGGAAGGCGCCCGAGCCGACCACGGACAGCGATGAACTGGCCTGGCTGCGCATCCGCTACAAGGCGCCGGAAGAGGAGAGCAGCCGCCTGCTGGAGGTGCCGATCGCCGCCGGCGAGGTTCGGCCGATCGCCGAGGCCAGCGACGACCTGCGCTTCGCCACGGCGGTGGCGGCCTTCGCCCAGCAGCTCAAGGGCGGCCGGTACACCGGCGACTTCGACATGGCCGCCAGCGCCAATCTCGCGCGTGGCGCCCGTGGCGAGGACCGCTTCGGGCTGCGCGGCGAGTTCGTCCAACTGGTCGAACTGGCTTCCAGCCTGCACTCGGCGCAGAATTCCCCACCCACCACTGCCAGGGCCGAATGAGCGTGACCGCCATCCCCGCCACCGACAGCCCGCTGGGCGACGCCGAACTGCTGCGTCGCTACCGGCGCGGCGACACCGAGGCCTTCGCCGCGCTCTATGCGCGGCACCGCCTCGGCCTGTTCCGTTTCCTCTGCGGCCTGTGTGGCGATCCTGCGCTGGCCGAGGAAGTATTCCAGGAAACCTGGCTGAGCCTGATCCGCAGCGACAGCGAGCAGCGCGACGCGGTGCAGTTCAAGACCTGGCTGTACCAGATCGCCCGCAACCGGCTGGTCGATCACTGGCGCAAGCTGGGAAAGCGCCAGGCGCTGCACGATGAGTACGACGAGCGCCAGCACGCCGAGCCGGACCCGGGGCCGACGCCCGAGCAGCAGCTCGGCCTTGCCCGCGACCGCGAGCGCTTGCAGGCTGCCCTGGACGACCTGCCGCCCGAACAGCGCGAAGTGTTCCTGCTGCGCGCCCATGGCGATCTGGAAGTGGTCGAGATCGCCGAACTGACCCAGACCCCGGCGGAAACCGTGAAGAGCCGGCTGCGCTACGCCGTGAACAAGCTGCGGCGCCTGCTCGCCGACCCGACCGCCGCCGAGGAGGTATCCGCATGACCATGCCCCGCCAGCCGGGTCGTGAACCCGAGCACGAACAGCAACTGCTGGCGCATTTCCGCCAGCACAGCCAGGACGAGCCTTCTCCGGCGCTGGATGCGCGCATTCTCGCCGCCGCCCGCGAGGCCAGCCGGCAACCGTCGCCGTCGCGTTGGCTGCGGCTGTGGCGCTGGTTCGGCGCCGGCGGTACGCAGCCGCGCTGGCCGCTGGCGCTGGCCGGAGTGGCTTGCCTGGGCATCGGCCTGAGCCTGACCTGGCGCAATCTGGACCAGGCTCCGCAGACCTTCGACGCCCCCGTCGCGCCCATGACCTACAGCGCGCCGGCACCGCAAGCCAAGGCCTCCGCCGTGCCGCCGCCCATGGAAGCGGCCAAGCGCCAGGCCGCGCCCGTCGCCGCCCGCATACAGGCCGAATCGGCGCCCCTGGCCGATGCCGCGGAACTGGCCGAGCAGCGTGCCGAAGCGCCGCCGGCCGAGCCCGAGCACAGCCTGAAGCGCCTGCTGGAGTTGCGCCGCGATGGTCGGAAGGAGGAGGCGGAGCGACTGCACCGGCAATTACAGCGCGACTATCCCAAGCTGGATATCGAGGCGGAGCTGAAGCGACTGAATGACGCGCCCTGAGCGACTTGCCAGCTTCCCGGTGGCGGGCGAGCATAGGGTATCCGTATCCAGCAGTGGTCGATGATGAAACGCATCCTCCGTCCCCTGAGCCTGGCCGTGGCTCTCGCGCTCCTCGCCGCTTGCGGCGAGGATGCGCCGCCCGACCCCAAGATTCCGCCTAGCGCGCCGGTTCCCAAGCCTCCCGTGGTCAAGCCGGCGACTCCGGTGCTGCCGCCAGCTTCGCCCGAATCCTCCAAGCCGCCGGCCAAACCCGGGGCTCCACGTACACCCAAGCCGGAAACCCAGCCTCCCGCCAAGGACCGGCCCACGCCGAAGACGCCCGGTTTCGAACCCAGGACCGCGCCGGCCAGGGTCGACAGCACAGCCGGGCTCGATCTCAGCCTGCCAAGGGAACTGGTCGAGACGCTCAGCCCCGAGGAGTCGTTGCCCGACAGCAAGCCGCTGCTACCGGAACTGTTTGCCCCGAAGCCCGCGGTGCAAGGTCCCTACCAGCTCAGCGGCAAGCTGCTCACCAACGACCAGTCGGACGACTACTGGCAGTCGGTGGAAGGCGCGCAGTTGCAGATCGAGATCAGGAACTGATTCGGGGGGGGGGCCAGGTGAACGGTGCGTACGCGGCGCACCGTTTACCCAGCTCTGTAGGATGGGTGAAACCCATCACCATCGGAACCGATGGGTTGCACCCATCCTACGATCCAATAAACGGGGACCTAATAAACAACGTCGCCAATCGCGCGCATGGCGCGCTCCTACAGGTCGAGACCGTAGGAGCGGCCCATGGCCGCGAAAAAGCTGGCGTGGCCAGCTTTGTAGGATGGGTGAAACCCATCACCATCGGAACCGATGGGTTGCACCCATCCTACGATCCAATAAACGGGGACCTAATAAACAACGTCGCCAA